>JBCQSY010000018.1:0-12370 GCA_047178865.1 Rikenellaceae bacterium
GACTCAGGAAAACAAGAGATTGCGGGTCGAGCCCGCAATGACGAAAAGAAAAGACTCAGGAAAACAAGAGATTGCGGGTCGAGCCCGCAATGACGAAAAGGAGTAACCCAAATCCGCAATGACGTAGATAAAACAGGTATGATTAGAAAAAAAATATTACTACTACTTTTAGGGGTTTGCTTTGTAGCGCAGACCCTTATGGCTGCCCTGCCGATAGTCGAGGCGCAGCTTATCCCCGATAGTGTGGCTATTGGTGATAGGTTCAAGTATGTCATCACCACACAGGTCGATATGGTTAGTGGAGTTGCCTTTCCGCAGTGGGATGGCAACGAAGATTCATCCTCGCCCATTGAGTTTGTCGAGGAGCTACCTCTGGACACCGTCGCGGTCGATGGTCGTCGTCTAACGCTGCGCAAGGAGTATATTATGCAGGCGTTCCAAGAGGGCAGTGTTAATTTGGGGTTGGCGGAGATTCTCTACCTCGACAAAAATATCACCGACACACTGCGCAGTCGCGACTCGTTGGTGTTGCAGGTTGGAACTTTCGAGATTGACTCGACTGCATATATCTACGATATCAAGGCGCAGCAGAAGTTACCATTCAAGCTCAAAGAGATAAGAGGCTATCTTCGTTGGACGCTACTCTCGTTGGTGCTCTTAGCCTTGGCGATATATGCCCTTAAAAAGTATCTCGAATCGAGGGGCAAATCACTTAGCGACCTATTCAAAGCACCACCCGTACCACCTGCCCATGTCGAGGCTATCGAGGCGTTGGAGGGTATTCACAACCAGAAACTTTGGCAGAATAGCCGCCATAAGGAGTACTACTCGTCGATTACCCAAATCCTGCGCCACTATATCGAGCGTCGATACGATATCTCAGCGATGGAGATGACCTCCGACGAGATTCTTGAGGCGATGCGTGAGGTGGATATCCCACAGAAGAGTTCGATGTCTCTGACCTCGCTACTGCGTGATGCCGACCTTGTGAAGTTCGCAAAGGCTCAACCCGAAGGTGAGGAGAACGAAGAGGCTTATCGCAAGGCGTACTACTTTGTCGAGGAGACCAAGGAGATTGAGCAAATCGAGGAGACCAAAGATGAAATGGATATAAAATTATAGAATGGTATGAAATTTTACAGATATATAATATTGGCTCTATTTTCACTCCTTTCGCTCTCGCTCTATGGACAGGAGCTGCCCGAACGTGCACTCTTGCGCAAAGGAAACCGAGACTTCGAGAAGGGTGAGTATGCCTCTTCGGTTGAGAGGTATCGAGAGGCGTTGAGCTACGAGCCACAGAGCTACGAGATTAACTACAACCTAGGCTCTGCGCTCTTCAAGGCGGACTCAGCCCAGCAGGCAGTTAAGGTATTACAACCCCTGGCGCAGGATACTCTACTCACAGATAATCAGCGTGCCGAGGTGCTCTACAATATGGGAAATATAGCCTTCGAGGGTAACGACCTACAGGCGGCTTTGGATAACTATAAGAGCTCGCTGCGTCTGAATCCCGACGATGCTGAGGCGAAGTATAACTACGCCTACACCAAGAAGATGCTAGAGCAGCAGCAGAATGAGGATAACGAAGATAATCAAGACCAAGAGCAAGAGCAAAACGAGGATAACCAAGAGCAAAATCAAGACCAGCAAGAGCAGAACCAAGACCAAAATGGCGATGGCGAGGATGAGCAAAACCAAGAGCAAAACCAAGACCAGAACCAAGAGCAGCAGGAGCAGAATCAAGACCAAAACCAAGACCAAGGCGGCAATGATGAGCAGGAGCAGGATGGTGGTCAGCAGCCTCAAGGTGGAATGAGCGAGCAGCAGCAGGAGCAGATTTTGGATGCTATCCAGGCTCAGGAGGATAAGACTCAGGAGAAACTCGACCGCGAGGAGGCACAAGGGGTGCTGATACGTGGAGCTAAGAATTGGTAATTTACTCTAAAAGGGAGGTCTATTTTCTCCCTAAAATACTTTTAAGATGAATTTTGCATCACCAAATATATTATGGCTACTTCTGCTGCTTATTCCAGCGGTAGCCTATTACGTGCTCTACGCTCTGCGTAAGGGTACGGCATCAATCAAGATATCGACAACTCAGACCCTGCAAGGAGCACCTCGGAGCTGGAGGTACTACCTGCGTCACCTCCCTGCGCTGCTGCGCCTTGTGGCGGTGGCACTGTTGATTATCGCTATAGCACGACCTCAAACTAGCGAGGAGAGCAGCACCATAACTAGCGAGGGTATCGATATTGTGATGGCGATGGATATCTCCTCGTCGATGTTGGCACGGGATTTCGAACCCGATAGAATCACCGCCGCAAAGCAGGTGGCCAGCCAATTCGTGGCGGATAGATTTGGAGACAGATTAGGTATCGTGGTCTTTGCCGGTGAGGCATTTACCCAATCGCCTCTCACCACCGACCAGGCAACGGTACAGACCCTACTGAGCCGTGTGAGAAGTGGCGTTATCGAGGATGGAACAGCCATAGGCGATGGATTAGCTACGGCAATCAACCGACTCCGTGAGAGCGATGCCAAGAGCAAGGTGGTTATCCTGCTCACCGATGGAGTCAACAACCGAGGTTCGATAGCTCCGCTAACCGCTTCACAGATAGCCAAGGAGCAGGGTATCAAGGTCTACACTATTGGTGTGGGCAAGAATGGAACTGCACCATACCCACGTGTGGATATGTATGGTAATGTTGTCGACTATGTCCAGGTGAAGGTCGAGATTGACGAAAAGACACTGCGTGAGATATCTCAAACCACCGGTGGCGAGTATTTCCGTGCTACAGACGAGGACTCACTGCAACGTATCTACGACCAAATCAACGAGATGGAGCGTAGCAAGGTTGAGATGTATGAGTTCACTATCCACCACGAGAAGTATCTTATGTGGGCAGTTGCAGCGTTGGTGTTGCTACTACTCGAATATATATTGAAAACGTTAATAATTAGAAGATTACCATAATGTTTAGATTTGCCAATCCAGAACTTACGGCACTCCTTTTGGTGCTGCCTCTTATGTGGGCAATCTTTATTGTCGCAACAATTAATCGCAAACGTAGAGTGGCTAAGTTTGGTAATCCCGAACTTATCAACACCCTTATGCCGCTTATGTCGAGGACTCGACGGGTGGTGAAGTTTATCCTTGTGATACTATCCGTAACGCTCGTTGTATTCGCAATAGCGCGACCTCAACTGGGCTCTAAACTGCGTGAGGTGAAGAGCGAAGGTGTCGAGATGATGCTCGTGGTCGATGTCTCGAACTCGATGCTGGCAGAGGATTTCGAGCCCAACCGATTGGAGCGCACCAAACACGCTGTGAACCAACTATTCAACTCGATGGAGCAGGATAGAGTGGGACTTATCGCCTTCGCAGGCGAAGCGGCAGTTAAGCTACCTATCACCGCAGATTACCGCATGGCGCAGTCACAAGCTGGGCGATTGTCGCCTCAGTCGGTGAGCCGACAGGGTACATCCATCGCCAAGGCTCTGGAGCTTGCGATGCTCTCCTTTTCGAGCAACAGCGAGGCGAGCAAGGTGATTATCCTGATAACCGATGGTGAGGAGCACGATGGAGGAGCACTCGCCGTTGCCCAGCGAGCTAAAGAGGCTGGGGTTAAGTTATTTACTATAGGTATAGGAACTCCCGAAGGTGCTCTTGTGAGTATCGATGGTGAGATTATCCGCGATGAAAATGGCGAGATGGTCGTCACTCGTCTCGACGAGGCGACACTGCAACAGATTGCCACCATCACCGAGGGTGGTTATGTGAGGGCATCACGAAGTAATATAGGTCTCGCGGAGATTGTCGACTCGATTGAGCAGATGGAGAAGAGTGAGCTTACAACTATCTCCTTCGAGGAGTATAACGAGCTATTCCATGTGCTGCTATCCGTGGCTGTGGTGCTCCTACTGTTGGAGTTCATCATCCGCGAGAGAGTCAACAAAGCCTTTGCTCGATTTAACCTGTTTAAATAAAATTAAGAATTAGAAATTAAGAGTTAAGAATTAAAGAATGTCATTGCGGCCTGAGAGCCGCAATCTCATTATTGCGTTAGGGATTGCGGGTCAACCGACGACAAACCGAGTGCAAATGAGCTTGCTCAATTTGCCGAGGTGCGAAGGAGGAAGAGGAACTCAAGCCCGCAATGACGAAAAGGGCGTTAATAACTCTTAATTTATAATTCTTAATTCTTAATTGACATACCTCTTAATTCAAAAGAAACCATCAATATGCTACGTACCCAATTCCTACAACATGTTGCCCAGACATCCCCTTCGCCAATGATGGTCGAGGTGGAGCGTGCCGAGGGCGTACACTTCTACACCCCTGAGGGCAAACGCTATTTCGACCTTATCGCAGGGGTCTCGGTGAGTAATGTGGGGCATGCAAACCCTGCTGTTGTCGAGGCGGTGCAGAGGCAAGTGGCCGAGTATATGCATGTGATGGTCTATGGCGAGCTGGTCGAGCGACCCCAGGTGGAGTACGCTACGCTTATCGCAAGCCTGTTGCCCGCTCCGCTATCGAGCCTCTACTACGTCTCATCGGGTGCTGAGGCTGTGGAGGGTGCGATGAAGCTCGCTAAACGCTACACTGGCAGGGGCGAGATTATCTCGATGCGCAGGGCATATCACGGCTCGACACAGGGCGCTCTATCGCTTATGCAGGGCGATGAGGGTAGTGAGTGGTGTACGCCATTTGAGCCTCTACTCCCCGATACTCGACATATCGAGTTCAACTCGATGGAGGATTTGGAGCTTATCACCGAGCGGACAGCGTGTGTGGTGAGCGAGGTTGTCCAGGGTGAGGCAGGAGTTAGATTACCCAATGATGGGTATTTGGAGGCTCTCAGGGCGAGGTGCAACAAGGTTGGAGCACTGCTTATCTTCGACGAGATTCAGAGCGGAATGGGTCGCTGTGGCGAGATGTTCGCAATGAAGAGGTGGGGCGTTACCCCCGATATCGTAACCCTAGCCAAGGCTTTTGGTGGAGGTATGCCTCTTGGTGCGTTTGTCGCTAGCGAGAAGATTATGTCGACTCTGCAACACGACCCCGTTCTGGGACACATCACAACATTTGGAGGACATCCAGTCTGCTGCGCTGCCGGGTTGGCATCGCTTAAATACCTTATAGATAATGGAGTTGTCGAGAGCGTCGAGAGCCGAGGAGCACAATTTGAAGAGGCTCTGAGCCACGCTCCGCTAGTTCAACAGGTGCGTCGAGCGGGTCTGCTTATGGCGGTGGAACTAGGTAGTAGTGAGCGACTTTACCGAATAATGGAAATTTTTAAAGAGATAGGCATACTTAGTGACTGGTTTCTCTTCTGCGACACCGCCTTTAGAATTTCACCCCCATTAGTGATTTCAACTACCGAAATATCAGAGTGTTGCGAGCTAATTACCGAGGCTTTAAAGCAGCTAGAGCGGGAGGGTTTATAAAAAAATCTCATTTAAAAATTAAAAAAATTAACAAAAATATTTAGGTTTAAATTTTTTTTGTTAACTTTGCCCATGGAATAATTTTTAAATGAGAAACAAGATGAAAGAACAACCCTTTGAGCGTATTGATGACGTTGTGATTCGCTTTTCAGGCGATTCGGGCGACGGTATGCAGCTAACGGGCACTCTCTTCTCGGAGACAGTAGCTCTATTTGGTAATGGCAACAGCACATTCCCCGACTACCCATCTGAAATTAGAGCACCACACGGAACAGTAGGAGGTGTATCAGGTTTTCAGGTTCACTTTGGTTCGAGCCAAATTACTAACCCTGGTGATTACTGCGATGTATTAGTGGCGATGAACCCTGCCGCACTTAAAGCCAATAGAAAGTGGCTAAAGAGCGATGCTACGGTAATTATAGATGCCGACACTCTAACCGAGGACCTTATCCAAAAGGCTGGATATGAGACCGCAGACCCAATTAAGGAGCTAGGTCTAGAGGGTTACAACGTAGTTATTGCTGCTATCAGCACCATGACTCGTGAGGCTCTTAAAGATAGCGGACTTGATGCAAAGAGCACTCTTAAGTGTAAAAATATGTTCGCCTTGGGTCTATGTTTCTACCTATTCGATTTGCCACTAGAGCACACTCTACAATACATAACTAAGAAATTCGGACGTAAAAACCCAGTTGTAGCCGAGGCTAACAAGGGAGTTTTGAAGGGTGGTTACGACTTCGCAGCTAATACTCACATATTCGCCAATCGTTATAAATCACCTGCCGCAGAGCTTAAGAAGGGTACTTACCGTTCAATCTCTGGTAATGTGGCAACAGCTTGGGGTCTATGTGCCGCATCTGAGAAGAGTGGTCTACCTCTATTCTGTGGTTCATACCCTATCACTCCAGCTACCGTAATCCTCGAAGAGCTTGCTCTACGCAAGGATTTGGGTGTTAAGACTGTGCAGTGTGAGGATGAGATTGCCGGAGTTTGTACCTCTATCGGTGCAGCATTCGCAGGTAACTTCGCAGTGACTACAACCTCAGGTCCTGGTCTATCACTTAAGAGTGAGGCTATCGGTCTTGCGGTGATGACTGAATTGCCACTAGTTATTGTCGATGTTCAGCGTGGTGGCCCATCAACTGGTCTTCCGACTAAGACCGAGCAGAGCGACTTGATGCAGGCTCTATATGGCCGTAACGGTGAAGCTCCAGTAGCTGTAATCGCTGCCTCGACCCCTAGCGACTGTTTCGACTACGCTTTCGAGGCGGGACGTATCGCACTAGAGCACATGACTCCAGTGATTCTTCTAACCGACGGATTTATCGCTAATGGTTCTCAACCATGGTGTATCCCAAATATGAGTGACTACCCTACTATCACCGCTCCGATAGCTAAACCGCTACCCGAAGGTGAGAAGTTTATGCCATACAAACGTAACGAGAAGTTGGCTCGCTCTTGGGCTTTCCCAGGTATCGACACCCTACAGCACCGTATCGGAGGTTTGGAGAAGGATGCCCTACGTGGTAACATCTCTCACGACCCTAAGAACCACCAGATAATGGTCGACACTCGTGCTGCTAAGATAGAGAAGATTGCCGACTATATCCCAACTCAGAGCATCACCCTAGGTGAGCAGAGCGGTGATGTATTGGTTGTTGGTTGGGGAGGTACTAAGGGACATCTTATCAACGCTGTGGAGCAGTTACAGGCTCAGGGTGTTAAGGCTTCGCTTTGTCACTTCAACTACATTATGCCTCTTCCTCACGGAGTGGAGGAGATATTCTCTTCGTTTAAGAAAATCGTGGTTTGTGAGCTTAACCTAGGTCAGTTCTCCTCGTACCTTACCGAGAAGATGCCTCACTTCAATTTCCTTAAGGTTAACAAGGTGGAGGGTCAACCTTTCACAGTTGTTGAGCTAGTTGAGAAGATTAACCAATTAATGTAACAAGAAAACCACTATGGAATATATATATAGTCCAGCAGACTTTAAAAGCGATCAGGAGGTTAGATGGTGTCCAGGTTGTGGTGACCACGCTATTCTCAACTCAACACAACGTGCTTTCACTACGATAGCTAAGAACAACGGAATACCCCACAATAAATTCACATTTATCTCAGGTATCGGATGCTCTTCACGCTTTATCTACTATATGCGCACATTCGGATTCCACACAATCCACGGACGTGCCGCTGCCGTAGCAACAGGCGTTAAGGTGGCTAATCCAGACCTCAGCGTATGGATTGCAACAGGCGATGGCGACTCATTGGCAATTGGTGGTAACCACTTTATCCACGCAATACGTCGTAATATCGACCTTAACATCATTCTATTCAACAACGAAATCTACGGTTTGACTAAGGGGCAGTACTCACCAACATCTCCTAAGGGTGTTGTGACTAAGACCTCGCCTTATGGAACAGTAGAACACCCATTCAACCCAAGTGAGTTGGTGATTGGTTCGCAGGGCACATTCTTCGCTCGCTCTATCGATATGGAGGTTAAACTAACCGAGGATTGCCTAGTTGAGGCGGCATCTCACAAAGGCACTTCAGTTGTCGAGGTGTTGCAGACATGCGTTATCTTCAACACCAAAACCTACGACTTCTTCGCTAAAACCAAGGCGGATAGAGTAGCTAACACTATCACGTTGAAACATGGCGAGAAGATGTTGTTCGGTAAAGATAACTCACGCGGTTTGGTATTCGAGAATATGCGCCTAAAGGCGGTGACTATTGGCGAGGATGGATACACAGAGGCTGATATCTTGGTTCACGATGCCGAGTGCGAGGACTCAACTCTTCACAATATGCTTGCAGGTATGAAGTTCCCAGAACTTCCTGTGGCTCTTGGGGTTATCCGCAAACACGAAGGCGACACAGTCTACTGCGAGGAGGTCGAGAAACAGGTAGCAGAGGTTCAAAAAACCCGCTCTATCACCTGCATGAACGACCTACTATCATCAGGCCACACCTGGGAGGTGTAACCTCTAAGGTTATCAAAAAGAAGTATCTCCAGAGCTTTAGGTTCTGGAGATATTTTTTTGCTGAGAATTTGCTGAGAATTACTGAGACTCAGTCTTTCTCAGTCTTTCTCAGCTGTTTTGAAATCCCCCCAAAGCAAAAACGCTAACCACTTGTCAAATAAGTAATTAGCGCCTTGAAAAGTGATCCCGTCAGGATTCGAACCTGAGACCCACAGCTTAGAAGGCTGTTGCTCTATCCAGCTGAGCTACGGGACCATCGCATTTTGCAGGGGCAAAGATAATCAAAAAAAATTAAAAGTTACACTTTGTTTCTATTTTTTTATTTATCGATTGATTTTAACTTTGCAAATTAAAATACAACATAGTGTCTGATATACTTATAGGTTTGAACCCCGCACAGAGAGCAGCGGTAGAGAACTATCAAAAACCATCTTTAATAATAGCAGGAGCCGGGTCGGGCAAGACTCGTGTGCTCACTGCTCGCATAGCTTTTATGATTGAGCATGGGGTTGCGCCCCACTCTATTCTGGCGTTGACCTTTACCAAGAAGGCTGCCGAGCAGATGAGGGAGCGTATCTCGTCGATGGTCTCCGAGAGTGATGCTCGATATATCACCATGGGGACGTTCCACTCGATATTCTCGCGTATATTGCGCCAAAATAGCGAGGCGATAGGTTTCCCACAGAGTTTCACCATCTACGAGACCACCGATAGTCGCAACCTAATCAAGGCTATCATCAAGGAGATGAACTTGGGGGATGATAAGTACAAGCCCAACTCGATACATGCACGTATATCTTATGCCAAGAATGCACTGGTTACACCCGAAGCCTACGCTGCAAATGTGGAGCTAGTCAACGAGGATAGGCGTTCGCGTATTCCCGAATTTGGGGCGATATACTCAGCCTACTGTGCTAGGTGTAAGCGTAATGGCGCGATGGATTTCGACGATTTGTTGTTGCAGACCAACATCCTATTTCGAGACCATCCGCAGATTCTGGCTCAATATCAGGAGGTTTTCCAATATATCCTGGTTGATGAGTACCAGGATACCAACTACGCTCAGTATGTGATTATCAAGCGATTGGCCGAGAAACACCGCAGAGTGTCGGTTGTGGGCGACGATGCACAGAGCATCTACTCGTTCCGTGGTGCGAAGATTGAGAATATCCTCAACTTCAAGCGTGACTACCCTGAGGCTCTGACCTTTAAGTTGGAGCAGAACTACCGCTCGACACGTGTTATAGTCGAGGCGGCGAACTCGTTGATTGCCCACAACTCAAACAGGATGGATAAGCACTGCTTTTCGCAGGGGGATATGGGCGAGCCGATAACTCTATTCCGCGAGTACACCGAGGCTCTGGAGGCCGAAAGAGTCACCTCGTCGATTATGGAGAGGGTATCTCGCCAGGGGGCTGACTTCTCGCAGATAGCTATCCTCTACCGCAACAACAACCAGTCGCAGGCTCTGGAGAAGGCTCTGCGTGCCAGAGGAATACAGTACAAGATATATAAAGGCAACTCATTCTTCGACCATAAGGAGGTGAAGGATTTCATAGCCTACATACGCCTGATAATCAACCCTAAGGATGACGAGGCGTTGAAGAGGATAATCAACACTCCGGCACGAGGTATCGGAGCTACAACCATCGAGAGGATTGCATCCTACGCCGAGCAGAACTCCATCTCGATGTGGGAGGCTATCGAGGTGTTGACCTCGACTCCGCAGAGCGACTCAGTGCAGCGAACCATCGCCAAGAAGGTCTCGGATTTTGTGGCACTAATCACCTCGCTCTCCGCCGAACGTTACACCAAATCACTCTACGACTATGGACACTCGGTGGCTACCGGATCGGGGCTGATTGGCTTCTACACACTGCAAAACTCCCCCGAAGGGCAGAGTGCGGTGAATAATATCGAGGAGATACTCAACACGATGCAGACCTTCAACGAGGAGCGTGAATCGCAGATACGTAGCGGAATCCTCTCCGAGGATGAGGTTGCAACAATCGAGGAGTGGTTGGAGAGTGTGATGCTCTCCTCGGATATGGACAACAAAGAGCAGAGCGAAGATGAGGGCAAGGTGACACTTATGACGGTTCACTCGTCGAAGGGTCTGGAGTATGACTATATCTACATCGTCGGGGTGGAGGATAACCTCTTTCCATCGATGATGGCTATCGAGAGCGGTAATATCGAGGAGGAGCGTAGGTTGTTCTATGTGGCTATAACTAGAGCCAAAATTGCCGCATGTATATCCTTCTCTGAGACACGTTTTAAGTGGGGTAATATGGAGTTTACACGCCCTAGCCAGTTCCTGCGTGAGATTGATGCTAAGTATCTAGATATCGCAGCAGGGGTCGAGCTAACAGCTCGTAGAGCACCATCACCAAGCGGTGGAGGTCGAGGCGATAGAGAGGCTGTCGAGGAGCTACGTCGAAGGTATGACGTACGCAATCGCCAGCGATTCCAACAGAACACCACCACACAGCAACGCCCCAATAGAGATATTATCGAGCCAAAACGCCCATCGCTCGATGGGATGCGTTCGTTGGGTGCGCAGCGTATTGGCTCTACCCCATCCACCGCTCCACAGGGTGGCGCAGGGTGTAGTTACTCGGTTGGTGATAGGGTCGAGCACCCTAGATTCGGGCGTGGCGAGGTTGTTCGTATCGAGATGCTCGCCACCGACCATAAGGTTGTGGTGAACTTCTCGGATGGCGGCGAAAAGACCCTACTGGCAAAGTTCGCAAAATTAACAAAAACCAATTAAACAATTAAGAGTTATGAATTATGAATTAAGAATTGTTAATTCTCAGTTAGTACTGATGCGTTAAACCTAAGTCGTCATTCTGAACTTGATTCAGAATCTCAAAATAGACTTATTATCAGATTATTAGAGATTGCGGCTCGGAGTCCGCAATGACGAGTTTGTAATAATTTATTTTCAAATCGAAAATAGTTATAACACTTGTAAACTGCTATATATAAGAGATTTATAAAAATTAATAAAAAGTTAACGCATCAGCAGTAATTCTCAGTAACTAATTTAATAATTTTTAATTCTTAATTCTTAATTCATAATTCTTAATTCATACGGCTATGAAGTTAAAAGATAGATACGATGGTGTCATCGAGTGGTTTCAGGGGAGTATGCCCACCGCAGAGAGTGAGTTGAACTATAACAACCCATTCGAGCTGCTTGTGGCGGTGATTCTATCGGCTCAATGCACCGACAAGAGGGTCAACCTCACTACCCCATCGCTCTTTGCTGCCTACCCCACAGCTGAGGCTATGAGCGGAGCGAGCGCTGAGGATATCTACCCATATATCAAGAGCATATCCTACCCCAACAATAAGGCTAAGAGCCTCTCAGGTATGGCTAAGATGCTCTGTGAGGAGTTCGCAGGTGAAGTGCCCGACGACCTCGAACAGATGCAGCGACTACCTGGTGTGGGACGTAAAACCGCCAATGTGCTGGGTGCTGTTTTGTGGCAGAGGGAGGTGATGCCTGTTGATACCCATGTCTTTAGGGTGGCAGCACGTATTGGTCTTACGCGTGGTGCTAAAACCCCACTACAGACCGAACTGCAACTCGAAAAACATATCCCCTCACACCTACTACCCATAGCCCACCACTGGCTTATTCTGCATGGTCGCTACACCTGTATCGCCCGCTCACCCAAGTGCTCGCAGTGTGGCATCACGCAATATTGCCGCCACTACAACACAAAAAAAATGAGTTAAGAGTTATGAATTAAGAATTAAGAGTGGTTTTAATTCATAACACTTAATTCAAATGAAATATCACCCTCTTTATCCTCTCTGTTGTAAAGGGGACTTCTAAAAATTAACACTTTGATATTTAAATAATTATCACTACTTTTGTGTATTGTTAAAACTTATAATATAGATGATTTTTAAGAGCACAG
>JBCQSY010000018.1:12380-37115 GCA_047178865.1 Rikenellaceae bacterium
CACCTAAACATATAGCACACCACCATCTGCCAAAGGGTGATAATAGCAGAGTGATAATTGCAATCTATCAATAAAGCATCTATTTGGGAAGTTGAAAATCTTTGAGTGATAATCTCGTGTGATTAATATATGGGAATCAGCTCTCTGTTTTAAAGCCTCAGCTCTCGCCTTTGACATCGCACCAAACCTAGAGTGCTGCTCTTTGTGTGTCACCACAATATATTTCACTTCGGGATGAATCTCTCGATATTTATCGAGTAGCTCAACGACAAAAATATCAAAGATATCAGATAGTCCAGTGACAAAAGTGTTGTATCCGAAAGCTGTTAAACTCTCTAATTTTAGGAGGATTTCCTCTCTAGCTTGCTCTTGTGTATCAGGGAAATAAGCACTCTCTTTTAGCTGCTTATAATTTGAAAATAGTAGCGGGTAATCTAAATTTTCCATCTTTGGTGCAATTAATAAAATTTCATTATCAGGGCACAAAAGACACGCCCCAACAAGTCCAATGCAGAGGCATCGCCAAACGCCCAGTTAGGAAAACAAGTCAGGGCGTGCTGTATAGATACAACATGTCCTATCTTGTCTATTTTCCTAACTTCTAAATTGGCGATTTTCTGCTTGAAATAAACAATTAGTATGTAAGCAACTTGACAATCCTGCCCAGCTACATAGTACAAATATAGTACAAAAAATTTAACTATGCGAATTAAGGGTGATTTAATTATAAATTAAGAGTTATGAATTAAGAATTAAGAGTGGTTTTAATTCTTAACTAAAAACATCATTGCGGGCTACGACCCGCAATCTCAAAACACACAATGTCATTCCGAGCGAAGTCGAGGAATCTCCTCCAATAGCGGAGACCGATTACATTCATGAGATCCTTCGACTGTGCTCAGGATGACAAAAAAAAGAGACATACTGAGAATTTCTGAGTCTTTCTCAGTTCTTCTCAGTTCTTCTCAGTTTTTCTCAGTCTTTCTCAGAAATAATTCTTAATTTTTAATTCTTAACTCTTAATTCATACCTCATAATTCTCAGCTTATATTTTTGAATCAAGAATATAATGATTAACTTTGTCGTCAATATAACTATGGAGTTGGTGACAACTTCTCTAAACAAGTACTACTTATGGAAATAGAGGTTGGCAAAATTGAGGCATTGAGAGCGATTTTGGAGGCAAAGCCTGGGCAGAATATTCTTCTGCTAGCACACACTAACCCCGATGGTGATGCGCTGGGTTCGACTCTGGCGATGCGCAGAGTGCTTATCTCTAAAGGGCACAATGTCAACATTATAGCTCCGAACAAATACCCATCGAGCCTGGGTTCGCTCCCCGATATCGAGAATATCCTAATCTATAGAAATGATGAGTTGGGGGTGTGTAGCAACCTAATCAAGGGGGCGGATATCATCTTTGCTCTGGACTTCAACACCCCAACACGCCTTGAGGACCTTGGCGAGGAGGTTATCCAGGGGAGTAGTGCCAAGACGGTTCTTATCGACCACCATCTATCGCCCGACGAGAGTTTCGATGTGATACTCTCCTACCCCGAAGAGTCGAGCACATGTTTTGTTCTCTTCTCGGTTTTGGTGGCGCTCTATGGGGTCGAGGTTATCGACACGACCGCAGCGGAGTTGCTCTATGTTGGTATGATGACAGACACTGGTAACTTCTCGTTTGCTAAGCTATCGCCTGCTCTATATCGAGCTGTTGCGTCGTTGGCGGAGAAGGGGATAGATATCCCAGCCATAAATAATATGGTCTTTAACTCCTACACCCTGGGCAGGGCACGACTATTTGGCTACACGGTCAATCGCAAGATGAAGACACTGCATAACGGAGCGGTTAGCCACATGTCGCTCACCGAGGAGGAGATGCGACGATTTAGATTCCAACAGGGTGATAGCGAGGGTTTTGTGAACTTTCCTCTCACGGTCAAGAAGATGAAGGTGTCGGCTCTATTTGTCGAGCAACGCAAATTTATCCGTGTCTCGCTGCGTTCGCGTCGTGATGTGGATGTCAACCTCTTTGCCCGCAAATATTTCAATGGTGGAGGGCATAAGAATGCCGCAGGAGGTAAGTCGTTTATGACAATGGAGCAGACCATCGCCCACTTCGAGAAGTCGATAGTGGAGTATTTGAATAGTTGTAACAAACAATAGCGAAAAGTGCTCCGTAAACTACTACAACACAGTGCGATATATGGCGTAAGTACCATAATAGGTAGGTTGATGAGTTATCTGCTCACACCCTACTACACAAATATATTCTCACGCGAGGAGTTTGGTGTGATTACCGATATCTACGCTATGATTCCACTCTTTTTGGTAATCTTCACCATGGGAATGGAGACCAGCTACTTCCACTTCGCATCGAGAGTTGAGGGTGGTGAACGGGGTCGAAAGCAGCTATTTGGAACAGCTTGGGGAGTAACGACCATCTGTTCGTTGCTCTTTGTTGCGGTGGCGATAATATTCCGCACTCCACTCACCGCAGCTATGGGCGAAGATTATATCGGAGCTCCAATATTTGTGATATCAATGGCGGTAATCGTAGCGCTGGATGTTATCTCGGTAGTTCCATTTGCTCGACTACGTGAGGCGGGAAAAGCTAAGCAGTATGCACTACTCAAATTGACAAATATCGCTTTGCAGGTGGTTCTAACCCTTCTTTTTGGATGGATGGGTCTCTACCAGAGCCAGATGGGTGTAGCGTGGGTTTTGATAGCTAATATGATAGCTAGTGGCATCACCCTTGTGCTGCTGCTTATCCCAGGCAACTTGAGCTTGCGTATCAATGGCAAGCTACTGCGTGAAGTTTTGATATACTCTGTGCCGTTGATGCTTAGTGGCGTGGCGGGCACTGCTACCCTATTTATCGACCGACAACTAATCAAACACCTTATCCCTGTGGGTGCGATGGCGCAGTTGGGATTGTATGGTGCGGTGGTTAAGATTGCCGTAATTATGACTCTCTTTACCCAGGTCTACCGCATGGCAGCAGAGCCTCTGTTTCTGTCGAATATCTCGAAGGGGGAGTTTAAGGATGCTAATGCCAAGGCGATGAAGTACTTCTTGCTCGCTTCGATGGTTATTTTCTTGACTATTACACTTTTTAGTGATATCTTTGCACTGTTCGTGGGCGAGAACTTCAGAGAGGGAGTGGTGATTCTGCCACTTATCCTTATCGGGAATATCCTTTCGGGAGTGTGGTTGAACCTCTCGTTTTGGTATAAACATGAGAAGAAGTCGCACTTTGCGCTATGGATAACCCTTAGCGGACTGCTGGCGGTGGTTGTAGCCAATAAGATACTTATTCCGCAGTGGGGGTATATAGGCGCAGCGTGGTCGAGAGTTATCGCCGAGTCGGTGATGGTGATGGTGAGTGTGACGCTCAATAGGCTCTACTTCCCTACGCCATACCCATGGTTGAGAATAGGTGAGTATATCGCCGTGACGGTGGTTATCTACCTACTACACACTGCTCTTGGGGGGTTACTTCCAGAGCCAACACTTCTGCGTTATGCGCTTAATGGGGTGTTGCTGCTCTCGATTCTACTCTACGCTATATGGCGCGAGAGGGTCGATGTGAAGGGTGTCGCCAGAGCTATTTTAAGAAGAGAAAAGTTGTAAAGCTATGCAGTTTCGAGATATTATAGGACAGGAGGATATCGCCTCGCACCTGAGACAAGGGGTGCGTAGCGGAAGGGTTAGTCATGCTCAACTCTTTGGTGGCAAGGCTGGATATGGAGGCTACGCCTTGGCTCTGGCATATCTCCAATACCTGATGTGTGAGTCGCCCAGCGAGGAGGATTCATGTGGTGTTTGTGCTGCATGTAGGCAGTGTGAGTCGATGACCCACCCCGATGTGCACTTCGTAATGCCGGTAAATCGCCAGGGTAAAAAGTCGGGGCAGACCCCTATGAGCAGCGAGTTTTTGCCTCTGTGGCGTGAACTATCGCTCAGTAGTGGAGGCTACCTCTCGCCCTCGCAGTGGAGCAAAGCTCTCGATTTGGGTAAGACTCTCTCGGCTACAATCGCAGCCAAAGAGGCGGACTCAATCATCTCGCAACTTGCGCTAAAGAGCTACAGCGGAGGGTATAAGGTGGTGATTATCTGGCAGCCCGAAGCGATGAACGAATCAGCCGCAAATAAGATACTTAAGGTTCTCGAAGAGCCATATCCGCAGACCCTATTCCTGCTCATCAGCGAGCAGCCACAGCTGCTACTCCCGACGATTCTATCGCGAACCCAGGCGGTGACAATTCCGCCCATCGCACCCGAACGACTGGTCGAGTGGCTGGCGTCGAATGGAGTAGGGGAGAGTGGTAACCATCGAGGTATGGCGCGACTTTCGGGCGGAGATGTAATCGAGCTGCGCGATATCGCCAAGGGTGATAGGAATGAGCAGAGGGAGCAGGATTTCGAGCTGTTCACCTCGGTTATGCGCCTGAGTTACAACGATAAACACCTCGAACTAATCGAGTGGGCACAGAGGGTTGCGACTCTTCCACGCCAGGGGCAGACTTCGTTTCTGCGCTACTCCTCTGCACTACTTCGCGAGGCGTATATTATGCACGCAGGGCTGTCGCAGATTAGCTACCTGTGGGGTGAGGAGGAGGATTTTTGTCGCAAATTCTCGCCATTTATCGGGAGTGGAAATATCGAGCGGTTGATTCAAGAGATTGAGCAGGCTCTCGTCGAACTTCGACACAACACGAACCCCTCGATACTATTTACCCACTTCGCACTCAAAATAAGTAAGGATATAAATCGTTTATAATGAGAAGTGCACTGCTACTACTGGGTGGAGACCAGGGCGATATGGAGCAAACCCTCGACCAGGCAATCGAGTTAATCGAGCGTAGGGTAGGGCGAGTGGCGAGAGCATCAAGCCGATATCTCACTGAACCTTGGGGTTTTAGCTCGGAGTATCCATTCACCAACCAAGGGTTGGAGGTTGCCACCTCGCTAGAGGCGATGGAGCTGTTGGATAGGCTCTTGGATATTGAGCAGCAGTTGGGTCGAGACCGTGAGCAGGAGTGTAAAAGCAAACAGACAAGTGGCGAGAGGTACGCCTCACGCATGATAGATATAGACATAATACTTCTTGGCGATGAAGTAATTAACAATGAGAGACTTACACTACCCCATCCTCGCATGGAGAGTCGTGAGTTTGTGCTTCGTCCCTTGGCGCAGATTGCCCCTTGTAGGGTTCATCCAATAAGTGGCAAGAGTATTGAACAATTACTTAAAGAGATAGGTGATAATGTTAAAGAGTAAAATTTTGATTATATTTGCAACGGCTCTACTCTTTGTTGGCTGTTTCTTCGACGAGGCATACGACACGGAGTATCGCCTCAAAAACCTTGTGCAAGCAGCCACAGGCGACGATGGAGAGTCCCTTAGCGGAGTCGTGCTCTACGCCTTTGAGGGGGATGCTGAGGATTGGGGTGCAAGGAGCTATGAGGATGCTTTGCAGGGAGTGGCTTATGATGAGTCGACTGGCGAGCTTTTAACTCCGTTTGCAGTGGGGGTTACCGACGTTGATAACCCAGAGACAGTGAGTGTGAGGCTCAACTGTGAGAGTGTTATGTTGTTGGCGGTAGATACTGTGAATCAGATATTTGCAACGAGCAATTATAGTGTCGGGTTGAACCTTTCGACCACCTACGTAACCCTACTATGGCGACCATGGAAGGATAGCTCGTATAGCGAAGGTTCGTGGTATTTCGACCACTCACAGGCAGTTGCAACCTCGACAGAGTAATATATTAACATGATAAAAAAAGTTATAATAAATACGGTTAAGACTCTAGTAGTTAGTATCTTTTTTATGGGGTGCTTCACTCGTTGTGCATCTATTATGACCCCCGACGGAGGCCCTAAGGACTCTCTGCCGCCAGTGGTTATGAGTATGTCGCCGCAGAACTACACCACCTCGTTCAACGAGAAGAAGATATTCATCACCTTTGATGAGTATGTCCAGCTCAAAGATCAACAGAAGGAGTTCTTTGTCTCGCCAATGATGACACGCAAACCGCTCCTCTCGATTAAAGGACGTGGTGTTTTAGTCACCATGCGAGACGACTCCCTGATGGAGAATACCACCTACTCGCTCAACTTCGGAAGTAGCATCGTCGATAATAACGAGGGCAATCCGTTGAACTCATTCAGATATGTCTTCTCGACTGGCGAGGAGATTGATTCGATGATTATTTCGGGCTACACGGTCGATGCCTATAAGGCGGACTCGCTGAGCAAGGGTTTTATCTTCTTCTACCCAAAAGATTCGTTGAATATGGGTGAGGGTTACGACTCGACAATGCTCTCTCGACTGCCCGTAGCCATAGCTCGTGCTGAGAATAATGGTATCTTCCTGGCTCAGAACCTCAAACCTATAGATTACAAAATCTACGCATTCGAGGATACCAACTCGAACCAGACATACGAGGCTGGGGTGGATAAAATCGGATTTCTCGACTCGATGTACAACCCCGAAAAGATGCCCGACTTTAGGTTGTGGTACGATTCGACTCGCAACTATATCGTCGCAGACCCACAGCTATACTTCAGGCTCTTCTCTGATGTAGCGTTCCAGAGGCAGATACTCCAAGATAGTAAACGCCCATTGCAGCATAAAATCGAGCTGTCGTTTGGTGCGCCACACCCCGAAATTGAGTCGATTGAGTTTGACTCGATACCCTCCAATGCTCTTATCCTAGAGCCTACAACCATCAATCGCGACACCTTCAACTTGTGGATTAACCTCCCCTCGGAGCAGATACCCGACTCTATCAGGGGTCGAATAACATACCTCAAACACGACTCGGTTAGGAATCTCTCGTCGGTTGGCGAGGAGGTAAAACTCAACTGGCGATTTATCGAGACCTCGGCTCAGCGTGATGAGCGTGAGAAGTTAGATAAAGAGCGCGAGCGCGCACAACGACGAGGTGAGGAGTGGATTGAGCCAGAGGTAGTTAACCCATTCAAGGTGAAGTTAAACACTTCGGGTGAGGTGAACCCAGAGAGTGGTCTAACTCTCGATTTCGACTACCCTCTTTTGGAGTTCGATATGGCGAGTGTTTCGCTCACCTCAACAGCCTCAGCAGAGGGTAGCCAGAGCATCGACGAGGCGATAACCATCACCCAAGATAGCATCGATATTCGCCGCTACTACATCGGCTCGGCGTGGGATAAGCAGGATGTGAAGTATAACCTAACCATCCCGCCTGGTGCGATAGTCGATATCGCACGCCAGAGCAACGACTCAATCGTGGGTGAATACAAGGCGATAAATCCCGAAAAGTACGCTACGGTGGTGCTGAATATGGCGGGGCGTAGTCAGATTCCAACCCCGAACTATATTGTCGAGCTGCTCGATGGTAAAGGCACGCTTATCGAGTCGAAGATGACACACGATAGCGAAGTTTTGCAGTTCAACTATGTCAAAGCGGGCGACATCTCGCTGCGTATTATCGAGGACGGTAACTACAACCTGCGCTGGGATACTGGTAGTTTGGTTGAGATGCGCCACCCCGAACGAGTCGAAATCTACTCTCAAGATGGCGAGAGCATATTCACCACCAAGGAGAATTGGGAGATGGAGCTGAGTGTCGACCTCTCTAGGATATTCGCACCAGTGACAATGTCATCGGTGATGAATAGTCTCGAAAAACAGGAGATTAAACGCCTTGAGAACCTCGAAAAGAGTCGCCAGATACGACAAGAGGAGGCTAAGAATAAGAAGAGCGGCAATAGTAACACATCAGGGTTTGGAACAGGTAGTGGTAATTTTGGATTTTAGATGAAGCGATTGTATAAAATATTTCTGCTGCTAGCCCTTGTTTTAGGGGTTAACTCCACGCTGCATGCTCAGCACGTAATCTCGGCTACGGGCGGTTATGGATTTGGCTCGGTGAGGCTCTATCCATCCTACGAAACTCTCCCCGTTACGAACTGCATATCGAGTGGTCTGTCGTGGCGATACTATAGCCAAGAGAGGTATTGGGGCGGTTTTGGTATCGACCTGGAGTATGTCGAGAGGGGTTTCTCGGTAGCACCAAATGGCTCGTTTACCGAGGAAGGGGTTGAGTTGGAGTACTACACTCGCGACATCAACTCGCTGATGATACCCATCGTCTGGCAACCACACATCTACACCCCAAACCATAAGATGCGTATATTTATCGAGGCGGCAGCGGCATTTAGCTGCGATTTATCCTCGACCTACGACAACGAAGTTGCCTACAATCTTGGCAAGGATGATTGGCAGGGGGAGTACTCCTATAAGCTCTCGCGCGATAATCGTTTCGGCTTTGGACTAGCCTTTGGAGGCGGTTTCTCGGTGTTGATGCGTGGAGGATGGGAGCTGCTGGTGCGTGGTCGTTACTACTTCGGGTATTCGGATGTTGTGCGCAACTACAACTCCTACGTCAACAACTACAACGATGGCTCGGAGAATCCATTTTGGAGCACTCCACAGCGTTCGCAGCTAGATTCATTCTCGCTGAGTCTGGGATTGAGCTTTCGCCTAGGTAGTGGTGAGGGATTCTCGGTTTGGAATAGGGAGCGTATCAACACCCGCGACCTGGGTCAAGGCTTCGACTACGAGGGGGTAACGAAATAAATTAAGAATTAAGAATTAATAGTTATTTCTCAGAGATTCTCAGTAAAACAAAAAAAATAAAACAGAAAAAATATGGAAACTACACGTCAACAGAAGGTATCGAAACAGATACAGAAGGATATAGCTGAAATTCTACAGCGCGACCTAGCGGAGCTACTCAAAGGCATCCTAACCACGGTGACTATCGTGAGGATATCGCCCGATTTGAGCTATGCGAAGATATATATCAGCATCTTCCCATTCGATAAGAATGAGGCGGTGTTGCAGCTACTCAAAGATAACAACTGGCGAATACGCAAGGCTCTGGGTTCGAGAACCAAGAATCAGCTACGTATCGTCCCAGAGTTGGAGTTCTTCCTGGATGATTCGCTAGAGTATATCGAGGGAATCGACAAGGCTCTAAAGTAGCTCTCTTATGCTGCGTATATCCCTTCGATATCTACGCTCTAAGAGTTCGCACTCGGTGGTTAATTTAATCTCACGAGTGGCTCTCTTTGCTATTGCTACGCCTGTTGCAGCGGTGATTATTCTGCTCTCGGTGTTCAATGGATTTGGCAAGATTGTCGAGGATATGGCATCGAGCATCGACGCTCCGATAACAGTGCAGAGCCGTAATGGTCGTCTGTTCGAGGTCGAGAGGGTCGACACGGCAGCTATCCGCTCGATTCGAGGAGTCGAGGCTCTCTCGCTAGGGTTGGAGCAGAGTGTTCTACTGCGTCGAGCAGGGCGCGAGAGGGTGATAACCATGCGAGGTGTTGAGCCATCGTATGCCCAGATCTCGAACATAGCCGAGAATATCACCTTGGGGGCGGAACATACCCAGTGGGGCGACTACGATAGGTTGCTCGTTGGTGGTTCGGTGGCCCACGAGCTGGGTGTCAACTCTATCAAAGGGAGTAGGGTAGAGGTCTACTCTATACGCCGCAATGCGATAACCTCGATTCTTCCCACCTCGTCGTACCGACACAAGGAGATAGATATCACGGGGCTATTCTCGCTCGACGTGGAGAGTGAATCGAAGTACGCTATAACCTCGTTGCGCTTTACTCAGGAGCTGTTTCAAGCCCCAGGGAGTGCAACGCAGCTATTTGTCGCCATCGACAAAGATACCTCTCTCGCTGAGGTCAAGAGCCTTATTGAGGAGGTAGTCGGTGAGGAGTTTAGTGTCAAGGATAGATACCAGATGAACCCTACGCTCTACTCGATTATCAAGGGCGAAAAGAGGGCTATTATCCTTATCGCTATCTTTGTGATGATACTGGCATCCTTCACCCTGATTGGGGCGTTGGTGATGCAGATACTCGACAAGAGAGGTGAGTTTACACCGCTGCGAGCGATGGGTGCATCGAGGGGGTATATCCGTGCTATATTCATCAGATGTGGGGTAGTGCTCTCGATGGTTGCCACACTAGCGGGTGGTGTAGTCGGGGTGGTGTTTTCACTGCTCCAGGAGTGGTTCGGGTTTATTAAGATTCCCGCCGCAGGGTTTATTATGGATAGATACCCCGTAAATTTGCAGGCGTTGGATGTTGTGATGGTTATCGCTATCTCGCTGCTGATATCTGCTCTGCTGAGCTATCTGGTGGTGAGATTGAGTATTAAAAATGTCAATTAATGAAAAAATACTTTTACATACTTCTACTGCTACTCTCTATGGGAGGGTGTCGACGTCGTGAGGCTATTCCCGACGCGACGTTGGTTAATATATTCCACGATTTGTTCCTTATCAACGCCTACCATCACCACTTCCCAGTGGGGGTCGATACTCTACAGATATACGCCCCTGTGCTCGATAAGTATGGCTACAGCGTCGATGATGTCAACTACACTATCGGTAACTTCTCGAAGCGCAAGAGTGCCCGCCTGAGCGAGGTTGTCGAGCAGGCTATCACCAAGTTAGAGGCGGAGTCTAAGTGCCACAAGGCGGAGGTTACAATCCTCGACTCGATAGATGCAATAGCTCGTCGACGTGCCAGCGTTGTGCTCTATCGCGACTCTTTGATTACCATGCGAGAGCAGCGTGACACCTCGAAGATGAAGATTGTAATCGACGATATTAAGGATGGCGACTACACCATTAAATTCGACTACTTGGTCGACTCTGTTGACCGTAACAACCTATCATACCGCACTCTAGCGTGGTTCGAGAGGAGTGATATCACCTCGCGTGATGGCTCGCTTAAGCGATTCAAGCAGCACACCTCACACGTTACAAAGCATAAAGTCTCGTCATACAAAAACGACTTCACTGGCGAGCTGCTCGATAGTACCCTAAACATACGATTGGTTGAGTGGCGTGGTGATTTGCGTTTCAAACCACATGTCACCATCAAGAACCTAGAGGTCATCTACACCCCTCCAACTCACGAGGCGGTCGAGAAGATGTATGAGCAGATGCTCAATACCAAGATATTATCACCTAAAATGTATGAGCTATAGTAGACGCATAGCCGCATCCTACCTCCTCTATCGTGGTGAGATGGTTAAGAGTCCTATCGTCGAGGTGGACTCTTCGGGGGTTATTCTATCTATCGAGTTCAACCCTTTGGTCGACTCACGTAGCTGCACCGAGTTCTACTCTGGGGTGCTGATTCCAGGTTTTGTCAATGCACACACCCACCTCGAACTATCATACATGAAGGGGCATATCACCCCAAACGAGGGGTTTGCTCGTTTTGCATCCTCTATCCACCGCCTACGTGCATCGCTAGGTGGTGACAAGGAGTTGATTCATAGCTCTATACGCAGAGCTGATATCGAGATGTACAACGCAGGAGTGGCTGCCGTGTGCGATATAGCCAACTCAGCGGATGCACTCCCCACGAAGGAGTCGAGCCCGATAGAGTACCACACCTTTGTCGAGATATTTGGTCTATCGCTCACCCAAGAGAGTCCGCTCCCTGCGCTACAGGGCGTAGCAAGCTCATATACTCCTCATTCGCTCTATTCGCTACAAGACCATACCCTGCGTAAGATAGTCGACCAGAGCGGCGATTTTCCCCTCTCAATCCACTTTATGGAGTCCGAGGCGGAGAGGGAGTTCTATCACGGCAAGGGCGATATCTACAATCTATTCGTCACCAAGATGGGGCAACACCCCGACTTCCTACACCATGGCTCACCTGCCCAGAGGCTAGTCAACATCATCCCCGCAAATCGAAAGGTTATCCTTATCCACAACACCTTCGTGACCGAGCAGGATATCGACCTTATAACCTCACACTTCACCACCCCACCGACATGGGTTCTATCACCTCGAAGTAACCGATATATCACCGGCGCAATGCCACCAATCGACCTACTTCGCAGCAAGGCTCTCGATATAGCTCTGGGAACTGACTCCCTGGCATCGAACAGCTCGCTCAACCCTCTGCATGAGATATCCCTCCTCGAAGACGTTCCGCTGCAAGAGAGCCTTACATGGGCAACACAAGGTGGAGCTAACGCAATGGGGCTTGCTCACCTGGGACAGATTGAGGTGGGGATGCGACCATCGCTTAATATCCTTAGCGGAATAGATTACAACTCGTGGAGGTTAACCCCACATTCACGAGTAGAGAGGATAGTGTAACATTTCTCGCTGATAATGTGTTAGTTACGTCCTATTTCTACTCTTTTTCAGCTTCTCTCTCAACAAAAAAATCACCTCTCTTTGAAAAAAAATCGCAAAATTATTTGGTTACATAAAAAAAACTCTATATATTTGCACTCACAAAACAACCAAATAACGTTTTAGAGGGTGAGTTTGGGGAAAATTTGGGTGTTTTGATAATGCGAAAATAGCTCAGTTGGTAGAGCACAACCTTGCCAAGGTTGGGGTCGCGAGTTCGAGTCTCGTTTTTCGCTCCAAGAGAGGTGACTTCAAGTCGCCTCTTTTTTTGCGTCTATGGTTATCGCCTCTTTTTTGTTTGAGGGGGTGGCTTTCGGTCGCCTCTTTTTTTGTGTACTATTCTAACCGTCATTGCGGGCTCTGACCCGCAATCTCAAGAACAGTCTGTCATTCCGAGCGAAGTCGAGGAATCTCCTCCAGTAATGGCGACCGATTACCATCTTGAGATCCTTCGACTACGCTTCACTCCGCTCAGGATGACAAAAAAGAATGAGATTGCGGCTCGGAGGCCGCAATGACGTATATTATAGATATAATTACATGGTGAATTTTATTCTGTAATTTATTTAGGACAGGATTGGGCTTAACCCGCAATCTCTTGGTCTTCTGAGAATCTCTGAGTCCTTCTGAGAATTTCTGAGTTTTTAGTTTCTCAGTTCTTCTCAGTCTTTCTCAGAAAGTCTCAGCTCCTCTTACGACTAAAATAACTCTCTATTTTCACCCTTTAATACCCTCTTTTACCAAAAAAAACACTATCTTTGTACCTACTTATAATGAGAAATTCCTATGATTAAATCGATGACTGGGTTTGGTAAGGCCGAAGCCCAAATAGATGACAAGAGAGTTACAGTAGAGATTAAGAGTCTGAACTCAAAGCAGTTAGACCTATCTGTTAGAATACCTTCGTTGTTTCGTGCGGCGGAGTCTCAGATTCGTGCGATGATGTCGAGCGGTGTGATGCGTGGAAAGTGTGAGTTGTCAATCTCTTTCTCGTCGACCGCTCAGGCGACACCTGCGCATATCAACCCTGAGATGTTTGCTATATATGCTCAGCAGCTCCGTAGTGCGTGTGAGGGTGCGAATCTTGACTATTCGACCTCGGAGATGGTTGCCTCGATTCTGCGCCTGCCTGAGGTGGTTAGCTCCAAGGAGGAGTCACTCAGCGAGAGGAGCTGCGAGGAGCTGTTAGCGGTGGTCTCTAAGGCACTGCTCTCGTTCAATGAGTTCCGTGCGCAGGAGGGTGCTACGCTTATCTCGGACCTGCTCCGCAGGGTCGATAAAATCGAGGAGTTGATGAACTCCGTAACCCCTTTCGAGCAGGCTCGTGTCGAGAGTGTTAAGCAGCGTATCATCGCAAATATCGCCAAACTGAAGGTCGATGTCGACTCGAATAGGTTGGAGGCTGAGATGATATTCTACGCTGAGAAACTCGATATCACCGAGGAGAAGGTGCGCCTGGCGAACCACTGCAAATACTTCCGTGAGGTTGCCGCAGGCGAGGATAACGTGGGTCGCAAACTTGGATTTATCTCTCAGGAGATGGGTCGTGAGATTAACACCATGGGCTCGAAGGCGAACGAGGCGAATATCCAACGTATCGTCGTTGAGATGAAGGACGAATTAGAGAAGATTAAAGAGCAGTTACTCAATATTTTATAGTTATGGAGAGCGGTAAGTTAATTATCTTTTCAGCTCCTAGCGGTTCAGGAAAGACAACCATCGTAACCGAGTTATTAAAGGATTTTCCTAGCCTTGAGTTCTCGATTTCAGCCACTTCACGTGCCCCCAGAGGTCAAGAGCAGGATGGCAAGGAGTACTTCTTCCTCAGCTGTGAGGAGTTTGCTCAAAGGGTCGAGAGCGACGAATTTGTCGAGTGGGAGGAGGTCTACGCAGGTACATCTTACGGAACACTCCGCAGCGAGGTTTCACGCATCTGGGGTAGTGGCAACACCATAATCTTCGACGTGGATGTTGTCGGTGGCATCCGTCTAAAGCGCATTTTCGGCGATGCAGCCTGTTCTATCTTTATTATGCCTCCATCTATCGAGGAGCTACGCAGTCGCCTCGTGGGGCGTGCTACCGACTCGATGGAGGTTATCGAGAAGCGTATCGCCAAGGCGTCGTTCGAGATAGACAAAGCCTCAGAGTTTGACTTCCAGGTGGTAAATGACAATCTCGACGAGGCTATTGAGCAGACCAAAAAAGTCATTTGCGACTTTTTAAATCGCTAAACATGCTACGATTTAAAAAATAATTTGTAATTTTACATCCCTAAAGTATAAAGTATAATCTTAAAATATGTCTAAGAAGTTTCAACGTTATATGGTCACATCGGCTCTGCCCTACGCTAATGGTCCTATCCATATAGGTCACCTTGCCGGGGTATATGTTCCATCCGATATCTACACTCGATTCCTGCGCCTCAAAGGGCGTGATGTGTTGTGGGTGTGTGGTAGCGACGAGCATGGTGTACCAATCACTATCAAGGCCAAACGCGAAGGTGTCACCCCACAAGATGTGGTGGATAGATACCACTCTATAATCAAAGATTCATTCGAGAAGTTGGGTATCTCTTTCGATATCTACTCTCGCACAACCTCTGATATGCATAGAGAGACCGCCTCGGACTTCTTCAGAAAACTCCACTCGGAGGGCAAATTTATCGAGAAAACAACCGAGCAATACTTTGATACTGAGGCTAATACCTTCCTTGCGGATAGATACATAGTGGGCGAGTGCCCTAAGTGTGGCAGCGAGGGAGCTTATGGCGACCAGTGCGAGAAGTGTGGTTCGACTCTATCGCCCGACGAGTTGATTAATCCACGTAGTGCACTCTCTGGCTCAGTGCCTGAAAAACGCTCTACAACCCACTGGTACCTGCCTCTTGATAGGTATGAGCCAATGCTTAAAGAGTGGATTTTGGAGGGACATAAAGAGTGGAAAACTAACGTCTACGGGCAGTGTAAAAGCTGGATAGATGGTGGCCTGCAACCTCGTGCTGTGAGCCGTGACTTGGATTGGGGTATCCCTGTGCCTGTCGAGGGTGCTGAGGGTAAAGTACTCTATGTATGGTTCGATGCTCCGATTGGCTACATCTCTGCTACCAAGGAGCTTACACCCGACTGGGAGAAGTACTGGAAGGGCGAGGATAGCAAGATTGTCCACTTTATTGGCAAGGACAATATCGTTTTCCACTGTATCGTTTTCCCATCGATGCTTGCCGCACATGGCGACTATTCGATGCCCGAAAACGTTCCATCTAACGAGTTCCTGAACCTCGAAGGCGATAAGATTTCGACCTCACGCAACTGGGCAGTTTGGTTGCATGAGTACCTCGAAGAGCTTCCTGGCAAGGAGGATGTGTTGAGGTATGTGCTCTGCGCAAATGCGCCTGAGACCAAGGATAACGACTTCACATGGGCTGATTTCCAAGCGAGAAACAACAACGAACTGGTTGCGATTCTTGGCAATTTTGTCAACCGTGCGTTGGTTCTAACTAAAAAATATTACGACGGAGTAGTCCCTGCCGTGGGCACTCTAACCGAGTACGACGAGTCGACTCTTGCGGAACTTTCGCAGATTAAGGAGTCGTTGGAGTATAATATAGAGCACTATCGTTTCCGTGATGCTCTTAAAGATGCGATGAATTTCTCACGTATCGGAAACAAATATCTAGCGGATTGCGAGCCATGGAAAGTTATTAAGAGTGACCCTGCGCGTGTTGAGACTATCCTCAATATCGCACTTCAAATCACCGCTAATATCGCCATAGCTATCGAGCCGTTTATGCCATTCACCGCAGCTAAGATTATCAAAATGCTCCACGTGGAACACTTCTCTTGGGAGGAACTTGGCAAGAGCAATTTGATTAAGGCTGGCAACATTATTGGCGAGGCAGAGCTTCTATTCGAGAAGATTGAGGACTCTTTGGTTGAGGCACAACTTGCGAAGTTGGCAGCGACAAAGGAGCAGAATCTATCTAGCGATTACACAGCAGAGCCGCAGAAAGAGACGGTTACCTTCGACCAATTCCAGGCTATGGATATCAGAGTTTCGACCATTTTAGCGGCTGAAAAGGTGGCTAAAACGAAGAAATTGTTGAAGTTGAGCGTAGATACCGGTATCGACACAAGGACGATTGTTTCGGGTATAGCCGAGCATTTCACACCTGAGGAGTTGGTCGGGAAGCAGGTTTTGGTGCTTGCAAACCTTGCTCCACGCGAGCTTAAAGGAATCACATCCGAGGGTATGATTCTAATGGCAGAGGATGCTAACGGGGCTCTTCGTCTGTTGAGTCCGAGCGAAAATGTTGTAAACGGAGCACAAGTAAGCTAGAAGTAACATGATTTTACTATAAACATTCGGGGTGTAAATCCCGAAATAGATACAAAAAAGATGAAAAATATAGATTGGGGTTCACTTGGTTTTGGGTATTACAAAACCAATTACAATGTAAGAGCTATCTATAAAGATGGCAAATGGGGCGAGCTAACGGTGACAGATAGCGAGCACATTAATATCCACATGTCTGCCGCATCACTACACTACGGTTCACAAATCTTCGAGGGGCTGAAGGCTCTAACGGGCATAGATGGTAAAATCCGCCTATTCCGTCCCGATGAGAGTGCTAAACGTTTCCAACACTCAGCTCGTTCGCTATGTATGGCGGAAGTTCCAACTGAGATGTTTCTGGAGGCTGTGCGCAAGGTAATCGAGATTAATAGGGAATATGTGCCACCTTACGGAACTGGCGCAACATTCTATATCCGTCCAATGCTCCTAGCTTACGACTCAAACTTGAGCATCTCAGCGGCTAAGGAGTTCTTGTTCTGTGTCTTTGCTTGCCCAGTTGGTTCTTACGTAAAGAGCGGAGTGAAACCAATCGACGTCGTTATCGATATAGACCACGATAGAGCTGCTCCACGTGGAATGGGTAGCACTAAGTGTGGTGGTAACTACGCTGCAAGTATCTCGTCGCTTAGCCGCGCTAAAGAGCAGGGTTTTGCCAACGTTCTATACCTTGACGCCACAGAGCGCAAATATGTCGAGGAGTTTGGTGCAGCCAACTTCTTCGCTATTAAAGATGGTAAATATATCACACCTAAGTCGGATTCAATCCTCAAATCAATCACCAATAAGTCAATCAGCACCCTCGCCGAGGAGATTGGACTAACCGTTGAGCGTAGGAATATCCCTGTCGAGGAGCTTGAGACATTCGAAGAGTGTGGTGCTTGTGGAACTGCGATGGTTATCACACCAGTCCGTTCAATCTACGAATACCACTCACAAAAGAGAATCGAGTATAGCGAGGATGGTGGTGAAAATATCCACAAACTCTACAACATGCTCCAAGATATCCAATTCGGTAGAGCCGAAGATAAATATAACTGGTGCCAGATAATAGAGTAGGGTAGTGAGTCGAAATTGGGAAACTCCCCAATTTTAACCGTTAAAATGTGTGTAATGGAGCTTTTATAGCTACCCCATTACACACATTTTTTATTTCATGCGATTCTCAGCGAGTTAAAATCCGCTATATTCCCGTATAACAAATTGATAATCAATATATTAACACCATATTTGCAGATTACCACTATTTTGAGCAACTAGATTAAGTAAGAGAAATTTAAACAGATTCTAAATATTTTTTACTATCTTTGTGCTCAAAATGTTTATATAATCGAAAATGAGTATTGAGCAACTTAGCGAGCAGGAACAACTGCGACGTCAATCCCTAAAGATGCTGCGTGAGGCTGGTATCGAACCATATCCAGCAGCAAAGTATGAAGTAACAACAACCGTTGAAAAAATCGCCTCGCACTTTGATAGCGACGAGGAGAGTTTCAAGAGCATATCTGTTGCAGGTCGTATAATGAGCCGTAGAATCATGGGCTCTGTATCGTTCTTTGAACTACAGGACCACACGGGTCGTATCCAGGTCTATATACGTCGTGATGATGTATGCCCTGAGGGTGACACCTTCTTCTACAACACAGTATTTAAGAAGTTGTTGGATATTGGTGATATCGTTGGAGTTGAGGGATTTGCGTTCCGCACAAACTCTGGAGAGCTATCTATCCACTGCCAGAAGTTGACTCTACTGAGCAAGTCGCTACGTCCGCTTCCTGTTGTTAAGGAGAAGGATGGACAGACATTTGATGCATTCACCGACCCAGAACTTAGATACCGTCAACGTTATGTCGATTTGGTGGTTAACCCTGCGGTTCGTGAGACGTTCATCAAGAGAGCTAAGATTATCGCTACAATGCGTGAGTTCTTCAACTCGAAGGGTTACCTCGAAGTTGAGACTCCGATTTTGCAACCAATACCTGGAGGAGCGTCGGCTCGTCCATTCATCACACACCACAATACGTTGGATATGCCTTTGTATCTACGTATCGCTAATGAGTTATACCTCAAGAAGTTGATTGTCGGTGGTTTCGATGGAGTCTACGAATTTGGCAAGGATTTCCGTAACGAGGGTATGGATAGAACCCACAACCCAGAGTTCACGGTGATGGAGATATATGTAGCCTACAAGGATTACCTCTGGATGATGGAGTTCACCGAGCAGATGTTGGAGAGGGTAGCTTTGGCAGTCAATGGCACAACCGAGCTTAATATCGGTGGCAAGGAGATATCGTTCAAAGCGCCATTCCGTCGCCTCTCGATGCGTGATGCTATTCTCGAAAAGACCCAGTTCGATATCGACGGCAAGGGCGAGGATGCTCTACGCGAGGCTTGCAAGGAGCTTAATGTCGAGGTTGATGCAACCTACGGCAAGGGTAAGTTGATAGATGCTATCTTCGGAGAGTACTGCGAGGAGCACCTAGTGCAACCTACATTCATCACCGACTACCCACGTGAGATGTCGCCACTATGTAAGCGTCACCGCGATAATGCAGAGCTAACAGAGCGTTTCGAGCTATTTGTTAATGGTAAGGAGTTGTGTAACGCCTACTCGGAGCTCAACGACCCAATCGACCAGCTGGAGCGATTCCAGGAGCAGTTGAAACTGAGCGAAAAGGGCGACGACGAAGCTATGTTTATCGATATGGACTTTGTTCGTGCGTTGGAGTATGGTATGCCAACATGTTCGGGAATGGGTATCGGAATCGACCGTTTGACTATGTTTATGTGTGACGAATCATCGATTCAGGATGTGTTGTTCTTCCCACAGATGCGCCCCGAAAAGAAGGCCGTGGTTGACCCGATTGAGGCATACACCGCTATCGGAGTACCTGAGGAGTGGGTTGCAGTGATTCAGAAGATGGGATACATCACAGTTGATTCACTCAAAAAGCTCGCTGCAGGTAAGTTCTTCAACGAACTCTGCGGCTACAACAAGAAGAATAAGCTAGGTCTGAAAGCCCCATCAATGGATGAGGTTAAGGGATGGTGCGAGGAGTAATTAAGAGTTAAGAATTAACACCCAAAACGTCATTGCTGGCTCGACAAAACGACGTCATTGCTGGCTCGACAAAACGACGTCATTGCGGGCTACGACCCGCAATCTCTTAACAAGATGAATGAGATTCTGAATCAAGTTGCTGTGCACTGCTATTCGCACCTCGGCAAATCGAGCAAGCTCGTTTGCACTCGGTTTGTCAGCAGTTCAGAATGACGAAAGGAAAAACGTCATTGCGGGCTCGACCCGCAATCTCTAACACACGCTGTCATTCCGAGCGAAGTCGAGGAATCTCCTCCATTTTGGAGGCAGGATACCATCATGAGATCCTTCGACTCCGTTTCACTCCGCTCAGGATGACAGACAAAAAACTAAAGAAAATATTTTTTTTAATTTATAATAAGATACAAAAATGAGAAGAAAAATCGTAGCAGGAAACTGGAAGATGAATACAATGCCTTCAGAGGGCGTTGAGTTGGCTAAAGCGGTAGCCGCTAAAGTAGGTGAGGTATGCTCATGCGTTGAGTTTATCGTATGTCCTCCTTTCACACACATCGCAGGCGTGGTTGCAGCGCTCGAAGGTAGCGTAGTTTCAGTAGGTTCACAGAACTGTGCAGCTGAGACTAAGGGTGCTTACACTGGTGAGGTGTCGGCTCAGATGGTTGCAGCAACAGGCTGTAAATATGTAATCCTAGGCCACTCAGAGCGTCGTGAGTACTATGGCGAGAGCGCAGCTACTCTTAACGAGAAGATGGCTCAATGTTACGCTAATGGCCTAACTCCTATCTACTGTGTAGGTGAGGTTAAGGAGCAGAGAGAGAATGGCAGTTACTTCGATGTAGTTAAGGCTCAAATCGAGGAGGTAGTATTCAACCTTACAGAGGAGCAGTTCGCAACACTTGTTATCGCTTATGAGCCAGTTTGGGCTATCGGCACAGGTCTTACAGCATCAGCAGACCAAGCTGAGGAGATTCACGCCTACATCCGCGAGGTATTGGCATCTAAGTTTGGCGAGGCAGCAGCATCGACTCCAATCCTTTATGGAGGCTCTTGCAAGCCAAGCAACGCAGCTGAAATCTTCGCTAAGGAGAACGTTGATGGTGGACTTATCGGAGGCGCCGCTTTGGTAGCTGAGGACTTCATCGGCATCGGTAAAGGATTCTAAATGAATGAAGAATTAAGAGTTAAGAGTTATTTCCTTAACTGAAAAAAAACGTCATTGTGATTCGCTCACAATGACGTTTTTTTGATTAATCTAGGTGTTACTTTTTTGAGACATTTGGCGACCCTGAAACAAATACAGGAGGCGCAAAAGGCACAAAGTTAGATCTGTCGACCGGAGTAGAGCTATATGTCTGTGTCGATGTAACACGATTGATTACATCATACTCAACAAACTCATCGTAAGAGTATGTTCCTCCCGACAACTCCATAACACGTTTGTAAATTGCCTCACGCGATGGAGCATTAAAACCACCAGTATTGTAGCGCATAATACTAACATCGGTTGGGCGGTATGCTCCATATTCATATGTAAGAGCACCCTCGTAGATTCCAATCAATCCATCGTAGCGTGAGTCGGATAGGAAGTGTGCCCACTGAATTTTACTTGGGTCGTCGGTGATATCGACATTGGCGAACCCTGCTTTATCACTGGAGGGGCAAGTGGTATAAATCCCTCTGGCGGAGGTGTCGAGTCGCTGTTCTTTATTACGTGTTGCGATTTTGTTGCGCTACACTCCGTTACTCCAGAGTTTCGGAATGGATAGCGATCGTAAGATGATCCACCGTCACCTCCTGCGCAAAGGCACTCGCTGTTATTATCACGGCTACTATGGTAGCAAATATTCTCCTTTCATATATCTTTTTACTTCACTACGTATGATGCTGTGCTGTCTTTGGCAAACCCCGATGTGTCGCAGCCCTCGTAGATGTATATTGTTGTTATGTTGTTATAAAAGCACCAAAGTGTTGTCAACGCCGTATTTGCCGAGAGATCTAAGGAGGTGAACTCATTTTTTTCGCAATAAAGTGTATGCAACGCCGTATTTGCTGATATATCTAAGGCGGTAAGCTGATTATAAGAGCACAGAATATAAGTCAACGCCGTACTTGCTGGGAGAGTTAAAGTGGTGAGTTGATTGGAATTGCAAGTAAGATAGGTCAACGCCGTATTTGCTGAGAGATCTAAGGTGGTGAGCTCATTTTCAGGGCAAATAAAAGTATTCAACGCCGTATTCGCCGATACATCTAAAGCAGTAAGTTGATTTCCTGTGCAATAAAATATACTCAACGCCGTATTCGCTGATATATCTAAGGCAGTGAGCTGATTTACATTGCACCTAAGTTCTGTCAACGCTGTATTCGCTGATACATCCAATGTCGTGAGCTGATTGCCACCGCAATGAAAATAAGTCAACGCCGTATTCGCTGAAACATCTAAGGCAGTGAGTTGATTTCCAGAACAAGAAAGCATTGTCAACGCCGTATTTACTGAGATATCTAAGGCGGTGAGCTGATTATAAGAGCAAAAAAGCGCAGCCAACGCCGTATACGCCGAGACATCTAAGGTAGTGAGTTGATTTTCAAAGCACCAAAGTTCTGTCAACGTCGTAGTTGCTGGGAGATCTAAGGCGGTGATCTGATTGTACTGGCAATAAAGTGTATTCAACGCCGTACTTGCTGAGAGATCTAAGGCGGTGGTGATCTGATTATAAGAGCAATCAAGCGCAGCCAACGCCGTTTTCGCCGATACATCTAAGGTGGTGATCTGATTGTACTGGCAATAAAGCGTCGTCAACGTCGTACTTGCTGGGAGATCTAAAGCGGTGAGTTGATTTTCAAAGCACCAAAGTGCCGTCAATTCCGTACTTGCCGAGAGATCTAAGGCGGTGATCTGATTATAAGAGCAATAAAGATGAGTCAACTCCGTTTTCGTCGATACATCTAAGGCGGTGAGTTGATTGTAAGAACAAGAAAGTGACCTCAACGCCGTATTCGCTGATACATCCAATGTAGTGAGCTTACCATTACCTACATACTGCGAGGTTGAAGAATCCCACTGCCGAGTTCCACTAAGCACTAAAGTGGTCAAATTTGTAAAGGCCTCCAACCCTACGACACTCTCGATGTTATCGGTGCTGACGCCTATAGCTGTCACCGCAAGAGCCTCTACGCTATTGATCTCGCCATCGCTATTGGTGTCGTAGTACTCCACCAAGTGTGCCTTGAAGACTGCGTCGGGGATCTCGATATTTACAACTTCTACTTTCTCCTCGCCGATTACTACGTATGTGGCACTTGAGTCGGCGGAGAAATTAGTATAGTTTGCAATGTCGAATCCCTCCCATACATCTATGTAGTAGAGGTTGTCGTTATATATACAATTCATATAGGTCAACGCCGTATTTGCTGAGATATCTAAGGCGGTGAGTTGATTGGAATAGCACTGAAGTGTCGTCAACGCCGTACTTGCTGGGAGATCTAAAGCGGCGAGTTGATTGGAAGAACAAGAAAGCGAAGTCAACGCCGTATTTTCTGAGAGATCTAAAGTGGTGAGCTGATTATAAGAGCAATAAAGCGAAGCCAACGCCGTATTTGCTGAGAGATCTAAGGCGGTAAGCTGATTATAATAGCACCAAAGTGTCGTCAACTCCGTACTTGCTGATACATCTAAGGCGGTGAGCTGATTATAAGAGCAATCAAGATAAGTCAACGCCGTATTTTCTGAGAGATCTAAAGTGGTGAGCTGATTATAAGAGCAATGAAGCGAAGCCAACGCCGTATTCGCTGATACATCCAATGTCGTGAGCTTACCATTACCTACATACTGCGAGGTTGAAGAATCCCACTGCGATGTTCCTTTAAGCGACAAACCGAGCAAATTAGTAAACGCCTCCAACCCTGCGACACTCTCGATGTCGTCGGTGCTGACGCTTATAATTTTTACCGCAAGAGCCTCTTCGCTATTGATCTCGCCATCGCTATTGGTGTCGAAGTTCTCGACCAAGTATGCCTTGAAGGTTGCGTCGGGGATCTCGATATCCACAGTCTCTGCTTTCTCTTCGTCGAAGGTTAGGGCTACCGAATATTTAACGCCTCCCTCCAACACCTTGACAGGAGCTATAATGCTGCTCTCTTTAAAGTCTGTGGTACTGATTGTAAAGATGAAATCACCCTGGGGCTCGGTTATGGCGTTGTTCCAAGTTACTGGAATCTTGATTGTGGTTGGAGATGATGCTTTGAGTGTCAAATCCGTAGCAATGTTTATCAAACTTACACAGCTATCACCACCCATGCTACTACTGATAATCTCGCCATAGGAGTCAAAGATAACACTCGCCAAGAAGATTTCCTCGCCGCTAGAGCTCGCTATCTCGACTGTTTTAATCGTGCCCGAATATGTGCTATTGGATTCTAGGTCGATTGTTAGCTCCAATACAGCAGACTTGTGGACAAAGCTAATTTCAGGGCTATCGACACCATTATACTCAAATGCCAAGGATTGCATAACCAAATCAATCTCCTCCTCCTCGTAGTTTGGATAATCATATGTACACTCAAAAGCATCTGTTATGCCGCATGTCGAATCCGAGACCAAGCCACACTCGCCAGGATAGTTATATGCTATATATTGTTTGCCCTGCTCCAATTTTGCACCGATAAATTCGGCATATTTACCATCGCTCGATAGTGTCTCCATATCGATAGTGTAGGTGTTAAACGAGACAAACTTACCATCGCTACCAACTTCAGCTATGGCGATTACATCATCTTCGCACCATGTGATGGTCGCACCATCGACATTAACTTTGGTTTCCGCCTGATTGTTGGATGTTGATGCTCCCACCCTAAATGTTCCTGTGTTTTGAATCTCCTGCTCAGCTATTAACAGCTCTTCGTCAATCCCGACACATCCAACCATGGTGACTACTATAGCTAATATGATTGGAAACATATTGTATATCTTTTTCATAATTATAATAGCTGAATTCAACCTGCAAATGCAACTGAATTGAGGTCAAGAAACTATAGGGACATAAGAAAAGGCGAAACAAATCGGAGCCAGGCTCAAATTTATTC
>JBCQSY010000019.1:0-34381 GCA_047178865.1 Rikenellaceae bacterium
GAAAGTTACATATAGGAATCCCCCCTAGTATTAATTCCACAAAAAACACCCTCTTTACGTTATTAAAACCCACAAACGTCATTGCGGGCTTGACCCGTAATCTCTTTATCATCAGTGTGTTGAGATTGCGGCTCGGAGGCCGCAATGACGTATATTATAGATATAATTACATGGTGAATTTTATTCTGTAATTTATTTAGGACACGATTGGCTCGTAGGCCGCAATGACGCCAAGCTAGCTTAGTTTTATGGGAGAGGAGTGACAAGCAGATATTTATCTCACTACAATACTCAAAACGTAAAACACAGCTTGCTGTGGCTTGGTTGTAATAAAAAACAGGGATAACACTTGTTTGTCATCCCTGTCGGTTATCTCTATCGATAGAGAGCTCTCTATCGACTATTTGTATAGTGTACGAGCGATACCCATCTCCAAGCCACGCAACTCAGCTAGACCCTTCAAACGACCAAGGCAAGAGTAGCCAGGGTTGGTCTTTGATTTAGCAAGGTCGTCACAGATTTGGTGTCCGTGGTCTGGACGCATTGGGATTGAGAATTTACGCTCCTGCTCAATCTCCAAAAGAGCCTTCATCACCTCATACATATCAACGTTACCATCAAGGTGGTTATCCTCCAAGAAGTTACCCTTCTCGTCGCGAGTTACCGAACGAAGGTGAACGAAGTTGATACGCTCAGCAAAACGACGCATCATACCCGCTAGGTCGTTGTGTGCTGCAACACCGAATGAACCTGTACAAAGACAAAGTCCGTTTGATTGACTAGGCACAGCTGCGATAATTTGGTTGAAATCACCCTCAGTCGACATAATACGTGGAAGACCAAACATTGAGCATGGTGGGTCATCAGGGTGGATAGCCATCACTGCACCAACCTCGTCACACACTGGAGTAACCTCTGAAAGGAACTCAACCAAGTTCTGGCGTAGACGCTCTGGGCTGATGCCGTTGTAGCGGTCAAGTTCAGCTTGGAACTGCTCGATGGTGAAGCTCTCCTCAGAACCTGGAAGTCCTGCGATGATATTACGAGTTAGGGTGTGAATCTGCTCTGGAGTCATCTTATCGAAGTACTCCTTAGCTGCCGCCTTCTGCTCGTCGGTGTAACCAGCCTCAGCACCTGGGCGCTTAAGGATGAATAAATCGAACGCAGCGTAAGCGTCGAACTCGAAACGTAGCGCACGTGAACCATCAGCTACTTGGTAGCCAAGGTCAGTACGAGTCCAGTCGATAACTGGCATGAAGTTGTAGGTGATAACCTTAACTCCACACGCTGCTAGGTTGCGGATAGATTGCTTGTAGTTCTCGATATATGTTTTGTAATCACCGGTTTGAGTCTTGATGTGCTCGTGTACTGGAACACTCTCAACAACCGACCATACAAGACCCATATCCTCGATTTGAGCGATACGTTTTTGAATCTCCTCTACTGTCCACACCTCGCCATTTGGAACGTGGTGAAGAGCCGTAACGATGCCTGTAGCACCAGCTTGTTTGATATCACTAAGCGACACTGGATCGTTTGGTCCATACCAACGCCATGTCTGTTCACATAGATACATAGTAGTTATTTTTTTAGTTTTAAAATTAAATCGAGAATGCATCGAATCCACCATCAACGATAGCCAATGTACCAGTCACGAATGACGAAGCGTCAGAGATAAGGTAGTGGATAGTTCCGAACAACTCCTCAGCCTCACCGAAACGTCCGAATGGAGTGTGAGCGATAATGGTCTCACCACGAGATGTGAATGAACCATCAGGGTTAGTCAAAAGAGCACGGTTCTGCTCGGTGATGAAGAAACCTGGAGTGATAGCGTTGACACGGAATCCCTCGCCAAACTTCATCGCGAACTCACCAGCCATTGATTTGGTGTAGTTGCCGATAGCTGCCTTAGCTGCGCCATAACCCACAACACGAGTCAATGGACGAAGAGCAGACATAGAGCAGAAGTTAACGATGTTACCCTTGCCAGCCTCAACCATCGACTTAGCGAATACGTTAGTTGGAAGGATAGTACCGAATAGGTTAAGGTCTACAACTTTGCGGAAAGCCGCTGTGTCAAGGTCGAAGACAGTCTTGTCTGGACCAATCGTTGCACCTGGCATATTACCACCAGCTGCGTTCAAAAGCACGTCGATACGACCATACTTAGCGATGATATCCTTACGGTTGCCTTCGAGAACCTCCTCGTTAAGCACGTCAGTTAGGAAGAAAGCAGCCTCGCCGCCATCAGCCTTGATTTGAGCTACAAGAGCCTCTCCCTGCTCAGCCATGCGGTCAAGAACAACAATTTTTGCTCCGTGAGAAGCTAGGTATGTAGAGATACCTGCACCCAAAACACCAGCACCGCCAGTAACGATTACAACTTTGTCTGTAATGTCGAATAAATTTTTAACGCTCATAATTTCATTAATATTTCAAGGTTATTATTAAAAAAGTCGCTTTTAGCAATCTCTGCAAAGATAGCAAAAATATTTGATAGCTACAAATAAAAGTTGCAAATTTCTGCTAAAAAATGATTCTTATATTAATAAAAGGTGTTGAATATAAATTTTTCACAATATTTTACACCCAGCTATTGCCATTGCGAAAAATTAATTGTACTTTTGTAATTATGTATTTGGTGGATTGCGCCTATATCACAGATATGGATGCAATTTAAAATATACAACTGATATAGATTAAAATTTTATTAACCTAAGATTCAGCGCTTTTTGTTGCTAAATCGTAATTGAAAAAACGGATATGAAACCTTTTAATGACGAGAATTTCCTTTTGCAGAGCCCAACAGCGGAGCGTCTATACCACGACTACGCTGCATCTTTGCCTATTATCGACTATCACTGCCACCTAAACCCTAAAGAGGTAGCTGAGAATCGTGAGTTCGAGACTCTCTACCACCTATGGCTAGAGGGCGACCACTACAAGTGGCGTGCGATGAGAACAAACGGAGTTGAGGAGCGTTACATCACTGGCGATGCTACGCCTTGGGAGAAGTTCCAGAAGTGGGCGGAGACTGTTCCTTACACTATGCGTAACCCTCTGTACCACTGGTCTCACTTGGAGCTAAAGAGCGCTTTCGGAGTTAAAGAGCTACTCTCGCCATCGACCGCTAAGGGTATCTACGACCACTGTAACGAGAGGTTGACTTCGGGCAACTTCAAAGCTCGTGACCTTATGCAGCACTATAAGGTTGAGGCTGTCTGCACAACTGACGACCCAATCGATACTCTAGAGTACCACGTAGCTTGTCGCGAGGATGGTTTCGCAACGAAAGTACTTCCAACTTGGCGTGCGGATAAGAGCCACGCAATTAACAATCCAGCGGTTTACTGCGAATATATCGCTAAGTTGAGCGCAGCATCGGGCGTTGAGATTAACTCATACAGCGACCTTATCGACGCACTTCAAAATCGCCACGACTACTTCGAGACAATTGGATGTAAACTATCTGACTACGGATTGGATAAGTTCTTCGCCGACGAGTTTACTCAAAGCGAAGTTGACGAGATATTTAAAGCTACTATCCAGGGTAAAACCCCAACTGCTCAGCAGATTAGCAAGTTTAAGAGTGCTATCCTTTTGGAGCTTTGCAAGATGGATGCTAAGAGCGGATGGACTCAACAGTTCCACTACGGAACAATCCGTAACAACAACTCGAAGATGTTCTCGTCGATTGGTCCTGACACAGGTTTCGACTCGATTGGCGACTTCTCGACCGCTTCGGAGATGTCTAAATTCTTCGACCGTCTAAACTCATCGGGCGAGCTAGCTAAGAGTATTATCTACAACCTCAACCCTAAAGATAACGAGGTTATCGCAACGATGATTGGTAACTTCCAAAATGGCGACCTAGGTGCTGGACATATGCAGTTTGGTTCTGCTTGGTGGTTCCTCGATCAAAAGGATGGAATGGAGAAGCAGATTAACTCTCTATCGGTGTTGGGTCTATTGAGCCGTTTTGTCGGTATGTTGACCGACTCACGTAGCTTTGTGAGCTATCCACGCCACGACTATTTCCGTCGTATTCTTTGTAACTTGGTTGGTAACGATATCGATAACGGCATCCTCCCAGGCTCTGAAATAGAGTTTATCGGTAAGGAGATTATCGAGGCCGTATGTTACAAAAACGCCAAGAACTACTTTAAGTTCTAAGAGTTAACACACAACGTCATTGCGGGCTTGACCCGCAATCTCTTGGTGTAAGAGAGAGATTTTAAACATATTATTTAAAACCTAAAACTATAAAATGGAAAACAAAACAAATCAAAAACCAACAGCATTCCGCTGGACGATGTGTCTGATGCTGTTCCTTGCCACTACGGTAAACTACCTCGACAGACAGGTTCTTTCGCTAACGTGGAAAGACTTTATCGCTCCTGAGTTCCACTGGACTGACGAGCATTATGGTATGATTGCGGCATTCTTCTCGATTGCTTACGCTATCTCAATGCTCTTTGCTGGTCGTTTTATCGACGTTATGGGAACTAAAAAGGGTTACCTCTGGGCAATCGGAGTGTGGTCTTTCGGAGCTTGTATCCACGCACTTTGTGGTGTTGCAACTGAGATGTACACAGGTATCGAGTCTGCTGCAGCTCTTCAAGCAGTTGAGACCGGTTCGGCTCTAGCCTTTACTATCGCATCGGTGAGTACTTGGTCGTTCCTTGTGGCTCGTACAGTATTGGCTCTTGGTGAGGCGGGTAACTTCCCTGCTGCAATCAAGGTTACAGCTGAATACTTCCCTAAAAAGGATAGAGCTTTCGCCACTTCAATCTTCAACGCAGGTGCAACTGTTGGTGCTCTAGCAGCTCCGCTAACTATTCCTTTCATTGCTCGTTACTTCCGTGATTTAGGTTTCGGTGGTGGCTGGGAGGCAGCCTTTATCTTGATTGGTGCTCTTGGTTTTATCTGGATGGGATTCTGGGTATTCCTTTACGATAAACCAACTCAGAGCAAGCACGTTAACCAAGCTGAGTTGGAGTATATCAACTCTGACGACGATGCTGAGCCAGTTGCCGCTGCAACAGAAAAGGTTGAAGATAAGAAAGTTGGTCTTTTGGAGTGTTTCGGATATCGTCAAACCTGGGCGTTTATAATGGGTAAATTCATGACCGATGGTGTTTGGTGGTTCTTCCTGTTCTGGACTCCAGCTTATGTGAGTGATGTCTATGGTTACTCTTCAGACTCGCCAATGGGTATGACTCTTATCTTCGTTCTTTACGCTATTACAATGCTCTCGATTTACGGAGGTAAACTCCCTACAATCATCATGAATAAGAGCAATAAAGACCCATATTCAGCTCGTATGCAGGCGATGCTTATCTTCGCTTTCTTCCCACTACTCGCACTATTCGCACAGCCTCTAGGTGCTATCTCTGTGTGGTTCCCTATTATTATAATAGGTATCGCGGGTGCGGCTCACCAATCTTGGTCGGCTAATATCTTCACCACAGTGAGTGATATGTTCCCAAAGAGTATGATTGGTACAATCGTGGGTATCGGTAGTATGGCAGGAGGTCTAGCTTCGTTCCTTATCAACTTAGGTTCGGGTAAGCTATTCACCTACGCTGGCGAGACCGGTATGCAATTTATGGGCTTCGAGGGTAAACCTGCGGGTTACTTCATTATCTTTATCATCTGCTCGGTTTCATACCTAATCGGATGGTGTATCATGAAGGCTCTTGTTCCTAAGTACTCTCCAATCAAGTTGTAAAAGAGGGTCGACAATTTATATAAAAAGGAGAACTAGCACTGCTAGTTCTCCTTTTTTGGTTTGTTGTTCTGAGACTTTCTGAGTCTCAGTTCTTCTCAGTTCTTCTCAGCAACCAAAACCTAATTGCTTGCTTGGGAATTATCGTCCGAATTTCACGATAAGCACCGAGATATCCGCAGGGGATACTCCCGGAATACGTGATGCCTGACCGATGGTACGGGGGCGGATACGTGTTAGCTTCTGGCGAGCCTCGATGGTGAGTGAGTTCATCTGTGTGAAGTCGAATGAGTCGGGGATAGATATACCCTCTAGGCGTGATAGTTTCTCGGCTATCTGCCTCTCGCGTTCGATATAACCCTTATACTTAATCTGAATCTCGACCTGCTCGATAACCTCAGTGGAGAACTCCTCCTTGGCGATAAATTTCGAGAGTCGAGCAATTGACGATGCTAGCCCTGTGATAGTTACCCCATTACGCATCAGAACGTCCTGAGCCTTGCGACCCTGCTTTAGAGGGTCTGAACCGACACTTTCGAGGTAGGCGTTGATATCATCCGCCTTGACGCTCAAATCACGAAGATAGGCGTAGAGTTTATCCACAGCTGTAATCTTCTCACGGAACTCAGCGGCTCGCTGTTCGCAAATCAAACCTAGCTCTATCCCCTTGGGGGTTAGGCGTATATCTGCGTTATCTTGGCGTAGTAGGATACGATACTCCGCCCTTGAGGTGAACATACGATAAGGCTCGTCGACCCCCTTTGTCACAAGGTCGTCGATTAGAACCCCGATGTAAGCCTCGCTACGACCCAGGATTAGTGGCTCGCCACCAGCGAGCGACAGCGAGGCGTTAATGCCTGCGATAAGTCCCTGGGCGGCAGCCTCTTCGTAGCCGGTTGTTCCGTTAATCTGCCCAGCGAGGTAGAGCCCCTTAACGAGCTTGGTTTCGAGCGTGTGGCGTAGCTGAGTAGGTGGAATATAGTCATACTCGATAGCGTAGCCAGGGCGGAAAATATGGACATTTTCAAAACCCTTAATCTGTTTAAGTGCTCTATATTGAACATCCCACGGTAACGACGAGGAGAATCCATTGAGGTAGTACTCAGTGGTGTTGCGTCCTTCGGGTTCGAGGAATAGTTGGTGTTCGTTTTTGTCGGCAAAGGTGCGGAGTTTATCCTCGATACTAGGGCAGTAGCGAGGTCCTATTCCATGGATTGTGCCGTTGAATAGTGGCGATAGGGCAAAGCCTTCACGTAGTGAGGAGTGTACCTCCTCGCTGGTGTAGACCAGATAGCAGGGTAGCTGCTCCTCGACTGGTCGGCTCTGTGAGGAGTATGAGAATTTAGATGGGTTCTCGTCGCCTGGTTGTGGCTCCATCACCGAGAAGTCGATGGTTCTAGCATCTAATCGGGCAGGTGTTCCGGTCTTCATTCGACCCACCTCGAAACCCGCCTCTTTGAGCGATTCACTCACCCCAAATGATGCGCTATCCCCGGCTCTTCCGCCAGTGGCTTGCGATGCTCCGCAGTGCATCAAGCCGCTCATAAATGTTCCGGTAGTTAGAATAACAGCCGCCGCCTCGAACTCCACACCCATCTGGGTCTTGACTCCAGCTATCGATAGCTCCTCGCCCTCACCTTTATATATAAGAGAGGTGACGCTATCTTGCCAGATGTAGAGGTTGTCGGTTAGCTCCAGCTCACGCCTCCACTCCGACGAGAATAGAGCCTTATCGCACTGCGCTCTAGGACTCCACATCGCAGCCCCTTTCGAGCGGTTAAGCATACGAAATTGAATTGCTGAGATGTCGGTGATACGACCCATCTGCCCACCGAGGGCATCAATCTCACGCACAATCTGTCCCTTGGCAACTCCACCCACAGCGGGATTGCACGACATATTGGCGAACTTAGTCATATCCATGGTGATGAATAGGCTCTTTTGCCCCATCCTAGCGGCAGCAGAGGCCGCCTCGCAACCTGCGTGACCAGCCCCCACAACTATTATATCGTATTTTAGTACCAAATGCAATTACTTTATAACGGAATTATAGATACCGCCTCAATCTCGACGAGTAGCTCCTCGCGGCAGACATCAGCAAGTAGGTAGATAGTCGAGGTCTTAGGCCAGCGATTATCCACAACCTCCTTAATCTTCTCGGTGTCTTGGGCAAATTTAACATAAGCACGAGCCATTCCAATCTCACGTAGCTTGCTCGAAATCTCGATATCGTAGATTTTGCAGGTGTGATCCGAGATAAGGTGCTCGATATTCTCGATGGTCTGAACCGTTTGCGATGCAGCGTCGGTGCTATCCATGCTATCCTCACCACGGATTGCCGCAGTACCCGAAATAAAGCAGATGTAACCCTCTTGAGAGTTACCCAACGCCTTGGCACGCTCGAACTTAGGGGTAGATTTACCCTCGACCTTATCACCCTCTGCTCCGATAAGAACCACCTGAGAGTAGACGTGAGCCGCCTGCTGTAGGTCGTTGTCGATAGGGATAATGCGGTAGATATCGTTGAACGCCTTAACTGCGATAATATCAACTATGACAACTCCGCAATCCATACCAATTCCCGTTGCTGCGGGGTAACCCTTACTGCTCCAATCAGCCGTGCGGTAGAACTCCGTACGAGAGTCGTTGAAGGCTTGGTAGTGTTGGTAGTCGTCACCATCAACAGCGGTAATCTGAGGGATATAGTTCCACTGCTTGAAGATATCCGAGGCATCCATCCCCTCCTTTTCGAGTACGTTCTGAACCTTCACAAAGAGTGCATCGGACTGAACACGAATAGAGTCATTAACATCGCCTCTAACTCCACACATAATCACCCTTCGCATCCCCTTATCTTCGGTAACGAGGTAGCGGAGTCCATCCAACTCCTTGAAGATCATATCTATATCGAAAGTTTGAATCTCTGCTACAAACTCTCCACCCAACAAAAGAGGTTGTGTTACGTAGCTTACCATTGGGGCCCTCTCGCCGTAGATGTTCAAAACGCTCTTTTCCAAGAAGTTAACTCTCTCGACATACTCCTCGTCGTCTGGGCATTGCCCGAATATGGTGAGTCTAGCGATTGTTCCACTACACTCTTTACTCCTTTCGAGTAGCTCTATAACCCCCTGTTTAAAGCACTCTTTGTCTGTGAAAAGATGTAAGGTTTTACTAAATTTATTCATCTAATTATTTAAGTTTTAGGTTCTCATAATCTACCTCTTATTCGCCTCTCTAGCCCTCTTTGCCATGGTCGAGGCAAAGACAAAGTCGGACAACTCAGCGTTATCTGCCTCTAAGATATTACTCTTCGACCCCTGCCACCAGAGCTCCCCTTTGTGGATGTAGCTAATGGTGTCGCCTATCTCCATAACCGAGTTCATATCGTGGGTGTTGACTATAGTGGTTATATTATATTCGCGAGTAATATCGCTGATAAGATTGTCGATAACTATCGAGGTTTGTGGGTCGAGTCCCGAATTTGGCTCGTCACAGAAGAGGTAGCTTGGGTTGAGAACTATAGCACGAGCTATAGCGGCACGCTTCATCATACCTCCACTCAGCTCCGAAGGGTAGAGTCTGTCAGCCCCCTCAAGCTCAACACGCCTTAGGCAGAAGTTCACCCTCTCCATCTTCTCCTGCTCACTTTGGGTGGTGAATAGGTCGAGCGGCAGACGAACATTCTCCGCAACGGTCGACGAGTCGAGGAGTGCTCCACCCTGGAAAATCATGCCTATATCGCGACGAACCTCTTTGCGCTCTTTGAATCCTAAGCGTGTAAAGTTGATATCGTCGTAGTAGATACTTCCCGAATCGACCTCGTGTAGCCCCACCATGCTTTTGAGCAGTACGGTCTTGCCCGAACCACTCTTTCCGATAATGAGATTGGTCTTACCCCTCTCGAAGGTGAGGGTTATGTTTTTAAGTATATCACGCCCCTCGAACTGTTTAGATATTGACTCAACACGTATCATATCAACAATATTTGGGTTAGTATTAGGTTGAATATCATCACGGTAACCGAACTTGCCACAACTGCTCTGGTTGATGCTTTACCCACTTCGAGCGAGTTTCCTTGGGCGTAGTAGCCATAGAAAGCCGAGATTGAGGTTACGATATATGCAAAGACCGCAGATTTAATCAGCGAGTAGGTTATCGAGTAGCTATCGAAGTCGAGCTTGATTCCCTCGATATACTCCGAAGGGAGCATAATCCCCGTGAGGCACGATATGGCGTAGCCTCCGAATATACCCACCACAATACTCAGCACCGTTAGCAGCGGGAAGAATAGAACCGTCGCCACAACTTTCGGAAGGATGAGGTATGACGCGGAGTTGACACCCATAATTTCGAGAGCATCAATCTGCTCGGTTATACGCATCGTTCCAATCTCTGAGGCGATATTACTACCCACCTTGCCCGCAAGAATCAGTGCCAAGACCGAGGATGAGAACTCAAGTATCATGGTCTCACGTGTGGCATACCCGATAAGGGTGCGAGGGATAAATCCATCATCGAAATTTATCGACATCTGGAGCGTCACCACCGCACCAATAAATACCGATATAAGAGCCGTAAGACCGATAGAGTCTACGCCCAACGCCTCCATCTCGAAGAGTATGCGTCGACGATATATCGCACCCTTCTCAGGACGCGAAAAGACCTTACCCATCAAAATGAAGTAACGACCAACCAGTGCAAAAAATTTATTCATCTATCGTTTTTTCGCTTTTATTCTGTTTGAAGTCACAATTTGTGACCTCAAAAAATTAATCTTATTATCTATTGCTTAGAAGTCGATAGAGGGGTTACTCCTCTATCTCCTCGAAATCTACATACTCGCCAACGTTTTTAGAGACCTTCTTCTCCTGAGAGCTCTCGTCTGCGACAATCTTAACGCCGCTCTTTGGCTCTTGACTCTTTTTACTCTCGCCTCTCGACGACCAGGTGTAGGTGTAACTTCTACTATCACCTCCCGCCTGATTATTCATCTCTTTGCGGATACGATTCATCCTCGCTTTGAAGTATAACCCCAGAGCCATAAGCAGAATCACCACACCGAGTATAGCGTATATGATAATCCCTATCGCACTAAAAACAAGCCTTGGCGCAACTACAGCCAGGAATATTAATATGAAAATGAGCGGGTTACGCTTAATGTAGTCAAACATATTGGTTACGGTTAAATATCTATATACACACTTTACAGTACAAATTTAAACAAAATTTAGGAGTTTTTCTATAAAATAAGTCTATTTTTTTATATATACCACAATTTTGTCTACCTTTGCAAGTGTTAAAATATAAAATAAACCAAATATCATGTTAAATAAACTCACTGCAATATCGCCTATTGATGGTCGATATGGAAATGTTACCTCCTCTCTTTCGGAGTACTTCTCTGAGGCGGCTCTAATTCGTTATCGTATCCTTGTTGAGGTGGAGTACTTTATCGCTCTATCGTCTATCCCTCTACCTGAGTTGAAGGATATCGACACCTCAAAATTCGACGAGCTACGCAGTCTATATCTCGACTTTAAGTTGGAGACTGCCGAACGTGTTAAGGAGATTGAGGCGACTACTAACCACGATGTGAAGGCTATCGAGTATATCATCAAGGAGCGTATGGATGATATGGGACTATCTGAGTGGAAGGAGTTTGTCCACTTCGGATTAACCTCTCAGGATATCAACAACACCTCGATTCCGCTAACAATCAAGGATGCTGTGGAGAAGTGTTACACCCCTCGTATGGATGAGTTGGTCGAGAAACTTATCGCCATGGCTGCCGATTGGGCTGAAATCCCAATGTTGGCTCGAACTCATGGACAACCCGCTTCACCTACTCGCCTAGGTAAGGAGATTACCGTATTCGTTGAGCGACTATGCAAGCAGTTGGATATCCTTATCAACCTGCCAAATGCAGCTAAATTTGGTGGTGCTACGGGTAACTTCAATGCCCATCTAATCGCCTATCCTGAGGTTGATTGGGTTGAGTTTGGTAACGGTTTTGTCAACGATGTGTTGGGTCTCGACCGTTCGCAATATACCACCCAAATCGAGCACTACGATATGATGGCGGCGCAGTTCGATGCGATGAAACGTATTAATAATATCCTTATCGACCTCTCGCGCGATATGTGGAGCTACATCTCGATGGAGTACTTCAAGCAGCGTATCAAAGCCGGTGAGGTTGGTTCGAGCGCTATGCCTCACAAGGTTAACCCTATCGACTTCGAAAATGCTGAGGGTAACTTGGGCGTAGCTAACGCACTTCTTGAGCACTTGGCGGCTAAGTTGCCAGTATCTCGTTTGCAGCGCGACTTGACCGACTCGACTGTGTTGCGTAATGTCGGAGTTCCGATGGCTCACATGATGATTGCAATCAACTCTTTGTTGAAGGGATTGGGCAAGGTTATCCTTAACGAGAAGGCTATCTCAGCCGACCTCGAAGATAACTGGGCAGTTGTTGCCGAGGGAATCCAGACCCTGCTTCGTCGTGTGGGATATCCATCTCCTTATGAGGCGTTGAAGTCACTCACTCGTACCAACGAGGCGATAACCGGCGCGACAATCGAGCGTTTTATCAACGAGCTGGATGTAGCCGAGGAGGTTAAGGCGGAGCTTCGCACAATCACTCCACACACCTACACGGGAATTTACAAGTAAATTAAGAGTTATGAATTAAGAGTTATGAATTATTTTATTACTCAGTAATTCTCAGCTCTTCTCAGCAAGAACAAAAATATCAAAAAATCTCTCGACACCCTGTCGAGAGATTTTTTTTATGCGCTCAAATCGCCTGAAAATAGGCTTTAAAAGAGTTTTTATTGTGGCGTAACAGAAAAATAATCGGATTTTATTGGCGTAGTTCCAAAATTATAGTTATATTTGCTCGTTAAATAGAGTGTGAATTTTCAATTCATACGATTTATAGCAACACAAACTTTTGTAATATGGGGGTAACTCCCCAAAAGATAGATGCAAGAATGCAAGAAGAGAATCAAAAAAACGAGGAGATTATTGATGATGGAGGTACCGGAGGTACTATAATTCCTATCAATATCGAGGAGCAGATGAAGTCTGCTTATATCGACTACTCGATGTCGGTTATTGTATCCAGAGCACTCCCTGATGTGAGGGATGGATTAAAACCAGTACATCGTAGAATTTTGTTCGATATGTCATCAGAGTTGGGTCTACACTCTGATAAACCAACACGTAAATCTGCCCGTATCGTCGGTGATGTGCTGGGTAAGTTCCACCCGCATGGTGATACTTCGGTTTACGATGCGATGGTTCGTATGGCTCAGGATTGGTCGCTGCGTTATCCGCTAGTCTTTGGACAGGGTAACTTCGGTTCGATGGATGGTGACTCTCCTGCGGCGATGCGTTACACCGAGGCTCGAATGATGCGTATAGCCGATGAGGTGTTAGCCGATATCGATAAGGAGACTGTCGATTGGACTAACAACTTCGACGACACGATGAAAGAGCCAACCGTGCTACCAACTAAGATACCTCTGTTGTTGGTTAATGGTGCGAGTGGTATCGCTGTGGGTATGGCTACAAATATGGCACCACACAACCTCTCGGAGGTGATTGATGCATGTATCGCCTATGTCGAGAATCCAGATGTTGAGTGCGAGGAGTTACTGCAATATGTCAAAGCTCCTGACTTCCCAACGGGTGGTATAATCTACGGCTACGAGGGTGTTAAAGAGGCTCTCTTGACTGGTCGTGGTAGGGTTGTAATGCGTGCTCGTACCGAGATAGAGTACACCTCTTCGGGTCGTGAGTGTATCGTGGTGAGCGAGATTCCATATATGGTCAATAAGGCCGATATGATTAAGAAGATTGCCGACCAAATCAACGAGAAGAAGATTGACGGTATCTCATATATCAACGACGAGAGTGATAGAAACGGTATGCGTATCGTGATTATCCTCAAGCAGGATGCCGTGTCGAGCGTGGTTCTCAATACTCTATTCAAGAACTCTCAGTTGCAGACCTCGTTTGCGGTGAACAATATCGCACTTGTTAACGGTCGTCCTAAGATGTTGAATCTTAAGGATTTGGTGCTTAACTTTGTGGAGCACCGCCATGAGGTTGTTCTACGTCGTACGGCTTTCGATTTGCGCAAGGCAAACGAGCGTATGCATATTGTTGAGGGATTGTTAATCGCTCAAGATAATATCGACGAGGTTATCGCCCTTATCCGCGCGGCGAAGAATCCAGAGGAGGCCAGACGTAGCCTAATCGAGCGATTCTCACTGAGCGAGATACAGGCGTCAGCCATTATCGAGATGCGTCTTAGGGCGTTGACTGGTCTAGAACACAATAAACTCACTGCCGAGCGTGATGAGTTGGCTCGTTTGATTGCCTACTACAACCTAGTGTTGGAGAGCCGTGAGGAGCAGATGAAGATTATCAAAACCGAATTGGAGGAGGTTAAGGCGAAGTATGGCGATGAGCGTCGTAGTGAGATTGTCTACTCTTCTGAGGAGTTCAACCCGGAGGATTTCTACGCTGATGATGAGATGGTTATCACCATTTCACACATGGGCTACATCAAACGTACGCCACTTGCTGAGTACCGTACTCAGAATCGTGGTGGAGTTGGAGCTAAGGGTAGTGCCACTCGTGACGAGGACTTTATCGAGCATATCTACAACGCTACAATGCACAACACAATGCTCTTCTTCACACAGAAGGGTCGTTGCTACTGGTTGAAGGTTTACGAGATTCCAGAGGGAAGTCGCTCTTCGAAGGGTCGTGCTATCCAGAATGTTATCCAGATTGAGCCAGACGATAAGATTAGAGCATATATCAATGTCAAGAAGTTAACCGACAGCGAGTATGTCGACTCTAACTATATTATAATGTGTACCAAGGATGGTACTATCAAGAAGACTAAGCTGGAGGCGTACTCACGTCCACGTCAAAATGGAGTCAACGCTATCGTTATCCGCGAGGGCGATGAACTTATCGAGGCTACTCTAACCAGCGGTAATGCCGAGGTGATGATTGCAGCTCGTGAGGGTAAGGCGATACGTTTCAACGAGCAGACCGTTCGCGCCATTGGCCGTGTTGGAGCTGGTGTTCGTGGTATATCGTTAGAGCCAGATGGTGAGGTTATCGGTATGATATGTATCGAGCCAGATGCCAAACGTGATGTCTTGGTACTCAGCGAGAATGGATATGGTAAGCGTACCGATTTGGATGAGTATCGTATCACAAACCGTGGCGGTAAGGGTGTTAAGACCATCAACGTCACCGAGAAGACAGGTAACCTAATCTCGATTCAGGCGGTGAGTGACGATAACGACTTGATGATTATCAACCGTTCGAGCCTAACTATCAGAACTGGTGTTGAGCAGATTCGTGTTGCGGGTCGTGCCACTCAGGGAGTTAAGATTATCAACTTGCGTGAGGGTGACTCTATCGCTTCGGTGATGGTCGTACCAAAGGGTGAAGAAGAAGAAGCGGCAACAGAGGATGTTGCAACAGAGGTGATTCCAACCGTAGAGGAGTAATAAATTATAATTTTAAAATAAAAAAAGAGATGAAAAAATTGATTATCATGGCGTTGCTAGCAGCATTTGCAGTAGCTCCAACCTTCGCTCAAAAGGTTAATATTGAGTCTATCGAGAAGGAACTCTCTAAGAGCGATGCTGATATCGCAGATGAGAAGAAGAGCGAGAAGTATGCAACTTGGCTCACTAGAGCAGAGGTCTATTTCAACTCTATCTACTCTATCACTAAGAGTATCTTTACGGGTGTTGATGAGACTAACTTTATGATATCTATGGGTAAGCCAGAGAGCGAGGGCGAGGTAACAATCAACAACCAAACCTTCAAAACTTATGAGTATCCATACGTAACTGTCTACTTCCTAAATGGTAAGGTTGCATCATGGGAGAGCAAAGTCGTTGTTAGCGAGGGTGCTTTCGAGACTGCATTGGAGGCTCTTGATAAGGCTTACGCAATGAACGAAAAGAGTGCTAAGAAGGTGTATGAGTTGTTGGATTTGATGGGTAACTACCTAGTCCAAGAGGGTGAGAACGCACACGTATTTGGTAAATATAAGGAGGCTGCCGACGCTTTCGTAAAGGTTTACGATGTTAGAGCTCGCCCAGCATATAACGACGCTGAGGTTACTACTCTATTCTCAGCGGGTTACCTCTACACGATGGCTGGTGCTACTGATGCCTCTGCATACAACAATGCTATCGAGACTCTAGAGAGAGCTATCTCTTTGGGTTACCTAGAGGTTGAGGATGCTAATACCGAGATGGCTGATGAGTCACATGGTGATATCTACTACTACCTATTCCACTGCTACTACGGAACAAAGGAGAGCAATCCTGAGAACTTGACAAAGGCTAAGAATATCCTTTTGGAGGGTATCCAGGCTTATCCTCGCAATAGCAATATCTTGGAGACTTTGATGTCTTTGTACACCTCAGAGGATGGAGTGGGTGACCCACGTGAGCTACTTGAGTTGGTTGAGAAATCTATCGCTGACGACCCAACAAACCCAGATTTGTGGTTCGGTCGTGGACGTATCTACAACGCTTTGAAGGAGTATGACGAGTGTATCGCATCGTTTGCTAAGTATGTTGAGTTGTTGCCAGATAGCTTCTCAGGTTACTACTTCTTGGGTCTATTCCACGCACACAAGGGAGACCAAATTAGCGACGAGGTAAACGCCAAGAGCTACACCTCACAGAGCGAGTATAACGCAGACCTTGAGATGGTTAACGCAGCTTATGCAGGTGCTCTAGCTCCACTAGAGAAGGCTTTCGAGTTGGACTCAAACAGCTTCTCAACAGTGGCAATGCTTAAATCTATCTACTTCCGTCTACGTGACTACCAAGATGGATTTATGGATAAGTACACCAAGTACAACGAGCTATTCAAGAGCATGGAGCAGTAGAGGTTCGCTTTTGGTGAACTAAGCCGAGCCTAAGGAGCTAATCCTAAGGGCGGCTACATTATAAAAGACGAAGAGTGAGAGGTTCTACCCCCTTTACTCTTCGTCTGCAATTAATAGGATTAACGATGAAGATATTAGGTGTGACAGGGGGGATTGGAAGTGGCAAGTCGACCCTCTGTAAACTATTGGTGGAGTACGCCTCAGCGCAGTTGTATTGTGCTGATTTGAAGGCTCGTGAGTTGATGAATAGCCACCAGTGGCTGCGTGGCTCTATTGTCGAGGCGTTCGGTGAGGGGTGTTATAGTGGCGGAGAGCTTAATCGAGCCTATCTGGCAGGTGTGGTGTTTGGTTGCGAGGAGAGGTTGCAACAGCTCAACTCGATAGTCCATCCGGTGGTGCGTGACGATTTCCGAAGGTGGGTCGAGCAGTGTGATTGCGATATTGTGATATTGGAGAGTGCAATACTCTTCGAGTCGGGGTTCGATGATTTGACCCAGATAAAGGTCGCTGTGCTTGCTCCCACCTCGTTGCGTGTTGAGAGGGTGTGCCGCAGGGATTCGCTCTCGTCACAGGAGGTGATGAAGCGAATCGAGGCTCAGATGAGCGATGATGAGTTGCAGGGCAGGGCTGATATGTGTGTTGTGAATATCTTCGAGGAGGATTTAGAGGCGAGTGCGCAGCGTATTGCAAAGATGGTGGAGCGATGGCAAGAGTAGATTTTCGAGAGCCACAGGTGATGGCTATAGTCAATGTCACCCCCGATTCGTTCTACTCGTCGAGTCGAACTTTCGAGGCGGAGTCGCTGCGTGAGCGTGTCGAGCAGGCGGTGACGCAGGGTGCGTCGATACTCGACATCGGAGGCTACTCCTCGCGTCCGGGTGCGGATGATATCTCGATGGAGCAGGAGTGGGAGCGTGTTGAGATGGGGCTGCGTGCGGTGCAGAGTGTCGGGGCGGATGTGGCAATATCTATCGATACGTTCCGAGTCGAGGTGGCACGTCGTGCCTACGAGATGGTTGGCGAGGTTATCGTCAACGATATTTCGGGCGGATGCGACCAGATGTATCGCTTTGTTGGCGAGAACTCGCTACCATATATCTTGATGCACATGAGGGGGACACCCCAAAATATGCAGAGCTTGGCGGAGTATGATGATGTTACTCAGAGTGTTAAGGAGTACTTCGAGGAGCGTATTGAGCGCCTTCGCTCGTTTGGTGTCGAGCAGATTATTCTCGACCCAGGGTTTGGTTTCGCAAAGAGCGTCGAGGATAATTATACGCTGATGGGTTCACTCTCGCAGATATGCAGCATGGGATACCCACTGCTGTCAGGGGTATCACGTAAATCAATGATTTATAAGGTGTTGAGTACTACTCCTGAGGAGTCTCTAACGGGAACTATCGCACTGAATTGGGAGTCGTTGCGCCAAGGTGCGACAATCCTTAGGGTGCACGACGTAAGGGAGGCAAGCGAGGTGGTTAAGCTATTCTCTTTTTACCAGAAAATCTGATAATATACCACCCTTAAGATATACTCCCCACCGCTGTAATCAACTATAGCACAAACGTCTACAGGTTGTGTTGGGAGTGCTACATCGGCATAGTCGCAGCTATACATAAAGAGCAGTTTGATGGTGTTGCCCTCGCCATCCTTGGCTGTGCGGTATGTGGTGGTTGAGCGACCTGTCTCGGCTGATTTGTCGCAGTAGGTGGTAGCTCCATCTTCGACGATGAAACTCAAATCCTCGATTACTACGTAGGTCGATATGTGGCTGGCTGTTAGGGTGTTGATGGTAACGCTTTGGGGCGTTGGTGAGGTTATATCTTCAGTGGTGGAGAGGTATAGCTCTGCGCTATCTTCGTCGATAACATCTACACTATCGCCACTCACTGGGCGCATTCCAATCTGGATTTTACCACCGAAATTCGACAACCACAATCCGCTACAGACAACTCGCAGGTGTGTACCATATCCATACTTGCGAAAGTCGGAATCCACGGCAATCTCGACCCCTGCGGTCGAGTCTTGGATATAGAGAATATCGGGGAACTCACCCATCAAATCATTTGCTGTGATGTAACCCTCTATAACGACGCTCTCGGTGATAACCTCACACGCACCTTGGTAGAGGCTCTTTAGGTAGAGTATATCCACAAGGCTCTCACCCTGAACATCATCTTCGTCGACCATATAGCTGGGCGTACACCCAACCAATAGTAGCAACACAAGCACGTATCTATATCGAGATAAGGTCATCCGAGCAGCGTGGTTTAAGGATAAAACAGTCCGAGCTACCAACACTTCCCCACTGCAACACTCCGCTTATCTGGTAGGTAGTGCCCGAAAGCTCCTGGTAGGCAAAATCTGCGTAGGTCGAGGTGTAGGTGTAGATAACCTCTCCGTTGGCGGTGGAGAAGGGGCGATATCCTCCCCATCGAACTACCTGCCCCACTTCGTCATCGTCATATATCGGGGTTAGATTCGATAGCGAGATAACCACTCCGCACATCCTCTCGTTGAGTTCGCTATACTCATAGGTGTCGACCTTCGCCGGGTCGCCATACTTCTCGATGTAGATATGTTCATCGACCAGAGCCTGCGAGGTGAGGTAGTTGAGTGAGTAGTAGGAGTAATCCTCAGCGGGCAGACCCACCTGCAACACCCCTGCGTAGCGACTCATAGCCAACCCCTCAAGGTAGATAACCACGGTAGCACCCAACGAGTGGCGCACATGTGACGAGGTTAGTCCATCGAGTATCTCGATAGCGTAGCCTCCACTCTCGACTATGAACGAACCATACATATTACCACCTACGTCATTAGCGGTGACTCGACCCCTAATGATGTAGTCGTAATTTATAGCCCTCACCGAGAAGGTGTCGTAGAGGGTGTGTAGGTCGCTGATAGTGATATTAGCCTCAGCGATGTCGGCATCGGTGGATGGGGTAGTGTCGAAACTATTGTAACAACTCACCACTACCAGTGAGAGCATAACGGCTACGGCGTAGGTTATTCGACCCATGAATCTTTAAGTCCTACGAAGTAGAGGATACCATCAATTCCCGTTGTCGAGATTGACTGTTTAGCGTTGGCTTTAACCTTTGGTTTGGCTCTAAATGCGATACCTAGACCCGCCAAGTTGAGCATAGGAAGGTCGTTCGCACCATCACCCACAGCGATAGATTGCGCGATATTGATATTCTCGAATTGACATAGTAGCTGAAGTAGCTCCGCTTTGCGTTTACCATCGACCACTTGACCCAAGTATCGACCTGTTAGCTTGCCATTCTCAATCTCTAGTTCATTGGCGTAGACATAGTCGAACCCGAAACGCTCCTTGAGGTATCGACCAAAGTAGGTGAAACCTCCCGATAGGATAGCGGTCTTGTAACCCACACGCTTTAGAATCGTCATCATACGCTCGACTCCCTCGGTGATGGGTAGATTTTTTGCGATATCTGCCATCACATCAACATCCAGACCCTTGAGCAGAGCAACTCTGCGCTCGAAACTCTCGGTAAAGTCAATCTCACCACGCATCGCCTGCTCGGTGATTTCGCGAACCTCATTGCCAACTCCAGCTCTGTCGGCTAGCTCGTCGATAACCTCGGTCTCGATAAGTGTCGAGTCCATATCAAAACAGATAAGGCGACGTGAGCGGCGGTAGATATTATCCGCCTGTAGCGATACATCCACATCATGATCCGATACCTCGATTAGACCCTCTTGCAGAGCGGCTCTATCTTCGAGCGAACCTCTCACCGAGAACTCGATACATGATTTGGGCGCACGAACTGATGGATTGAGCGGCATACGTCCCGTTAGGCGGTTGATATCGTCGATATTTAGACCCTGCTCGGTGATTAGTTTGGTGATGCTTGCGATATGTTGCGATGAGATTTGTCGACCAAGGAGAGTTACAATGTAGCGGTTTTTACCCTGCTTGCCTACCCACTCCTCGTACTCCTGCTCGCTTACTGGGCTAAAGCGGATAGCCACACCCAGCTCCGAGGCTTTGAAGAGCAGCTCTTTCATAATCGAGCCAGACTTCTCGGAGGTGGTAAGTAGTAGAATACCAAGTGTTAAGCTCTGGTGGATGTTGGACTGCCCAATATCCAGGATAGTAGCTTCGTAACGTGACAATATCTCAGTTAGTTCCGCTGTCAACCCAGGCTTATCGACACCCGAAATATTAATTTGAATAATTTCTAAATCTGTCTCCATGATATTTTAAGTTTACTATTTTTAACAAAAGCAGATGTTCTCTCAAAAATTTTCCCTACATTTGCAGGGTTAAAGATAACAAAATTTAATCGATAAACAAATAGTAGATATTAAAAATTAGATTAGGGGAGTTCTAATTTCTCCCTAAAATACTTTTAAGCTACTAGCCACGCCTTTTTAATTTTACAAAAACAGGTAATAGGAGTCGCTATAACCTACTTTTGAAAAATCAAAAATGCGCAATTATTAACTAAAAATTAAAATTAGGGAGAAAATATAACTCCCCTTAAATTATGAAATTAAAAGAGGTATTAGCAATTTCAGGTCAGAGCGGATTGTATAAGTTTATTGCTCAGTCACAACGCGGAATTATCGTAGAGTCACTTCTTGATGGACGTCGTACAAATACTCCTCAGAGTGCTCGTGTTAGTGCTCTAAATGAGATATCAATCTTTACCGAGGGTGAGGATATTCCACTGGGGCAACTCTTCGATAATATGTTTGCATACTACAAAGGCGAGCAGGGTGTGAACCATAAAGATACCGATGCTCGTATTAAGGAGGGCTTTGCGCTATCTCTACCTGAGTACGACCGTGAGCGTGTGCGCCTTTCGGATATGAAGAAGGCCTTTGCGTGGTATAATATCTTGGTTGCAGCGGGAATGACTTCATTCACCGATAGCGAGGAGGAACTATCTGAGCAGCAAGGCGAGGAGTAATGTCGACAAAAATTGCAGATATAGAGCTTGGTGAGAAGCCCCTATTCTTAGCACCTATGGAGGATGTCACCGACCCCTCGTTTAGGTATATGTGCAAACAGGCAGGGGCAGATGTTGTCTACACCGAGTTTATCTCCTCCGATGGGCTTATCCGCGATGCGTGGAAGTCGAGGGCGAAACTCAATCTCAGTGACGAAGAGCGACCTGTGGGTATCCAGATTTATGGACACCTTATCTCTCCGATGGTCGAGGCGGCACGTATCGCAGAGTCAGCCTCACCCGATATTATAGATATCAACTTCGGATGCCCTGTGCGCAAGATTGCAGCACGTGGCGCAGGTTCGGGGATGATGCAGAATGTGCCGCTGATGGTCGAGATGACTCGCCAGATTGTCCAGGCTGTCAAGACCCCCGTGACCGTTAAGACCCGATTGGGCTGGGACGAGGAGAGTAAAAATATCGAGGAGATAGCCCTGCGTCTGCAAGATGTAGGCATCAAGGCTCTAACCATACATGGTCGAACCCGTGCTCAACTCTATAAGGGTGAGGCGGATTGGACTCTTATCGGAAAGGTTAAGAACAATCCGCTTATCAATATCCCCATCATTGGCAATGGCGATGTCGATTCGGCGGAGAGGGCAGCGCTTATGTTCGATAGATATGGAGTCGACGGTGTGATGATAGGGCGTGCGACCTATGGTAGACCATGGATTTTCCGCGAGATTAAACACTACCTAGCTACGGGCGAATTGTTGCCACAACCTAGTGTGAGTGAGCGTGTTGATATAGCTCGAATGCACCTGGCTAAATCGCTCGAAGTGAAGGGCGAGAAGGTGGGAATACTCGAAATGCGTCGACACTTGTCGTGCTACTTTAAGGGGCTGCCTAATTTCAAACAGACTCGTCTTAAGCTGGTGACGCTCAACGACCCATTGGAGCTAGATGCAACAATCGAGTCGATTCGTGACGAGTGGGGCGACTTCGATTTAACTTCGGTTATCCCCGAATCGGTTATTAGCGGTAAGGAGTAGAGGGGCGTTATGCGAAAGGTAAATCTACATATCCACTCCATCTATTCGGATGGAACAGCAAGCCCCGAAGAGATTATCTCTCTTGCGAAACAGGAGGGTGTCGAGCTACTCTCACTCACCGACCACAACACCTTTGCGGGGTATCCTCGTTTCGAGAAGGCTTGCCGTGAGGCGGGTATCGACTATATTAAAGGGGTCGAGATTGATGGAGTGCAGCCCGAAATTGGATTTGGACAGGATATCCTGGCATACTTCCCCAATGGAGGAGAAGAGAGTGTCGAGGGTGTGTTGGAGCGTATCGCTCAGCGACGTCGACGTCGAGTGGAGAGGGCGCTGAGTCGTGCAGCCAGCCACTTTAATGTCTCGCAGATAACCTTCGAGAAGTTAGAGCAGATGGCTTGTGAGCAGAGGGGTTTCTCTGTGGCGATGATACCGAATAGAACGGTCTACCAATATCTCCTCAGCGAAGGGGTCGAGCTACCTAGCTACCCCGAATTGATTAAGAGCAGATGTTGGGCAGAGATTTGGAGTCGAGAGGAGGATGCAGCCTCGCCCGATACCCTCTATCGAGTGATTGAGGCTATCCATAACGGAGGCGGATATGCCGTGTTGGCACACTTCGGATTCCACTTCGCCGCCGACCCTAAGCGGATGCGTGAGCAGAGTGAGGAGTACGTTGAGCACCTTAGCTATATGAAGAGCTTGGGGCTGTGGGGGTTGGAGCTACACCCTTATCGTTATAGCCCCAACCGTGATGAGATAAACTCGATTATTCGCTCTTGGGCTGAAAGGGTCGGTTTGAGGCTCACAACGGGCAGCGACTACCACGGCAAAGAGGTCTATCCACACCAAATATACGAAGATTTTGGATATGAGTTTCAAGGGTTTAACGACTAATTTATAACTGTTATGGAGAGTGTGTTAATTATAATTATTTTAGCTATTTTGTTAGCTCTTGTTATTGCGCTGTTTTTCAACTCTCGCAAAGGGGGTGATAAGAGCCAATATGAGGAGGATTATCAAGATGCGGTTAGGTCGCTGATAAAGTCCGAGGAGCAGCTCAGGCAGTCGCAGCTGCGAGTTGATGAGTTGCAGGGTGTGGTGCAACGTGCCCAGCAGAGTGAGGCTGAGCGCAGCGCAACAGTGATGCAACTAACCAAGAGCTGTGCTATTCTCCAAGAGCAACTCTCGCAGCGTGAGGCTAAAGTCGAGGAGCTGCAATCTACCATCAAGGAGCTTAAACTCAGCGAAGAGCAGCTCGAAGAGCGTCTAAAGAGCCAGTTCGAGGTGATATCAAGTAAGATTATCGAGCAGAGCCGCGAGAAGGTCAACAAATTCAACGCCGAGCGAATGAGTGAACTGATACGCCCATTTGAGAAGGAGATTAAGGAGTTCAAGGAGCAGATGACTCAAACCAATAAGGAGCAGAGCCGTGAGCGCACCGAGTTGGAGGTTAAGATAAAACAGATGGTCGAGATTAGCCAAGGGATGAGCGAGGAGGCTAAGAATTTGAGCCGTGCACTGCGTGGTGATAATAAGAGCGCGGGAAACTGGGGTGAGACAATCCTTGAAAATATTCTCCAAAATTCGGGACTCGTCGCAGGTCGCGAAGGGTATGAACTGCAATCGATGCTGCGTGATGAGGAGGGTCGCCCTTATGTCAACGACCAGGGGCATAAGATGATACCCGATGCAGTAGTCCATTTCCCTGATAATCGCAACGTTATAATCGACTCGAAGGTCTCTATTGCAGCCTACACCGACTACTGCAACTGCGAAGATGAAGCTGAGAAAAAGCTACATCTCAAGCGACACATCGCCTCGATTAAGAGCCATGTCGACTCGCTCAATGTTAAGAGCTATGAGCGCTATGTTGATGGTTCACTCGACTTTGTTATGATGTTCATCCCCAACGACTTCGCTGCGATGGTTGCGATGCAGAGCGATTTGCAGCTGTGGCAAAATGCATATAATAAGAAGATTCTTATCATCTCGCCAACCAACTTGATAACTTCGCTGAAGATAGTTTCGGATTTGTGGTCGCGCGAGAAACAGCATCAAAATATCGAACATATCCTCGAAAGAGGGCAGTTCCTCTACGAGAAGTGCTGCACATTCCTCGAAACCCATAAAAAGGTGGGCGACTCGCTCCAAGCAGCTGTGGCAAGCTACGATAAAGCCTCAACCCAGCTGGGTGAGAAGAGTGGCATAATCCGCCAAGCCGAGATGCTCGTTGAGTCGGGTATCAAGAGCAAAAAACAACTCGCCAAACCAAAGTCAGGCGAGTAATTGAACTAAATCATCTTGTCCTCGATAATCTGGAATGCTCTAGCGCCTTCGAAGACCAGCGGGTTATCTTGGTTGAAGAAGATTACTCCATCCACTGGCGAGGTGATTGATTCGAGGGTTGATGCGTCGTAAGGGTCGACCACCTCAGCGATAACCTCACCTCGTTTAACGCTGCTTTGAGCACCTTTGAAGATATTGAGCAGTCCCGACGTGGTCGTTACGACAGTCGAGAGGTTTGCCTCGGTGATAACCTCAGAGAGGTATCCAGGGCGTGAATCGACACTCAATGCTCCGATATTGGTTATGAAGCGTAGCAGCGCACGAAGTGCTGTGCTGATGCGTTTAGGGTCGAATTTATTGGTGTGTCCTGTGTATATCGAGAAGGCTTTGGTCTCCCAAATCTGCCAGTTGTAGTTGAGCATAGCCGTGTCGTAGGGTGTGACCTCCTTGACATAGACATAAGGTAGGCCGAAGTAGCGAGCCTCATTTTCGGGTTGATATCCAGTGTTGAGCATACGCACATGTGGGATAAACTCACCAGGGATATAGTAGCTCGCCATCTGCACTCCATACTCATAATCTTTGATATTCTCAAATAGAGCGTGCGCTATGCGTTGTGTGGTCTCGCCCTTATCGTAGCCAGGGAACATACGGTTGATATCGGTGTTGTCCATCGACCAGAACCTCTTTCCGATATTCATCGACGAGGGGTTTACCGAGGGGATAATCAATATCTCATACCCTGGAACTAGACCTCCGTTCAGCTCCAATTCGGTTAGCTCCTTGATAAGAGCTGCGCAGGTGTACTGCTGTTCGAGTTCGTCACCACGTAGTGCCCCGACTATCGCCAGGCTCTTCTTTCCACTACCAAAGCGGTAGCCATAGACCCTAAAGTCGTCACGATAGGGCGATGCCATTGTATATAGTATCTCTTTGTTCATTCTGCTTACTCCTCCATTTGGTGAATACGTGCTAGTAGCGACCCTTCGTAGACCACCGAGTAGGCACGTATAGTGAATAGATAACCTCTAACCGGAGATAGCACCCTCTGGAGAACATCGCCCGATAGTGGGTCGACAATAAGACCTATCTCCTCGCCTTGGCTAACGATGTCCGAGGTGCGACGTGTGGTGAGGAATATACCCGACCTGTCAGCATTTAGGAACGATACCATATCGCCCTGCGAGATGATACCCTCACGAAGTGATGAGGTGTCGACCTCGCCTCGCCATATACCCATATCGTGTAGCATATTGAGTATTCCATCGGTTAGGCTATCGCCCATTGTGTGGTTGATACGCATTCCAACACCCATCTCAACAACCAAGCATGGAGTGCCCGTAGAGTTGAGTGAGTGGGCTAGAGTCGCTTCGAGCACCGTTGCCGCCTCGTGTATCCAGATAAAGTCGATACCTAGCAGCTGAGCCTGTGGCACGAGCTTCTCGGCTGAGGCTTCGTTGATACGCACCTGAGGCATCTCACGCAGGAAGATATTGCTTGAGTGGATATCGATAACCATATCCGCACCCTTCAAATCTTCGAGTACTGCCGTCGCTACACGCTCCGCCATAACTCCATTTGCACTACCTGGGAAGATACGGTTCATATCCAAATCAAACCCAGGAATACCTCGCGATATAGTGTCGATACCGAGCGGGTTGAGTGCAGGGTATATCTCGACCACTCCATCGAGAAGGTCGAGCCTCTCTTTGAGTATGTTGGCTAGTTTGAAACAGACATACTGCCCCTCTAACTCATCACCGTGAGTTCCAGTAACGATGCAGACACGCTTTTTCGAGCTACCCGAAGATATCTCGTTTTTACGTATATAAAACTTCTCGTCGATGGGCATCGCCACCGAAATAACATCTTTAATCATGCTATTTGTGATTTAACCGTTTTGATAAAATGGAGTCCAAAGATACTATTTTTATCCCTTTTATGCAATACCTAATATGAAAAAACCTAGAGTATCTCCTCAACCACTACTCTCACCTGAGTTGTGTGGTTACACGCACCTCGGTGGATACCACGAGTCACAGAGCAGTCGTTTGCATCACGTCCGTGAGAGAGTTTGATATATCCCCACTCAACTCGACAGTTGTGTGTTGGGTCGACTCCTAGCCACACTCCATCGCAGTAGACCTCGACCCAAGCGTGAGTCTCGCCTGTGCCCACAACCAACCCCACAACATAACGCGCCATGATACCTCTCTCGCGACACAGACCGATGAGGATATGTGCATAATCTTGGCAGACGCCACTCCTCAGCGAGAAGCTCTGCGAGGCGGTTGTGAGCGTTGTTGTCACCCCTGGCGCATACTCCATATATTGAAATATCGCCTCGGATAACTCCATCACCTCCTCGATACTCTCACCCTGTGATGGGACTCTCTCGCCCCATTGTCGAAGCGGCTCACTGAGTTGAGTCATGCCGCTCTGCATCTTATAATATGGGGCAGGGTTCGCCTCTTCGATTACATACTCTCGACACCTCACCTCGCCGCTGCTTGAGACAACAAAGAGGTCGTGACGTTGCATCACCGAGCCGTAGTGTATCGTCGCACCAAACGAGTCGACTCCGCTCATAACGTTGGCTGAGTTGAGCATCTGAATTTCGCTCTCGACCACGCTCTGATGGCTATCACTCATAGGTGTACAGCGCAGCAGGAATTGGTGACAAGAGACCATCGTGTCGTATCGCACGATGGTCTGATAACTATAACGATACCTCTTAATCATTCCCGTGCCAGGTTAGATTGATATCAACTTATTGAGTTGTTCGATAACTCTACCTTTGAGAGAGAGCTCATGGCTATCGTATCTGTCGGCAACGATAAGGTCGTCGAGAATCTCCAATGCGTCGTGGTTAACCACGGTGCTCTCTTGGTCGAGGTGCTCACGAAGTGTGGTGTAGGCCTCCTCGATACGGAAGAATGGGTAGTTGAAACGGATATGCAAATCGAGGTTCTCGATAAGTTTACCTATCTTAATAAATCTACGTATGCGTTTGTCGAACACCCTCTCGTCGATTGAGCCAAATAGTGCCAACATATAGTCGGTGATAAGCTGTAGACGTGTGATATTCTTCTCGCCACTCTCGCTACACTCCTCGATTAGGGCGTGTGACATCTGGATATACGAGAGCGACTCGCTGGTGATATCACGACGTAGGACAATGGCGTTATCTTTACACATATCCAAACTTGTGATTATCGAACAGATATTATCACGGTCGTAGAGCTGTGATAGCTGTAGAGCCTCATTCTCTTGAGTGTATCCACTACAATCTACGCCAAGTAGGGTGTAGTACTCGGTCAAGTCCGAGATATCGCCATCGATAACCTTGTCGTAGTAGCGGCGTAGAAGGTGAAGTGTGATATATACCCTCTCGGCATATCGTCCCAACCAATATAATTTATTCGCCTTGTCGGCAGTAATAACGTTGCAAACCATCTTTTTGAATCTATTTTTTTTGTTAATTATTCTTACTCGTCCCTACTCGTTGTTATTCATTCATTACCCATGTATCCTTGAAACCTCCACCCTGTGAAGAGTTCACTATGAACGAACCCTCGATACGTGAGAATCGAGTAAGACCGCTCTTCCACACCTTGGTCTGTTCGCCCGAAATGACGAAGGCTCTCAAATCGGCCTTGCGCTCAACGGTTGAGCCATCCTCTTCGAGTATCTCAAGGTCTTTGAAGTCGATAATCTCCTGAGCAATCCAACGACGTGGATACTTTACAATTAGCTCCTTTAGCTCCTCTAACTTTTCGGGAGATAAATCGCGTCCGAACATCACACCATAACCACCCGCCTCGCTAACATCTTTGATGACGAGCTTCTCGATATTCTCCAAAATATAGTTGTAGTCATGTTTGTAGTAGGGTAGGTATGTTGGTGCATTCTGCAAGATAGGCTCTTCGTTGAGGTAGTACTTAACCATCATCGGCACAAAGTAGTATGTTCCCTTATCGTCCGCCACACCATTACCTGGTGCGTTGATTACTGCCACATTACCCTTAGCATACGCCTGCATAAGGTTTGGAACACCTAACATCGAGGATGCCTCGAAACTAGTCGGGTCGAGATACTCATCCGAGATTCTACGGTAGAGAGCACCAACGGGTTGCTTCTTGTTGTAGAGACCGTAGTAGTAGAGCACATCATCCTCGACAACCAAGTCGCCAGGGAATGCCAAGACCGCACCCGCCTTCTCGGCAAGGTATGAGTGTTCGAAGAATGCTGAGTTGTAGCGTCCAGGGGTGAGAATCACATTGAGTCCACGTCCTTGGTTGACATAATCCATCATCTCTTTGAGTAGCTGCGAGTAGTTACGATTATCGCCAATAGCGTTGTTCTGGAATGTTTCGGGTGAGACCTTGCGTGAGATTATGCGTGCAATCATCGGATATGACGCTCCCGATGGGATACGTAGGTTATCCTCCAAGACGAACCACTCGCCGCTCTTCGACTCAACCAAGTCGATACCCGATATGTGTGAGTAGATATCCATCGATGGAGTTATCCCTTCACACTGAGGAAGGTAATCCTTTGAGGTAAATACAAACTCTTCGGGGATTATACCATCACGGATGATACTCTTCTCGTGGTAGATGTCATAGAGAAACATATTCAACGCCTTGACACGTTGTATTAATCCTGTCTCTATCATCTCCCAATCACTTTTGGGGATAATGCGTGGGATTGAATCGAATGGAAATAGCTGTTCGTTGAACACTCCATTTTTGTAGACTCCAAAGTGGACACCGAAACGCTCCATCCACTTATTTACAGACTCTTTGCTATCAATTAAACTCTTCATAAAGCCAAATTGTAAAAATTAAATATTATTCACTGCAAGAATTGTACTCATTGTAACCTACACACCACGCATAAATCCCCGCTGAGTCACTCCTCACACCACAAAAGTATCGATATTATGCTACCAAGGAGTAATACGAAAAGGGGAGAATTTATTTTAATAATATTTAATATCAATATGACATAAAAAAGAGATTAAAGATGTAAAGTATCAATTTTAAATCGACCCCAAACTGAAAATTAACAGTTGGAGTGCTCTCTAAGGTGGATAATAAAAAAGGAGGCGTTGCAAAGTGCAACGCCTCCTCGTCAAATATTCTAGTTAGAATATGTTTAAATTCTTAGACTACTCGCTAATAATTTCAAGAATTTTAATAGCTGCGGTGGCAACTGGAGTACCAGGGCCAAAGATTGCAGCAGCTCCATCTTTGTAGAGTTGCTCGTAATCCTGTGCTGGGATAACTCCTCCAACAATCACCACGATATCCTCGCGACCTAGCTTTTTGAGCTCGGCAACAATCTGAGGAACAAGCGTAAGGTGACCCGCTGCAAGAGACGACACTCCAACTACGTGGACATCATTCTCGACAGCCTGCTTAGCAGCCTCCTCTGGAGTCTGGAATAGAGGTCCCATATCAACGTCGAAACCTATATCTGCATAACCCGTAGCTACAACCTTAGCTCCACGGTCGTGTCCATCCTGACCCAATTTTGCAATCATAATACGTGGCTGGCGACCCTCCTCCTTAGCGAATGCCGCAGCCATATCTCTAGCCTTGTTGAATTGATAATCGTCTTTCACCTCTGTACTATATACTCCTGATATTGAACGAATAACTGCATTGTAACGACCTACGATAACCTCGCAAGCATCTGAAATCTCACCAAGTGAAGCACGCAAACGTGCAGCCTCAACTGCCAACTCCAATAGGTTACCCTTGCCACTCTTAACACACTCTGTGATAGCCTCCAATGCTGCCTTAACTGCCGCCTCATCACGATTTGCGCGAAGCTCCTTAAGACGTGCAATCTGGCTCTCACGAACTGCTGTGTTGTCAACTGCCAAGATATCGATTGGGTCCTCTTTTTCGAGACGAACCTCGTTGATACCGATAATCTTCTCCATACCTGAGTCGATACGAGCCTGCTTGCGAGCTGCTCCCTCCTCGATACGCATCTTAGGGATACCAGTCTCGATAGCCTTAGCCATACCACCAAGTTTCTCAACCTCCTCGATATGTGCCCAAGCTCTCTCTGCAATCTCCTTAGTCAAGCTCTCGACGTAGTATGAACCTGCCCATGGGTCTACCACGCGACAAGCCTCGGTCTCCTCTTGGATGTAAATCTGAGTGTTACGAGCGATACGAGCTGAGAAGTCCGTAGGCAAAGCGATAGCCTCGTCAAGTGCGTTGGTGTGGAGTGATTGAGTGTGTCCCAATGCTGCACCCATCGCCTCGATAGCCGTACGTGCCACGTTGTTGAATGGATCTTGCTCGGTGAGCGACCATCCCGAAGTCTGTGAGTGGGTACGTAGAGCCAACGACTTAGGGTTCTTAGGCTCGAACTTCTTAACAATCTTCGCCCACAACATACGTGCTGCACGCATCTTGGCAATCTCCATAAAGTGGTTCATACCAATCGCCCAGAAGAACGATAGACGTGGTGCGAATGTGTCGATTGACATACCTGCGTTAACTCCCGCACGAAGATACTCCAAACCGTCAGCTAGAGTGTAAGCTAGCTCGATATCGTTTGTAGCACCAGCCTCCTGCATGTGGTATCCCGAAATTGAGATAGAGTTGAACTTAGGCATATTCTTCGATGTGTACTCGAAGATATCCGCGATAATCTTCATCGAGAAGGTAGGTGGATATATATAGGTATTACGCACCATGAACTCTTTGAGGATATCGTTCTGGATTGTACCCGCTAGTTGGTCGAGTGAACAACCCTGCTCCAAACCCGTAACGATGTAGAATGCAAGTACTGGAAGTACCGCTCCGTTCATAGTCATCGAGACAGACATCTTATCCAATGGGATACCATTGAATAGAACCTTCATATCCTCAACCGAGCAGATAGATACACCCGCCTTACCAACATCACCCACAACACGTGGATGGTCTGCATCGTAACCACGGTGTGTCGCCAAGTCGAAGGCTACCGAAAGACCCTTCTGACCCGCAGCCAAGTTACGACGGTAGAATGCGTTACTCTCCTCTGCGGTCGAGAAACCTGCATATTGACGAATAGTCCATGGACGCATCACATACATCGTAGAGTATGGACCACGCAAGAATGGCGCGATACCTGCCGCATAGTTTAGGTGCTCCATACCAGCCAAATCCTCAGCTGAGTAGCTACCCTTAACATCAATCTGTTCAGCAGTAGACCAAGGCTCTGCTGCACCTTTACCAGATCCGCTGCTCTTACATGCAACGTCACTGCTATATTTTAATTCGCTAAATTTTGCTCTCATGATTAAATCCCCATCTCTTTAAGGTAAAACTTCAATGTCTCAAGCACGTTACTCTTAACGTTGATAAAGTTGCCAATACCCTGAGCTTTAAGCTCCTCTGCACAAGCAGGAGCACCCGCTACAACGAAGATTGCTTTGCCAGCCAACAACTCAGCGGCACGTGGTGCAAGTGTTGTGTAGTCATCATCGCCAGCACATATTACAACGATATCCGCCTTAGCCTCCAAGGCTGCCTCTACACCCTGCTCAACTGAAGTGAAGTAGGTGTTATCCACAACCTTGATTCCTGCGCAACCGAAGAAGTTGCAAGAGAATTGTGAACGAGCACGAGCCATCGCCAAGTTACCACAAGTGAGCATAAACGCCTTAGGCTCTTTGCCACTGCGGTCGACTCCTAGACGCATACTCTCGAAGCTCATCGAACCACGATATGGAGTCAAGCAGTTCTTATCGCTTGCCGCAACCTCAACACTCTCCTCTTTAAGAGCAGCCGAAGCGGTCTCGGTGAAGTTAGGGTATTGGTTCGCACCAAGAAGAATCTTGCGACGTGTTGCGATAGCTTTATCTTTAGCTGCTGCCGATGCCTTAACTCTATCGACGATATAGCCGCTATTGAATGTCTCGACATATCCGCCCTTCTGCTCAATCTCGACGAATAGAGCCCAAGCCTGCTCCGCGATGCTTTGAGTAAGGTTCTCGATATAGTAAGAGCCACCCGCTGCATCAGCCACCTGATCGAAGTGTGACTCATACTTTAGAAGTAGCTCTGCGTTGCGAGCGATACGCTCCGAGAACTCATCTGGAGTCTGGAACGAGGTGTCGTATGGAAGAACCTCCAAAGAGTCAACTCCGGCAATAGCTGCCGACATAGCCTCGGTTGTTCCACGCAACATATTTACGTGTGGGTCGTAAGCTGTTTGATTCCACTTGCTAGTTACCGCATGTAGACGCATCTTCATAATGCAAGGGCACTTTGGTGAGTACTCAGCTACGATGTTCGACCACAATAGACGCGCAGCGCGAATCTTTGCAATCTCCATAAAGTAGTTCGACGAGATACTCATTGCAAAACGCATGGTGCGAGCTGCAACCTCGATTGACATATCCTTCTGCATAAGACGAACTAGATATTCGTGACCCGCAGCTAGAGTGAATGCCAACTCCTCAACGATAGTCGAGCCTGAGTTACCGAAGTTGTCACCTGAAACAGTTATAACGCGGATGTGTTTGTAGGCGTTAGCTCTCTTGACAAGAGTAGCCACAGCATCGTAGCACTTCTCTCCATCGCCACCACAAACATACTCTCCGCTGCACGATAGGTCTTTAACCATTGGGTCGATGCAGAAAGCTGCTTTGATAGCTTTGCGAGATGACTCCTCGACGCTCTTGTCGAGGTTGTCGAGTAGCGCGTTGGCTGTGCTCACTAAGTTCGTTCCTGAGAAGACAACCATTGTCTTTGTGATGTCTACTCCATCGAGCAGAATCTCTAGAGCTTTCTGGTCTAGAGCCTCGCTGATGCAGAACTCAACCGAGTTAACTCTCTTCGAGATTAGGGTCTTAGCCTTGGCGTTAGCCTCTGCTACACACTTAACTGTGATGCGTTGGTGCACATCCCAGTTGTTCTTTGCTGAGATTCCACGAACGAATGGGAACTCTCCTGGAGCTGAGTTCAAGAAGTTGATTCCTTCAAGATTCTCAGCACGATAATAAGGACGAACGTTAAAGCCTTCATTGCTCTTCCAGACCAATTTACGCTCATAGTCCGCGCCCTTCAAGTCGGTAGCAATCACTGTCTCCCACTCGCTTGTTGATACGGGTGGAAATTCAGCAAAAAGCCCCTGTTGATTACTTTTTGTCATAACTATTTAAAAATTAGTATTTTTGATGTGTTATCTTAATTGCCCCAAAGGTAGTGAAAATATTATTATTTCAAAAATATTATTAACTTATTTTTTCTTTAATAGGCTTATTTTTTTGTGTCGAATAGCGAATTTATACTATAGTGCAATATTGTGGCGGAGCTTTTCTTTGTATTTCGAGATAGTTTAACTATCTTTGCTTATTGAATCTACAAAAAAGGTTTAAGTCGTTAAACCTCAGTAAGTGAATGTTGGGACATAGCGCAATAGGTTACGAATTAGTTAT
>JBCQSY010000020.1:0-4929 GCA_047178865.1 Rikenellaceae bacterium
TTATCTCTCCTATGCTCAATGGCAAGATTTGTATTTACTCTATAATCGCAATGAATCATCGAGTTAATAAGTGCCTCACGTAGTGCAATATGTGCAGGTGTCTCGTCAATACGAACACCACCAACCAACTTAAATGGCTTGGGCAATGTCGCTGCCATCTTGTTGTAAACCTTGATGTAGAATTGAAAAAGATTCAGCTCGTAGTGACCATCAAAAAAGACTCTATCGCTCCACCTACCATCGGGCAAATCAAGCAGATACTCACGATAATCTGGAAAGAAGTGAGGGCAACAGTCGGGATCTGTAATACTTGTATTTACTCCAAACATCAACATTCCAGCTAAGGTCAAACCCTCTTGTTTCATAGCTCGATTTACACGATACCCACCAAGCTTTGTTAAAAACTCTTTGTCGTCAAGTGCCAACCAAGGGTGTGCATCATCTCTTGCCCTCCATAGGTTACGATACTGTTTGAGTGACTCTCTATGAATATCATTCTCTATTGTGAATCCAACTAATATTTCACTATCTCTCGACGTATTAACATCAGCATCAGCAAACATTCGTCGCACCTCCTCACGGGTACAACGATAGTCACCCTCGTGGTTGCGCTTGAAGGTGTTGCTTTCGGGATTGCGGCTTAGATAAACAGGTTTCTGCTCTCGCATAGCCATCGGAATGTCGAAGATAATCAAGTAGCTACCTTGATACTCTCCGACTTGTACAGCATCGTTGGTGAGAATATTTGCACTAACGTGAGCAGGGTTATTGACATTATTCCAAAACTCCTTTAGGTACTTATCCACCTGCTCCTTAGTCAGTCCATCAATCGAGAATTTACCCTCTTTCTCCTTGACACCCAACACAATAACACCACCCTGCGTATTCGCAAAGGCGGAGTAGGTCTCCCAGAAACTCCCTGGAAAACCGCCCTTTGCCGACTTAAACTCTACCTCAGTCGATTCACTCTCGATAATCAACGACTCGATCTTGTCGATGAAATCGAGATTGTCGAAGAGGGTTGGTTCTGGGGTATGTGTGTTATTAGGTGTCATATTGCTTGCGTGTTTATGCAAAGATAGTTAATTTATGTGTAATTTTTTTAGTGAGGATGATATTATCATTTTATTTGCACATTATCATTTGCTTTGATAATGTAGGAAATCCGTGATAACATCTTGATTTTCAATTTATAAATCGTGAATATATGGGGTTATACGCCATTAATTCAAGTGGTTATCATTGCAGATTTTATTATTTTTCTGCATCGTGATAAATCATCACTCTGCTACTTATTTCATCTACTCCCCAACATCTCAATAGGCTCAACCCATTTCGATGAGTCGAGGGCTACATCCACGAAAAAAGGCAACCTCTTGAGAGCTGCCTTGTGACCTGTGCGGTCGTATGATTTCTTTGATTTCTGAATTTTGGTGCGGTGGGTGATCTGTTTGCCGTAGGTTGCGATCTCTGATTCTCTACTCGCCTTGCGGTTGGCTTTGAGGTAATCCCTCTCTGTGATTCTTCGTTGTTTCATTGTCGTTTCGTTTTTTTACTGATTATCTATATTTTATGTGGACTATCCACACTATTGCTTTATTATCTTCAAATTTGATAAAGTTCTAATAACCTTCGCTTGTTAGAAATAGTATTATTCCACGGCGTTTTTAACAAGGTAACATTCTGCATATCAAACATTTGTGTAAAATAATAGTTATTTACTTGTTCGTTCGTTTGTAAAAAATGGAATTATCACTCCGATTTTTTACAAGAGTATTTTGTCGCAGCTCGCTCTCCTTTAGAAATGACACGATCCTTTTCCATTAATATTTCAAGTTGCGTCCTAATTTTATAGCGAGAGATCTCTTTGCCTATCCTCTCGTTTATCTCGCCAATAGAGCTATATGGATACGTTGATAAATCCTCATATATTAATTCTCGTAGACGATGTGGTTCTATAGTTCGAAGGTTTGGCTTTTGCACAAAATTAGCATTCCGAATAATTTCCTGATTTATTGAATATTCGACACCCTTTGTTTTGCCGTGAGTCACTATAATTTTTTCTGTCACAAGCCTCTCAATCCAAGCTCGTGTTGGATTATCGCCTTTCAAATCAAGCATACGCACCAACTCGATTGCTGATATAGTCTGATGCTGAGCAATCAATCCTAATGCAATTTTCTCTTTCTGAGATAGAGTAATTCGATTGGAGACTGTTTTGATAATTCTCACTACATCGGGTCTTGTGATTAGCTTGCTGATCGTTACAATAATACGATCATTCTCTTCTTGTGGTTTTGGAATTGGCTTGCCAACTGTTAGCAACTCTTCGTATATCATATCATAACCAGATCCTTCACGCTCCATCAAGATTAGATCATAGGCTAACTTACATAAATGTTCATTTCTGCGCTTAGATTCATTAAGAATGTTTTGGGGAGTTACGCCAACAGGAAAGCACCCTGGATTGTGAATCTCCAATTTGTCAGGATATAAATTTATAAATATATCACCAGCAGTTGTGTATGGTCTATGTACTATCGCATTAGTTATCAACTCTCTAATTGTACGCTCTCCATAGTTTGGGATAAAATCCCTAAATAATCCAGACGAGATCTCTAAACCCTCCTTCCAGTCAGGTATTTGTGTCCATATCGCCTCAATCAACTCCTTCGGATTTAGTGAATAGTCGTCCCAAACAATCTTGTTTATCTTATTTCCTAAATTATCGTACTTGATAAACTGAATAGCTGGGGCATATTTCAACTTAGCTCTATCGGTTCTATTGCCAATCCATAATACACCAAGATTTGTCAAGAAATCTCCATCTGATAATAGGTAGTAATCCAACAACTCTTCTGTAGATTTATCTTTTACAAAGCTGCTTACTCGTGCAGACCCTTTTATATCAGATATTAGAGTTGCTAGTTTAGAGGTGTCATAATTGGTTTTTGGAACTTTTGTGACATACGTCTCCCAATTATACGATGGCTTATCTGTAAGCAATCGTAATAATTGATCGGGGTGAAGTGCTTGAGATGAATCGCTAATACGAATAAAGTATTGTCCTTTAGTTGTGCCAGCGATAGTAGATGAGCTTTGATGTACTGTAAGCACTATATACTCACCGCCATTACTTGCAATCATCTTTTGAGCAACAGTCGATGTATTTATAGTAATTTGCGACAAACGTTGCTGAACTTTTCCTGGCAAGTTATCATCCACAACTTGGTCTGATGGTGGCAATGTGTCATCATCCTCTATTCCAATATCAATAATACCTCCTCTTGCATTAGCAAAAGCCACGCAGTCCTTTGCAAGCTCGTCAAAGTTGGATTCTTTACCTCTTACAGTTCTTATTGATTTCTTATCGTATGTACTACCTTCTTCCATTGTCTGATATGTTAACTATGCAAATATACAAAATATTTCTATCTCCCACTAAAATAGGGATGGTTCATCAACTCCATTGCAGTCTCTTCCTCGCTCGCCTTGATGTACTTCATGAACTCCTTTTCGGTTTTGTGTCCTGTTATCTTCATAATATATATCGAGGGTATGCCCGAAAGATACATATTTGTAGCACCGCTCCTCCTCGCAGTATGAGTCTTAACCAACTCATTCTTAGGGACTATGGTCTTAACCAATCGCCCCTCCTCCATCTGCTCCACCTCAATTGGCTCGGTGATCTCGGCAAGTGCAGCTACCTCCTTGATGTACTTGTTCACCTTCTGCTCGTAGGTCTTTGGGAGCGAATTTTCGTACTTCGCCAATATCGCCAACGCCTCTTTGCGTGCAGGGACTATCACTCGGCTACCTGTCTTTTGTTGCTTGAGGTCAATCACAGTCTCTCCCGATTGGAGCTGACGTATATTCTGCTCGCCAATTACTGAGTAGTCGCTGTATCGCTGAGCTGTGTAGCAACCCATCAAGAACACATCACGAGCTGCATCGAGGTGCTTTTTATCTGATAGATCGAGATTGTACATTGCATCAAGCTCCGCCTCAGTGAGATAGATATTATCAACCTTTGCGGTCACAACCTTAAACTTTCGGCTCTCAATGTTACCATTATTATGATACCCCTCGTCACGAGAGGTGCGCATAATAATCTTTAGCTCCTTTACGTGGCGACCAATCGTATTGATAGAGTAGCTCTTAGATGTGAAGTAGGCGACAAAGTCATCGTAAAACTTCATATCAATATCATTGAAATCAAACCTTTTGCGCTTGAATTTACAGAACTCCTCATACCTCTCACGGAAACCCTTGTAAGCCTTGACACTTCCGTGCGCAAACTTCACCTTTGCAACGGTCAAACGCTCGCCACTCTCGATCTGGTCGATGTAGAGGTCAATATACTTTTTGAGCGACATCTTCGCCTTTGACTTCTCGACATCGGGGTTATGGAAGCGGTTTATCAGTTCATCGAGCCACTCCTTAGTGACCTTCTTGTCGGTGTTGGAGTTAATCGCCTTGATGATTACATTGCGCAGATCCTCGAATTTGTTCTGCATATTGCGTGCCTCCTGCTCCGTGAAGTCGTCCACGTAGGTGAATCGACTCTTGAACGACTGAGTCTTGTTGTTCCAACTCTCCGCCAAGACCAAGTAGCCCGTGAAGGTGGTAATATCATACTCCCGACCCTCGTATAGGCGCACATACATCTTAGCCAATTTGCTCTTCTGCGAAGTCCTCACAGCATATTTTAAAGTTGCCATATATCTATCAATTTTATCCTCGGACAAAGGTAGTAATTTTTGTCCGAAATCTGTCCGACATTGTCCGATATTTGTCCGACGATAGGTTAATTTAGCCTAATAAGACTTAACTAAATCAAACCTAAAACACACCTAATTAATTGATATACAGCGCAAATAAAATAAAGTAAAAATAAATAGAGAAAATATATCAGAGGTACGCTTCAGA
>JBCQSY010000020.1:4939-34264 GCA_047178865.1 Rikenellaceae bacterium
CCACATCTCGTTGATTTATCTTAATTTCTTTTAATCAAGCCGAATAAATATTACACATAACTAATTGATATACAGCAACAATAAAGCAAAATCAAGAAAACTACGATAAATCTATCAGAGGTACGCTTCGGACCTCGAAGAGAAGTTTTAACAAGCTAAATTACAGCAAGTTAGAGCTTCTCTTTTCTTTTGATATCACGGTTACTACTTGCCCAATATCTTTATAGGTTCAATGCCCATTTCGAGGAGGCGTTGTTCGGCATGGTTATATACCGATGGTATCTTGAGCAGGTGCGACTGATGGCAATCTAGACCGATAATCACTTTGGGTTTCTCCTCGGCGACAATCTTCCAAAGCTCTTTGTGGTAGGGCATTGCGATATTGAACTCAAACGCCGTGTTGGTCTCTCGTGCGGCACGACTCAGCTCTCTGAAGATATTGCGACTATGTTGGTCAACTTCCTTATATCCACGCATAAAGAGTTCGGGGTGAGCAAAGCAATCGAAGATTCCGCTTTCAAGAGCCTCGATGGAGGACTTAAGGTATAGTTCCAAATCCTCCTTAGAAGTTGCACGAGCAAAGTATAACGATCCCTGCTCAGTGTATGGGAAGTGGTTTCCAAATATCAGATAATCAAGAGAGAGTCGCTCCTTTTGTTCCCTGAGCCACTCGATATGCTCGGTGTAGTATTCGCACTCCAAACCCACTTTTATATCTATCCTGTCTGCGTATTTCGCTCTGAGCGCACGTATCGACTCGACATACTCATCAAGTTCCTCGACCGCCATTCTAATGCCTGACACGTAACCATCGGAGAAGTCCCAAGGGGTATGGTCGGAGAATCCGAGTAGGTCGAAACCACCCTCGATGGCGCTTAGGACATAGGTCTCGTCGCTGCCAATAGCATGATTACAACGCTCAGTGTGGGTGTGGTAGTTGGTTTTCATTCTCGTACATCTTGATTTTGAGACCAAAGATAGTGATAAAATTATAAATTTGTCGTCGTTCGCAAGATTACACCCACAAAAAAAGGCAACCTTTTAAGGGTTGCCTTTTGACCTGTGCGGTCGTATGATTCACTCCTACTCGTAGAGCAGTTCGAAGTCGTCGAGGTACATTACGCTGTCGGTGCTGCCGGTGAAGTAGTCGCCATAGCGTGAGGCAGATGCAACCAAGATGATATGGGTGTGGTTAAGCGAGGTGTCGACATACTCCAAAGGTATGACAACCTCCTGCCACTCGGTGATGCTCTCTTCGAATAGTACCTCGCCATAGGCTGAGACATCCTCGCCCGATGGGTTGAAGATGGTGTTATCCAAATCGCTCGTCACAACGATATGAGGCACTTCGTCTGTTCCGTAGTTCGCCTCGGTGAGTTTCTCGCTCACTCCATACTTCTCCGCTGTCCAGCTACCCAGAGCGACATAGATAATTCCCGTATCGGGAGTCACACCCGACACTATATCTACACCCTGAGGGGTCGAGCCTATCTTGTCGATTATACCACGATTATACTTCACATAGAACTTCAGAGCCACGGGGTGCGAGGTGAATGGTCGACCCAGAGCGATTGCTCCATCCGAGACTCCAACCACCGATTTATACTCTCCGATAAAGAGGTTTCCTGCGGCGAACTTAACGAGCACATTGCGCGATTTGAGCTCAGCGGCGTAGACTCCGCTATGCATATCGGTCGATGGTGTTGTGAGGTTATATGACGAGCCAAGGGTTGTCGAGCCAGGGTTTCCAGTATCCCAGAAAGCATCCTCGCTGCTCAGATATGGATACCAAGGCGAGCCATTCTGCCACCACTCCTCCATACCTGAGTTGGGGAGTTGCGACTCAACGCCACTTGTTAGTTCAACGATATCGGTCACATCATCACCTCGATACGCCACAATTTGGTATGATGTATCGGGGGTAAATCCTTCGGCTCTGGCGGTAAAACCTCCGCTTTTGGTCTCAATAAGAGAAGGGTCTACCTCAATCCAATCTTCGTCGCCAGTTTTGCGATATCTAAATCCGTAATCATCACCCGACGAGGTATCGGCAACAGCCTCCAACCACGCAATACGTGCCCAGAGGTCGCATCGTGACATCTCCACAGTGATATCCGAGTAGTTGATATAGAGCCTCCACTGGGTCTGTCTGCCATGTGTTGTGACATAGACCGAGCGGAACGACTGCGAAAAATCTTTAAGGGTCGTGTAGTCGGGAGTGTAGCTCGAAATCTCATCTGCGGCGAGCTTTAGGTCGGTGATTGTCACATTCGAGAGGTCGCTGCTAGTTGAGATGTAGGCCGTAGCCTTCATAATAGTCGAGCTTAGCGACTCGAAAACTGGCTCTCCGACCTGTCCTTCGACACTAAATATCAGCTCGATATCTTGACGAGCCTCGATACTCCAGTCGTAATCTTGATACATCGAAAGGGTTAGATATATCGGTGAGCTGCTCATATCGTGAACACCCACCACCTCGCCAATAATCTCAGCGCCTGAGGTGGTTGTAATGTCGTTAATGGTTACATTTTTGATATCGGTCTGCTCCTCAAGGTCGAGATAGACAACGCGGTTGGTGTAGTCAATCTCACCCACCGAGAAACCATCGCCATCAACCCCACTGATTGATAGTTCGACAATTGGGTATGGTATGTTGTTCTTCACACACGACACCAATAGCGTTATAGCCAACAATAATATAGTAAAGACTCTACTCATAACTCCATAGATGTATATTTATACCAATACTTATCGCCAAGATATTGAACTTGAGACTCAACTTCGAGTCCTCGAAATCTCCGATATAGATATCCTCCCTATCATACTGGGTAGCACTACCATAGCTCAAACCTCCCAGCCCAAACGAGAGTGTAGCACTAACATTCGAGAAGATATATACTCCCACACCAGGGTTAAAGTCCAAATCTATACCCCAACTCTGCGAGCGGGTAAAGAGCGATTCGCTACCCATATCCATCTCGAAGAGGGATTTACTACGTTTATAGCTCAAATCGACATCGGCAAAGAGTGCAAAACGACCTCTAGAATCGAGTCCTGCGTATGAGCGGAAGAACACTCCATACTTAAACGAGTCCGAGGTGTAGCTAATATATGGGATGTCGAGTGTGATATCGTTACTCTCGCCCAAATCGAGCGTCGCGGAGTCGATATTTCCACCCATTCGAGTAAATCCGAACCTGGCACCTATCACCTGATTATCTCTAATTGTGTAGCCAATATATGGGTTTACAGAGGTGTAGTACCCTCCCGCTGAGATATCGTTTAATAGCAGCAAAAGCTCCGAGTTAGATGAGTCGAGGTTGGCATGTGCTGCCGTTACTCCAGCGACAAACTCACCCCTATAAGCGTATGGATTGCGATTGACTCCTCTATCGAAAACATTATTGAAAAAGAGTTTGCGCTTCTTTACCTCTTCGGACTCCGCCATGTTAACATCTTCGATGATATCAGCTATCGCAACCTCCTCTACCCCCTGTGAGGGCTGAAAGCAGCTGCTAAATTCACAGATAGAGCATTGGTGTAGCATATCACTCTCCGCAGCCAATGCAACGCTAGTGGATAGCGTTATTATATATATTATTAATATAGATACTCTAGACATAACTTTCCGGCTATAAATATACTGAAACACCCATCGACACACTAAAAATATTGATGGCAAAGCTCATAACACTCGAATTATACTCTCCTATCGAGACCTGATTATGAACCTGCTCACCCTTAACATACGACACACCCAACACACCAACGCTAACATCGAAGGCTACCCTATTGGTGGCAAAGGCTACGATACCTGGGGTTATACCCACTCCCAGATTCCAACCCTTCGAGAATGTTCCTGTAACGGGCGAACCCATCACAAATCGAGATTGAAAACCTCCCGCCTCAATCTGGAAGTCGTTGAATAGCGCGAAACGTTTATCGCTACCCAGTGGAATATATTGGCGAAATATCGCAACAAATGAGTAGTTGTGACTCAACGCCCTATAATCCTCCATAGTAAGGCTCACATTCGAGTCGCCCATCGAGATATTCACCGCAGCACTATCAATGGTGTAGTTCGAACGCCCATATTTAACGCGAGCACCCACCGCCATATTATCCCACAAGGCGTAGAATGCGGATGGGGTCACCTCAAAAGTGTAGTTATCCGAAGTTATCCCCTCGATTAAAACTATCGAGTAGTTATTGAATGTCGAGGTCGAGAACGAGGCTGAACCACCAAAAATCCAAGTTCCCTTTGGTAGGAACACCTCGCTCAGGTCGATAATTCCACGCTCTGCGCGACGTTGCTCCACCTGCTCAGCGGTGAGTGAACCTATCAAAACATGGTTCGTCTCATCCTCTTGCTCCTGCTGAACCTCCTCTTGCTCTTGCTGCTCAAGTGGATATAATGAGTTTTGCCCCACCACGCTAAGCGGCAGAGCAAAAACTACTAAAGATATTACTATCAATAATTTACGAAAAAACCTCATATTTATAACTAATAACCCAGTTCAAAGTCATCTATATACATAACGTTTGACGAACATCCAAACATATAATCTCCGTAGAAACTATTCGATGCCTGCACAACCATTGTATAGCTCGATGATGGTTTAGTCACTGTATCATAGTAGATGATATCTAACTCAACCTCCTCCATCGATGAGTTACTCTCGTCGATAATATAGGTAGCATAACCAATTATCGCACCAGACGAAACGCTCTTCGAGGTCTCAGGATTCCACACTCCCGATGCTGAAGACATTCCCGACGCTACTTGATGACGGCTACTCCAATCCACAATAATAAGACGTACTACACCATTATCTTTATCTCCTTTACTCAAATGGACAGTGCTAGGTTGAGTATTAGTATAGTCGATATTTCCTATCGTCGCCTTATATCTAAACTTGAAGGTACGAGGACGTGACTCCCAAGTGAATGGCTGTCCAAAGCTAACATAACCGGTAAGGGAAGAGAAGTTAAATGTTCCCATAAACATATTTCCAGTAGCTAGATAGGTCGCAGATGCTATTCCTGATGTTGTCGATGTCAATAGAGCACAGCTATTTCCATCAATACTACTCTGCTTACACAAGCTACCTGTAAAGGTGTTATTTCCACTATCCCATGATTTATCTGAGGAACTATTCGAAGTTGAGAAGCAGTACAAATCATCGTCACTCATATCACTATCTGTGATAGTGTGTCCCGCTGCGGTTTGGTAGCTACCCTCAACGATAGGCTCACTCGCTCCATCAACAAATACTCCATAAGAGTAGTCGTTTCCAGCGAATATACCACCCGTAAGTACACTACCTCCATAACCATTAGATAGTGGACCACTATACTCAACCTCTTTCCACTCAGCTGAAACGTTGGCCGAATAGCCATAATCACCTACCGAGCTACAAGCAAGCTCATCACCCCAGCTACCATCGCTATTCTTCAAACGGAACTTAACGCTATCGTTATTAGGGTACTCGGTTAAAGTGAAGTTGAAATCTGCACTATTAAGCCATAAGTTAACATTCTCAGGCTCGCTATTGAATCCTGATGTACGTACTGCCCACGAGAGAGTAGTCGAGACATTACCATAATCCGCCACAAAAATCTTAACATTGCGCTCACCGCCATAGCCCCAATCTGAGCCAGAGAATAGAGATGTCTTCATTGTGATTACACCCTCGGTCTCGCTGGTTAGTGAGTAGCTAACTGGACTATCCACAGCTGATGCCCAACTATCATCCTCGGTTAGCGAGTAGATAGTAGAGGAGTTCAAACCTGCATCGACACTAATAGATTTCAAATCGTTACTTGCAGTAACCTTGAACTGAAGCTCATCGCTGCTCGACGAGGTGTAGTTGTAGGTATCAACGATACTAAAATCGACACCTGCAATAACTGGTTTTGGACTAAACGAAACCACTACATCCTTCTCCACTTCACTCTCATCAACTGTTATCAAGAAGGCGAGGAATCCATCCGCTGAAGGTGAATACTTCAACGATAGTGAGTAACGAGTTGCCGCCTTAACATCTGAGATAACACCCTTTGTCGATAGCTCTCCACCATTTGCGATATCCGAATCGCTGCTCTTACCATAGAACCACCATGAGATATTGCTCACATCATCTGGTAGGTAGAAGTAACCCTCACCATCTGCCTCAAAGCGTAGAGATGGAGTCGACTCCAAATCTGCTATATCAGGGAACGAGTCGCTCGCTGCGAAGTAGAGGTAGAACTCCTCGTCGAAATTCTTCGCGATAGTTGAATCGAAACTAACATTCGCCGCAACATTCTCCATCGAGCAGTCAATCAGAACGCTGCTAGTTTCCTGTTTTGTGATTGTAAAATCAGCTGAGCCGTAATACTTCAACTCATCAGTAGATAGGGTTGCATCACACTCATCACCAGCCTCGACCACAACGCTATAACTGCCAGCCACGAGGTAGATATCGCTTGGAGTCTCCGAAATCGGAGCATACCTACGGAGCAACTCACCATCGGAGTTGTATATCTTCAAAGTGCTATTCTCCTCAATGGCTGAGCTAACACTACTACGAGTCTGTGCAAAACTATACTGAATAGATAGAGCACCTTCGTCAGCTCCCATAACACCATCAACATCACTGTTCTGGCAAGCAGAGGCGAGTAGTAACACCCCCGCAACTGCTATATATATATATTTAAAACTCTTTTTCATAATTTTCTCCTCCACTTAACTATTCAACATATAGCTGTAATGTTCTCTCCAAACTTCCCGAAGCATCCTCTACGGTCAGCTTGAAGTTAGTAGTACCACTGCCTACTAGTTCAAGCAAGCTCATAAAACTTGTTATATCTAGAGTTAACTCCGTAAGCCCCTCTACATTATCACCTGTTGGGAAATCTAAACCCTCTAACGCTTCTTTCATATCTTCAGATTCAGGATTTACAAGACTCATACTCTGTGATAGATTAAACTTTTTCAACTCCTCCTCGGTTAATATCGCACTATCAATATCGACAGAGACATCTGTTAGACCTGTCTGCGAATTAATCTGAATCACTACTTTTAAGGTGGAATCAACAAGGTATTTTTCATCAAAGTCGTAACCACCTAGCCACTCTACTGTCAATGGCTCAACATCACCTGCCACCACGATTGTGAGAGTTGTGAATGAGCGACGACCTTCACTATCGATTACTATAACTACTACCGTGTGAGTTCCTGCGTAACCATATAGTGACAACATAGTCGAAGTGGTTGTAGTGAATGACACAACACCCGTTGTAGCATCTGTCTTAACACTCAAGAAAGAGGCTATATCGCTCGACAACATATCGACACTGCTAGCATCGAATCCTGCCGCTGTGATAGCGTTAATAAATGATGCGTTAGTCGAGGTGAACGCTGCCGTGATAGAGGCAACAGTTGAACCCGCAGTTGGAGTAACATCAACCTTCATCAACTCCGAGACATAACCAAGGTCGACATCGACCATAGAGTCGCTGATAAGGTAGCTGCTCTCGATATCTCCTCCATTACCATAGCTCAACACTGGTGAGTTAGGATGACTCTCGGTATCATCTGGGTCGATGATAACCTCCTCGTTAAATGCGTAGTAAGAGTAGGTCGAGTTCATAACGTCGACATCAATTTGCTTGTTGTAGACCCAAGTGTCAACTACCACCTCGAACTCGACGTTACCATCGTAGGCGCTATTAACTTTTAGTAGAATCTGTCGCCACTCACCTGCACGAACATCTGTTACAACCTCTTCCCAACCTGAAATCTCGATATACTCAGGGGTATCATCGCTACCCATATTAAACATACCCGATACGGAGATAGTCATCGTGTTAGACTCCTCTGGGGCTTGTAGATAGGCTGCACGAGACTCCTCACGCGAGAAATCCATCGAGTTCTCACCCACCGCAACATTGATTGTTAGTGGAACTGTATCGCCATTGTCGTTGATCTGAGTATCGCTAAATAGCAAAAGCATTGATGGATTGATACTCACCGACGCCTTAATATTCGAGAGGGTACATGTTATCTCCTCTTCAACCTCTGTGGTCTGCTTAGCTGTGATTAGCACATCGCTGAGAGTACCTTCATAGTATGGGGTATCCCACGCAGCACCTGCGCAACTGCTATGCGACTTGGCGATAACGTTGTATGTACCTGGGTATAGGTCGACTCCATCAGTATCCGCTAGAACATCGCTATACTTGCCACTATAACTCATTGAATCAGCCTTCTGAGAGACAATCTCGATAAAATAGTCATTAGTGGAGCTAGACGAACGAGTCGCCGCTGCGCTCTTTGCCGAGGAGCTACTATCCACACTCTCCACCTCCTCGTCAACCCAGAGGTAGCTATTGGTAAATTTCAAATATCCAACAGCATCATTGATATTCGTATCGACATCTTTACTGCACCCTGCCGCTAGACAAACCAGTGCTAACATCGCTATTATATATTGCTTATTCATATCTATTCTCTATTTTAAGTTACTCCTTATCGGGAGCATCAACATTCAACTCATAATCCACCTTATTCTCATCCAACTCAGTGAACTCCGTATTAAACTGCACGCTTATCGAGACTCCACCCGCTTGTGACGCATCAACGATAATCGAGCTAAGCTCTCTGGCAGAGGTTACTCCGATAACATTCGAGGCAAAGACAACATCGTAACCGTTGCTCTTGGTTGCACTACCCTCAAGGGTTAGAGTCGTACCCGCCTCAACAAATATTAGGCGCTCATCCTCACCACGACCAAACGAGAAGCTATTTCCACGACTAGTTGTGATGGTGAACTCGGCATCGGTGTAGTAGTTGTCGAACCACTCGCTTGTCGAGAATTGGAATAGCGAGTTAGTCAACACGGTTGTAACCGCAATGGTATTGGTCTCACGTGCTACAACAGAGAAATACACCTCACCTGCGAAACATGGTAGATTCTCACCCTCAGCGGTTGAAGTTCCACTGCTCACACTCGCTGTGTAGGTGTTACCATCCACAGTCTCTAGCAGCGTAAGGCTCGATGCATTACAATCATCGATACTTCCATACGACAGATTATAGCTACCGCTAGTCACTCCGCTATCCGACTCTGAGTCGGTGTAGTCTCCTGTAATTTTAAGTGAAAAATCGGCTGTTGTAGGCAACGTCACACTCCCAGGTAGATTCACTCCCGACTCCGAGCGTGTGATAACATCGATTGAGTTATCAACACTCGACACAAAAGAGACACTTCCATACCCATCCTGGGTAGAGGTATCCATATCACCATCTCGGTTACAAGAACCAAGTAGCAATAGTGCCATCGTTAATGTAAAATACTTTTTCATAATTTTCCTATGTTTTTTTCTTTATTAAATTTATATCCTGTTACTATCCTTTCGTCATTCTGAACTGCTGACAAACCGAGTGCAAACGAGCTTGCTCGATTTGCCGAGGTGCGAATAGCAGTGCACAGCAACTTGATTCAGAATCTCATTCCTTTGTTTTCGAGATTGCGGGTCAAGCCCGCAATGACGTCGTTTTGTCACCCCTAATTCGACACTATCGACACCTTAACATTATCCAGATACAACCATGCGTTAGCATTACCCGACCATGAGTTGTACCATTTACCTGTATAATCCCAAGAATCCTCCATTCTCCATGTAATACGAGTCGAAGATGTCACACTTGTTATATTGTAACTACTACTACTGCTATACCAAGTAATTCCTGAGGTGTAACTATTACTTGTGGTGCTAGTTCCTGTAACCGTAACCCCTTTGTCTCCTCCATTAGTTGTTGTTATTCCATCATCATAAGCTAATGTACCCGTAGAGGTTGTGTAGCCATAATCATATTTACCATAAAAACTACATGAACCAGAACCTGTATATCGGCCAATACTAACAGCTCCACCCATATTATACTCAACCTTAATCTTAACACTCTTACCACTCTTAATTCCAGAGAGAGCAGGAGTGTCCAATCTACCTCTATAATTTGTATCACCTGTAAAAACAATCTCTGCTCTACCCAACAACCTTATATAACCAGATCCATCGCTACCGATTCTATCACCAGTCCAACCAGTTTGGTTCAAACCATGACTACTCAAAGCCACAGTCTCATCGCTCGATGCTATATCACTACCTCCAACAGGTTCATTATCACCACTATTAAAGCTGATAAGATTCGAGAAATCCTCATAGAATAGATATGGCACATCTGCTGAGACGTTGCTGCCATCCGTAGCTATCGTGCTACCCGCAAATGAGCTACCCGTAACCAGTGCGTTAGCTGAGTTGAACTGCACACCAACGCTACCAGCATCGAATATATCGCCATATTTAGTTGGGATGTAGTATGCATTTTCGCTCTTGCCTGTAGAGTAGTCATAGGCTAAAGTCACGGTGTTTGTACCATTCGAAAAGAGTGCTCCGCTAGGTGCTGTAAGGATAATATCCTCGACACTCTCACCCAAATTATTTGCCCCAACCGAAACAGTGAAGTAGTCGTAGGTTCTATCGAAATCAATCTCACCTGCGGTGATTGTGAGTGCTGTAATCTCACCCTCTTTCATATTAATGCCATCGATATACGAGCTAACATCCTGCGAAATAAGTCCTCCCTCGCTCGTAGCACTAAAACTAATATCGCCCTTAACATCACCTGCGGCGATAGCTACCCAGATATAGTCGCCACTTCCTGCCGTGTAGGCATCAGCGAGATTGACAGTTATCGAGTTTGAGCCACTCTCACCAAGGGTGAAGGTCTCGTTATTAAAGTCGACCCAACCCTCACCTGCAATAGAGCGTGGGAAGTTGATTGTGAGGCTCACGATATCATCAACAAGACCATTATAATCAACAAGATTATTACGACCCGACGGAATCTCAATACGCAACATATGGGTGAGGTGTTTAAAGCTCATAACCATCGAACGATCTACGCTCTCGGTGAGTGCTGCACCCTCCATTTTGGGGATAATCATAATATCGTTGCTATCGCTATACTCGCCACTCTGAGTCGAGGAGATAGTGTACTTCAACGCATTACCATCCGCGCTCACCTCTTGAGGTTGTGGGAAAGCTCCTCTATAAATATAGGTACTCTCGCTCATCGGCTCGATATTGGCGGTGAATATCGCATCGGTATAATCCTCAGCGTAGTATAGAATATTGAATTTGGTATTCTCGAATGCTACTCCTGCCTCACTTTCGGCCCACATATAGATAGCGTCGTTATCCTCCCAACGAAGTGACATATTGCTACCATCATCCTCATTAACAGCTAGTCGCGTCGAAGCACCACCCACAGAGATAGAGACCTGTTGAAGGTTTACCCCATCAAGGCTGTCACCATCCGAGAGGTTTGAACTACAAGCCACTCCGACAACACTCAACAATAGATATATATAATTTCTTACCTTCATAAATTGCTTTTACACTCTGAATTGAGCCACAAAATTAGATACTATACCTATTTACACAAATATTTTTCAATAAACACCCCATATTTCCACATAGATAATAACACCCAAACAGTTTAGAGTATTAATTTAATGTAATTTAACATATCCAAACTTCCACCTCTGCACACTTATTGCTCTGCTCCCATGCATGAACAATACCAAACCACACCTAGCTCTTATCGCTAGCAACACTATATGGGCACTCGGCTACCCAATATATAGCGCAATTATGCCACGATACATCTCCCCGATGGCTATCCTCACCCTCTCGCTGTGTGCTACGGCAGCCCTGGCTTGGGGTCAATTTGCTTGGAGTAGACTTAGTGGCGCCGCCCAAGATAAGAGCGTCGAGAGGGGTGATATACCCAAGATTCTCATAGCTGCACTGCTTATCGGAGTGCTACGCAAAGGTTTTCTGATATTCGGATTCTCGCTCACCTCGACCGTCGATGGTTCGGTGATAGCAACACTCGTCCCAGTGATAGTCTTTACCATCTCGCTACTTATCGGGCGCGAGAAGTTCAGCTACGTAAAGAGCCTAGGGTTGGCTCTGGCGATAAGTGGAGTGGCGGCAATCGTGGCGACAAGTGGTGCAGAACATAGAGCCACCTCATCGGCTCTGGGTAACACATTAATCATCGTCGAGGTGGTTGCCATGTCGATATATATTGTCGCCATGCGGCCTCTATTCCAAAAGTACAGCTCGGCTACAATCCTACGCTGGGCTTACACCATATCGGCAATCCTAATACTCCCCATCGGGTTCGACTCAATGGTCTCAACCTCCTATTCGACAATGAGTTGGCAGACAGCAGCGATGGTCGCCTACGTAGTCATCATGCCAACATACATCCCCAATATGTTGCTCAACTACGCACTCAAAAGCGTCGACACCACCATCACTAGCCTATATGGTTACCTACAGCCTATAATAGCAATATCCATCGCCGTTGCTACGGGGATGGATAAGCTACACTGGGATAGTGCTATTTTTGCCATTATGACGCTAATGGGCATAACGCTCGTTACAAGAGTAAAATAACATTTAAATTAAAATGTCATTGCGGGCTTGACGTGGCGGAATGATAGTTTAGAAATTAATAACGTATGAAAATTAAGGTTCGAAAATCAAATTGCCAATTCGCTACAACCCCGGAGCGTTAGCGACTCAAAGTCCCCTCCCTGAGGGAGGGGATTATGGGTGGGGTAAGAATATAAATATATAAAATATTAGTTGTAATAACAGAGGTAATGTGCTGAGTATCAATTTATTACCAATTCACACGCAATGTTATAAGATTGCGGCTCGGAGGCCGCAATGACGTTTTATATTGTCTCTCTACGTTACACATGCAAAAGGAATCTCTCGCAGTCGATAGCTGCCTTGCAGCCACTTCCTGCGGCGGTGACAGCTTGACGATAGACTGGGTCTTGGACATCTCCTGCGGCGAAAACTCCCTCAACAGAGGTGTGTGAGCTATCCGCACGTGTTACGATATACCCCTCGGCATCGAGCTCCAACTGCCCCTCGAAGAGTCGAGTCATCGGAAGGTGTCCGATAGCGAGGAAGAAACCTGCGATATCTATCACCACATCCTCGCCAGCTCCATTCTTCAACCTTGCACCAACGACTCCCGAAAGGTCGTCTCCGAGAACCTCCTGAGTGGTATGCTCGAAGAGTATCTCAATATTCGGAGTCTCAAAGACCCTCTGCTGCATCGCTTTAGATGCTCGCAAGTAATCCTTACGCACGATAAGATAGACCTGACGACACAGCGAAGCCAAGTACAGAGCCTCCTCACAAGCGGTATCTCCACCACCTACGACCGCTACATCCTTCTTGCGATAGAAGAACCCATCACACGTAGCACATGCGCTAACTCCCTGCCCACGTAGAGCCTTCTCAGAAGGTAGTCCAAGGTATCGAGCCGTTGCTCCTGTCGAGATGATAATCGTCTCAGCCTTGATTGCATCCTGCCCATCGACAGCCACGACGAATGGTCTACTCGACATATCGACATTGGTGATGATACCAGTGCGGATATCCGCTCCGAAACGGAGTGCCTGAGTGCGCATATCCTCCATCATCTGGTTGCCATCAACCCCTGTGGGATAACCCGGAAAGTTATCTATCTCGGTAGTGGTGGTTAGCTGTCCTCCAGGCTGAATACCCTGATAGAGAACAGGTTTCAAATTTGCACGCGAAGTGTAGATTGCTGCGGTATATCCTGCTGGCCCGCTACCAATAATCAAACATTTTATCTCTTCCATATAGTTACCTTATTACAAAACAGGAGTCGGCTCCTGCTTCACATTTTTTAATATTTCGTCTGTTATATATCAATCCTCAAACGGGGCGATTTGCTCGCCATTATGGTCGAATATCGCCCACAGATTATCACGCTTAACACGCACATAACCCAACTCTACCACATACTCAACAATCTCATTACATGGCTCAATTACATACTCGCCCTTCAGATCGATAAGCCCCATTTTATCACCCAACTGAACCTCGGCTCGACCCTCCTGGAATTTACTCGCAAAGCTATACTGCACAGGGATTACCTCATCATCATAGTGGTTAATATAGCCATACAACCCATCACGAAGAACTATTCTCATACCATCAAACTCACCCTCCATCGAGTCATAACTCACGGCTCTCCACCGCCTACTCTCTTTGGGTTTGGGGTCAACTCTCACCTCGCCCTTCTCACCGAGCCAGCTGCGTAACCCATCGAACTCATCGCCCACCTGCTCAGGGGTGGCGTTAACCTCTGCGTTGATATAGCGCATGGGGAGGAGTTGGTAATCTTCACTTACGATGATATTGCTGCCCTTCAGATTATTATGCACCACCTTAGCCTGTGTAAATAGCTCCTGAGTAGAGTAGCTCGACTCGATTAGTTGTGCCCAATCAACCGCCTCGCCACTCTCAATCACAGAGCTAAGCAACCTACCTTTCGGTAGTCGGTAGAGTATCAAATCGGCTTGAACCATCTCGCCTCGACTATCGTGATATATCATCTCACCACGCAGGAGTCGATAATTTACCAATCTATTCAACACCCCACTCTTCAACCCCGACACCTTTGTCATAAGTTCAATCGTAGCATCGCCCGTGAGTGGTAACATAAGAAGATACTCCTCACCACACCACTCGATAGCCACCTCGGCGAAGTAGCTCGTGCAGTGATACGCCACATCACCCGATGGGGTCAGGCGAACCTTGCACCCCTTCAGTAGCTGTAGAGAGGCATTTTCTTCGCCATATAGGGCTTTAAGCAGGGTCTGTACGGAGTGTAACATAGTTTTAAGTTAAGAACGGCGAACCGATATTGAACCAATATTGAGCATAGTGAAGATATCCGAGAATGAGGTGTTGTACCCCAATCCCTTAAATTGACAACCCTTAGCAGGTTTCGAAACCTTGAGATGTTTGCAGATATGGTCGTTGAACTCTTCGGGCATATAGCTTGCCGTGTCGTAGAGAGCTTTATAGTATTGACATCTATTCATCTTCATATCATCCTGCGTAGGAAAAACAACTCTATCCGCCTCTTGCGAGCTTTGCGAGATGTGGATATTCATCAAGAGAACCTCGCCCTGTGTCGTTCTCAATGATTTAATCTCGTCGCTAATATAACTCAAATCACACAAATCACAATCCGAAGTGATACCATCGGTGATATTGAACACTATTGGCGGATAGGCATCAGGGCTACTCTCTATCCACTCCTTCACCAATTCGTAGACTCTAGTTAACGACTCATGCATCGGGGTTGAGCCACTTGATTTTGGCATAACCCATCGCTTAATCCTCCTACTGTGTAAGCTAGAGCTACCATCTGCAACATTTACCACGCTACTCACCTCTCTGCAATCTAGAGACAAAGCCTCCAAATCTCTCACCGAGATATAGGGGCTACCATCGACCAGACCTAGAACCTCAACAACACCCTCGCCAGAGTAGCCAAGAACCAACACATCGTAGTAGTCGCGTACCCCCTCATCTCTGCGAGCACGTAGTATCAGCTCCTGAATAGATGAGTTGCAGATATGTGAGACAACAGTCGCTTTGGAACAACGCTCACCCCTAAATCCAACAAACTCTGCCATAGAACCCGACTGATCTATCATCAACACAAATAACGAGCGATGATTGCGTGTTATACTCTTTCTGGTCATTATTCTCTAAAATTATACTGTTTTTGAACTAAATCTCTCCTCGAACCGCTATAAAATCAGCCTCCACGACCTCCTCGCTGAGGCTATCCACACCATACCCTACCTTGGTCTCGCTGCTGAAATCACGAGCTCTATCTCGCTGCGCCTGGGTGGCGAACTCCTCTAATATCCTCTGCGATGCGGTTATTGCATCATCTATATCTTTTTGGGTGACACTCCCACCTTGAAGCTCTTCGAGTAGGGTGATAGCCCAGCTCTTAACGTAGCTTTGGTAGTGGTTATCAAACTCCACAAATCGAGATTGAATCTGCTCGAAGTTGAGTAGTTCACCACTCTCTACATCATCGACTACTCCATCGAGATACCCCTTGGCGATATACTGCCCAGCAACATCACACCACTCACCACTCACGCTGTGTTCCTGGTCTCCTTGATACGATAACATCACACCTAAAGCTGCGGCGATTCCTTTATTATAGAGTTGAACGCCACGCTTTAGCAGCGAAGGTTTAATCATCACCCGATTGTGGGTATAGCTCTCAGCCAAGGGCGAAGCATCACTGAGCGAGTGTAGAGTGTTAAGACCCCTAATCATACTCATGGTGATATATGGATTCCACATTGGGTAACTGACCACATCACGCTTAACCGAGCGACTATCACGCTGCTGCCACTTCTCCACATCACGAACTGTTCCGTAGCTATTGATATTGGCAGCAGGTATAAGCGACGAACGCCCCGCCTCACTCTCGATAAGTATCGAAAATGGAAAATCCGAAGTGTCATGATGTCGGCTATTACGCCCTATAACTGTTGTGAATGCACCCTCGATTGCAGGAGCCATTACATATCCATTACTTGCGAACTTCACCCCACGTAGATGCTGCGCTTGATGCACCGCACCGCTCTTGAAGAGGTGGTTGCTCTGATTCGAGCCGCTACCCGCATTAAAGAATGAGAACGCTCCGGCTATCAGTAGGGTTGATTTATGGTGCGATACGGTGTATGGACCTGCGAAGATAGAGACCCCTTCACCAGCCTCTAGATGTGAAGATGAGAATACCAGTGAATCGAGCAGCGTAAATCCATTCGAGACTATAACTCTCTCACCGATAAAACTCCTCTCAATAACAGCCCCATTATTCAATCTCGAACCCTCGACTGCGATAAAGTCACGAGCCTTAACATCAGCTCCGACCCTCGCCCCCGAAAGCAGTGTTCCATTCTCAAGGTGAGATGCACCCTCGACAACCACATCCGAGTCGACGTAGAGGTTACGCACAACCCCACACGAGAGCAACTTCGAACCACGCCCCACAACGCCCATATCCGAGCACTGCTCAGCGGAGTAGCTATGAGCCATCATCTCCAAGGTCTCAACCATCTTGGGAAGGTGTCGCCACATCGCCCAGATATATGCCACCTGAGCGGTAAGGTTATCGGTGATAACCACCTCGCGACCACCATTCTCGTTGAGCACAGCCACCCTCACGCCATTACCGAAAGTTGCACCAGGCAACCCCTCAAGACGAGCCACAGAGTCGACCATCGCACCATCCTTAATGGCGTAATTGCTCACTGTCGAGCGGCTAATAACCACCCCAGTGTGTATATCCACACGCCCTAATAGACGTGACTGCCACACCTGGTCGACCGTAAAATCGGGACTTACCCACACCTTACTACAATCCTCGATGTAACTACCTCTGGAGGTGATAATATCACACTCCTGCTGGGTTAACACTCTTAAATTACACATTATCTCCTATCTGTTCTGCCTGTGGCAAATATAAATTCTATCACAAAGATAACAACAAAACCCAAAGATGTGAAACTTTACCCCCAGTTTTTAACAAAAAAAAGCGATACCCAGCAAGTTTATCTTACTGAGTATCACTTTTCGTCGCTTTTATAACAAATACCTGCTTAAGGTTTGAAAAAATATTCGTTGTTTGAGCTGCTACGGAGTGGAAAACTATTTGAGCCGCTACTTATCGTCGTAATGTCCATAAGCAGAGAGAAGCAGCACCTCTACAACATCGTCATAAACACGGTAAACCAACCTATGTTGCCTGCTAATTCTTCTTGAGTAGGTCTCTTCGCTAAAGAATTTAAGCATCTCGACCTGACCTGTTCCCTCACGCGGATGAAGGGTTAACTCGACCAATAATTTACTAACCTTTTTAAACGAGTTAGCATCACTACGCTTTAACTTAGCTAAATCTTCTTGCGCCTTGGCGGATAATACGAGAGTGTACATACTCCTAAATTGTTGCTAAGAAATCTGCTATCTCATCCTCCCCTTTAAGAGTCGCCACCCGACCCTCTTTAATCTGTTGAAGAGATGTGTTAATCTTCTCGATAAATTCGCTTTTGCTCATAAGCGTATCATCTTCGGAGATAGGTGTGATTTTATAACTCTTATTCCCCTTTCTCTGAACTATAATCTCCTCGCCACCATCAACCCTGTCGAAGTAACTCTTTTGGTTCGCTCTAAACTCTCTTGAACTAATAACTAACATCGCTGTATAATTTAAATTTTACAAATCAATACTTAACCACATTTCAAAACGTGTACCAATTTTGTACAAAAATAACTATTATATATGAAAAAACAAAATATTTACACTCTTTTCTTTATTACACCCCCACACACGTCATAGCGGCCTACGATAACAAAATGAGGGTGACTAAAAAGCCACCCTCATTACAACGAGTAAATAATAATCTACTTACCGCCCATCTGAAGTTCCAGAACTCCACCTTGAACCATATCTTTATGGAGGATTTTATAGCTATCAACCTCTTTGCCATTGAATACAGCACTCTTGATATATGGAGAGGCGTCGTTATTATCTTTGATATCGATAACAATCTTATCGCCGCTATAGTAGTCTGGATTGAGTTTAATCTCAACACGGTCGAAGATTGGGCTACCCAACTCGTAGTATGGCTCAACGTCCGCACCGCCAGTAACCTGGAATAGACCTATTTTATATAGGACAGCGAGTGAACCCATCAAACCTTGATCCTCATCACCACGATATCCAGCACTAGTGCTAAAGCCACTAAACGCCGCCTTAACAACCTCTCTCGACCAATATTGAGTCAAATCTGGACGACCCAAGTGGTTGAATACAAATGCGGTCTGGATAGATGGTTGATTACCGTAGTTGATTGGTGTTCTCTTGAACTGCTCGTCGGTCTCCTGGTCGTGACGAGAGCCAGATGTAAATCCGAAGTGAGAGGCTGTCTCGAACGAAGTGTTCAACTTCTCAACAGATGCCTCGATTCCACCCTGCAACTCAGCTAGACCCACTAAATCTTGTGGTACGTACCAAGTCATCTGGGCAGCACTCGACTCCACGAAACCAATAGCGTAGTCGTATGGATCGAACGAATCACCACCATACCATACACCCTTAACGTCTCTTGGACGAGCCCATCCCGACTCAGAATCGATAACGTTCTTATAGTTCATCGAACGCTCCATAAACATCTTATAGTCATCCTCTTTGCCCAAAGCCAAAGCCATCTGCGCTAGAGTCCAATCTTGGTATGCATTCTCTAGAGTCTGAGCTGGACCTTGACGGTGGAAAGGCATTCCACCAACTTCACCCTTATACTCAGGGAGTGGATATGGGATATAGCCCTTCTCGATATAGTATTTAAGACCACCACCAGTGCGGCTATTATGCTCGTAACCAGCTCTCTCCATCATACCATTCTCCAACATATGGTTCTTGCGCATACCCTCGTAAACCAACTCTACATCGTAGTTGCGGATACCCTTCTGGTAGGCAGCAACGATAAATGGAGTGCTCGAAGCACCAGTCATTACGTAGGTGTAGTTACCTCCCGATGGGCCACGAGGAATCATTCCTCCATCCCTGTAGTACATCAACATCGAGTTGACGAACTCGTCGGCAACCTCAGGATATACCAACTGCCATAGAGTCTGGATAGTCCACTGTGCACCCCAGAACGAGTCTGAGTTGTAGTGTTTGAATAATGGTTTACCATCATCGCCTAGTGGTATCTCACCAATACGGAAAGTCTCGCCAGTGTTATCTGGGTAGTTACCATTGACATCACTAAGAACCCTACGACCCTGCAAAGCGTGCCATAGGTCGGTATAGAAACGACGTGTTGTAGGCTCATCTGCACCTTGAACATCAACTCGTGATAGCATCTCATTCCACTCATCGTGTGAATCTTTAACTATAGCCTTGAAGTCCCAACCTGCAAGCTCGCTCGACATATTCAACTTAGCATTTTCAGCTGAGGTGTACGAAATAGCCGCCTTCATCAAGACATCTTTAGCTCCATCAGCAAAGAGAACTAGGTAGTTACCCGTCTTCTCATCACGCTCAACCGATACGATATCCTTATCGAAAGCTAGCTCGAAATAGACACGTACTGGACGTGGACGACGAAGTGTTTCGACACTTGTCACCTCACCGCTAATTGCTCTATCACCCACCTGAGTCAATACTCCATCTGCGTTATTACTTGGTCCAAGTGGAGTGTTAAGGTTCAAAAGAACCGCAGGAGTTCCATCCTGAGTAAATCCATACTTATGGAAACCAACTCTCATAGTCGAGGTCAACTCAACATCGATATCATATCTATCGAGGTGGAGTTTGTGGTATCCAGGTTGCACAAACTCTGTTTCGTGGCTGAATTTTGAGAAAAAATCGCCATAGACCGCCCCCTTTTCATCATCTCCGTCAACCATCACTGGCATCACCGAGAGAGCTGATAGCTGCCAAGCGTGAACATGGCTAAAACCCTTCACAGTATCTACGTTGTAGCGATATCCACTACCCCACGTTCCATCGATTTCGGTATCTGGGCTAAGGTTAACCATACCAAATGGACGACACGCTGACGAGAAGTAGAACCATCTTGAGTTCTCACTATCGAGATGAGGATAGACCAACGAGACGTAATCTCTCTGAGAAGAGCTTACCCTCTTTGCCACCTGCATCACAACCACCGACACAACTACTACGAGAAGGATTCCTAATAGCGTAAAATTAAGTTTTTTCATCATTAAAAGTTTAAATTAATAGTTTCTTCCCCTTTTTTTTAGTTCACAAATATAGTGATTATATTTTATAACATGTTATTTTACACAATAAAAGATACCCACACCACCTACTTTTTCTTCGGCTTAGAGGCTGGCGCAATATCTCCATTCACAAAGAAACGGACGATATAACAGGCATTACCCTTCATCCTTGGATTTGCACTATCGGCGAGCCTTATAGTCAACTTATGTCGCTGTTCAGGGTCTAGGTCAGTTGCCAGAGTGAAGTATCGAGGTAGATATTGATTGAGGCTATAACCAGTTGACAAATCACACGCATCATACTCCACACCATCAATCGAGTAGTTGATTCGCCCTGCGTCAGAACCAGAAAGGGCAACAATACCGATAGCTGAACCGACAAATTCGAGGGTCATCTCACCCGACTGCTCACTAGTTACGATGCATGGTTTTCCTAGATTTAGGTCGTTGGTGTCACGCATCGACTGCCCATTACTCGGACTCCACGCAGGGTCGATACTCCAACCCTCACCAAGAGCCGCATACTCGACCGAAAGGAACTTACCCTTATCGTAACATAGCGCATCTAACTTCTTAGGCATCTTATGTTTAACCATCCTCTTTACACCCGCACCCTGCTCGAAAGCGACATCGAGAAATCGTCTCATTGAGCGAGCGTAGATGCTCTGCCCGAATGGTGATGGGTGGAGATTTTTGAAATCATCCGCCCAGGTAAACTCACCCGCTGCGATACGCTCGGTAACCTCCTTGGCGAGGTTTATCGAGGGGATATTGTAGTGCTCCGCCACCCTCTCGAAATCTCTAATCTCCAGAGGAACTTCGCCCTCTGAGTAGTTCTTAATCTTCTGTGGGTCGACAAACTGCATCATCACAATATCGACCATCGGGTTGGACTCTCTAACACGCCTTACGATTCCCTCCATCGCCTGGGTTCGGGTGGTCTCGGTAGTTCGCAGCTCACCTCCATCCCTATCATTAACGGCAGCCTCCTCGAAGAGAAGGTCAATCTTGCCATAAGAGAGCACATCACGCTCAAGACGGAATGCCGCCGAGGTCGAACCCTCTGATGGGATTCCTGCGTTCACGAATGTGAATTTGGTATCGGGGAATCGCTCGGTGAAGTAGTCGCAGAGGCTATCTCGCCAACCAGGATTATGGGTTATCGAACCACCCAGGAATACAATTACACCCTCCTTGGTCTGGGTGAATTTATTGTAGCTATTACTCAATCCACCACGCTGATTGTGGTAGCCATCCGAGGAGATAACTCCATCGTAAGTGAAATTTTCAACCTCCTGCCTCTCACCTGCTGCAAATGTATGAGCCGATATCGCCATAAGAGATAGGGCTAAGATTAATCTTTTGAACATATTTTTTTAGTTTTTTGTCTTTACATTTAGAATCTAAACAGATTCTTACCACAAATATAACAATTCTATTTGAGATTAATAAATTTTATCACTATATTTGTGGATATTGCTAGAACAAAAAACCATATAACAATGAAAAAATTAACCTTTGGTATCGATATCGGTGGTATCAATACCGCATTCGGACTAGTCGACCAGGATGGAGATATCTATGGCGAGTCAGTTATCTCGACTAAGAAGTATCCCAAATATGACGACTACCCACAATATGTCGAGGATTTATGCGCAGCGATGCAATCTCTGCTCGACTCGCTAACCTTCAACTACACCTTGATGGGTATAGGTATCGGAGCACCCAACGCCAACTTCCATAAGGGGACTATCGAGCAGCCTGCAAACCTCTGGAAATATACCCCAGAGCAGAGACCTGCAAGCGGTCGTGATGAGAGGCTATTCCCGCTGTGTGACGATATCCGCAAGAGATTCCCCTACATTGAACATGTCTCAATCACCAACGACGCCAACGCCGCAACTATTGGCGAGATGGTCTTTGGTAACGCCAAGGGAATGCGCGACTTTGTGATGATAACCCTAGGCACTGGGCTAGGTTCGGGCTTTGTCTCAAATGGCGAGCTAATCTACGGAGATGATGGATTTGCTGGTGAGCTGGGTCATGTCAACGTCGAGCGAGGTGGTCGTGAGTGTGGATGTGGATGTCGAGGCTGTCTTGAGGCTTATGTCTCAGCCACGGGAGTCAAACGCACCATCTTCGAGTTGATGGCAACGATGAACACCCCAAGTGATTTACGCTCGGTATCGTTCAACGATATGGACTCAGCGATGATATCTGCCGCAGCACTCCGAGGCGATAAGCTAGCTCTGGAGACCTTCCGCTACACTGGCGAGAGGCTAGGTTGCGCACTGGCGAATATGGTAACCATAACCTCACCTAAGGCGATATTCCTATTTGGTGGATTGGCTAAGGCTGGCAAACTAATTATCGAACCAACCAAGTGGTATATGGAGGAGAATATGATGCCTAACTTCAGGTGTAAGGTCGATATCCTCCCTAGCGGAATCCAGGATAAAAACGCTGCGATACTCGGTGCATCCGCACTGATATGGCAACAGCTGTAGTGAATTAAGAGTTAAGAATTATGAATTATGAATTATGAATTATGAATTATGAATTAATAACATTCTTAATTGAAAAAACAACTCTTAACTCTTAACTCATAATTCTTAATTCATAATTATTAATTATTCTAGTGGTTCTTTTTCGTATATACGAGGAATTATCGCATCAGTCATTGCACGAAGTTCATCGAGGCTCTTATCCATCTTAACCTCCTCTTTAAGCTCTTCGAGCATCTCTTTATGGAGAGCTGTAACCTCTTCGTAGCCCTTTTTACCATACACGTTATTCATCTCGTAAGGGTCGCTCTCAAGGTCGTATAGCTCCCAGATATCGACATCGTAGTAGAAGTGGATTAGCTTATACCTCTCAGAGCGCACTCCGTAGTGAGGCTGCACATTATGCCAACGTGGATACTCATAGTAGTGGTAGTAGATGCCATCACGGAAAGCACCCTCTTGGCTCTGCTCAAGAACTGGGCGGATGCTCTTACCTTGAATCTCTTCGGGAATCTCAACCCCTGCATAGTCGAGGAATGTTGGTGCGTAGTCGATGTTTAGAAGCAGGTCATCATTCACCACACCCGCCTTGATGCCATTAGGGTAGCGAATCATCGCAGGCATGTGAAGGGTCTCCTCGTAGATAAACCTCTTATCGAACCAACCACCATGCTCACCCAGAAAGAAACCTTGGTCTGAGGTGTAGACAACGATGGTATTCTCAGCCAAACCGTTCTCGTCGAGGTAGTCGAGCATCTCGCCAATAGCATCATCTACAGCCTTGACACAGCGCAAGTAGTCCTTGACATAGCTCTGATACTTCCACTTTTTACGCTCCTCATCACTCATCTTAGGGTCGGGAGTCCAATCCTCGCCACGAGCATTACCATACTCACGCCAAGCCAGCTCCTGCTCCTCGCTCAACCCTTCGGGCACTGGGAGCTTAAGGTCTGTGCGGGTCATATTACCATCGATATGGTTCCATGCCGCCTGAGCCAAAGAGCGACCTTTATAGTCATCCTCGAAGGTTGCAGGGTATGGCAGCTCAACATCTTTAAGGTAATCCATATACTCCTCACTTGGGTTACATGGGCGATGTGGCGCTTTGAACTGATACATCAACATAAATGGTTTGCTCTTATCTCGACTCGCCATCCACTCAAGACCCTTATCACGAATAACCGAGGTTGAGTAACCACCCTCTTCGGGGATTATATCGCCACCGCTCACCTCAAAGACAGGATTGTGGTACGAGCCTTGTCCTTCGAGGTTAAAGAGCACCTCGTAATGGTCGAAACCAGTAGGCGAAGAGCCTAAGTGCCACTTACCAATAACAGCAGTTTGATAGCCCGACTCCTGCAACAACTTAGGGAAGGTCATCTGCTCAGGGTCGAAGTCGCCACCATCCTCATTTTTGTAGAAACCATTAACGTGGCTATATTTACCCGTTAGGATACAGGCTCTCGATGGGCCACTTATCGAATTGGTAACCATGAAGTTATTAAATAGCATACCCTCGTTGGCTATCCTATCGATATTGGGGGTCGGTGCAACACTCGACAACAACCCATCATAGGCACTAATCGCCGATAGAGCGTGGTCGTCCGACATAATAAACAGAATATTAGGACGTTGGTCGACCTGCTTATTCTGACATGAGGTGATAGCACCGCCACACAGTGCCACACCTGGTAGTAGGTAGTGAAGTTTTATCATTGCTTTAAGGTTTGGTTTATAATATTGATTCGTATGTTAAATTAATGCTATCTCGAAGTTCGCCCTGCTCGACACGAAGTGTGTTAACACCCCTTTGAAGTTCGAATGGAGCAACGGAGTAGATGCTCTCACCAAGAGGCGACACGCTGAGTGTATCACTCTCATTTACAACCACTACCAACTCCTCTCTCGACGATGAATATATCTTCAAATCCTCGACTCTCTCGCCTCGTCGCCACTCACGTCTCCCTGCGATATGGAGGGTTGGCTCAGAGCTGTTCCATAGCGATTTATAGAGGTAGAATATATCCTTGCGCTCACGCCTGTCGAATGTCACAAGACCCGAACTATCCTCGCCATTAGAGCGCCTATTCGACTTGTAATCAAACATATTACAGAGCCACATACCCCAGAACAGAGAGTCGGAGTGTAGCCTCTGAGCATACTCCTCGTGGAGTAGAGTCAATGCCGTTTCAGGATACCAATCACCCTGGTCTCTATCGTAAAGCTGGGTCGATTTGCGAGTTGACTCAGTGGATGTCCTCTTAACAAAGCTCCTATCACGCCCCAGATTTTGGTGGTTTATCGAGCCATTCTCGCCATACGCTACAGCAGATTTGAGGTGACTCCACTTACTATGTATCGTATTAGCCCAGAGCGATATATCGGCAACATCGCCTCGATACCAACCCAAATTTTGTCGCCACACTATCAAATCGGGGATTAGGTTCATATCGCCATTCTGATTGCTCGCTGCCACAATCGGACGTGTCGAGTCAATGCTATTGACACCCTCTTTAAGTTGTCTCAAAAATGATATCATCTCAAAGCCCCTATCACGCAGCTGCGAGAAGAGACCCCACATAATAACCGAGGGGTGGTTATAGTTTTGAAGAACTATCTCGCGCGATATCACCTCGGCATTGTGGTGATACTCAGCGGTTGGATAGTAGGCTATGTCTGCCAAGAACGAGGTTCGTGTCAATGGGAAATCGACCCACGCCATCACTCCCTCTCTATCGCAATAGTCGTAGAGTTCACGAGTGTGAGGTGACGAGACCGAACGCACAGCGGTTGCGCCCAACTCCTTGACAAGCGCCATATCTGAGCGCACCTCACGCTCACCCATCGAGCTACCCACCATCGGGTGGTCGTGGTAGAGGAGGACTCCTCGAATATCGACGCTCTCCGAGTTGATTGAGATACGCCCCGTTTTATCGGTTGAGATAACCCTCAACCCACTACATACCTCAACGCTATCCACCGAGATACCCGCCTGCAACGAGACCTTGAAACGATATAGGTTAGGCTCTTTAGGTGTCCAACCCTTAGCGTTATTGAAATTAAATGGTATATTAACCTCGCTCTGGGTAGCTCTCACTCCCTTCTGAGTAGAGGCAAAGACCTCCTCGCCTTGGTTATCGAATATCGACAACCTCAAATCCATCTTATCCTCTAAGTAGGTGGATATCTGAACATTAACACTACCTGAAACCTTCCCGTTCGAGAGAGAGTTAGTCGTCACAAATACCCCATCCGAGCCGTAGTATATCGGAGATATCGCCGCCTTCGGAGTAGCGATAAGCTCCACCGGACGATATATTCCACAATCCATCGAGTAGTCGATAGAGGTTGGTGGCAACCCAGTCGATATCGAACCATCAACCACCAGCTGCAACTCATTCTCATCGTTCCAGTTAAGCTGTCGAGTGATTTCGAAAGTGAAGGCAGTAGCTCCACCCCGATGCTCGCCAACGTAGCTACCATTAACCAGCAGCGAAGAGACACTATTCACACCATAAAACTTAATAAACACCCTCTTATCGCGCCACTGGGTCGGGATATTGAGCTTTCTAACGTAGTTACCCATCGAGCTATGCACTCCATCGTCACTACTCCCTATCGCCCAAGTGTGTGGCAGAGAAATACGCTGCGCATCGTCGGTGTTTCTCGCAGTCGATGGGTAGAAGTACCAGTTATCGACCAGCGACACCACTTCACGTGCTGCGGAGTGGGTCACTCCCACCACCAATATTACAATTATCGCCACTATTCGTCTCATACCCTGGAGCTGTTGTTCAATGTTCATAACCACAAAAATACAACAAAATTTTAGAAAGTTGCAAACTTTTACTACATTTGTCCTAAATTTAAACATATTTTTGACACATGAGCATTTTAGATATAATAGTAGTCGTAATCCTTGTCATCGCCGCAATTATGGGGTGGAGAAGTGGATTAACAAAGCAGCTCTTCTCGCTAGCGGGGATTATCCTAGGTATTATCCTAGCCAATAGACTTGGATTTATGATAGGCTCATTTATCGGGGTACAGCCCCCATGGGCATCATTAGTTGGTTTTATCGTGGTCTTTATCGTGGTGCTTGTGCTTGTTGCTCTGCTGGGTATGTTGTGCAAGAAGTTATTCCACATGGCGGGACTCAAGGTGGTCGATAATATATTAGGTGTGGTGCTTAGCTGCGCTAAATATATCATCATTATGGCTATACTCCTCTCGCTATTTGCTCCGATAAACGATGTGGTGCAGTTTGTTCCCAAGTCAAAGCTCGACTCGTCACTTACCTATAATAAGATTATCGCAATAGGTAAACTATTTATCCCCTCGGTGGAGTGGATGGATATACGATTCGAAAGCCACACAAATAGCAGCTCGATAGATGTCTAATCTCAGAGAGGGGGTTGTAACCAAAGCAACAGGTAGCTGGTTCGAGGTGGAGTCATCGGGAGAGATTATCCCATGTCGACTTCGTGGAAAGCTCCGCTTGAAGGGTACTCGTTCGACCTCGCCTGTGGTGGTGGGTGATGTGGTATCATTTGCACAAGATAGCGAAGGTAGCTACACTATTGAGGAGGTTACGCCTCGTCGAAACTACATTATCCGTCGTGCATCGAACCTCTCGAAAGAGTCACATATCATCGCTGCGAATATCGACAGAGCGATAGTTGTCGTGACGCTGAAAAACCCCAAGACACCACCCGAATTTATCGACCGATTCTTAGTCACATGCGAGGCGTATAAGATTCCTGCGACCATCGTCCTTCAGAAGATTGACCTTATGCAGGATGATATGCAGAGCGTCGAACTATTCGAGAGTATCTACCGCACCGCAGGCTACCAAACTATCCGCACATCGACCCTAACGGGCGAGGGACTAGACAGAGTAAAAGAGTTGTTACAAGGAGCTACAACCCTTATTTCGGGCAATTCGGGAGTGGGCAAATCAACCCTTATCGGCTCTATCGAACCAACTCTCGATATCAAAATAGGCGAGATTTCACAGAGCCACAACAAGGGTCGACACACCACAACATTCTCGACAATGTACCCCCTAACCATGGGCGGATATATCATCGACACCCCAGGAATCAAAGGCTTCGGACTACTCGACATAGCCCCCGAAGAGCTATGGCACTACTTCCCCGAAATGATGCACTATGGTAAAGAGTGTCAATTCTACAACTGCACACATATCCACGAACCTCGCTGCGCTGTAAGAGAGGCTATCGAACAAAGAGAGATATCAATCGAGAGGTACGAGAGCTACCTTAAAATATTGAGCGACGATGATAAATATCGAAAATAGAGACGCAGAGTGGATTGAGCGTAACACCGCTCGATTGATGGAGCTGATGACACAAGAGCGTATCGAAACCTTTCAGCGAGTCCTCTCGATGCGTACTCGATATATGACTATCCTCACCGAGAACACCTTCCACTCGCAGAACTCTAGCGCGCTGATTCGTCACTGCGACGCATTCGGGGTGATGGATATACACGCTGTGGAGAATCTATGTCGCTTTCAAGCATACCACGATATCGTGCGCGGAAGTGATAAGTGGATAGGGATTAATCGTTATGAATCATCTCGCCAGGCACTCCACCACCTCAAAGAGAGTGGCTACCGCATAGTGGCGACCTCACCCCATAAGGGTGGCTCAACTCCCGAACTATTCGACGTTATGAAGTCGCCATTCGCACTGGTCTTTGGCGAGGAGAAGAGTGGTATATCCGACGAGGTTATCGAACTCTCTGACGAGTTTATCCAGATTCCAATGTGTGGCATGGTAGAGAGCCTAAACGTCTCAGCCTCAGCTGCTATTATCATCTACCAACTAAGCGAAAAGATTCGCCATAGCACGCTAGATTGGCAACTCGGCGAAGATGAAAAACGCAACATACTCTTCGACTGGTGCATGAAATCAGTCCGCTCCTCGGAACTAATCATCGAGCAGATTTGAATTATGAATTATGAATTATGAATTAGTACTGATGCGTTAAACCTAAGTCGTCATTCTGAACTTGATTCAGAATCTCAAAATAGACTTATTATCAGATTATTAGAGAT
>JBCQSY010000021.1:0-31750 GCA_047178865.1 Rikenellaceae bacterium
GGAGTCACTATAACCCACTTTTGAAAAATCAAAAATGCGCAATTATTAACTAAAAATTAAAATCAGGGAGAAAATAGAACTCCCCTTAAAAATTATATATGGAAGAGGGTAATTTAGAACTCCCAGATGGGATTATAAATAGAGAGACGAGAGAGCCAAATGCTCCTCATAAATCGGGTTTTGTCAATATCATAGGCAACCCAAATGTAGGTAAATCGACACTAATGAATGCTCTAGTTGGTGAGCGTTTGTCGATTATCACAAGCAAAGCACAGACTACACGTCACAGAATCATGGGTATCGTTAACGGTGATGATTTTCAGATTATCTACTCGGATACTCCAGGAATACTTAAACCCAACTATCGACTCCAGGAGTCGATGATGCGTTTTGTCACAGGTGCAATTTCAGATGCGGATGTTATTATATATGTAACTGATACAGTTGAGGATAGTGCTCGTTCCGAGGAGTTTCTCGACAAGATATCACATGGTCAGACACCAACAATCTTGGTTATCAACAAGATTGATTTAACTACCCCCGAACACCTTGAGGAGCTGGTTGCCAAGTGGAGTGAGAGACTACCTCATGCGGTGATAGTGCCAACATCGGCAAAGGAGACATTTAATATCGGTGGGCTTTTCGATATGATACTAGAGCGACTCCCTCAGGGAGAGCCTTTTTATCCAAAAGATACACTAACAGACAAAACTTTACGTTTCTTTGCTACGGAGATTATCCGCGAGAAGATTCTACTCAACTACGATAAAGAGATTCCATACTCATGCGAGGTGGCAATCGAGGAGTATAAGGAGGATATCTCGATAGATAGAATAAGTGCAACTATCTACGTGGCACGCGATTCTCAGAAGGGTATTATAATTGGACATAAGGGTGAACGCTTGAAGCGAGTTGGAACTCAGGCACGTAAGGATTTAGAGCTATTCCTAGATAAAAAGGTCTTTCTACAGCTATACGTCAAGGTTATGGATAACTGGCGTGATAGCGATAAGGAGTTGAGACGATTTGGGTATGAGGAGTAGTTTTTAGTTCTTGTAATTAAAAGCTAAGGCTATGAAAATTAGCAGGTTACAATGCATATTTACCACGTTAATATTGTTGACTTCACTGGTGTTGTTCACACCCGTGAAGGCGCAATATAACAGAGACTATTTCTACTGGTTAGGTCGAAATAGTTTGATGCATGATGACTATCTAGGTGCAATTCGTACATTGAACATACTTCTTTCGGTCGATGCAAATGCCTACGAAGGGTACTTCTTGCGTGGTATCGCTAAGTATAACCTCGACGATTTAGTAGGTGCAGATGCTGATTTAACAGCGGCCATAAATAGAAATCCAGTCTTTACAAGTGCTTACGTTAATCGTGCAATAACTCGTTCTCGTTTAGGTAATTACGACGATGCTTTAAAGGATTTTGAGGAGGCTATAGAGCTACGTCCCGACCTACCAAGTCCATACTATAGTCGAGGTGTGACTCGTCTGCTTAATAAGCAGTATGAGGAGGCTATCCGAGACTTCAACCAATTTATCAAGTTCGAGAATAGGGTGTGTGATGCCTATATAAACCGAGGAATCAGCTACCTCTATCTTCGAGATACGCTCTCTGCGTTGAGAGATTTTGATATGGCGGTGGAGACTAATCCCTATAGCTCTCACGCATTTAATCGTCGTGGTAGCCTCTATGTCCAGATGGAGCGTTATGTAGAGGCAGAGAGGGATTTTGATAAAGCTATCGAGAACGACCCTGAGTACTTGTTAGGCTACTTTAATAGGGCACTTGTCTATAACGATACGCGTAGGCCAATGGAGGCTCTCTCTGACCTTGATATGGTGATAAAATTAGATTCTAATAGCTCTATCGGATACTTTAATAGGGCTATAATGCGCTCTCAGATAGGTGATTACAATCGTGCATTGGAGGATTATGATAGGGTTGTGGAGTTGTCTCCTGAGAATGTACTGGTCTACTTCTATCGTGCAAATCTTCTACAGCAGTTGGGTGAGGTTGAGAGTGCAGAGAGGAACTACACCAAATCAATTGAGCTATATCCCGATTTTGCAAATGCCTACCTCTATCGTAGCGATGTTCGTATGTTGTTGAATAACTCGCGTGGTGCAATGAGCGATAGGAAGATTGCCGAGCGTAAAATCGCAGAGCATAAATCGAAATTGGCTAATAGTAGTTACTCAATCTATACCGATGAGAGCTACGATTTTGATAAGTTGCTCTCGTTCGAGACCTCGATGGGACGCTCGCGTGTTGAGACCTTGGCGATGAGTGATGGTAAGAATCCAACGCTTAATCTGTTGCCTCTGTTTAGATTTATCTTCACTACGAGCGATGAATCGGCTCCGATGGCAGCATCGCGTTACTATTCACCTCGACTCAATAGTTTTATCTCCTCGTTTGATAACGACTACCTCACTTTGTCGAATAGCGCCACGTCGCTCTCGGCTCAGAGCCTTATGGAGTTGGATGATAGCTATAAGGAGCAGGCTCGTGGAGCTGGTAGCCTGGAGTGGGGTAATCTCTTTGAACTAGCTATATCTCAGGGGCTTATCCGTCAATATACCAACTCGGTAAATACATTGAGTTCGGCTATAGAGTTAAATCCGACAAATCCATTTTTGTACTTTAATCGTTCGACTACACGAGCTGAGATGATTGATTTTATCTCATCAATTGATAACACATATCAGAGAATAACTATCGATTCAGACCCAGCTTCGCAACTACGTAATAGTTCGCGTCGTGTATATAATTATGATGATGCTATCGCAGACTTGAATAAAGTTGTGAAGTTATACCCCGATTTTGCCTACGCATACTATAATCGAGCAAATCTACACGCTCTCTCAGGGGAACTTCCCGAAGCCTACGATGATTATACACGTGCCATTGAGCTATATCCATCATTTGGCGAGGCTTACTTTAATCGTGGTATAGTGCAGATATTGATGAAAGATACCCATAAAGGGGCTATCGACCTATCGAAAGCTGGTGAATTGGGTATTGAGCAATCTTATGAGATGTTGGAAAAGTATAAATAATATTGATATCTTCTCGCTTTTAGAGGGGATAGCAAATTAAAATATCTAAAAAGATGGGAGAGAAACGATTCTTTGGACACCCTATGGGGTTGTCGACAATATTTTTCACAGAGATGTGGGAGCGATTTAGCTACTACGGTATGCGAGCTCTGTTGGTGCTGTTCCTAACGGCCAGTGTCACATCTGGCGGATTTGGTCTCGATAGAGAGGTAGCATACACAATCTACGGAATTTTTACATTCTTGGTCTATGTCACCCCGATGATTGGTGGTGTTCTGGCGGATAAGGTTTTGGGACTTCGCTCGACAATATACATCGGAGCTATAAGCATGGCAGTGGGGCAGTTTATGTTAGCTTTTGCCGCTATCGCCAACGACAATATGGCACTTCGTGAGTTGTGGTTCTACTCAGGTCTTGGACTCCTGATTATTGGTAATGGACTCTTTAAACCCACTATCTCGACCATTGTGGGTAGTCTCTACGAGAATAACGACCCTAGAAAAGAGGGCGGTTTCACTATCTTCTATATGAGTGTTAATATAGGAGCTTTCTTCTCGCCACTTATTGCAGGAGCTTTGGGCGAGAATGTCTCGTGGGAGTGGGGTTATTTTGTCTCAGGAGTAGGTATGGTTATAAGCGTTGCGTGGTTTATTATAAAATCGGAGAGCACTCTAGGCTCGCTTGGTCTACCTCTTAAAGCTGATAGTTCACGCCGTGCTCTGAATCTTGCGGATTGGAGGGTGATAGCTCTATCCACCTTGGGGATTATTATCTCAGTACCTCTATCTATTATGGTGTGGGGTGTAGTACCTGGCTATCTTCAGAGTATTATAATTTATACGGTGGCATCAGTGGGTGGCTTGTATCTTGTTGCCTCGATTATTCGAGGAGTCGAGAGCCGTGAGCAGTGGGCACGTGTGGCTGTTATTCTGATTTTGGCATTCTTTAATATCTTCTTCTGGGTTGGATTCGAACAGGCAGGCACAACATTCAATATGTTTGCTCTGGAAAATACCAATCGCGAGCTGTTTGGTTGGGAGATACCAGCGTCGTGGTTTCAATCTATCAATGCGATATTTATTGTGGTGTTAGCTCCTCTATTCTCGATGATGTGGGTGGCACTGGGTAGGGTGAAACTCAATCCAAAGACCCCATTTAAGTTTATGTGGGGAATGTTACTCTTGTCGCTTGGCGCAGCGGTGATAGCTATCGCCGATGGGATATCTAACGGGGGAGATGAGATTGTTAAGGTGTCGCCAATGTGGTTGACGATGGTCTATCTTATCTTCACTATTGGTGAGTTGTTTATCTCACCAATAGGATTATCGATGATAACAAAGCTAGCTCCACCTAAGCTGATATCGACGCTGATGGGGTTGTGGATGTTCTCTTTTGCTGCGGGTAACTTCGGAGCATCACAGGCGGAGCGACTATCGAGAAGTGTCGAGGTAGCGATAGGGCAGCCAGTTAATGTCTTCTGGTTTGTCTCAGCCATTACAGCCATTGCAACTCTCTGTCTGTTGATTCTATCCCCATGGTTGAGTCGGATGATGAAGGGAGTAAACTAAACAGTAATGGGCAGCTCGAAAGCTGCCCATTGTTATTATAGTCTCGGTGGTCTACTTACTCTCGTCTCTTTGAGATGGTGAGCGAGATTATGTAGTAGAATATGCGAGAGAGGATAGTTAATCCATAGATTACCCCTGCGACAATTAGAGTCCACAACCATTGAGTGTACAGCTCGCTAAAGTCGGTTTTGTAGCATATAATAGCTATAAAATTGATTACGAATGCCGCCAATACAGAGCATGCTACAATTAGCATCTCGCGACGTTGCATCTTAACTGTTATTAATATATCTTTCATAACTATGCGAAGTTTAGATATGGGATTTTAAACTCATCAGGGTACTTTATCATACGTTGCTCCTCGATGGCTTGAAGTCCGAGTAGAGCCAATGTCGATGAGTAGTATGCCTCCTCGATAAGGTTCTTAGCTGGTCGATTGAGTTTGGCTGCCTCGATAAATGCTGCCAACAGCTCGAACGAACCATCATCCATAGCACCAACTGAAGATTCACCCGAAACCACTGTCGCTCCTGCGATAATAGGTATTCCCTTGCTTGAAGATGCTGTCTCAGGAACCCAGCTAGGGCTCGCGAATGAGGCTTTATCTAGAACAGCGTGCTCCGCTTGATTAATCAACTGAAGGATTGCAGGTGCAGGTGTCGCCTCCTCGAAGTGGTATAGACCCTTCTCTAGCTCCATTGTTCCTTTGTGTCCAAGAATCTCCTCCTCCAGTCCATTGAATTTATTGGCGATATTCGACTCGTAGGTCATCTTCACTCCGTTGCTATAACGATATATCAAACTCACATTATCATAGACATCACGTCCATCTTTCCAGTGAACGATATCGCCATAACCCACAACGCTCTCAGGAATAGCCTTCATCGCCCAGTTACCAACCTGTAGTTGGTGTGTAGCAAGCTCGGTCATTAGACCACCTGACAAATCTTTGTATAGTCGCCAGTTAATCTTGCGCTCCAACTCAGGAGATGGAACTTCACGACGCCAATCGTTGTTGCGGAACCAGTAGGCTCTAACGCCTGTGATATCACCAATAACTCCGCTGTGAATCATCTCCATCGCACGAAGATACTTCTTGTCGTAGAGGCGTTGTTGCCCGATGTAGAGGATGTTCTTGCCATTTTTCGAGGCGTTATACATATCCAAACACCCTTGTAGTGAGTCCGACATAGACTTCTCGCAGAATACATGTTTACCTGCATCGAGAGCATCTAGAGTGATTGGAGCGTGCGCAAATAGCGGGGTAGCTATTATAACCGCCTCGACCTCTTTTAACTCCAATAGAAAGCGGTAGTCGCTAAAAGTCTTTGCTGCGGGGTACTCCGCAGCTGCTTGTTGTAGACTAGGTTCGTAGTTGTCGCATAGGGCAACGACTTCAACCTGGTCGCTCATCATCTTAAGGTGATTAATGTGGTACATGCCACGTGAGCCCGTTCCAACGATGCCTATACGTAGTTTACGTCCCGTAATTTCCTGTTTCTCCTCTTGGCTACACCCTTCAAGCCAAGGAAATGCTGAGAGGATAGCTCCTCCACCTGCTAAAATACCCATCTTCTTAAAAAATTCTCTTCGTCCAATTGGTTTATTACTTATCTCGTTACTCATGCCTATTGTACTATTTATAACTTTGTGACTTTGTACTCCACAATATCTAAATTACTTGCTATCTGCTTAAACTCCTCGTCACTCATCAACACTCCCGCCGTTGAGAGAACCTCTCCCAGAACTGGGTCTCTGCTAACAATTGCAACCATCTTACGTTCGCTATTGTAGACCCCTTTGTGAGGATTGATAATGTGTCTTGAGCGTGATGGAGACTCTCCCGATACGGTTAATGTCACATCACGTAGGTTGAAACTATCTACAGCCTCTTTGGTATATGGGTTGTTTGTCGATATACTCCAACAATCACTCTTGGGATGATGCCCTAGAGCTAAAATAGAGCTATTGCCAAAGCTAACAAAGGCGTTGGCAATACCACTACGCTTAACTATATTTTCTATATGAGTGAGTGTCAATCCTTTGCCATATCCCCCTAAATCGAGGTATATGCTCTTATCCTTAAAGGATATGGTGTGGCTGTCGTAGTCAATATCAACGAACGATAGTCGCCCTAATGTGATATCAAAGTAGCCTCTACTCGTGTGGTAGTAATCAAAAGCTCTGCTCAATATACTCCAAAGTTCATCACTTGGAGCGGCGACACCTCGCTGTGCCGCTTGATTTATCCTATACAACTCACTTTGAGGGTCGAAACGACTCATAACCTGCTCTAAGTGTCGAACCTGCATCTCAACCTCACACCAGAGCTGGTGTAGGTAGTGCTCATCTTCACCGACCAAGAGCATATCTAGCTGAGTCCCCATAGCTCCTTGAAGGGAGCTATGGAGTATCGTTGAATCAGCATAGTAGTGTGTATAGGACATCTGTCACTATTTACTCAAGTCGCGTACCTTCATATTACGGAAGTAGACCTGATCGTTGTGATCTTGTAGTTGGATATAACCCTCTGGAGCACAACCGAATGGATACTCTCCATCGGTGTAGTAAGCCTCCTTAGTGTATTTACTATCTTCGAGTAGTTGGTAGAATTCATCCGAGAAACGAACATACTCCAATACCAACACACCGTTTAGGTAGTGCTCAACTTTTCCATCAGGAAGAGCCTTGATATAAGCAGTATTCCACTCGCCAATGCCGTTGAATGGTTTATCCTCGTTGGCTGCTTTCATATCATAAAGACTACACAATGTACGGCTTCCAGGTGTTACAGTGTATTTCACTGCATCTGGATGTTTCACATCGTCTAGAAGTTGATACTCAAGGCCATAAGCACGGTTTTTACCATCAACTTGACCTACGTAGAAGAAGTATTTGATACCACTATTCGCAGCCTCGGTTAGCTTGAAATCTACGCTAAACTCAAATGCTGAGTACTTCTTTTTGGTGTTGATATGACCACCCTTAACCACCTCGCCATCAACTATGGTCTGGATAGCTGCTACGCCATCCTCGATAGCCCATGTTGTTGCATCGACGTTAGGGTCTTTGGCTGAACTCCAATGCTCGGCTAGAGACTCACCATCGAATAGTAACTCCCAACCAGCCTCCACCTCCTCAGCGGTTAGAGTGTTGGCAGCAACTGCCTCACAACAACTCTCCTCTTTAGGTGTACTCTTAACTATTACTAAAATAATAGCGAGAGCTAGCACTACGCATAGTACTAACCCCCCTTTTTTTGATACTTTACTCATAGCTTAATATTATTCAGAAAGGTCGCGAACCTTAATGCTACGGAAGAATACTAAGTTGCCATGGTCTTGAAGTAGGATGTGACCCTCTGGTGCTGAACCGAATGGGTACTCGCTCAAGTTATAAGCAGCCTCAGCATACTTGCTATTCTTAATCATCTCCTTGAACTCATCTGAGTTGCGTTGGTACTCAAGCATCTTAGAATCGTTAAGGATATGAACAACACGTCCATCAGGATATACCTTGATATCAGCCTTGTTCCACTTACCAATACCCTTGAAACGCTTAGGTGCTTCTGTAGCCTTCATATCGTAAAGACTAGCCAAAGTACGGCTTCCAGGAACTGAAGTGTATAGCTTAGCATCTTTGTGTACTGCATCGTCAAGAAGTTGGAACTCCAATCCAAGACATGAAGGACGGCTACCCTTAGTCTCCTCAACACAGAAATATTTAACACCGCTATTAGCACCCTCAACCAACATAAACTCTACGCTGAACTCAAATGCTGAATACTTCTTTTTGGTGATGATGTTACCGTGAGTCAACCACTCTTGACCACCTGATTCGGCGATAGATAGTGCTCCATCGGCAATCTCCCATCCTTCAGTAGGGAAGTAATCTTTGTTGTCGCCTCTCCAGAATGTCTCTAAAGACTCTCTAGTTTCGCCATCGAAAAGAAGCTCCCAGCCCTCTGCTTCCTCTTGAGGAGTAAGCGTGTTAGGGATAAGGTTTACAACAGGAACTAACTCGCCTTTCTTAAGGTTAGCCTCGACATCCTCGGTAAGGATACGAACATTCTTCCACTTAGTCTCAGCTCCAGCAAGGTTAAGGTTCTTGAAGCTACCACCGATGCTATGTACTTGAAGTGCAATAAGTCCTTCAGATACAGCATCATCGTTTAGGTTAGCAGTGTTTACACCATTAACCCAGATACGGATAGTGTTGCCACAAGCCTCAACGCGGTAGTGATTCCACTCGCCAACTTTGTAAGCAGCTTGTCCCTCAGGATTCATATCAAGAGTTGTCAACCAACCTCTACCTGCCTCGTCATAAATCCCTCCACTCCAAGCTCTAGCTGATGGGTCGATTTCGCATTGATAACCGTGTACACGGCCATTTTTGATATCAGGGTCGCTTATGCTACGGAATTGAACTCCAGAGTTGATTTTAGGGTGACAATTACTCTCGAACTCCAAGATAAAATCACCATACATCTCATCGGCTACCAAGAAACTGTTAGGGGTGTCGTCCTTTGAAACTCCGACAATTACACCATCTTCCAATTTATACTCAGCGTCTCCACCAAGTTGATGCCAGCCAGTGAAATCCTCACCGTTGAACATATCGACAAACTTTGGCTCATTACTACATGATGTAGCAACTGCAAAAGCCAAAGCTATCATTAATAATCTCTTCATTTTGTTTGTAGTTTTTAGATTTGATAGTATTTTTCCCATCCTGCACGTGGCATACTTCCACGTAGCATCTCATTTGCAAGTGAGTTGTTAGTTACGGTCTTAGTAGCAGGATCAAAAATCAACTTAGTGTTCAAACGTTGTGCGATTACACCAAGACAGAATACCTGGCTAAGTGGTCCTGAAACGCTGAATGGTGAGTTGGTTTTACCCTTACCTTGACAAGCAACCAAGAAGTCAGTGAAGCAATCTGGTTGGTCCTTAACATAGTCGTCAACATGTTTCTTGAAGTCGTTGCCTCTCTCGCCTGATACAATTGATAGTGGAGTTCCGTGAGAACCACCCTTCATAATCAAACCATCGGCGTAAACAACACGACCTGGAGATAGAGTTGTTGGAACGAATGCCTCGCCTGCAACAGTTGGGATATCTTTATCAATAACCGACTCTCCGTAACCTGCTGGTAGCGTTGGAAGGTTGTCCAAACCATCTTTCCAGTTGATAACACACTCTGGCATATCTTTACGAGCTGCAAACTTAAAGTCGATAGATGATGACATTGGGTAGAAGAATGGGTTGTGGTCCTTAAGGTAAACTGGGTCGATTTCGGTAGGTAGACCCAACTCCAAGAACTCATGAAGAGTATCGATAAGGTGAGCACCCCAGTCTCCTAGAGTTCCCATACCGAAGTCATACCAACAACGCCACTGTCCGCGAACGAAATCTTTGTTATATTCGTGGAAAGCACGAGTACCCAACCATGTATCCCAATCAAGAGTCGATGGCATTGGCTCAGCTGCTGGGAAACTCTGCATATTAGGATCCCACTTGTGCCAACGACGAACATTATTCATGTGAGCGGTGATGCTTCTTACATCTTTAAGAACACCCTTCTCCTTGAACGATTTGAACTGATAGTAGTTCTCACCAGAGTGACCTTGGTTACCCATCTGAGTAACTACGCCATACTTCTTCTCAGCGGCCATAAGTAGTTCACACTCCTCGAAGGTACGAGCTAGTGGTTTCTCAACATAGACATGTTTGCCATTCATCATAGCCAACATTGTGATAGGGAAGTGAGCGTGGTCTGGGGTTGAAACAGCTACAGCATCGAACTCGTTGCAAGCCTTGTCAAACATCTCTCTAAAATCACGGAACTTCTTAGCTTTAGGGCATAGCTCCTCAGCGATAGCTGTAGGCTCAGTTCCCATATCAGTATCACATAGAATTACGATGTCACATAATCCTGTAGCGTGTAGTCCTTTGACTACTTCACGTCCACGTGCGCCAACTCCGACACATGCCACACGCACTTTTCCTTTAGGATAATTTGGTGTAATTACTCCCTTAGATTTTGTCTTTGCTTGAGCCTCTTGTGGTGAAGAGAGTGCTACTCCTGTGAGAGCTACTCCGGCAGAGACAGCCGCAACTTGTTTCAAGAAGCTACGCCTAGATAAAGTCTCATTACTCATTGTTTAAAAGTTTAAATTGGTTGATAATTCTATTTTTCCCCTATTTTGTTTCTATTTTTCCCTGTTTATACTCATTGAGAGTTTAATTTACGCCTCCTGTTCACTATCATTCGCTGGCTCATCGGTGACCTTGTCGCGAATCATCAGAACACTCAACTCATAGAGCATATATAGTGGAACAGCCACTACGCTTAGTGTGAATGGGTCTCCCGTTGGGGTGATAATCGCCGAGGCGATAACTACGACAACGATTGCATGTCGACGATATTGAGTAAGCATGCTCTTGTTTACTACTCCGAAGAGCGATAGCAGCCACATAACTAGTGGCATCTCGAAGGCTATACCCATAGATAGAACAAGCATCATAAAGTTGTCTATATAGGATGTTAGCGATATGATATTCTCGATGGATGCGCTGAGCTGGTATGATGCCAGGAATCGCAACACAAGAGGATATACCATAAAGTAGCCTAGGGCTACACCTGCAAAGAACATAAAAGTTCCCAGACAAAATGCAAAGCGAACACCTCGCTTTTCATGCATATACAGCGCTGGAGCTAAAAAACGCCAAATTTCATAGAAGAGATATGGAACTGTTGTTATTACCGAGAGATAGAACGCCGTAGAGATATGTATTAGGAATGGAGCCGTTAGGGCTATATTCACTAACTCTACGTTAAACTCTTCGGTAAAGAAGCCATCTTCGAGTGAGAACTTCTGACCCACTAGACGAAGCATCTCATAGAATGGAAAGTCGTTATAACATGGTGCTAATATTACCTTATCAAATATGTAAGGCATAAGGATGAAGTAGAGTATTGCTAAAACAATCCACGCTCCAATAACACGGAAGAGAACATTTCGCAAATCCTCCAAATGATCCCAGAATCCTTTCGACACCATTACCTCCCTAACTTCTACTAAACCTACTCTTTCTCTTTCTTCTCGTCGCCAGGCTCGTTAACCTCTTCGGCTGCCTTGTTTATCTCCTCTTTGGCTTCGTTTACTCCATCTTTGAAACTCTTAACGCCTTTGCCCAATCCTTTCATCAATTCTGGAATTTTCTTTCCACCGAATAGAAGAAGAATAACCAATGCGATAATTATCCATTCAGAGCCTGAGGGTAAAAACCCAATCATAAAGTTTGGCATAAATTTTATTTATTAAGTTATAGCTAATGCAATTTCAACAAAGATATGTAAAACTATTCAAAAACACAAATAAAAACCCCACTAATTTCTATTAAAATATAATATTGTTCAAAAGAGTCTCTGTTGTGATTTTGAATAATTTTGAATCATTATTTGATACTCTTTGTCTATTAAATTGTTGTTAATCAAACTAATTAATCTCTCTATTGTAACGTTTGATTTTGTGTTGTTAGTATAAAAGAAGGGGGAAATAAAATCCTCTTGCGAAGATTTTATTTCCCCCTATCTAAATGTAATCTAGACTCCTTAGAAATCTACGAAATAACTATTTATTTTAAAAAGTTATTAATAGACTTAGCCGCAGCACGTCCTGAAGCGATAGCTCTAACCACTAGAGAAGCTCCTGTTGTAGCGTCTCCCGCGACGAACACCTTATCAAGTGAGCTTGCCATCTTATCGTTTGACGCGATATTCTTGCGACCATCTGTCTCAAGACCCAAAGTCTCGATGATACCGCCCTGCTCTGGATGTAGGAATCCCATAGCTAAAAGTACCAAATCAATCTCTAAAGTCTCGACCTCTTTAGTCTCCAAGTTCTCAACCTCTACCGCACAAAGATTACCTTCGGCATTAGCGATAAATCTCTTTGTTGCCATGCTCCATCGACGCTCACATCCCTCCTTGTGTGAAGATGATGTCTTCAACACCATTGGGAAGTATGGCCATGGAGTAAGTGGATTTTTACCCTCAGGTGGTTTAGGCATAATCTCAATCTGCATAACCGAAGCTGCACCTTGACGGATTGAAGTACCAACACAGTCTGAGCCTGTATCACCACCTCCGATAACCAACACCTTCTTGCCTTTAGCAGATAGTGGGTCGTCTGAAGAGACGATAGTGCGAGATGCTACTGCACGATTCTGGTTCTTTAGGAACTTCATCGCTGGATAGATTCCGATAGCCTCACGACCCTCAGCGTTCAAATCACGTGGCTCGCAAGCTCCGATAGCTAGACATACCGCATCGTATGAGTCGACGATTGATTGGATATTGCTCTCATCTACACTCTCGCCACACTTAAACTCAACACCCTGTGCACGCATCACATCTAAACGACGGTCGATAACCTTCTTGTTGAGTTTGAAGTCTGGAATACCAAAACGAAGTAGTCCTCCAGCTGTCTCGTCACGCTCGATAACTGTTACATCGTGTCCCATTTGGCTAAGTTGATTAGCACAAGCTAGTCCTGATGGGCCAGAACCGATAACGGCAACTTTTTTACCACTCTTACTCTTGGCAATAACTGGTTTAACATAACCCTCGCTGAATGCACGCTCAACAATGGCAGCCTCATTCTCACGGATTGTTACAGGTTCACCTTGGATATTTAGCACACAACCCTTCTCGCAAAGAGCTGGACATACACGACCTGTAAACTCAGGAAAATCATCAGTCTCTTGTAGGTTGTTGTAGGCTTTTTGCCACTCACCACGATATACTAAATCTTGCCATTCGCTCTGACGGTTGCCTAGTGGGCAACTCCAGTGGCAGAAAGGTACACCGCAATCCATACATCTTGATGCTTGCAAAATTCTATCATCAGTACAGAGAGTCTGTTCAACCTCTCCGAAGTCTGTTACACGCTCGTGGACAGGACGATAGCCCGCCTCTTTTCGTTTAACTGTTATAAATGCTTTTGGATTTCCCATTGTATATATTAATAATCACGTTCTACATTTGAAATTTTCTGCTGCAATGCCTTCATCTGCTCCTCGGCGATAACCTTCTTGTACTCGATAGGCGTTACTTTAATAAACTGGCTCAAAAGCTCTGGGTTGTCGATAACCATCTTCGCCTTTTCACTTCCAGTATATTTGTAGTGGTTCTTGATAAGTGTCATAACCTCGCTCTTATCAAAGCTATTATCAACTAGTGATAGCTCAACCATCTCCATATTACAACGACTATCGAACTTCTGGTCGATATCCCAGATGTAGGCAACACCACCGCTCATACCAGCACCAAAGTTACGTCCTGTTCTACCAAGAACAACAACACATCCTCCAGTCATATACTCACTACAGTGCTCTCCAACACCTTCAACTACCGCCTTAGCACCACTGTTTCTAACACAGAAACGCTCTCCAACGATACCGTTGATGTAGACCTCACCAGAGGTTGCACCATACATCATCGTGTTACCAGCAATTACGTTCTTACCAGCATCGAATGTTGCCACCTTAGATGGAGCTACGATAATCTTACCTCCCGAAAGACCCTTTCCAAGGTAGTCATTACTCTCACCCTCCAATTTTAGGGTTAGACCCTTCGATAGGAATGCTCCGAAGCTCTGACCGGCTGAACCGATGAAGTTTGCAACGAATGTATCCTCTGCCATGCCTGCTCCGCCGTATTTCAAGGCGATAGCTCCAGCCTCACGTGTTCCAACCGAACGCTCAACGTTGTTGATTTCGAGAGTAATCTCACCCTTAACACCAGTCTCGATACTCTTTTGAGCAGCTGCGAATAGCTCCTGTTTCATTGGAGAAATCTCAAGTGGCTCTTGAAGAATAGTACGGTGAAGAGTTGCATCTTTGGCTATCTTAGAACCGTAAAGAAGTTTCGATAAATCTATCTTATCTACCTTAGCACCCTCTAGACCCTCTTTCTTGAAGAGTAGGTCGGCACGTCCGATAATATCGTCTAGTTTTGTGAAGCCCATCTCTGCCAACAACTCACGAACCTCCATTGCGATGTAGGTGAAGAAGTTAACTAGGTAGTCAGCGTCACCGCTAAATCTCTTACGAAGTTCTGGGTCTTGGGTAGCAACTCCAACCGGGCAGGTGTTCTTGTGACATTTACGCATCATAACACAACCCAATACGATAAGTGCACTTGTTGCGAAACCAAACTCCTCACCTCCAAGCATAGCCTCGATAACTACATCGCGACCGCTCTTGATTTGACCGTCAACTTGAAGTGTTACACGTGAACGCAACTCGTTGAGGATAAGAGTCTGTTGAACCTCAGCCAATCCCAACTCTGGTGGCATACCAGTGTGGCGAATTGAACTCAATGGGCTAGCTCCAGTACCACCGTCGCTACCACTAATGATGATTGAATCAGCCTTAGCCTTAGCAACACCCGCAGCAACAGTACCAATACCACTCTGCGAAACAAGTTTCACACTAACCTTAGCGTATGGATTAACGCTCTTAAGGTCGTAGATTAGCTGTGCAAGGTCCTCGATAGAGTAGATATCGTGGTGAGGTGGTGGCGAAATAAGCGAGATACCAGGGATTGAGTGGCGAGTTGCGGCGATAACCTCATCGACCTTAAATCCTGGGAGCTGACCTCCCTCACCTGGTTTAGCTCCTTGAGCAACCTTAATCTGAATTTCGTCGGCATTCATCAAGTACTCGGTAGTTACTCCGAAACGACCCGATGCAACCTGCTTGATTGCACTTCTTGCTGAAGTACCATCTTCGCGTGGGATATAACGTTTTGGGTCCTCTCCACCCTCACCTGTATTACTCTTACCGCCCAATCTATTCATGGCAACAGCCATAGCCTCATGAGCCTCCTTGCTGATTGAACCAAACGACATAGCTCCAGTTACGAAACGACGTGTGATAGCCTCGATAGGCTCAACCTCTGAGATGTCGATAGGGTTAGCTTTGAAATCAAGACAGTCACGCAAGAAGATTAGGTGTCCCTTTTCGTTGACAGCTTGTGTGTACTCCTTGAACTTCTCGTAACTTCCGATGCGTGTTGCAATTTGAAGTTTTGCGATAGTCTCAGGATTCCAAGCATGTTTCTCACCATTTTTGCGATATGTATATTGACCGAGGTCTCCCAATGGCTCACCGTCTAAGAATGCGGCAGCGTGGAATCTCTCGATATCGTATGCGATATTCTCTAGGTCGATACCACTAATCGAAGATGTAGTGTTACCGAAGTACTTCTTAGCAATCTCTGAACTGATACCCACAGCCTCGAAGAGCTGTGCTCCACGATATGAGCTAACAGTCGAGATACCCATCTTCGACATAACCTTCAATAGTCCCTTACCGATACTCTTGATGTAGTGCTTCTCGGCAGTGGCGTAGTCCAAAGATAGTTGTTTGTCTTTGATTAGCTCGTCGATTATAGCGTATGCCATATATGGGTTGATAGCACTCGCACCATAACCTAGTAGTAGAGCGAAGTGCATAACCTCACGAACATCTCCCGCCTCGACGATTAGAGCGGTCTGAACACGCTTGCACTTCGAAATAAGGTAGTGGTGGATTGAAGATGTAGCTAAAACCGATGGAATAGCTGCACGCTCCGCGTTTACACCCTTGTCCGAGATGATAATATAGCTGAAACCTTGGTCTACAGAGCCTTCAGCCTCAGTCTGAATACGCTCGATAGCTGCCTCAAGACCCTTAGCACCTTCGGCTACTGGATATGTGATATCGATAGTTTTGGTGCTAAATCCTTTGTAGTTGATGTGACGAAGGATATCAACGTCTCTATTTGTTAGAACTGGTTGCTTGATGTGAACCATCTTACAAATCTCCTCACTAGGCTCTAAGATATTCTTGTTGATAGAGCCAATATAACCCTCTAGCGACATAACCAACTCCTCACGGATTGGGTCGATAGGTGGGTTTGTTACCTGAGCAAATTGTTGACGGAAGTAGTTGAATAGCAACTGTGGTTTCTCTGAGAAAATAGCCAACGATGCGTCGTTACCCATTGAGTTGATTGGCTCAGCACCATCGCTAACCATGAATTTAAGTACCGAGTTAATCTCCTCGTCGTAGTAACCAAATGCGCTCTTCAAAGCCTCTAGGTTGCTTACCGAGTTAGATACTTTACGACCCGAAGTAATCTCTTCAAGGTGGATACGGTTCTTCTTCAACCAATCACCATAAGGGTGCTCAGCTGCAAGTTTCTCCTTTAACTCTTGATCCTCGAAAATCTCACCTGTTTGAGTATCCACAAGGATAACCTTACCAGGTTGTAGACGACCCTTCTTAACAACGGTCTCAGGTGCGAAAGGTTGAACTCCCGCCTCTGATGCGATAACCATTACTCCATCATTTGTGATGGCGTAACGAGCTGGTCGCATACCATTACGGTCGAGCATACCTCCAACATATCTACCATCAGAGTAGAGTAGGGTAGCTGGACCATCCCATGGCTCCATTAATATAGAGTGATGCTCGTAGAAAGCCTTAACCTCCTCAGAGATTGGGTTGCGATCGCTGAAACTTTGAGGTACTAGCATCGATAGAGCGTGTGGGAATGACATTCCCGATGCAACGAAGTACTCTAGTACGTTATCCAAAGAGGCACTATCACTCATGTTAGGCTGAACAACTGGGAATACAACTGAGTTGTCACCCAACTTCTCAGCGTTAAGAACGCCCTCGCGTGCTTTGCTCCATAGGCGGTTACCGCGAATGGTATTAATCTCACCATTGTGACCAAGAACTCTAAAAGGTTGAGCTAGAGGCCATGCTGGGAATGTGTTTGTGCTAAAACGAGAGTGAACAAGAGCTATGCCCGAAGTGAACATTGGATCTTGTAGGTCGAGGTAGTAGTTACGTAGCTGAGCTGACGACAACATACCTTTATATATCATATTCTTTGAAGATAGCGAAGGGAAGTATAACTGCTCACCCTTAGCTGCCTCAACTCTACGACGTGTTCTATATAGACGAAGCTCAAGCTCCATATCCGAAGGGATATCCTCTACGATGAATACTTGCTTGATAGTTGGTTCGTTTTCAGAAGATTCGCCTCCTAGAATTGAGCTGTCTACTGGTACGTCACGAACAGCAAGAACTTTAAGTCCCTCCTGAGAGGCGGCCTGCTCAACTACATCAAGCATCTCTTTCTCGCACTTCTCTTTCTTAGGCATAAAGAGTAGGCCAGTACCATAAGCTCCCTTTTCAGGAACTGCAATACCTTGGAATAGAATAAATTCGTGAGGAACTTGAACCATAATACCTGCACCATCACCACTGGCAGGGTCTGCACCCTCTGCACCACGGTGAATCATACGCTCTAGTACTGTTAGTCCGTCGTCAACGATTTGATGTGATTTTTTACCTTGAATGTTAAGTATAACCCCAACACCACAAGCATCATGCTCGTTTAGAGGATTATAAAGACCTTGCTCTGGAGGTAACCCATTAAGTCGATTGTTTCTTGCCATAATTATATCTGAGTTATTTAATCTCGTCTTAGCTGAGAAATGTAAAAATATTTGGCAAAGGTAATAAAAAAATTTAAAATAACAAAATCATCAGCAAGAATTATGAATTAAGAGTTATGAGTTAACAGTTAAGAATTAACTGAGAATAACCGAGAATAACCGAGAATAACTGAGAATTTACTGTGGCTTTGAGACTTACTGAGACTTTGAGACTTACTGAAAATTTACTAAGAATAATTCATAACTCATAATTCTTAATTCTTAATTCTTTAATTATTAACTCGCATTAGTTCCTAATCTCGGAATTTGCATACTCTAACATGTAAAAGTCCGACACCAACGATGAGTAGATAAACATGCTGTTATTCAGATAAAATTTAAGAAATGAACCATCCTTCTCGATTCCATTGATTTGGTTGTATTTCACTTCGAATTGTTGAAGGTTTCCTTTGAAAATCAATCCGTTACAGTCAAAGCTAAAGCTCGGAGAGTCGCTGTATGATTGTAGAATATCTTTGGATGGATGGTTGTTTTCAAAATATTTTTGTAGAAGTTCACAAATATTTATCACGCTACTTGAAGATGCTCTACCTTGTTCGAATAGTGAAGTGTTAATATCCTCTTTATTAGTATTGTATGTGATAACGATTGAGGATTTATCCACCATATATTCATTACGTTTGCCGTATGGAATGCAACTATTTACCCCATCGCTAATTAGAAATTGAGAGTCGCACTCCTCGACTATCTTCTCGTAGCGATGCCTATCTATACTATTATATATACTCTGTTCGCCAAGGTGTGGAGTTACGGCGATTAATTTCACGTCGGGCTTTTTCTCTCGAAATTCAAGGATTATCTCTGCGCAGAGTAGCTCAAAACCCTCACATAGTCCACTTAAAAATGTGTTTTTACCCTGCTTATATAGTTCGTGGATAACTCTGGATAGCTCCGCGCGAATTACATTCTCTAGGTTTAAGTCATCCTTGCCCGAAGGTGTAGAGAGTGCGCGACTACCAATTATCGCAACTGTTTTAGATTTTAAGAATCTCATAATTTTTAAAGTTTTTTTAATGAGTCTCTTTCATCTAAAAGTTGATAGTAGCCTTAGTGTGAAATTAGTTGGGATAGCTCTATCTTTTCAGCTACGCACCTACCAATCTCGACTGGAAATACAAAGTAGATAGAGTCTCCCTCTGCCTTTTTGTCTCGACCAATCACACTATCTAGTTTGCTCTGCTCAACGGGTGGTGTAGTTACAAATTCCATCCTCTCCAACATCGCCTCGATTCGCTCTTTGCTTTGAGCACTCATCATGCCACGATTGACGCTCTTGCCACATGCAATAACACAACCAACAGCTACCGCCTCTCCATGGGTCATCTCGCGAGAGAGCTTCTCGATGGCGTGGGCGTAGGTGTGTCCTAAATTTAGAAGTCGTCTATCACCTGCCTCTCTCTCGTCACGAGCGACAATTTCAGCCTTAATCTCAACAGCTCGCAAAACCATCGCTGCAAGAGTCTGCTCACATTGACGAAGCTCCTGGAAAGTCATGCCTTCGAGCTGGGTAAAAAGCTCACTGTCGGCAATAATCGCACCTTTAATTAACTCAGCTAGACCCGAACGAAACTCCCTGTCGGATAGCGTTTTGAGCATTGATGTGTCGCATATCACAAAGTGAGGTTGGTTGAAGCATCCTATGATGTTTTTGTACCCATCAAGGTTAACCCCATTCTTACCCCCAACACCCGCATCAACTTGGCTTAGTAGGGTGGTTGAGATAAATCCGAAGTCGACACCTCTCATATATATAGAGGCAACGAACCCTGTCACGTCGCTCACTATTCCACCACCAATACCCAACAAAAAGACCTTTCTATCAGCCCCCATCTCAAGTAGTTTTCGGCATATCGTCTCGACGCTTTGTAGGGTTTTATTCCCCTCACCCTCACCAATCACTATACGCTCGTAACCTTCCATAATCGTGCCATAGTGGCTCTGGATTGTTGAGTCTGTAATAACTACCACTCTGCCACCTTTTGGGAGCAATTCACCAAGTAACTCAGCGCTGTTACCAATATATACTTTGCGGCCATTTTTGACCTCTACTGTAAAAGATTTCATAAATACCATTTAAATAATTGACAAATATAGCAAAGATTTTATACAAATTGATTACCTTTGTGCCAAATTAAACAATTTCATGCAAAAACTTCGCAACATCGCAATCATCGCCCACGTAGACCACGGTAAGACTACTCTGGTAGATAAGATGATTTATGAGGGGCAACTCATTAGAGATAACGCCCAAACAGGAGGAGAGTTAATCCTAGACAACAATGACTTAGAGCGCGAGAGAGGTATCACTATTCTCTCGAAAAATGTATCGGTTATATATAAAGATTACAAAATTAACATTATCGACACCCCAGGCCATGCTGACTTTGGTGGTGAGGTTGAGCGTGTGCTCAATATGTGTGATGGTGTACTACTATTGGTCGATGCCTTTGAGGGAACTATGCCTCAGACCCGTTTCGTGTTGGGTAAGGCTCTATCGTTGGGCAAAAAACCAATCGTTGTAGTTAATAAAGTAGATAAACCAAACTGCCGCCCTGAGGTGGTTAACGAGGAGGTGTTCGACTTGATGTTCACACTCGATGCCACAGAGGAGCAGCTTGAGTATAAGACCATCTACGGTTCGGCTAAGCAGGGTTGGATGTCACATAAGTGGAACGAGCCAACTGGTTCGATTCTTCCACTTTTGGATGCTATCATCGATGAGATTCCTGAGCCTCATATCGAGGAGGGAACGCCTCAGATGCTTATCACTTCGTTGGAGTACTCCTCATTTATTGGTCGTATCGCGGTGGGTAAAATCACACGTGGCTCGCTTAAAGCGGGACAGAGCGTAACTCTTGCAAAACGTGATGGCGAGAAGATGATAAAGAGTAAAATCAAGGAGTTGATGCTCTTTGATGGATTGGGTAAAAAGCGTGTTGACGAGGTTCCATGTGGCGAGATTTGTGCCGTTGTTGGTATTGAAGGTTTCGAGATTGGTGATACTATCTGCGACTTCGAAAATCCAGAGCCACTACCTCCAATCGCCGTTGATGAACCAACAATGTCGATGACATTCACTATCAATAACTCACCATTCTTTGGTCGTGAGGGTAAGTTCGTTACCTCTCGCCATATTAAAGATAGGTTGGATAAGGAGTTGGAGAAGAACTTGGCATTGCGTGTTGTTCCAGGCTCAACGGCTGATAGCTTTACAGTATTCGGACGTGGTGTACTCCACCTTTCGGTACTTATCGAGACTATGCGCCGTGAGGGTTATGAGCTACAAGTTGGACAGCCACGTGTTATCACCAAAGAGGTTGATGGAGCGAAGTGTGAGCCAATCGAGGAGCTAACAGTAGACTCTCCAAATGAGACTTCGGGAACGGTTATCGACCTGGTAACACGTCGTAAGGGAACTCTCCTTAATATGATATCGGGCGAAGAGCGTACTCGTATGGAGTTCTCTATCCCATCACGTGGTATTATTGGTCTGCGTTCGAATATGTTGACAGCGACCGCTGGTGAGGCTATTATGACACACCGCCTGACTGGTTTCGAACCATGGGTTGGTGATATTGAGATGCGTAGCAACGGCTCGATTATTTCGGGTGAGAATGGAACTGCGTTTGCCTACTCGATTGATAAGTTGCAGGATAGAGGTAAGTTCTTTATCTCGCCAATGGAGGAGGTTTATGCAGGACAGGTTATCGGCGAGCACACTCGTAGTAACGATTTGACTGTTAATGTAACTAAGGCTAAGCAGCTAACAAATATGCGTGCGTCGGGCTCTGATGATAAGACCGCCATTGCACCACCTCGTAAGTTCACCTTGGAGGAGGCGTTGGAGTATATTCAGGAGGATGAGTATGTAGAGGTTACACCTCACTCAATGCGTTTGAGGAAGATTCTACTCAATGAACACGACCGTAAACGAGCTGCGAAATAGAATGATTAATTAAGAGTTATGAATTAAGAGTTAAGGAATTATTTTATTACTCAGTAATTCTCAGAATCTCAGTTCTTAATTTTTAATTCATAACTCTTAAATTATTGGCATTATTTTCTCCTTCTTAGGGTTTTGAATGATAGGATATGCCAAGTTACGGCGATGGCGATTACTCCCAGTGCGATGCATAACCATAGGTTGTCGTGCATTATAATAATACGCCACGTCATCAAACCCCAGAGCATGGTTAACATACCTACTTTGGTGTGAACGGTGAGTGCTTTGTGCTCTCTGAATTGGCGGATATATCTGCCTAAGTATTTGCTATTCATTAATTTATCGTAGAGTCGAGGTGACGAACGATAGAATAGAGCTGAGGCTAGAAGCAGAAATGGAGTCGTTGGAAGTAGAGGTACAACCAACCCCATCATAGCGAGCACAACGCATAGTGAACCAAGTATTATAAAGAGAATCCTCATTGAGTGATAATTTTTAAGTCGGAGACAAAAGTATAAAAAATATTAGATAATCATAGCAATAATGAGTAAATTAATAGGTATAGCGTGTGATCACGCAGGATATGAACTCAAAGAGTTTATCTTGGGTTGGTTGTCATCAAAGGGTTTTGATGTTGTCGATTATGGTTGTAGTTCACCCGAAAGAGTAGACTATCCCGATTATGGACACGCTCTAGCTAAGGGTATCGAGAGCGGTGAGATTAAACGTGGTGTAGGTATCTGTGGTTCGGGCGTTGGTATATCTATGGTGTTGAATCGCCATAAGGGAGTTCGTGCGGGGTTGTGTTGGAGCGAGGAGATTGCTCGCCTGGTTAAGGAGCACAATAACGCCAATGTAGTTGTGCTTCCAGGTCGATTCGTAACCAACGATGAGGCGATGGCGATTGTCGATGCTTGGTTAACGAGTGAGTTTGAGGGGGAGCGTCACCAAGCTCGCATTGATAAGATTGAACTCTAAAGCATGTTGAGCGAGAGCCTCACTCTCGTATAGACCATAAACCGTAGAGCCACTTCCCGACATTGAGGCGTAGATAGCCCTACTTTTGAGGAGTTGGCTCTTTATTTGTGCCAGGAGTGGAGCGTGTGGAAATATCGACGTTTCAAAATCGTTGACTACGCTCTCTTGCCAAGATGCGATGGGTTGTTCGAGTAGGGTAGATAGCGGAGTTTGCCAAGGATTAGGAGTTACTCCTGAGAATGCAACACGAGTGGAGATGTGAATATCGGGTTTTACCATCACTATCCAAAGGTGCCCCAAGTCAAGTGGTGAAGCGGTTAAAACCTCGCCACGACCCATGCATAGTTGGGGGGTATTGCGAACAAATAGGGCAGTGTCGCTACCCAGTTGAGCAGCTAATTCGATGAGTGTTTCATCATCTAGATTTAGCGAAAATAGCGAGTTTAGACCCTTTATCACCTCGGTGGCATCAGCTGAACCTCCACCCAATCCAGCACCAAATGGAACTCTTTTATCGAGAGTTACTCTAACTCCTTCAATATCATATCGGCTCTGCATAAGGCGAACAGCCTTGACGCATAGGTTATCTTCGATAGAGCAATCAACAACTCGTCCCTTCGATAGAAACTCAACCTCACGACCCTTGATTTGCTCAAGGGTGATAGTGTCGTATAACCCCTTGATGGGGTAGCACAGGGTCTCTAGCTCATGATAACCATCTTCACGTCGACGGATTATATTGAGTCCAATATTTATTTTACAGTTTGCTCGTAGAATCATAGTGCAAACTTACATTTTTTTTTTGAGTTAAAAATATATCTAGCAAAAAAAATAGGCTTGATAGTAGTTTCTAAGCAATATTTGGTAATTTCTTTATTAAAACCAAAGATTTAACAAAGAAATAATACAATCCCTTATTTGGTTTATAATATTTTTTTATTTACATTTGCAATTGAGAGGTATTAAATCTAAAATCGAAGGGACTTGGTTTTAGAGTGAATTAATAATAGTGGTCCCACAACTTAAAATAAATGATGTTATGAAGTGTTTAAAACTATTTGTAGCGGCTATTGCAATGGTTGCAATGGTTGCTTGTGGAGGCGGTTCGTCTGCTTCAAGTGTTGCTGTTAAACAGGTGGAGTGTCAATATAACTGTGATATTGATGGCCTGCTTAAACTCTGTAATATGACAGCTGAGGAGAAGGAGCAATTTAAACCAATGCTTGATGAGAAGATGGTAAAGAGTATTGAGAAGGAGCTTGCTTCAGTTGATGGATTCAAGGGTGCTAAGGCTATCGAAGAGGTTATCTCTGAGGATGGAAGCGAGGCAACGGTTCAAGTTGAGTTGACTTTCGGTGATGGTTCTACTAAAATCCAAAAGGTTGAAGTTGAGAATGTAGATGGTAAGTGGATGATTCCAAACCCATTTGCTAATAAGTAATTTAAATCTTATGATATCCCTTAACCTGCTTGCATAGCGCTGGTTAAGGGATATTTTTTTATCTATATATGCGAAAATTAGCATTGTGTATGAAGAGGTTTTTCTATGTTAGGGTGGTGCTTTATGCACTTTTGCTACTAGCCCTAATCTCGTGTGAATTTGTGCCATCTCGAATTGAGAATCAAACGCCGTTGCTCCCCACAGAGCTGCATCAACAGATTCATTCGGGGGATGTGGTTTTTCGTCAAGGGCGTTCGTTTGCTAGTTTAACGGTTCTCAGTAGCGATCGGGAGAGCGATTACTCTCATGTTGGAGTGGCAATCGAGGTTGATGGAGAGTTGATGATATCTCATGCGGTGCCTGGTGAGAGTGAAGATGAATTTGTCTGTTTCGAGAGCATCGAGAGCTTTTTTGCCTATAAAAGAGCGAAGAATGGGGCTGTTCTGCGTCTGCCGCTCGATAGTATAAAACGAAGAACCCTTGAGCAGAGGGCTCAGGATATAGTGAGTCAAAATATCCAGTTCGACCATGAATATAATGCAGGGAGTGAGGATAAACTCTACTGTACGGAGTATGTATGGTTGTTATTCAAAGCTATTGGTGTGGATTTAGCTTGTGGGCAGCGTGCTCAGGTAACTATATTTAATCTGAGTGAACCGCTCATATTCCCTAGTCATCTATATAAATATCCAGAGTTGGAGTTGATAGGTTGTTTTTGATTAAAATTCAATACTGTTTTTATCTCTTAATTCACATAAATTAACTACCTTTGCTCCTATTATGAAGTTTAGAACCGAGATAGATATCGCCCCATTTGAGTCGAAGATAGAGTATTCGAGCCATATATTGTGTATGGGTTCGTGTTTTGCGTCGGTTATTGGTGAGAGGTTGAGTCGAGCACGTTTTTCGTGTGAGGTGAATCCAACGGGAGTCCTCTTTAATCCTATCTCGGTAGCCTCTACTCTGGAGCGATTTGGTGGTGGAAGTCATGTTGAGCAAGAGGAGTTTGTGGAGTCTAAAGGTGTCTGGTTTCACTATGGGATGCATGGCTCGTTGAGTGACGTTTCGCCACAAGAGGCTGCAGCTAAGGTTAATCGAGCCGTTGAGCAGGGTTGCAACGCTCTGGATAGGGCAGATTGGGTTATTCTAACTCTTGGTTCAGCTTGGGTCTATAGGCTCTGCGAGAGTGGCGAGGTGGTGGTTAATTGTCATAAACAACCAGCTAGGCTATTCGATAGAGAGCTGCTGAGTGTGGATGAAGTTACCGCAACACTGCGTGCGTTATTGTCGGGTGTTCTGCGTGGTAAGCGTGTTATATTAACGGTGAGTCCGATACGCCATTTAGCGGATGGATTGGAGCAGAACTCACTCAGTAAGGCGATATTGCGTGTTGCAATCGATGGTGTAGTTCGTGAATTTGATGGGGTCTACTACTTCCCTTCGTATGAGATATTGATGGATGATTTGCGTGATTACCGTTTCTATGCCGAGGATATGCTCCACCCATCGGGAGTGGCAGCAGATTATATCTGGCAACATTTTAGCGCTGCGCTCTTTAGCGACTCGACTCAACGGCAGTATGATACTATCGATAGGGTGGTTAAAGCTACGCAGCATCGACCCATGAGAAGATATAGCCAGGAGCATGTCGCTTTTTGTAGGGCGAACCTCAAATTGATTAACCAAATTAAGGGTGTGGATTTGAGTTCGGAGAGGGGGTATTTTGAGGGTGAGTTGGCAGAAATTGATAAAAAATAACTATATTTGTCGAAAATTATAATTTGTAATGTTTCTACGTACTATATTAACTTCTCTATTAATGTTATCGTTGTCGATGGGTTGGGCACAAAAGCCACGACTTGTTGTAAACTTTATAGTCAGCTCGTTCCGTAGTGGAGATATCGAGAGATATAGCGATAATTTAACATCGGGAGGTTTCAATACCTTAACTCAAGAGGGTCTATATTATGGTAAGGCGGAGTATAACTTTTCGCAGAGTCTCGCCCCATCGACCCTCTCGACAATCTCTACTGGCGCAGAACCATCCATGCATGGAGTAGTTGGTACAACATGGTTCGACTACTCGTCGAATAATCGCGAGACCCTTATCGAGGATGGCACGATTCGTAATATGCCATATAATTATGACAATATTGGCTTCTCAGCTAATAACCTTATAGCTCAAACATTGAGCGAGGCTCTGCTTGAACAAAGTCCTGAAAGTAAATCTATTACTATTGCAATCAACCCTGTCGAGGCGATAGTCGTTGCAGGTAACTCAGGCACTGTATTGTGGGTTGACCCAGTATCTTCGCAGTGGTCTACCTCGACAGCTTTTGCCTCTGAATTACCTGAGTGGGTGGCTAACTTCAATTTGAAGAGTCAACCAATCTTTAACCGAGCGTTCTCGTCGTGGAGTCTCTCGAAACAGGGCGCAGACTACGTAAATAGCCGATACTCAGATATTGATGTCTCGAAGTATCGCAATAAAAAGAGCCTCTATAGAGATAGCGACAAACGCCTTATCGATTTGAACAATAGCTACAACCGCATTAAATATACCCCATTGGGAAATACTTTAGTATTTGAGGTTGCTAAGGTTGCAATAGCTAATATGGATATAGGCAAGGATAACACTACCGATATCATCAATCTACATCTAAGCTCGTCGGGTGCAATCACTCAACTATATGGACGTGAGTCGATTGAGGTCGAGGATATGTTGTATAGGCTCGATGGTGAGATTATGGAGTTTATCAACTACACCAAGGCTCAAGTTAAGGGCGAAGAGGTGTTGTTTACTTTCACTTCAGATTCGGGAAGTTCATCTTCGTATGATGTTAACGGAGCGAATACGGCAAAAAGCAAGCGATTTAATGGAGTTCAAGCGGAGGTTATTCTCAATGGATTCCTAACAGCAAGACACGGAGAAGGTGAGTGGGTTCTAGGTTATGAGAATGGTTCTATATACCTTAACCACAACACGATATACCAAAACGGCATGTCGGTTGCTGATATCCAGAATGAGATAGCTACATTTATGATGCACTTCGATGGTGTGGCGTATGCTCTAACTGCAACATCACTTCAATCTTCAGCTTTGGGGTATGGATATGGTGAGTTGGTACAGCGTAGTTTCTTCGCTCGACGTTCGGGTGATGTGCTTATCTCTCTGTTGCCAGGGTGGATTGAGCATGGTGATAATATTCGCTCTAGAAGTGGCTCTCTGTATAGATATGATAGAGATGTACCTCTGATTTTTTATGGCTGTGGTATTGAGCCATTAAGAGTAAACCAAAGGGTAGATATGATACAATTTGCACCGACTCTTTCGTCTATTATGGAGATAGATTCGCCAACATCGAACCAGGGAGAGTTGTTAGATGAGTTAAGGAAATAGAGGGTATAGATATAAGATAGTAATGAAAAACATAGATACAAGACAAGAGGATATTATCGAGGAGTTTGCAATCTTTGACGATTGGCTAGACAGATATAACTACATTATTGAGTTGAGCTCGACTCTTGAACCATATAGCGAGGCTCATCGTACCTCTCAATATGTTATCGAGGGGTGTCAATCGAGGGTGTGGGTCGATGCTGAGCTCAGAGAGGGTAAGGTTTTCTACTCTGCCGATAGCGATGCTATAATCACTAAGGGTATAATCGCTCTGTTGGTTAGGGTGTTGAATGGACTATCGCCACAGCAGATTTTGCAGACGGAGTTATACTTTATCGATGCGATAGGCTTGGGCGAAAATCTCTCACCAACACGCAGTAATGGATTGCACTCGATGATTAAACAGATGAGAATGTATGCTTTGGCATTCTCGGTAAAGAAATAATTGTAATTCGCTCAAAAAACGAATATTTTTCAAATCTTAAGCAGGCTAGTTTATAATGAAACCAGAAGATATATTACAAGTAGAGAGGGATATAATCCTCACATTAAAGACCATATACGACCCAGAGATTCCAGTCAATATCTACGATTTGGGACTTATTTATGAGATTGATTTTGAGCCTACGGGTGATGTTACAATAACTATGACTTTGACCGCGGCGAACTGTCCGATGGCAGATATATTGGTGGAGGATGTTCACCGCCAAGTAGCTAAAGTCAAGGGTGTTGAGAGAGTCAATGTCGAGTTGGTTTTTGAGCCAGCCTGGGATAGAACTATGATGAGCGATGAGGCTCTGCTTGAGTTAAACCTACTTTAATTAAAGGGGAGGTAATCTCCCATAAAACCACACCTCGATGGATGCAACACTTCAGAGAGCTTACAAGAGATTAGAGTCCGATAGCACTAGTGGCAGATGTGGACTCTTTCTAAGTTCGTTGAGTGAGCTGGAGAGGTTGTTTATCTACAATAGTTTGGAGTATGAGAGGTTGGAGCGTAAGCATGATGATATGCTTAAACTCTATATGGAGAGTGGCGAGAATTGGCATCAAACCCTCTTTACCTCAATCTTCAAGATACTCAGTTGCGAGAAGAATCGAGAGGCTTATCTAAAGCTAGCCCAGAGAGTTGGTTATAATCCAATTCTGCGAGAGGGAAAATCTCTTAAGAATATAGAGACAATACTCCTTGGTGCATCAGGCATCTTAGAGTTATATCCAAAGGATGCATATATCCTAGCTATGCGTTGTGAGGCTCAATATCTTATGCGTAAATATAAGATTGAACCTATGCACTACTCCGAATGGCGTTTTGATAAGGTCTCTCCATACAACCACCCAGCAATTAGATTGGCTCAGATAGCCAGGCTCTTTTCGTTAAGGAGTCTATTTTTCGACGATGTTATAGCGTGTAAAACCCTTGATGATGTTGTCGCTCTGTTTGGTGTTGAGGCGTCGGATTATTGGACTTCACACTTTATTCCAGGAGTGGAGAGTAAACCCCTCGATGTTAAGGTTAAGCGTATTGGTCGACAAAAGTGTAACCTTATTGGTATCAATGTGGTGGTTATTCTGCAATACGCCTATGGACTCTACACCAAAAATGAGCAGATAAGCGATAGGGCTGAGCGGCTGAATGAGTCGTTAGAGGCGGAGTATAATACCTATATCAAACGATGGGGGATGTATCGCGTTAAACCCAAAAATGCCTTCGATTCACAGGCTTTAATTCAACTATATACGGTCTACTGCAAGCAGGCTAGGTGTCGAGAGTGTCCCGTTGGAGTTAAGGCAGTGAAGAATCTAGGTTGGATAGAGTCTTATAAGTAGTGTGCGATGGGGTCGATAAAGGATAAGTTGAAGGAGTTGGTGGGGCAGTTACCTCACTCACCTGGCATATATCAATATCTGGACAAATCGGGGAGTGTTATATATGTAGGTAAAGCTAAAGATTTGCGCAAGAGGGTCTCATCCTACTTTATTGAGGGGCAAAATCAGAGTGCCAAGGTTCAGGTGATGGTGAAGCGTATATGCGATATTCACCATATCGTTGTCGATAGCGAGAGCGATGCTCTACTTCTTGAAAATTCGCTTATTAAGACTCTGCAACCACGCTATAATATTCTACTTAAAGATGATAAGAGCTATCCGTGGATAGTTGTTCGTCGCGAGAATTTCCCTAGAGTGTTGTCGACTCGACAGCTGGTACGTGATGGCTCGCAATATTTTGGGCCCTATAGCTCGGTGGCGATGCAGAGGGCTGTGTTGGAGGTGATTCGAGAGGTTGTACCACTGAGAACCTGTAAACTGAATCTCTCGCCAGAGGCTATCAATCGAGGTAAATATAGTGTCTGTTTGCAGTACCATATAGGTAACTGCCTAGCTCCATGCGTTGGGCAACAGAGCCAAGCGGAGTATGATGCACATATCTCGCTTGTGGTTGATATGTTGAAGGGTGATTTGCGCTCGGTGCGTAAATACCTTAATTCTAAGATGCTAGATTGCGCCGAAGCTCTGAAGTTTGAGGATGCACAACGCTATAAGCGACGATTAGAGTCGCTCGATAACTACTCTCATCGCTCGGTGATAGTCTCGTCGAAATTGGTCGATGTCGATACCTTCTCTCTCGTGGTGGATGATGATGTAGCTTTTTGTAACTATATCAAAATCAGACACGGCTCCGTTGTTGCGATATATACCCAGCAGATAACCCCTGGAGTTGACTCAACACCTGAGGAGCTTCTGCGAGCGGGAGTGCTCCATATCATGGAGAATATAGTGAATGGACTCTCACGAGAGATTATTGTGCCTATGTTGCCTGCGCCTTGTGTTGAGTTTGATGGGTTGGTTTTTACGATACCAAAACGTGGCGAGAAGTTGGATTTACTGCAATTCTCGCAGCGTAGTGCTAGGTTATATCGAGCCGAACAGCTTAAAAATATGGAGATTAAAGACCCTTCACGCCACGCAAATCGAATCATGGCAGCGATGAAGAGGGAGTTATATCTCAAAGCTGAACCTCGCCATATAGAGTGTTTCGACAACTCAAACCACCAGGGAACTAACCCTGTGGCGTCGTGTGTGGTGTTTCGTGATGGTAAACCCTCTAAGCGAGAGTATCGCCACTTCAATGTTAAGAGCGTGGTTGGAGCTGACGACTTCGCCTCGATGCGCGAGATAGTCTATCGTCGTTATCGTCGTCTGCTCGATGAGGGAGAGCCTCTTCCGAATCTTATCGTTGTGGATGGAGGCAAAGGGCAGCTCTCGTCTGCTTATGGGGTGCTGTGTGAGTTGGGTGTTGAGGGTGATGTCGAGATAGTGGGTCTGGCTAAACGTATCGAGGAGGTGTTTTTTCCTGGCGACTCCGAACCATACTACCTTAGTAAGACAGGTGAGCCGTTGAAGGTGTTGTGTCATATCAGAGACGAAGCGCATAGGTTTGGCATAACTTTCCACCGTCAGAAGCGAAGTGAAAACTTTATAAAGAGCGAGTTGGATTCAATACCAACTATCGGAGCAAAACGCGTAGCTGCTCTGTTGCAACACTTTAAAACAGTCTCGAAGGTGAAGGCGGCATCGCTTGAAGAGCTCACAGAGGTGGTCGGAGCTAAGTCAGCAACTGCTATACGCAACCACTTTGATGGGGCTGAAAAATAGATTACACTTGCTGAATTCAACCTGCAAATGCAACTGAATTGAGGTCAAGAAACTATAGGGACATAAGAAAAGGCGAAACAAATCGGAGCCAGGCTCAAATTTATTC
>JBCQSY010000022.1:0-29003 GCA_047178865.1 Rikenellaceae bacterium
ACAACACCTTAGCCGCCTCATCAATCACCGAGCTACCGAAGCTATCCAAGTAGGTATTGGTGGTCGTCAAGTCGGAATGTCCCAAGATTTGCGAGATAACCTCACGTGGTATCTGATTATTCTGCAAAGTCATTGCCATTGTATGACGAGAAACGTATGAGGTGAGTTTCAAGTCAGTAATGTCGAGTTCTTTTGCAAGCTGTTTGAGTTGCTTGTTGTTCGTAACAAACCTACTGCGGATATGCTCATAAAGCTGCTCACCTTTGTAATCTCTCGATACGATAGGCACGAGATAATCCCCAACAAGAAGAGAGTTATCCTTGAACCAATCCAAAAGCTCCTGCAATGTCTCGGTGATTTTTATCTGAATGGGCTTTACCCTCTTCGCCTCACGAGTCTTATTGCGCTTGTATACTATATAGCTACCACCATCGTGGCGAACGATATTCTCCTTGGTGAGCATTGCAGCATCAATAAATGATATGCCGTAGCAGTAGTACGAGAATAGGAACACCCTACGAGCTTGTTCCAACAATCGCTTTTCGCTCGGTGTATCTTTGATCTTGCTTAGGCTATCAGTTGGCAAATATCGCTTGGCGGTCTCTTCTTCGAGCGAAGATATATTGAATCCACCCTTGCCAAATGGATAGGTACTCTCCGAAGCCTCGCCATCTTGAATTGCCTTATTCATACAAGCACGCAACGCCTTAAAATAATATTTGCGAGTATTGCCCGAACACTCACGTTTTTGTAGGAACACATCGAACGCCTTGACAAATTTTATATCAAGCTCCGCAAATATCTTGTTTCCAAATTTGCTATCGAACAACTCCAACAAATGCAGGGTCGCAGCATAACAGCGTGCGTTTCCGTGGTGACCAGTCTCCTTTAGTGTTGCGATTAGCTTATCGAAATAGTCCTTAGCTTTGCCCTTTGATGCACGATTGAGAAAAGCATCCTCGAATTGATTGAGCGTCCAATCGACACGGTCAATCTCATAGTTGCGCATAAGCTCATTCACCCTCACCTCAAGCTCCGAAATTCTCGCATTCTTCACTCGATATTCAGGAACAAGCCTCTTGCTGCTCACAAATCTCTCCTGCTCTTCATTCCACTGCTCAGGTGTAGCATAATATTGAGTGCTAATATATTTGCACTTCCGATCCTTAGTTATGCGCAATGAGACGGGGTATGTGCCATCTTTTCGCTTATTGGCTGCGTGGAGCAAGAACTTATATTTTCCCATAGGGCGTGTAGTCGTTTTTAATGTTTTAGATGCTGTTTTTCCTAAAACAAATCTAAAACATTTTGCTCAAAAAACCAAAAATATCAGCAAATATCTGCTTATTTATTTTTCATAATCACCTTTATACGCTCTGTATAGCAGATAGTTGCAAAATGATAAAAGTTGACACTCGATGTCTGGGGGGCGTGTGGTCGCAAGTTCGAATCTTGTCACCCCGACTATTGAAAATCAGCGAGTTAGACATCTAGTCTGCTCGCTGATTTTTTCGTTAAATAGCCAATTTACAAAACTCATACAACCTCAGATGTAATAGTTTTTCTTCTTGGCATAAAAAAGGATAAAAGGGGTGTGAAATATTATAGCAACCAATCAATAATAGAGACGATATTTATATCGCAACTACTCTCAGTCTCTTTGCGATTATCGTTGTTAGTGATTAGGGTTAGCTTGTCGCAGTGCAGCTCGGCAGAACCCTTTACGAGTGCCGACACCTCACGCTTGTAGGTCTTTGGTGATGATACATCAACCGACACTTGTATCAACTCGATTACTCTGTTACCCTCGCAGACAACAAAGTCGATTTCGTACCCTTTGCGGTAGAAATATACATCTTGAAATAGAGGTCGCGTACGACGTAATAGCTCTATGTAGACAAGGTTTTCGAGCCTCCAGCCTAAGTTTTCGCCCATCATACTATCCTCACGCTCAGATACAAAAGCAAGGTCAATTACGTATGACTTTTCGTTGCGGATACGCTCTTTGCTCTTATATGAAAATTTCTTTATACCCAATAATAGATAGGCTTGCTTGAGGTAGCCGACGTAGTTTTCAGCCGTGTGCGACGAACCTAAGCCGAACCTCTCAGCAAGATCCTTGTAGTTTATCTCCTGCCCGAAGTTATCGATCAGGTGGTTAGCTATCATGCGCAATGATTCCACATATTTTACCTTGAAACGCTGCTGAATGTCTCGCTTGATGATCGAGTCGAGCAGACCTTGAATGTAACCTCTGCGGTTCTTGACATTGAATAACTCAGGGAAACCACCACGCAACATATACTCAGAGAATGCACTTTTTTTGAAGGCTACGCCCTTGGTTGATATATCTTTGGTATCCACCTCTTTATATTCACAATACTCCTCAAACGAGAATGGAAAAAGCTCTATCTTATTGTATCGACCTGTGAGGTGTGTCGCAAGTTCGCTACTAAGCAACTTGGCATTCGAACCTGTGATTACGAGGCGAATATTTTGGCGAAGTAGCCTATTGACAAACAAAAACCACTCGCTGATATTCTGAATCTCGTCCAAAAATAGATACTCAAAATCGCCATAGACAATATATAGAGCCTCCAAAAGTGTGTTGAGATCCTCCGATTTGAGTCTGTAGAGACGCTCATCGTCGAAGTTGAGATAGGCATAATTTATCTTGTGTTTATTCAACATCTTGTGGCAGAGAGTAGATTTACCACTCCTGCGAACACCTATAACAATCTGAACCAAAGGACTATCCAACTCGAATAGCTCCTCCTCTTTTCTCTGGCACAACGAAGCTGAACGAAGTCTACGTAGTTCCTGTTTCTGGTCAGATACAATCTGCGAAAAATGATTTGTCTCCATAATTTGCGTATGTTTTAACTGCTACAAAGATATGAAAATTTCTTGCCAAACTGCACTATTTCGAGAGTTTTTTAATGTTTAACTGCAATAAATATGGGATTTTTCAACATTTACACTGCAATAAATATAGCTATTATTTTGTAATAAGCCAAATTTATATAGAGTGGACTTTAGGTCGCTTTGTTCTCTGCTTGGAGTTTCTTAAGGTTTGATTTTAGAGCCGTAAGAAACATCTGTTTTCTTTTGTATTTCAGTGTGTTGAAGGTGTGATAGTAGTAAATAAAGTTTTTTAAAAAAAATAGCCCTTAAATGTTGAAAGTCCTAATAAAAATTCGTATCTCTGCTAAGTTAATCTGGTGTTTTGTGTTGGTGTGCTTCGTTGCACGTGTGAATTGATTGATATATAAGTTGTTATATGTCTTGTAACACCAGTTCTATATATCGTAGTTTAAGTATAAAATTGGGGTTATTATAGTATGAAAAAGATACTTTATTTGTTATTCGTATTACTTTTGGTTGTAGGGTGCAAAAAATCCAGTGGCGATATCTCTCTCAACGATGGAGAGGAGTCGATGGATTTTACCTGTGAAACAGGTGAATTTTCGATAACTCGTGCCATGGAAGGGGTAGATGTTTCGGATCTATCTATATCTCTTTTTGCTTATGCCTCTAGCGATGCTAATAGTATCTACATTAATAATGCTCAGCTGGTTCAGGATAGCTCCACATGGACATTGTTGTTGAGTGAAGATGAGTCGGCGGAGTGGCCTGAGAGTGGCACGGTCGACTTTTTTGCCTACTCTCCAATCTCGGAATCCTACTCAGCTGCGGGTGATGCGACTAATCGCGGTTTGACAATTACAGATTATCAGGCGATATCGGATGTTAAATCTCAGGAGGATTTAATGGTGGCGTATGCTACTGGGTATAGTTCGGGCACTGTGCCATTAATCTTCGAGCATCAACTTTCGTGTATCTCGTTTGGTATTATCCAATCATCGGGAACAGACAATACAACCTACTCGATTACTGAGATATCGCTGGAAGGAGTCTACTCGACAGCAGACCTTGTTGTCGATAGTGATGGCGATGGTGAATGGGGTAATTATAGTAGTTCTCAGACATATACGATTAGTGTGGATAATGAGTTAATCCCCGCTTCGCAGAGTGATTACGCTCTCTATCCTAATAGCACCACGCTCAAAGTGGTAAATACTACGGATGGATATATGAAGCTGATTCCGCAAACACTTACTTCTGCGGCTAAGTTCAAGGCAACGGTAGTATCGTCAACCGATAGTCAACCCTACTCTGTCGAGTGGGATTTAGAGGGGGTAGAGTGGAGTGCTAACGAGCACTATATCTACACTCTGACTTTTGGTGCGAAGGATGTAACCTTCTCGTCGATTACCGTTTCGCAATGGGAGCAACAAGATGAGTCGAGTTTGGATGAGAGTGCAGGAGTGGTTAATATGCACCTTTATGACGACCTCGATGATTTGGAGTCGGTGCTCAATATCTTCTCATACTTCAATATCCGTAATATCTCGGTGTTGGGTAACTACTTCGATGGATGTATTGGAGATATGAGCTATACTGTGGATTTGCCGCTTGAGCCGAGTAGCTTCTACTCTTATAATTCGCCATATATTGATGTTTTGAGGGCGGAGTTGGAGATACTAGATCTTAGTGGAGTCATCTATAGCAGTGATGTATCGGTAACGGTGGTCGCAGATGATGGTGAGGAGAGCACAATAATCGTTGATTACACCTCTGTTACTTCGACTCCGGAGATGGCTTTTAGCCCTGGATTCACCTACTCATCTGATAAAACATTTAAGGCATACCTATCCACCCCGTTACATACGGTACTTTTGCCAGAGCATCTAACCACTATTGGTAATTTTGCATTTGCGGTGAGTGCTGTCGAGCAGGCTGTATATGCCAATATTACAGATGTTGGAGCTTATGCCTTTGTGAGTTGTACCTCTCTGAGAAATGTGGTGTTGGAGAAGGCGAACAAGATTGGCGATTATGCTTTTTATAACTGCACACTGCTTAAGAATGTGGCACTACCTAGCTCGGTAGAGTTGGGTAGTTGTGTGTTTGATGGAGTCGATACTGAGTCGTGTGATTTAACCCTCTCTGGAAGTAGCGGCGTTAGTGGCAACACCTGGGGAGAGTACACATGGAAATCTATAACAACAAATTAGATATGAGATTTAAGGAGTCAAATATATTTATGCGATTGATGGCCGTGGCTATTTTAGCTATGGGCTGTTGGGAGTGTACGAACGATACCCAAGCGCTGGATGTGGCTGGTAGTAGCTATCCGATTAGTTTTTCGACCAAAGTTGGGTTGGTCGAGAGTGGAGACTTAGAGAGCTTCACAGTCTATGCCCACACGCTATCAGAAGAGCCAACATCGGTGATGGAGCAGGTGGAGGTTAGCTACGATAGTGAGAGTGATGCGTGGAGTTATGGTACTACAGCCTCGGTTAGTGCTGGTGTTACGGCTCAATTTTACGCCTATGCCTCAGCAGATGATGGCCTAACAACAACTTTTGAACCAGAAGATGGTCGATTATCTCTCAAGTATAACTTTACCCCCGATGAAGATGATAAGGTAAAGAGCGAGAATCAGACAGATATGCTCTATGCTACCACTCAGAGCAATGCGCTAACTCCAGTATCTATGGAGTTTCAACACGCCTTTGCTGCCGTAGCGTTCAATGCAACGGGTGATATGGCTAACTATATTACGGATATCTCATTGTCGAATATCTTCGATGGAGGTACGTTATACATCTCAGCCGAAGATGGAGCACAGTGGAACGACCAGACTCTATCGAGTAGTAGTGTGCAATTTGAGGCAGAAACTAATGATATGTCCTCGATTACTAGCGATGCCGACTATGCCACTCAGGTGCATGAGTTGACCGATATTGATAATGGTGGATATATTATAGTGATTCCTCAGACTCTCTATAAGAGCACACAGGTTAATATTACGCTCACCTATGCTGATGGTGTAACGGATGTCAAGACTCTATATATAAATAACACGGAGCAGTGGGAGGCTGGTATGTGCTACACCTACACAGTGCAGGTTGAGAGTTCGGGATATGTCACACTCGACTCCGATGTCTATATCTTGAGTTGGGACTATATATCGGTCTCTGGTTCGTTGAGTAATGTGGACTACGCCTATATCAATCTCGATGACTATGTTGATAGCGATGGTACTACTCGCCTCTCATCATTCCAGAATAAGATTGCGCAGTATAACGAAGCGGGTATCACGCGTTATGTTGTGACGGGTACATATTTCGAGGGTGCATTGGGTAGTTTCGAGGAGTATAATGAAGAGCTGTTGAGTTTGAGTAATGGTATAGATGTTACAACACTGAAGATTGAGGATGCCTATTCTAATGAAAATAATACAGTTGTTGATGGGAATCAGGGTTTAACCTATGTCGACCAAGCGATAAATTATCTGTTTGAGAATATGACAGATATTAATATCAACTCTCCATTCGCTACCTTTGCTCCAAATATACGAATGCTCGATTTGAGTGGTGTCAAGGGTCTGGAGTTATTCCCATTTATATTCTACGCAGGATTGGAGTATGTCTATGATGATGATGGGTATGAGACCTCGACTAACACATTGATTTATAAAGAGTTAAACACTATTGTGCTACCTGACTATATCACCGAAATTCCAGCAATGGCATTCTTGGGATTGGAGGCGTTGAAGTCGGTTAATCTAGAGAATATAACCGGAATTGCTACAATGTCGTTCTATAATTGTGTATATCTTAAGAATCTTGATCTCTCAAAGTTGGAGTATCTTGGTTTAGGCTCTTTTAATGGATGTATCTCATTGACTACTCTATCAGCACCTAACCTAACAGAGATGTGTGCATTAATTTGCAACGGTTTTGATATCAATAGTGGAGATAATAGTTATAGCCTAAGTTCGCTTATCTCACTTTCGTTGCCGCAATACACTCCTGCCGAGGGCTTTTTGAACTCTATTCCTTATAGTTCGTTGACCTACCTGGATTTATCGTCGGAGGCGGATTTTAGTGATGATATATACTACAACACTGAAGACCTTGAAGCTATCAACACCTCTTACTTTAGCAATACCCACTTGATTTTGCATCAGAATAAGAGTGCTGCTGCGAGTGGTTCACCTAAAGTAGAGAACTCTATCTACTGGGCAGGGTATCAGTGGGGGCGTATCTCATATATCACCGATGATGGTGATATGTTAGATGGTATTATCAACCTCGACGACTATGATAATGTTGAGACTCTTCGTAGTGAAGTCACCAGGCGAGTTGAGTTAGGAGTATCTAACTTCGATGTATCGGGTAGATATTTCGAAGGGTGCTTTGGTACGGGAGGTGGTAGTTCAGAGGAGGGTTACACCATTGAGGTAAGTTCGCCATTCTTCTTCTCGGATAAAGACGATTGCACCTCGCCTCACCGTATCCTCACCTTTGATATCAGCGATGTGACTGGGTTCGATAATGACGAGCTCTTCCCTGGTATTTTCAGCCAAGGATATGATATTAACGAATTTTACTCAGAGGAGAGTTCGACCGATACCACCACCAATGATGTCATCTACACCACTGAGTATGTACTCCCTTCGACCATTACGGAGATTCCTGAGGCGGCTTTCTTTGGTAATAAATATCTCTCCACTGTCAATGTTTTGGAGGTTAAACAGATGGGTGACTATGCATTTATGTTCTGTCTCAACTTGACCTCGATTAATGTGCCACTACTTGAGAGGGTTCCTATGCTAGGATTCTTGTACTGCTCTTCGTTGCGCGATGTATATCTACCTATTATTAAAGAGATAGAGCTTATGGCATTTACTGATTGCACCTCTTTGTCTACTTTCTCTTTCTCTAATGTGGAGACTATTGGCGACAACGCTTTTGAAAATACCTCGTTGAACTCTATCTATTGTCCTAAGTTGACAGAGGTTGGAACTTCTACTTTCCAGAATATTCAAGGCTCTAATGGTAATGGTGTGACGGTTCGTATTCCTGTTGCCACCAAGATTGGAGAGATGGCGTTTTATGGGACAGATATTCTATCGATAAGTGCTTCGAATGTTAAGACGTTAGATATCTCCTGTTTCGAGGATATTACGCGTATCACATCAATGGAGCTGGAGAGTGTGACAACAGTTGGCTCAAGAGCCTTTGCCAACACTTCGTTGGAGACGTTGACTCTACCTAGTGTAACCACTATTGAGGGTGCATTCTCTGGCAGCACCGATTTGACCTCGTTGAACTTGACGAGTCTCAATGATAAAACTGTTTACGACACCTCTTTTTTGGGTATCACTAGTGAAAACATCGCTCTGCGCCTCTATGGAGGACACTCGAATACGGAGTGGGAAGCTAATGCCACATTTGAAAAGAGCCCAGTTGCGACAAGCGATACTCAATGGGGCGGTAATACTTGGAAGTCAATCACCTATACCGATGGCTATACCGATATCGACAAAGCGTTGAACCTTAGCTATTTTAATGCTACAAGTCTCTATATTGCTTGTGACTTGAGGGTAGCTATGGGGCAAACATCAATCACATATACAGGAGTTTACACCTATGGTACATGGGGAGAAGATGATATTTTAGCAAATGCAAATGAAGAAGGGTATTATCAATATCTCTCTGAATGTTGGGCTAGTCGTGCAGATCGCCTATTTAGATTCAACGAGATTCACTTCCTTAATGTGACAGATTTGATGTTGTATGAATATATGTTCCAAGGTGTGTATTTTGAAAATCTAACAATCAACAACTACTCTGGTGAGGGTGTTACACTCCCTAGTTTCCATGGTGACGTTGGCGGTACTGCTTCATTCCAGAGTAATTGTGTCAATAACTTGACCTTCACGGCGGCGGGGGATGATAGCTATACAGTCTGGCCAACATATTTAGAGTTGACAACAAAGAGTGATATAGCAATTGATATTACAACATTCACCCTACCCTACTCTGAGTATGTTAATGAGCAAGAAGGTGAGGTGTTTAGTAGAGACGACTATGATGATTATTATTACGACTACGAGACAGGTCTTGTGGTTTATCAGTTTTCCGAGTATTGTTACAATATGTGTGATTTGGTGTTGCATAGTAGTAAGTATGATGCTGCCTCTGATGGGGGTAAGGATGTTGAGACCTCTAATGGAACTGAGTGGAAAGGCGTTACATGGAAGAGTATCTCGTTTGTTGATGATAACGGTGTGGTTGTAACTTTTGACTAATTAATATAGGTATAATATATGAGACGATATAGAATAGATAGCGGATGGTATAGAGTCGTTGTAGCGGTAGTGGCGGTAGCGGCGATGGTAGCGTGTATGCGCACCGATGAGTCGTTAGATATCCACACCCTACAATATATCGCATTCGATGCAGATATATCCACCACAACAGTGACAACACGAGGCACGGTAATCGATAACACCAATAAGAATACCGCTATGGCGGACTTCGGTGTGTTTGCCTATAACTACGATAATACGACATATAAAGTGACCGAAGAGTCACCTTTCGAAGATAATAATCAGAAAGTTGAGCGAAGTGACGATGATAGCGGATGGAGCTACACTCCTTTGGCGGAGTGGCCTGAGGGTGTCGACAATATTATGTTCTATGCCTATGCTCCCTATGTTGATGAAGATGAATCTGGGGCTATAACCAACCTTCGAGCTAGCTCTAGTGAGCTTACGCTTGATTATGTTATGCCCGAAGATGTTAAAGAGCATCTAGATATTTTGGTCTCGGAGAAGAGTTATGGTGTCGCTGGCGAAGCGGTGATGTTGTTGTTTCGACACCAGTTGGCAGCCGTGCAGATTAATATCATGAATAACCCATCATGGCAGGTTACCAACTTGACTCTCGCGGGTGTAGTTGGTAAGGGAGAGTTGACTGCCGATATAGATGAAGGTGAATCGGAGTGGACATTGAGTGAGGATACAGCCGATAAGAAGAGCTTTGATATAGCTGTCGACTACGACATAGCGGATTACGCTCAAGATGAGGAGATTGCGGTTGCCAGTGGTGACGATTCCTTTATTATTATCCCTCAGTCGCTGACATCGGAGAGTGTGTTGAGTGTGACAATCGAGAGAGCCAACTCCTCAACGCAAGAGACAGCCACAGTATCACTGCTACTATCGGATGTCACCCCTGCCTGGATTGCTAATAATATCTACACCTACACCTTGGAGATAGAGAATGGTAGTGTCGCATTTGTTGATATGGATATCAAAGAGTGGGGTGATGAGATTAATATCGGATTCACCGACGATGGACTACCTCAGCGTGTGGGATATATAGACCTCGACGAGGTTAAAACACTCGATGAAATTAAGGCTCAGTTGGCTAGCTTTGAGGCAACAATGGTACGTAAGGTAACTGTAGTGGGAGAGTATTGGAGTGGCTGTTTCGGTGAGGCAACTATGACAGCGGAGTCTGAGAGCACTGATAACCCATTTATCACCTGCTTAACCGAGGCCGAGGTGTTGGATTTGAGTGGTATGACCTTTGCTGATGGTGATTACCTGCCGGCTTATTCTCTATATCCAGGCTCTGATGGCACTTATAAATCACTATTCACCGAGATTATCCTTCCCGATGATAACACCTACCTCACCGAGGGTCTACTCTATGGATGTAGCTCTTTGTTGACAATTGATTTTGGTGGTACGACTATCTTCTGCCAAGATGCCCTCAATGGTTGTTGGGGTGTCAATACCTTAAGGTTTAGTAGCCAGGGACACCTCTACTACTCGCAGGATGCCACATCTTCGACTGTCGTAGAGGAGCTTAGCACGAGAGAATCTGGCTATTTGCGCGGTAATGACTACCTCTTTACCAAAGTTTTTGGTATTACATTACCTACCTCCTCAACCTCTACCAATGAGCTGAATATATCATATCTCTTATCAGAAGGCTCAGAGTCCTTCTCTTATGAGAACAATATTGAGACGCTTTCACGTTCGTATGTGTTAGATGATACCTATCCCGATATATCAGACAATTGTACGTTTCTAATTTACAATGTCCCTTTTGATATTGAGGTATATGCAGGTAGGTCCTACTATATCAACGGTAACTACGAGGATGCTATACCGAGTAGCTATCAAGCGTGTGAACGTATAGAGTGTATCGGCTTTAATTCGGGAACCTCTAACTATACCGTGGAGTATAACTACTTCGACACATGGCTCTACTGCAAGTGGCAGTCAATCACCTACTTTGGCGACCACGGGTTGGATGTTAATAACGATATCGACCTTAACTTCTACAACACTCCTGCTCTGCTTGAGGCGGCAATCCAGTCGCGTGTTATGTTGGGTTACAGACGACCTGTATTCACAGGTGAGTACTTCTCTGGAGCATTTGGTGCGGAGGATTACTCTATCACATCACTGCCTGAGATTGAGATAGGCTACGATTTGGTTGTGCCTAGTAACCACTATATCTGTAAACCAAACACCGCCTCGCCACTATACAAATATTTCAACGAGATAGTGAATATCGATGTCTCAGGAGTCAACAACTTCAACTTCGATATCACAAGTCTATTCTCGGTCGACGAGAATGCATCAGTTAACAAGATTGTGCTCCCAACAATCGAGGTTAACACCCCAACCGATAATGCGGCGAGTTATGAGGATAATACGGTAGTTAAGATTCCCGATTTGGCATTTGGATTCTGTACCAATCTATCGGATATATCACTCTACGATTTGGATGGTAACGATGTGTTGAACTCGTCGGTTACTTCGATTGGACATGGTGCTTTCATCGGTTGCAAAGATTTGGAGTTTAAAGCTCCGAAGTATGGAACTCCTCCACCCATAATGGATTATATTGGTGATTACGCCTTCTACGACTGCGATAATTTAATCTATCTGTCTGGGACAAAGTCGTTAAGTAGCTATATGAAGGATAACTACTTCAATATCGCATCGATTAATAGTATCGGTCGTGCGGCATTTGCGGGGTGTGATAATTTCCAGGGGATGCATAACCTATCTACCTATTCGACTAAAGTGGGCTCTATTGGCGACTATGCCTTCGCTTACAATAAATCGTTGGAGAATATTGCGTTTGACCCAATAGATAGCTATATCTCCATAGGCGAATATGCCTTTGCTGGCAATATAGCGTGTAAAGAGGTTAAGTTACCAATCACAACATCTAATAGTGTCTCTTTAGGTAAGGGTGCATTCAAGGATAACACCTCGTTATGTTTTGTTACGATAGTCGCCTCTGAGTTGCCAGATGAGTGTTTCAAAGGTGCAGTATTTGCCTTAGATGAAGATGGCGATACTTTTTATGAGGGTTCGACAAACCAGGCTAACCTCACCATCTCAAAAACTATAAAATATGGTGCATCATGCTTCGAAGATGCCTACTTCTCAAGCTACCTAGGTTATTATCAATTTATTATAAATGGATCAGGTTCTAAGTATAACCATGCAGCGTATCTCGATATCTCAACCCCTCTAAGCACAGTCGAGGAGTTGGGTGACAGATGCTTTGCTGGAACCTCTGGGTATTTATATATAGGACCCTCAACAGCAGTAGCAGCAGCATTTAAGAATGTAACCAAGATTGGAGCTTATATCTTTGATGGTGTCACAATCGGTCTTCCAGAAGATGGTTGGGTAGGCGAGAATAATGGAAGTTATACTGCGTCAGATGCAGTAGCGACTAGATACTATTTCACCTCCTCTTTTCCGGGTAATAATGGTAGATTATATCCTATGCACACTCAGCCTGCTAATAATGGCACTTCTGTTGGTCAAACTATTAGTTTCTATTTCACACAGGAGAATATTGTGGTGGATGATAATGCCTTCACCGGAATGAAGGGTTCGGAGTATATCGACCTATATCTTTACTCTGATAAGGATGTGGAGGAATATACAGTATTAGAATTGAGGGAGATGGGTATAGAGTTAGAGTCGGGTATAGAAGACTGGGAGGATTGTTATATGTGGAAAGGTGCGGTATGGAAGAGTATCACCACGACTGTAACTGTAAATAGTGTAGAGTAATAAATAAGAGAACAAGACAATGAAGAGAGCATATATACTATTAGTAGCATTAATGTGGGGTTGTAGTGAATCCCCTCAAAGTGATGCTGAGAACCTCGAACCGCTACTCGAAGAGGAGGTTGCAGCACCAATATCATTCAGCACAACACCCTCGGTGTCAATCTCTACGCGTTCGGATATCGTCAACGAGTCGGCAGATATAGCCAGCTTTGGAGTCTATGCCTACTCAACTACAGCGGATTACGACCCTTACGACCTAGAGATTCTAAAATCTGATGAGTCTAACGTTATGTTGAATCGTCGTGTGCAGCGCGCAGACCTAACCGACAACACATCATCATGGTCCTATACTCCTATCGAGTATTGGGATGTAAGCACCGAGGATGAGGAGGGTAACGCCTATGGCGATGATGAGATGCCAGCTCTCTACTTCTTGGCATACTCACCCTATTCGAGCGGATTGATTGATACGAGTGTCGATGGAGAGACAAACGAAGAGTTGGGTAGTAACTACGATGTTAATGTGGATAATGGTATCAACTCCTATAAGAATAATAACTACATCTACATCTCATATACTATGCCCTCGGATGTGCATAACCAACCCGATATATTGGTCTCAGAGCCAGTGGTGAAGGGTTATGTTAAGTCGAATGAGAGTGATAATACCGACTGCGAACCAGTCTCGTTTACCTTCAACCATACCCTGGCAGCCGTTGGATTCAAACTCGATGGTAACACATCATATCAGGTGTTGGCAGTGGCGCTGGTGGGTATCTACGACTATGCCGATTTGGTTCTGGGTACAGATGCCAACGATTGGGATAATAAGAGCTCGCGTTATAATAAGGATGATGATATCTTCTACAACTCAAACAACTCCTACTATTACTACTACTCAACACTAGCTACTGGTCTCTACTTCGCAGGTCTTTCGCAGGAGGAGGGAGCATTGATTCCCGATGCAGACTCTACAACCCCTAAGATTATCTCGTCAGACGATGGCTACTTGATGGTTATACCTCAGTCTATTGTAAACGATGTTCGCCTACATGTCCAGTACACATACGCTAGCGAGAGCATCCCTGAGGATTACGACCAGGTGAAGGGGTATGTTCAGGCGTATAGCAGCTATTCGTGGCTGAAAACCTACGACTTCGACATCTTCGCTCTGGATTACTACCTGGGAGGTAGCCGCGGTTGGTACGGCAACAATAACTACTACTACGTCATCACCCTGCCATAGAGTTAAGAGTTAAGAGTTAAGAGTTGCCAAACGTCATTGCGGGCTTGACCCGCAATCTCCTAATTACCAATGTGTTGAGATTGCGGCTCGGAGGCCGCAATGACGTATATTATAGATATAATTACATAATAAATTTTATTCTGTAATTTATTTTGCACCAACGATAATCGCCCTACTTTTCATCTTTGTAATACTAAATCAGCTACTCAACGTAGACAACTAAGCCCTTGAGATATTCGCCTTCGGGGTGGTAGATGTTGATTGGATGGTCGGCTGGTTGCGATAGTTGGTGGAGGATTCTAACCTTGCGTCCTGCGATTGCAGCAGCTGAGAATAGTGTAGTTCTAAAGAGCTCCTTCGAGATAGCTTGAGAGCATGAGAAGGTGAAGAGTATTCCACCTGATTTAATCTGTGATATTGCCCTAGCGTTAAGGCGTCGATACGCCTGAGTTGCACTGCTTATCGCACGTTGATTCTTGGCAAAGGCTGGTGGATCGAGGATTATCAAATCGTACTTATCCCCAATATTTTTGAGGTACTCCACAGCATCTACCGCCAGAGTTGAGTGGCGTGAATCTTCGCCAAAGTTAAGCTCGACATTCTCCTGAGCTAGATGCAGAGCGTGTTCGCTCGAATCAACCGAGCAGACCTCCTTAGCTCCTCCCGCCAAGGCATAGACCGAAAATCCTCCCGTATAGCAAAATGTATTAAGCACAGTTCGCCCTGCGGAGTATTGCCCAACTAATTGTCGGTTGAATCTTTGGTCGATAAAGAAACCTGTCTTTTGCCCACGCTCCCAATTAACCATAAATTTATGTCCATTCTCCAGAACCTCTGCTCTACTACTCGACCCCTCACCCACAAGGTAACCATCCTCGACACTCACACCTGAGTTGAAAGGCAGAGTCTTTGCGCTCTTATTATAAACCGCCTTGATTTTACCACCATATACATCGACAATGGATTGAGCTATCACATCGCGCGAAAGATACATTCCTATCGAGTGACACTGCACAACAGCCACATCGCCATAGATATCGACAACCAAACCTGGCAAAGAGTCACCCTCACCATGGATAAGGCGATAGCAAGTTGTCTGCTCGCTCTCAAAGAGAGCCAACGAGACTCTAAGCTCATACGCCGCCTGGACTCTATCTCGCCACCATTGAGCATCGATTACCTCCTGCTCGAAAGAGAGGATACGCACCGCAATTGAACCTACTTGGTAGTGTCCAACAGCTAGGAAATCACCAGCTTTGCTATATATTTCGACCACCTCACCCTCGGCAAGTTCACCATCACTATCCACAAGCTCTATTGCGCCTGAAAACAACCATGGATGACGACGTTGCAAGGAGCTCTCCTTACCCTTTTTAAGATATAGTTTTGCTATCATTTTCCTTTTCTGTAACAAGAAGTTTATTATATATTTCGATACAAGCCCACGCATCTGTTGCTGCGTAAGTTATCTGTTGCTTAGTAAGTTGCACAGCTGCCCAATTACTCAGCCTCTGCGCCTTAGAGATACGTTGTCCCAAGACAATGGCGGACATTTTCCTTAGGCTCTTCTCCTCGATGCCCCACTCATGGATAATCTTCTGCAAATCGATAAAGCCTCGCTCGGTGAAGCGTTTAAGTTGTTTCAATGCTCTAATATCATTGAGGATATCAGCTCCGAGTTTAATGATTTTGGGACTCTCCAAGATTCGAATTACCTCAACAGGCAGAGCCATGTGAGAGAGTCTAAATAGGTAGCACTTCTCAGGGGTAGATAGTTGCAGCAGAGCTACTTTATAGGTAACACCAGCCTTAAATGATGGTCGGGTCTCGGTATCGAAACCCAATACACTCCAACGTCTCATATCTTCACAAGCACTCGCAACGGACTCCATCGAATCAATCACCACAACCTCGCCCTCAAAGGCTAGAGTTGGTAATTGAGAGGTCTGCTCATTTGATATTTTTGGTTGAAACATATATTAACTAGGCCGATTAATCTTTAATTGAGTGCAAAGTTAACTATTTTTTCTTAATAAGAGGAGTTTTACCCAGTGAAAATTCACCTCCTGCCATCTGTTCAACAACCCCTTGCGAGAGTAACTCTCGCAGAGTGTCGCTTATGACGTTGGTCGGAGCTTTTATCGAGTCGAGAATCTGAGTTGATGTGCAGTTACTCACCTTAAGCATCTCTACAATCTGCTCCTGAAGTGATAAAGTCACCCTACTACGCCCCGACCTCTTCGCCTCGATACACATATCACACGAACCGCAATCCTGGCTCTGAGCATCGCCAAAGTAGTTCTCGATAAATTTACTACGACACTGCTCGCCATTATCGACATAGCTCAACATATCCTCAAATCGAGATTGATACTGCTCCTTACGCAGCTTATAGCTCTGTGGTGTGATACGTATATCGCTCTTCAAGAGACGACCCTCCTCCAGATATAGCAGAGGCGACCTATTCGATGGGATATATCGAATAATGCGCATCTGCCACAACCTCTTAAGCAGAGCCTTCACCCTATCCACGCTATAACCACTCCACTGAGCAAGCAACAGCTCGTCGATTCGTCTAAAGTCGACAAACACACCATCATAGAGGCGTAATATAACACGGATAAAGTGGTCGAGGTCGTCGTGGTCTACTCTCACCTTATAGAGGTCATCTCGACTCACCGCAAACATCAACCTTGCAGGGTTCTCCATCTCTTCGAGTAGAGTCATATATCCATTCATTTCGAGAAGTTTCAGTGCGCTATGCACTCCACCCGAAAAGAGCTTCTCGCGTGAACAGAACTCATATATATTAAACATATAGGCGTTCTGCTCTCCATCGCCATAAGCGATTTGAAGATATGAACATATCTTATCGTAGACCTCTTTGATTGACTCTATCGAGGGGAACTCCATCTCGAATCGCTTCATCACCCTGCTCTTATCATCCGAGGCGTTGAGCAACACAGCGTAGCTACGACCTCCATCACGTCCTGCTCGTCCAGCCTCTTGATAGTACTGCTCCAGCGAGTCACACATGGTGTAGTGGATAACAAACCTCACATCCGCCTTATCTATACCCATACCAAAAGCGTTGGTGGCACATATAACCCTCACCTTTCCACTACTCCACTCCTCTTGTCGAATAGAGCGTTCGGTGTGTGGTAATCCTCCATGGTAGAAGGTGCTAGCCACTCCATTATCATTGATAAATTTCGCGAGCTGCTCCGCCCCCTCTCTGGTGCGTGAGTAGACGATACCACTACCCTCAACATTATTAATAATCCTGAGCATCTGCCCATTCTTATCCTCGGTATTGCGCACTGCGTAGCTTAGATTCTTTCGAGCAAAGCTGCCTCGAATAACATTAGGTGTCGAGAAGGAGAGCTTATCCATAATATCCTCGACCACGCTCTGCGTAGCAGATGCCGTCAAGGCTAATATGGGAACATCGCCCGTAATTTGACGCAGCTCATTAAGACGTAGGTATGATGGTCGAAAATCGTAACCCCACTGCGAGATACAGTGAGCCTCGTCGATGGCTATCATCGAGATTTTCATCCTCTCCAACCTCATACGAAATAGGTCACTCGCTGCCCTTTCAGGCGAGATATAGAGCAACTTAACATCGCCATAGACACAGTTGTCGAGAGCTATATCTATCTGACGAGGCGACATTCCTGAGTGTATCGACTGAGCTGAGATTGAGCGCGAACGCAGTGCGTCGACCTGGTCTTTCATCAACGCTATAAGCGGAGTAATAACCAGACAGACCCCCTCCATCGCCAGAGCTGGCACTTGATATGTGATAGATTTTCCGCCTCCTGTTGGTAGCAGCGCAAGAGTATCTCGCCCAGCGAGGATAGACTCTATAATCTCCCTCTGCTTAGCTCGAAAGGTGCTATACCCCCACCATTTGCTCAATATATCATCGATATTCATGCGCACCTATTAGAGATTGCGGGTCAAGCCCACAATGACAAAATATATTATTTTTTGCAACTTGTTAGGAGGTATGTAGCCTCTGCCTACTCGCCAAACTGGACACACTCAATACCGACCCTTTTGAGAAGTTTTATCCCATCGTCGACGTTGTAGTTATCTTGGTAGACCACACGGCGGATACCTGCTTGAATAATCAGTTTAGAGCACTCGATACATGGTGCACACGTTACGTAGAGCGTAGCACCATCACAGTTATTGGCACTCTTAGCCACTTTGGTTATAGCGTTAGCCTCGGCATGAAGAACATACGATTTGGTGCGACCAGTGGTCTCATCCTCACAAATATTCTCAAATCCCGATGGAGTACCATTAAACCCATCCGAGATAATCATCTTATCCTTAACAATCAACGCACCAACCTGCCTACGCACGCAATATGAGTTCTCAGACCACACACGTGCCATACGAAGGTATCGCAAATCTAACTGACGCTGTTTCTCCTGATTATAGCCCATCTCTACTTGCCGTGACACTGTTTATACTTCTTACCACTTCCGCATGGACATGGGTCGTTACGACCTACCCTCTTTTCAGCCTGAACTGGAGCTGCCTTACCACGCTCAGACGAGCCAGCAGCAGCGGCAGCAGCTTGACGTGATGCCTGCAACTTATTAACATCAACCTTTGGTGCTGGCTGTTGTGTGCGTTGAGGAGCATCACTCTGACGAACTGGGATATATGCCTTGCTTATAGTCGAGAGAACATCGCGATTCAAACGTGTCAACATCTGAGCAAACAGTTCAAACGACTCAAATTTATAGACCAAAAGAGGGTCTTTCTGCTCGTAGGTTGCATTCTGAACACTCTGGCGCAAATCATCCATATCACGAAGGTGTTGTCTCCACGCCTCATCGATGGCGGTAAACATCACAACCTTCGAGAATACTCTGAAAATCTCCTCTCCATCACTCTCCTTACAACGAGAGAGGTTAACTGGGATATTGTAACCCAACTTACCATCGGTTATCGGGAAGAGGATATTCGAATCGAGATTATCCGCTCTATCGACATAAACCTTCGCCATCACCGGGCGAGTCATATCAGCAAGAGTCTTGCTCTTGCGGGTGTAGTGTTGTGAAATCTCATTGGCAACAACTCCTACCAACTCCTTCTGCGAAGCTGATTTATACACCTCCTGCGAGAGGGTTAGCTCAACTGCCACTTCACGGATAAGTTCAACTGTGAAATCCTCCAACGATGAACCATAATTAGACTCTACGAAACTCTCGGCAAAGTCGAGAATCGAGTTGTTCAAGTCGATAGCGATACGCTCACCATGTAGAGCATTGCGACGACGAGTATATATCACCTCACGTTGTGAGTTCATCACATCATCATACTCCAAGAGGCGTTTACGTACTCCGAAGTTATTCTCCTCGACCTTCTTCTGTGCCTTCTCGATATAGCGTGTGAGCATAGATGATTGAATCACCTCGCCATCTTCCAATCCCATCCTATCCATCATCGAGGCGATACGCTCCGAACCGAATAGACGCATTAGATTATCCTCCAACGAGACGAAGAATTGAGACGAACCTGGGTCTCCTTGACGACCTGCACGACCACGTAGCTGACGATCCACACGACGTGAATCGTGTCGCTCAGTACCTACGATAGCCAAACCACCCGCCGCCTTAACCTCAGGGGTTAGCTTGATATCCGTACCACGTCCCGCCATATTCGTTGCGATAGTAACCTGACCTGCACGACCAGCCTCTGCCACAACGTTAGCCTCCTGTTGGTGCTGCTTTGCGTTGAGGACATTGTGTTTAATCTTACGCAGTGTGAGCATACGACTCAACAGCTCCGATATCTCCACAGAACTAGTACCAACCAAGACTGGGCGACCCTCACCGACTAACTTAACAACCTCCTCGATTACGGCGTTGTACTTCTCGCGCTTGGTTTTATAGATAAGGTCTGCCATATCCTTACGCTCAATAGGGCGATTTGTCGGGATAGAGACAACATCCAACTCATAGATACTCCAGAACTCCGAAGCCTCGGTCTCGGCAGTACCTGTCATACCACAAAGTTTGTGGTACATTCTAAAGTAGTTTTGAAGAGTAATGGTTGCAAAGGTCTGAGTTGCAGCCTCGACCTTAACACCCTCCTTAGCCTCGATAGCTTGGTGCAATCCATCCGAGTAGCGACGTCCATCCATAATACGACCCGTCTGCTCATCGACAATCATCACCTTATTATCCATCACCACATACTCGGTATCCTTCTCGAACATCGAGTAGGCACGAAGTAGTTGATTTACGGTGTGTACCCTCTCGGCTTTGATAGCGTAGTCGGCAGCTATCTCATCCTTCTTAGTAGCTACCTCTTCGGGTGATAAACCAGCACTCTCAATCTCGGCGATAGCACTACCTATATCTGGAAGAACGAAGAATCCATCCTCCTTGAAATATTTCGATAGAGCCTCATGTCCCTTATCGGTTAGCTGGATAGAGTTCATCTTCTCCTCAAGCACGAAGTATAAATCGTCTGTTATCTCATGCATACGACGATTATTATCCTGCATATAGATATTCTCGGTCTTCTGCATCATGGTCTTGATACCCTGCTCCGAGAGATATTTGATAAGTGGTTTGTACTTTGGTAGACCCTTATGTGCACGATACAACTTCACACTACCCTCGACCGAATCCCCATCGGATATCATCTTTCGAGCCTCCGAAAGTAGCGAGGTTGTCATATTACGCTGCAAGTTGTAGAGATGCTCGATAGCTGGACGATACTGCTCATACATCTGCATATCACCCTTTGGAACTGGTCCTGAGATGATAAGAGGAGTTCTTGCATCATCGATAAGCACCGAATCGACCTCATCGACAATGGCGAAGTGGTGTTTACGTTGCACCAAATCATCGGGCGATGATGCCATATTATCACGAAGATAGTCGAAACCATACTCATTATTTGTACCAAATGCGATATTCGCCTCATAAGCTCTGCGACGACCATCCGAGTTTGGTTTATGTTGGTCGATACAATCTACCGTTAAACTGTGGAATTGATACAAAGGACCCATCCACTCAGAGTCACGTTTTGCCAAGTAGTCATTCACCGTTACCAGGTGAACACCCTTACAAGCCAAGGCGTTAAGGAATACTGGAAGAGTCGCCACAAGGGTCTTACCCTCACCTGTAGCCATCTCGGCAATACGTCCTTTATGTAGAACTACACCACCGAACAGCTGCACATCGTAGTGCACCATATCCCACTTTAGAGGATTACCTCCGACCAACCAAGTGGTCGAGTAGAGAGCCTTATCACCTTGAATTGTCACAAAATCCCTACCTGCTGCCATCTCGCGGTCGAAATCATTTGCAGTGACCTCAACGGTTTCACTCTGACTAAAGCGACGAGCCGTATCTTTCATTATAGCGAAGGCTTCGGGGAGAATCTCATCAAGAACCTCCTCGATTTTGCTATCGACCTGTTTTGTCTTATCCTCAATCTCTTTAGAGATACTCTCCTTCTCGCCAAGCGAGATGGTGTTATCCTCCAATTTACCCTTCAATTCAGAGATACTCTGCTCGATTGGAGCTATCGCCTTGGCGATTAAATCTTTAAGGGCTTGACTTCTCTCACGTAGCTCATCATTTGACAATAAACTGATAGATGGATAGATAGCATTAATCTGATCTACATAAGGCTGAATCTCTTTACGATCTTTGTCCGCCTTTGAGCCAAAGATTAGCTTAATAATAGATGCTAGGATATTCATATTATAATTTTACTGTTTTCTAATTTAACACACAAAGGTAGTCAAACTTTTTGAATTTTCAAAAATTAAATCTATCTTTGCATCCGATAAGTGAAAAATAGTCCAATTTTACAAGTGGCTTTTTTCAGCATCAATGGTTTTGTGGAGGGATTTGACTGATTGCAACCACATGAAGAGCCTGGGATTCTAGCTCTAAAAAATTGCTAAAACAGGTGCAACCAACAGCTCATCTAGTGATGATTTAGCACACTTCATGCACTCCCTCTTAATTTCGTTAATAATTAAAAAATTAATACAATGGGAGTACTATTCACATCAGAGTCTGTTTCAGCAGGACACCCTGATAAAGTTTCAGATCAAATTTCAGATGCAATTCTCGACGAATTTCTACGTCACGACCCCGAATCTAAGGTGGCATGCGAGACACTATGTACCACAGGATTAGTGGTGGTATCGGGCGAGGTTAAATCCTCTGCTTATGTCGATGTTCAGAGCATCACACGCTCAGTTATCAACTCAATCGGATATAACCGTAGCGAGTACCAATTCGATGGAAATTCGTGTGGTGTTATCTCGGCAATTCACGAACAATCTTCGGATATCAACCAAGGTGTTGTTAGAGAATCTGTCGAGGAACAAGGTGCTGGCGACCAAGGTATTATGTTTGGTTATGCAACAAACGAAACCCTTGAGCTAATGCCTGCAACACTAACCCTTTCGCACGTTATCTTAAAGGAGCTATCCGCTATTCGCGAGCAGGGCGAGGTAATGACATATCTACGCCCCGACTCTAAGAGCCAGGTGACAATAGAGTATGGTGAGGGAAACCACCCAGAGAAACTACACACCATTGTTGTATCGACTCAGCACGACGAGTTTATCCTACCTAGCGACTCTCTAAGCGAGAAAGAGGCTGAGGCTAAGATGCAGGCTCAAATCAAGAGTGATGTTAAGGAGATTCTCCTACCTCGTGTTAAGACTCGTTTGCAGAGAGCTGGCGACAAGCTCGCTGAGCTTATCTCGGATGACTATATCCTACACGTCAACCCAACAGGCAAATTTGTTATCGGAGGACCTCACGGAGATACAGGTCTTACGGGTCGTAAAATCATCGTCGACACATACGGAGGTCGTGGTGCTCACGGAGGTGGTGCTTTTTCGGGAAAGGACTCTTCGAAGGTCGACCGCTCGGCAGCCTACGCAGCACGTCATATCGCCAAGAACTTGGTGGCAGCAGGGGTTGCAGATGAGGTTTTGGTGCAGCTAAGCTACGCTATCGGTATCGCACAACCTCTCTCGGTCTATGTAACAACCTATGGCACAAACCACACTTCGCTTAGCGAGGAGCAGATTGCAGATAAAGTCTCTCAACTATTCGACCTACGCCCTGCGGCTATCGTCGAGAAGTTCGGATTGAAAAAACCAATATTCCTACCAACTGCGGCTTACGGACACTTCGGAAATAGACCATACACCAAGGAGGTTGAGATGGTTCAAAACGGAGTGAAGTCTATGCGCAAAGTTGAGTTCTACGGATGGGAGAAGTTGGATGCTGTAGAGCTAATCAAGGCTAATATTTTTTAATCTAAAGAATTAAACGGCAAATTCGCCCCAAATAAGGAGCAACGCGACCCAAAGTCCCCTCCCCAAGGGAGAGGATTAAGGGGAGGGGTAAGAAAATAAAAGGAAAAGCCAGTAGTTTTCCACTCCGCAATTACTCAAACAACGAATATTCTTTCAAACTATATATAAGGTTGAGAACGCCAACCCTAATACAATCTATCATACCAGTAGTAACTCTGTTGCTACTGGTTATGTCTAATGTATTTATCACCCCCGACAACCCTATGTCGGGTGCAAATCAGCTATCGTTGCTGCTCGCAGCGTTCATAGCTGGAGTTTTCGCGATGTATAATGGGGTGAAGTGGGATGCGATATTGAAGGGGATATCTCACGCTATAAACACCTCCGTGCTGGCTATACTTATATTATTAATGGTAGGTATGCTATCGGGAGCGTGGATGAGCGGTGGAATTATCCCAACGATGATATATTACGGATTGGATATTCTCCGCCCCGAATACTTCCTTGTCGCCACGGTTGTAATCACCGCCATAGTGTCGGTTGCTACGGGCAGCTCGTGGTCGACTATCGCAACGGTCGGAGTGGCACTCATAGCCATTGGCGAGGCACTAGGATTTTCACCAGCATGGAGCGCAGGAGCGATAATCTCAGGAGCGTACTTTGGCGATAAGGTATCACCACTATCCGACACTACCAACCTAGCGGCAACAGCGGCTCAGGTCGATATCTTTAGACATATCCGCTTTATGATGCGCACGACAGTGCCTTCAATCCTTGTGTCGTTAGTAATTTTTACCATAATGGGTGTAAAGGGTGTGAACAGTGTCGATATATCATCATCGATGAATCTATTCCAAGAGAACATCGACGACCTCTACTGCATCTCGATATGGTTTCTGCTTATCCCCATCGCAGTTATCACAATGATAGTCAAGGGAGTACCCGCAGTACCAGTGCTGATGATTGGCTCACTATTGGGTGTTGCTAGTGCCGCAATATTTCAAGGCAACCTACTCCTCTTACTCAACGGCGGTGAGGCTCTCTCAGCGAGAGAGTATTATGATATATTGAGTCGAATGATGTATGGCTCAATATCGCCTCAGAGCGGCGTTGATACCATCGACAATCTACTCTCGACTCGTGGTATGGCGGGAATGTTAGATACTATATGGCTAATCATCGCATCTATGATATTCGCAGGAGTGATGGAGGCGGGACACTTCCTAGAGCGAATCACCGGAGCTATACTACATAGAGTATCCTCACGCCCTGCGATGGTTGCGGCCACTTCGGCTAGCTGTATCATCTCGAACCTTACAACCAGCGACCAATACATATCTATAATAGTCCCAGGCAAGATGTTCAACTGGGCATATCGAAGTCGTGGATATAGCGACACTCTACTGAGCCGTACACTCGAAGATTCAGCCACCGCCACATCACCACTAATTCCGTGGAACACGTGTGGTGCAACCCAGGCAGCAGTGCTCGGAGTTGCTACTCTTAGCTACCTTCCATTCGCCTTTTTCTGCTGGTTATCGCCCTTGATGACGCTGCTCTTGGCATTCACCGGAGTAGCCCAAGTAGACAAGAGTAGCGAGGCAAATTGCTAATAGTGAGAGTATCACACAAAAAATCACTGAATAATTAAAATTTTTACAGAAAAAATGCTGTGAATTAATAAACAATCGCTATATTTGTGGCGTAAATGGTGTGTATATATCGGAATATTTCTAACTATATATTTTAACAAAACAAAAAATTATGTGCTCTTATCTAATTAATTCTTCGATTGGAAAGAAATTGGTGATGAGTCTATCAGGCATGGCCTTGGTACTCTTCGTCGTCTTTCACATGTCGATGAACCTTGCTGCAATCTTCAGCGGTGAGGCTTACAATGCAATTTGTGCCTTTTTGGGTGCTAACTGGTATGCTCTAATCGCTACGGCTGGTTTGGCAGTGCTAGTGCTTGTTCACTTTATCTACGCATTGATTTTGACTCGTAACAACTATGCAGCTCGTGGTAATATCCGCTACGCTGTTACCGTTAACGAGCCTGGTGTTGAGTGGAATTCTAAGAATATGCTTGTTCTTGGTTGGGTTGTATTAGGAGGTCTTTTGATTCACCTTTGTCACTTCTGGAGCAAGATGCAGCTTGTAGAGATTCTACACGGTATGGGTGTTCACGTTCACGCTGAGTTCGACCCAACAGATGGTGCTGGTATCATCAAACACACCTTCTCACAGTGGTACAATGTAGTTATCTACTTGGTATGGTTCGCAGGTTTGTGGTTTCACCTAACTCACGGAGTGTGGAGTATGCTACAGAGTGTAGGCGTTGCAAATGATGTGTGGTATCCACGTTTGAAGGTGGTATCAACAGCTGTTGCTACCCTTATCTTCCTAGGTTTTGCAGCTGTTGTTATCTACGCATTTGTTAGCTCTAACTTCTGCGTAGCGTGTTGCTAGGACTTTTTTTGATTAAGAAAATAAAAATATAAAAGATATGGCTTTTAAATTAGAATCAAAGGTCCCTGCTGGCGAATTAGCACAGAAGTGGACTAATCACAAGGCTGCAATCAAGGTTGTTAGCCCTGCGAATAAGCGTAAATTAGATATTATCATTGTAGGTACTGGTCTTGGTGGCGCATCAGCTGCTGCTGCTCTTGGCGAGATGGGTTACAATGTTAAGATATTCTGTATCTCAGATTCACCACGTCGTGCTCACTCTATCGCAGCACAGGGTGGTATCAACGCAGCAAAGAACTATCAGAACGATAACGACTCAGTTTATCGTCTATTCTACGACACTATCAAGGGTGGTGACTACCGTGCACGTGAGGCTAACGTATATCGTATGGCTGAGGTTGCGAACCTTATCATCGACCAGTGTGTTGGACAGGGTGTACCTTTCGCTCGTGAGTATGGTGGTCTACTAGATAACCGCTCATTTGGTGGTGCTCAGGTATCACGTACCTTCTACGCACGTGGTCAGACCGGTCAGCAGCTTCTTCTTGGTGCATACTCAGCACTCAACAAAGAGGTAGCTCGTGGTTCGGTTACTAGCTACCCACGTCACGAGATGTTGGATGTAGTAGTCGATAATGGCGAGGCTAAGGGAATTATCACTCGTAACTTGGTAACAGGTGAGATTGAGCGTTTCGGAGCTCACGCTGTAGTTATCGCAACGGGTGGATATGGTAACGTATTCTTCCTATCGACAAATGCTATGAACTCGAATGGTTCAGCTGCATTCCAATGTTACCGTAAAGGTGCTGCCTTTGCAAACCCATGTTTCACTCAGATTCACCCAACATGTATCCCAGTTAACGGCGACCAACAGTCGAAGCTAACTTTGATGTCGGAGTCACTTCGTAATGATGGTCGTATCTGGGTTCCTAAGAATATAGAGGATGTTAAGGCACTTCGTGAGGGAACATTGAAACCTTCGCAGATTGCCGAGGAGGATAGAGATTACTATCTAGAGCATCGTTACCCTGCGTTTGGTAACCTCGTACCACGTGATGTTGCATCGCGTGCGGCTAAGGAGCGTTGTGATGCAGGTTATGGAGTAAACAAGACAGGTCTTGCTGTATTCCTCGACTTTAAGACAGCTATCGAGCGTTTGGGTCGTAAGGTTATCGAGCAGAGATATGGTAACCTATTCGATATGTATGAGGAGATTACCGACACCATCCCTTACGATGAGCCAATGATGATTTTCCCAGCGGTTCACTACACAATGGGTGGCACTTGGGTTGACTACAACTTGATGACTACAGTTCCTGGATTGTACGCTATCGGTGAGGCTAACTTCTCAGACCACGGAGCAAACCGCCTTGGAGCATCAGCTCTTATGCAGGGTCTAGCGGATGGTTACTTCGTTCTTCCATATACTATAGGTGACTTCTTGGCTAAAAAGATTCAAGAGCCTAAGGTATCGACTTCAACCGCAGCCTTCGATATGGCTGAGTTAGAGGTTCGCGAGAAGATTGCTAAGTTGTACTCTATCAAGGGAGAGCAGAGTGTCGACGATATCCACAAGAAGCTGGGTAACATCATGTGGGATAATGTTGGTATGGGACGAACTAAGGAGTCGTTGGAGAGAGCTATCAGCGAGATTTCAGCTCTACGCAAGGAGTTCTGGAAGGATGTTAAGGTTATGGGTGAGCCTAATAGTTTCAACCAAGACCTTGAGAAGGCGTTGCGCCTTGTCGACTTCCTTGAGCTAAGTGAGCTTATGGCACGCGACGCACTCAACCGTGAGGAGTCTTGTGGAGGTCACTTCCGCGAGGAGTACCAGACCGAGGAGGGTGAGGCACTTCGTGATGACGAGAACTTCGTTTATGCTGCCGTATGGGAGTACCAAGGAGCTGACACAGCGCCAGTGCTACATAAGGAGATGCTTAACTACGAGTTTGTTAAGCCAGCACAACGTAACTACAAAGATTAAGACGTTACATTTTTAATACTTCAAAAAAATGGATTTTATATTGAAAATATGGCGTCAAAAGGACGCTAAGAGCAAGGGGGCATTTGTTGAGTATCCAGTTAAGGGAATCTCTGCTGATACATCATTTTTGGAGACCCTCGATATCCTAAATAATGACTTGATTCACCAAGGCGTTGAGCCTATCGCTTTCGACCACGACTGTCGTGAGGGTATCTGCGGTATGTGTTCACTCCATATCAATGGTGAGGCTCACGGCCCAGAGAGAGGCGTTACTACATGTCAGATGTATATGCGTAAATTCAAGGATGGTGAGACTATCACTATCGAGCCATGGCGTTCTGCGGCTTTCCCTGTAATCAAGGACCTTGTGGTTAATCGCTACGCTTATGATGAGATTCTTCAAGCGGGAGGTTACATCTCAGTTCGTACTGGCGCAGTGCCTGATGCAAACTCAATACCTATCGCTCAGGCGGATGCTGAGGAGAGTATGGATGCTGCGGCATGTGTAGGTTGTGGAGCTTGTGCGGCAACTTGTAAGAATGGATCGGCGATGTTGTTTGTTGCAGCTCGTGTATCGTCACTTGCTAAACTTCCACAGGGTCGTGTTGAGGGTGCTCGTCGTGCCAAAGCGATGGTAGCTAAGATGGATGAGTTGGGTTTTGGTAACTGTACCAACACTCGTGCTTGTGAGGCTCAATGCCCTAAGAAGATATCTATCGGTCATATCGCACGTTTGAACCGTGAGTTCCTAAAGGCGAAGTTCAAAGAGTAATTTAAACTCTTACTTAATTAAAGGGTGTTATTTCGCTTTGAGAATATCGAGCGAAGCAACACTCTTTTTTTTGCGCTGTTTGCTAATTCCACAAAAAAGATATAACTTTGTGGGATAAAGTTCAATAGAGTAGAATTTTAACAGTAAAATATAACATAAGGGGACTTCTAAAAATTAAGTCTTTGTAATTCAGTAAATTATCACTATCTTTACATTGTAATTAAAGCAAAT
>JBCQSY010000023.1:0-27058 GCA_047178865.1 Rikenellaceae bacterium
ACTTGACGTTCCAATGAACTATCCTGACCTAACGCCACCTACCCAAAATCTCAAAACCAACTCTTTTTCAACTATGTTGCCCCAAATTCCCTACTCTTACATTTTTTTTGTATCTTTGTGGCAAAAAGTTCAATAGAGTAGAATTTTAACAGTAAAATATAACATAATTAAAACTACTACGATGAGAGGTGTAATCAAAATATCTCTACTTTTATTTGTCATTTTTGGAGTGGTATCTTGTGGTGGAGCTACAAGCTCTACGACTCAGAGCACTAAAAGAGTAAAGTGCCAGGAGGTACAATCATTTACCGATAAACCTTCCAACTCGCTATATCCAGCCAAGGTTGTGGCTGCTAGCGATGTTAACCTATCATTCAGAATCGCTGGAATTATCGAGCGTATCGCTGTCGAAGAGGGTGACTTTGTTAAAAAAGGTAGCGTTATCGCCATAATGGATAATCGCGACTACAAACTCCAGCTCGACGCAACACAAGCTGAATTTAACGCGATAGAGGCTGAGGCGAAAAGGGTTATTTCGCTCTACGAGAGTCAGAGCGTTACTCAAAACGACTACGACAAAGCGACCAGTGCTCTAGAGCAGATTACCGCCAAGTTAGAGGCACATCGTAACGCCTATGAAGATACTCAGCTAAGAGCGCCTTTCAGTGGTTACATCCAGAAAATCAACTTCCGCCAAGGTGAGGCAGTCTCAGCAGGGCGAGCAGTGGTTTCGTTTATCGACGCTTCATCGCCTGAGGTTATTGTGAATATACCCGTTGTGGAGTATCTACGTCGAGATAACCTGCTCTCAGCTAGCGCATCGATATCGAATATCGAGCAGGGCGATTTTGAACTTAACCTTATAGGTATAACTCATAAAGCTAACCTCAATCAGCTCTACCAAGCTCGATTCAGAGTGGTTTCCAACGATGGAGTCTACCCTCCATTGGGTGTTTCGGCAATGGTATCCTTGGAGTTTAACCAGGAGGATAGCGACCTTACTATCATCCCAGCCTCAGCACTCGTTGAACATAATGGCGAGAGCTCGGTCTGGTTAATCGAAGGTAATCAAGCTCAGCTTCGAGGCGTCACCATCGAGGAGCTACGAGGTGATGGACGTGTGGTGATTAAGAGCGGATTAACACCCGGCGAGATGGTTATAACCGCAGGTGTTAGCCGCCTAAAGAGCGCAGAGAGAGTCGAGCCTCTTGAGAGACCATCAAAGTCTAATGTAGGTAATATTTTATAGAGAACGAATAATTTTAATTCGCATGAATATTAGTAAATGGGCATTAGCAAACAGTAAGCTAATCTACTACTTCATAGCTATATTGGTTGTAGGCGGTGTTTTAGCCTATGTCGATATGAGTAAACTCGAAGACCCTGCCATCACAGTAAAACAGGCAATAGTTGTCACCACCTACCCTGGTGCTTCGCCTCACGAGGTTGAGCTACAGGTTACCGACCCTCTAGAGAAGGCTATATATCAGATGTCGGGAATCAAGGGATTAGATAGCTACTCCTCGGCTGATTTATCAATTATCACGGTTAACCTACTCACAACCACCCCCGACGATGAGATTAAGCAGTGTTGGGATATGTTGCGCCACAAGGTGTCGGATGCTCAACGTTCACTTCCCGATGGAGCTTCGAGCATGGTTGTCGATAGCTATGGCGAGGTGTATGGAATGTTCTTTGCGCTAACTTCGGATGGCTACAGCTACGAGGAGCTTAGCGACTACGCAGAGCTAGTTAAAAGCACCCTTCAAAGGGTTGATGGCATATCAAATATCTCGCTCTATGGCGAGATGAAACCTACCGTCGAGATATCTATCTACGAGGATAGAGCTGCGAACTTAGGTATCTCGCCCGCTGAGATTATTCAGACAGTTATCGGTCAAAATCAGACGCTCTACTCAGGTTATCTCAATAGCGGAGAGCAGCGTATCAGAGTCGACCTAGGTGATAAGTATGAGAATATCAGCGACATCGAGAGGTTGATTATCCAAGGTCACGAAGACGACCAAATCCGCCTTGGTGATATCGCCACTATCGAGCGAGGCTATAGCGAACCTATGCGCAACGCACTCTACTACGATAGAAAACCAGCCATCGGAATCTCAATTTCGGCTCTCGAAGGGACAGATATAACCAAGATTGGAGCAGCTGTCGAGGCGGAGATTGAACACCTGGAGCAGAATAGACTCCCTGTGGGTATCGAGTGTCACAAGGTATTTTTCCAACCCGAAAAGGTCGAGAATGCCATCAACACCTTCGTGCTAAATCTGATAGGTTCGATTGCTATTGTGGTTATCGTCCTGATGTTTGCGATGGGTTTCAGAAGTGGAGTCTTGCTAGGTACTACCCTGCTAGTCACCGTTTTAGGCTCAATACTATTCCTTAATATGTTTGATGGAACGCTACAACGTGTATCACTCGCAGCGTTCGTTCTAGCGATGGGTATGCTTGTCGACAACGCTATTGTGATAGTCGATGGAATATTGATTGACACCAAAAAAGGGATGCTTCGCTCACGTGCACTCAGTGAGATTGGTCGTAAAACAGCGATGCCTTTGTTGGGTGCTACGCTTATCGCAATCATTGCATTCCTGCCACTATTCCTCTCGCCCGACACGGCTGGAGTATATGTTCGCGACCTATTTATGGTCTTGGCAGTATCTCTGATTTTAAGCTGGGTGCTATCTCTAACTATGGTTCCGCTCCAGGCTAAGCGTATGCTAACCCCTGAGAAATTATCCACTAGAGGTGATAAGAAGAGCTTTACTCAACGTGCAGTAAATATCACTCTACTCTGGACTCTGCGTCACAGAAGGGTGATGATACTATCATCGCTTCTCCTGGTTGCAGTGAGTGGTGTAATATTCAAGAAGTTACCACAGAGTTTCTTCCCCGACTTGACATACAATCAGCTCTATATAGAGTATAAACTCCACGCAAGTAACTCCTCGCAGCAGACCGACAGAGACCTCGACTCGATTGCCGAGTACCTTCTATCGCGAGAGGATATCACCCATGTAACCACCTCTGTTGGAGCAACTCCGAGTAGGTATAACTTGGTGCGTAGTATCGCAACCCCTGCACTATCGTACGGAGATGTTATCGTCGATTTTGTCGACAACAAAGTGCTTGTCGAGGCGATACCTGAAATACAACAATACCTCAGCGAGAACTACCCTCAGGCGTATGTTAGGGTTAAACGCTACAACTTGATGTATAATAAATACCCTATCGAGGTGACCTTTTCAGGTGCTGATCCCGATGTTCTACGTTCACTCACCCATCAAGCGCAGCAGATAATGGATGATTGCGACAAGATTATGCTCGTCACTTCGGACTGGGAGCGCAAAGTTCCAACTCTCGATATTGATTATAACCAGGCGGCAGCTCGCCAGGTGGGATTGAGTCGTCAAGATGTTGCTATCTCGCTGCTAGCCTCAACAGAGGGACTTCCGATAGGTAATGTCTATGATGGAGTTGAGAGGGAGAGCATTATAATAAAGAACCTGGATAAGGATGGAAATCCTATCTCAAACCTTACAACAACCCCGATATTCTCGATGATTCCATCATCTAACATCCTTAACCCTAGTACTATAGAGGGAATCATCACAGGAGCTACATCATCCGAGGAGGTAATCGCATCGGCACTAGCCACTACGCCTCTGAGCCAGGTGATAGATGGCGTCGAGGTGAAGTGGGAGGACCCTATTATCATTCGATATAACGGACAACGTGCTATGCGTGCTCAGGGTAACAATATCCCATCTGTGGGAGCTGAGGATGCTCGCCAGCAAATAGTTGAGGCTATCGAGGCTATCGCTCTACCCGAAGGTTACTCTCTAACATGGCAGGGTGAGGTCGAGACCAAGAATAACTCACTGAAGTATCTTATGGCGAACCTTCCGTTATCTATCATCTTGATGATTGGCATATTGATTATGCTATTCAAGGATTACCGCAAACCACTTATCATTATGATATGCGTACCTCTACTCTTTGTTGGTGCTATCCTTGGAGTGTGGATTTCGGGTCTACCATTCGGATTTGTTGCAATCTGTGGTATGTTGGGACTTATCGGTATGATGATAAAGAATGGAGTGGTTCTAATGGATGAGATTAATGCTCAGATTAAGAGCGGTAAAGAGCCTTTCCTTGCTCTGGTCGAGAGTTCGGATAGTCGATTCCGCCCTGTGATGATGGCATCACTCACAACTATTCTGGGTATGATACCACTACTCCCCGATGCTATGTTCGGCTCACTGGCTGCAACAATAATGGGTGGACTCTTCTTCGGAACGCTTATAACGTTGATATACATACCAATACTCTACTCAATACTATTTAAAATAGAAATAAGGTAATGAAACACTATATAAAAATATTACTCTTTGCTCTGGCTACCTCTGTGGGTGTCGCCTATGGGCAGAGCGGTCGAGAGTTATCGATAGAGGAGTGTCGAGAGATGGCTATCGAGAGCAACTACAACCTCAAATCGAGCGTCGAGAAGGTGATGCTATCCGAAGATTTAGTTGCGGCGTATAGAGCCAACTACTTCCCCGACTTCTCGGTAAGGGGTGGATACCTCTACTCAACAACATCCTTCTCGCAGAGCATTACGGGAGGATACCTACCAATATTTGTCAATGGAGTGATGGACTCATCATCGTTTGCATATATGCCCGACCAGGAGTATGAACTAGAGGTTGGCTCTCTGTTTGGAGCAAGTGCGGTGATGACCCAACCAATATACACAGGTGGCAAGATTAGTAGCGCAGTAAAGCTCGCGAAACTGGGTGTCGAGGTCTCGAACCTAGAGAAGTTGCAGAGCGAGGCTGAGGTGTTGGAGCGAGTAGATAACGCATTCTACCAACTTATCGAGTTGGAGGAGGTGTTGAAAAGTGCTGAGAGGTATCAAGCTGTGGTCGAGGAGTTCTATCGAGTATCGCATAAAGGTATGCAAGAGGGGATGATTAATCGCAACGATGTAATGAAAGTTACGGTTCGCCTCAACGAGGCAAAGCTCCTTACACAGAGGGCAAGGAACGGAGTTAACCTATCGCGCATGAACCTCTGTTACCTTATTGGTCTACCCATAACTACCTCGCAAATCACCCCTATCGACCCATTGGTTCAGGGGCTTATGGTTACCGATATGTCACTCGACGTAACAGCTCGACCAGAGTACACTATGCTCGAAAAGCAGATTGAGGCTAAGGAGTTGGATATGAAGATTACACGTAGCGACTTCCTTCCTTCGGTGTCGGCTATCGCCTCATACGGCTACACTAATGGAGTCACTCTCAACGATACGAAACTGCTCAACAGCGGCTCTTTCACAGGAGGTGTTATACTCTCAATCCCGATATTCCACTGGGGAGAGGGTCGTCGCAAGGTGTCGGCTAAGCAACACGATATCAATATCGCAAATAATCAGATGAAAGACCTCACCCAGCAGATGCAGCTGGAGCTGATGCAGGCGATAAATAACTATAATGAGTCACTGCTCGAAGTGGAGTTAACCAAACAAGCCGTAGCGCAAGCTGAGGAGAATATGCGCCTTAGTCGAAACCACTACGATGTTGGCATGGAGAGCATCGCTGACTACCTCGAATCGCAAGCTATATGGCAGAAGGCAATGAGCGATATGTGTGGCGCTAAGCGTAAAGAGCGCACCGCCTACACTCGACTGCTCAAGTGTCGAGGCGAGCTATATATACCATAGAAATAGAAGAGGGTAGCCAAAAGCTACCCTCTTCTATTCTATAATATTCTTGATTTAAAGTGTCACCAACACCTCTCCGCTCATATCCTCAGGAGAGTCAAGACCCATCAACGATAGTACCGTTGGTGCAACGTCTGCCAAGATACCACTCTTAACCTCTTTGACTCTATCCGATACAACGATAATAGGTACTGGGTTCAACGAGTGAGCCGTATTAGCTGAGCCATCTTTATTGATTGCGTTATCTGCATTACCATGGTCGGCGATGATAACAACCTCATATCCATTAGCCTTAGCCGCCTCGACAACTGCCTCGACACTCTGGTCTACCGCTGCGATTGCCTTCTGAATAGCCTCGTAGATTCCAGTGTGTCCCACCATATCGCCATTAGCGAAGTTAAGACAGATAAAGTCATACTTCCTCTCACCTAGAGCTGCGACCAACTTATCCTTAACCTCAAATGCACTCATTTCAGGTTGAAGGTCATAGGTTGCAACCTTTGGAGATGATACCAAAATTCTATCCTCACCCTCGAACTCAGCCTCACGACCTCCATTGAGGAAGAAGGTAACGTGTGCATACTTCTCAGTCTCGGCAATACGAAGTTGTTTCAAACCCTTTGCTGCAACATACTCACCCAATGTGTTGGCTACGTTAGCCTTATCGAAGATGATATGTAGACCTTGGAACTTAGCGTCGTAAGGGGTCATTGTACAGTAGTAGAGTGGAAGTGTCGACATACCCTCAGATGGCATATCCTCCTGAGTTAGAACCATCGTTAGCTCCTTAGCACGGTCGTTACGGTAGTTGAAGAAGATAACCATATCACCTTCGGCGATACGTCCAACTGCATTACCCTCAGCGTCGGCCTTGAATAGTGGATTGATAAACTCATCAGTCACACCCTCGTCGTACGACGCTTGAACACTTGCTGCCAAGTCACTTGAAGCTGCGCCCTCGCCCTTAACCAATAGGTCGTAAGCAATCTTAACACGCTCCCAACGTTTGTCACGATCCATTGCGTAGTAACGACCTACGACCGATGCGACAACACCTGTTGACTTTTGAGTGTGAGCCTCAATAGCCTCAACAAAACCCTTTCCGCTACGTGGGTCGGTATCACGACCATCCATAAAGCAGTGGATAAATGTGTTCTCGATACCGAAATGTTTCGATACATCACACAACTTAAAGAGGTGCTCTAGTGATGAGTGTACTCCACCATCCGAGAGAAGGCCCATAAAGTGAACATTCACTCCATTGCTCTTAGCGTACTCAAAAGCCTTAACAATCTCGACATTCTCCATGATTGAGTTGTCGGCACAAGCGCGGTTAATCTTCACCAAATCTTGGTAGACAACACGTCCTGCACCAATATTAAGGTGTCCCACCTCCGAGTTTCCCATCTGCCCCTGAGGCAGACCGACATTTTCGCCATCGGTGCGAAGTTCCGCTGTTGGATATTTCGTCATCAACGACTCCATATACTCTGGGTGCATCTGGTAGATTACATCTCCCTCACCCTTATTTCCTAATCCCCAACCATCGAGAATCATCAATAAAACCTTGTTCATAATATTTTGTATGTTATTATAATTTACTTAAAATCAACTCTTTTGCCCTCTCAACTGCTGCGCCAAGACCATCTAAGTTTTTGCCTCCCGCCGTAGCGAATGACTTTTGACCGCCACCGCCACCTTGCATCAATTTTGCAGCTTCACGAACCGTATCACCAGCACTAATGCCCTTAGCCTCAATATCCGAGCCAATAGCCACAACCAACGATGGTTTACCACCAAAGTCTGAACCTAGAACCATCACCAGATTACTACACTTAGCACGCATAGCGTGAGCAAGCTCCTTGACGAACTCTCCATTTTGAGAGATAATTCGTGATACCAAAACCACTCCGTCAACAGGCTCAATCTCTGAGAGTAGCTTATCTGCCAGATTCATAACACTATCGCGACGCATCTGCTCAACCTCCGAAGATAGTGCTGCGTTGCTGTCGAGGAGTTTCTTTATCGCTGTTAGCTGCTGAGGTGAGTTCAAAACCTCAGATATCGACTTCATCAAATCCTCCGCAACATAGGACATATTCATAGCTACCTCGCCAGTAACCGCCTCGATACGACGAACACCCGCTGAGATTGCACTCTCGGAACATATTCTGAATAGACCGATATTTCCTGTAGCTGAAGAGTGAGTACCTCCACACAACTCCACAGATTCGCCAAAGCGAATGATACGAACTAAATCGCCATACTTCTCACCAAATAACATCGTTGCACCACACTCCTGAGCCTGTTGCATTGTCGCTGCTCTATTCTCATCAAGTGGTGAATTTGCACGAATTGCAGCGTTAACCCTTAGCTCAACCTCACGCAACTCCTCCGAGGTAACCTTCTGGAAGTGAGCGAAGTCAAAACGTAGAGAAGATGGAGTAACTTGTGAACCCTTCTGCTCAACATGCTCACCCAACACCTCACGCAAAGCCTTGTGAAGAAGGTGAGTTGCAGTGTGGTTATTGGCTGACTGAAGTCGTTTCTCGACATTCACACACGCACGACATCCCGCCTCAACATTCGTTGGTAACTTCTCAACGATATGAATCGTCTGTCCATTCTCCTTCTCGGTATTTACAACGGTGATAACCTCTCCGTCAAAAATCAACTCGCCAACATCACCTGTTTGACCTCCTGAGTTGCCATAGAATGGAGTTTGGTCGAGAACTATCTGGTAGCGAGTCTTACCCTTAGATGTTACCGAGCGATAGCGTGCCACCTTTGAATCAGCCTCGAAGTTGTCATAACCCACAAACTCGCTCTGTTTGATTGAGATTAGCTCGCACCAATCATCAGTCTCGACCGCTGCGGCATTACGTGAACGCTCCTTTTGAGCCTGTAACTCAACCTCGAACGCCTTGATATCTACATCGACACCCTGCTCTTTGGCGATAAGCTCGGTGAGGTCGATTGGGAATCCATAAGTGTCGTAGAGTAGGAAAGCATCTTTGCCTGAAATCTCACCTTTACACTCAGCTATAACTTTATCCAACAGGTTAATTCCCGTAGCCAAGGTACGCAAGAATGATGACTCCTCCTCCTCGATAACCTTCTCGATAAGTTTTTGCTGAGCCTTCAACTCAGGGAATTGAGAACCCATCTGAGCCACTAGACCATCAACCAGGCGGAACATAAATGGTTCGTTTAACGATAGATAGGTATATCCGTAACGCACCGCACGACGCAATATTCGACGTATTACATATCCCGCCTTAACGTTCGAAGGCAGCTGTCCATCGGCTATCGAGAAGGCTATAGCTCGCAGGTGGTCTGCCACAACTCGCATAGCGATATCGCTCATCTGCTCCGCTCCGTAGCTCTTACCCGACATCGACGCCAGACGTGAGATTGTTGGAGTGAATATATCGGTATCGTAATTACTCTGCTTATCTTGAAGAATCATACACAGCCTCTCGAATCCCATTCCAGTATCGACACTCTTAGCTGGCAACTCAACCAGAGAACCATTAGCCTTGCGGTTGAACTGCATAAATACCAAGTTCCAAATCTCGATAACCAGGTGGTGGTCTCTGTTTACAAGTTGTTCGCCTGGCGTCTGGGCACGCTCCTCATCGCTACGCAGATCGTAGTGCACTTCACTACACGGTCCACAGGGTCCAGTGTCGCCCATCTCCCAGAAATTATCCTTCTTATTTCCACTTATAATATGGCTCTCAGGGAGATATTTACTCCATAAATCATACGCCTCTTTATCAAATGAAACACCATCCTCCTGGCTACCTTCGAATACCGTAGCGTAGATTCTATCCTTGTCCATTCCATAGACATTGACTAGCAGCTCCCAAGCCCAATCAACAGCCTCGGCTTTGAAGTAGTCGCCAAACGACCAGTTACCAAGCATCTCGAACATAGTGTGGTGATAGGTATCACGACCTACCTCCTCCAAGTCGTTATGTTTACCCGAAACCCTCAAACACTTTTGAGTATCGGCTACACGTGGTGATTTACGCTCGGCATCTCCCAAGAAGATATCCTTAAATTGGTTCATTCCAGCATTGGTGAACATTAGAGTCGGATCGCCCTTTACCACCATCGGAGCAGATGAAACTATTGAGTGCTCTTTGCCAGCAAAGAAGTCAAGAAATAGTTGACGAATTTTAGATGATTCCATATATATTAGCTTATTTACACTTTCAGCTTGCAAAATTAGACATTTTAAACTAATTTTGCACCAAACTAATAAGATTTTTTAACAAACGCAGTAACTTTTATTCACTACCCTATCTTTAGAGCTGATATGCAGAGTCAACAAAATAACAATAAGAACCTCTCTAAGAGGCTTAGAGGCTTTGTAATAGGCGTTATTATAGTGATTATAGTCAACTTCATATTTACTCATTTCTTCTACACTCCAAAGCTCTACTTACTCTCTATTCAACATAAAGAGATTCTTGCTAAATATGAAATCTTAGAGGAGAGAATCCATGCAACGAGGAGTAGCGTCGAGGAGATTAAAGCTCGTGATAATGAGCTATATAGAGGCATCTTCGGAGTCGATTCACTACGTATTGCACAGATATATGAACCATATCCCGATTCGAGATATAACTTCCTGCCAAACGACGATTATGGTTTGAAGATGAGAGAGGCGTGGAGTGATTTAGATATGCTAGCCAAGGGGATATATCGCAACTCTATATCGTTCGACCAGCTCGACCTATTTATTGCAGATAAAGAGAGGGTTTCGGCTGCTATCCCTGCGATATGGCCTATCAATAGGAGTAAATTTAAGGGTAATATTAGTGCTTTTGGTATGCGACTTCACCCTATATATAAGAGATATATTCTACACAAGGGTGTCGACTTGAACTGTAATAAAGGAGATGCAATCTACGTAACCGCTAATGGAGTTGTCGAGAAGAGCGAGATGGGTTATCGCCGTAGCGGATATGGGCAGATGTTACTTATTAATCACGGTTATGGTTATAAAACTCGTTATGCCCACCTTAGTCGCCGTTTAGTGAGCGTTGGGGATAGTGTCAAACGTGGCGATGTAATCGGCGAGGCTGGCAACACAGGAGGCTCAACAGGGGTACATATCCACTACGAGGTTATCTACAACAATCGCCCAGTGAACCCTATCAACTACTTCGATAGATATATGACAAACGAGGAGTATGAAGATATTACTAACCGACTCATAGATGCCAACTATGAAATTATCGAATAAAAACAGGAGCGAGAGGGCTCGCAGTCGATATATCACTCTACGTCAGCGAAAAGAGCGTAGAAGGCGTTTTACTCGTAGAGTATTACGTGGAGTGTTGTGGATTCTCTTCGCTGTTATATACTACGTAACATACTCAACCTACTTCGACACTAGCCTAGAGAGTAGGAGTCGAAACTCGATAAACCAGCTCGAAGATGAGTATATGATGTTGCTTGCGAGATACGACACGCTAGAGGTTGTTCTAAACTACGTATCCGAGCGAGATAGCCTTATGTTTAGAAATATGTTCGATGCACCTCTCGACCTCGAAGATGCACCTCACCGCAAGAGTAGAGTAGATGAGCTGGAGGCATTTCTCGAACTATCCAACGGTGAGTTAAGCGAAGAGCTCAATAGACAGACCCTACAACTCGAAGAGTTAAGCAACCAGATTGAACAATCCTACAAGCAGATGATTCTAAAGGTTGATAGCATAGGTGTTGATGCGCGTAAAATCCCATCAATTCAACCCGTTGCCAATAGTTCGCTAAATAAACTAATCGCATCTTATGGGGTCTGTATGCATCCCTTCTATCGCACTATGAAGATGCACGAGGGGGTCGATTATCTACTCCCCGAAGGCACACGAGTCTTTGCCACAGCAGATGGAGTGGTCGAGGCGACATCTAACCTAAATTCAACATCGGGCAAGACCATAACGATAAATCATGGTAATGGCTACAGAACCATATATAAACACCTCAACTCAATCAACGTACGTAAAAAACAGAGAGTTAAGAGAGGTGATATCATAGCTCTTTCGGGAAATAGTGGACTATCACTCTCGCCACATCTCCACTACGAGATAAGATATAACGAGCAGAGTGTCGACCCGATACACTACTTCTTCTTGGAGTTAACCCCCGAAGAGTATCAACAAATCCAGAAGATAGCCCAGAGCCGTCGTCAATCGTTTGATTAATAAGGGCGTGTGAAATTATGAATTATGAATTATGAATTGTATTATTATTTATGTTATTAATTTTTAATTCTTAACTCATAATTCTTAATTGATATATATTTTTAATTAAAAAAAAAGGTTTTATAGTTTTTTTTGAATTTTTTTTATTATCTTTGTATTAACAAAAAAAATATATTCTCTAATTTTATTTGGTGAGAAACCGTTAATTCAATGAAAATCAAACTTTTACTTATTGACTTTGATGGCACTTTGGTTGATACACGTCAATCTAATTTCTGTGCTTATCGTGATGTATTGGCTAGTGTGGGTGTAACACTCGATGAGGAGACCTATTTGAAAGATTACTTCGGTATGAGGTGTGGTGAATTTATGAGGCAGTTAGGTCTAACAGATTCATATCAGATAGATGGTTTACGTCGAGAGAAAATCAATATCTACCCAAAATATTTTAACCTTATTACTCTAAACCAGCCCCTTTGGAACTTCGCTCAATCGTTCCGCAACCAAGGTGGTAAGGTGTGGATTGTATCTACCGGGCAGGCTAGCAACATCGAGAATGTTATGAGCTATTTCGAGCTAACCGACCTAGTCGATGGTGTGATAACTGGAGCTGATGTTAAGAACAGTAAACCATCTCCAGAGTGTTTCCATAAAGCTATGCTCGCCGAGGGTGTCTCGGCTGCTGAGAGCTTAATATTCGAGGACTCTATATTCGGAATCAAAGCTGCGCAAGAGTGTGGTGCTCAATATATTAAAGTCGAACTATAAGGTATTTCCTATGTTTAAATCTCTACTCAAACGCGCTGCTATATTGTCGTGCGCTCTGCTTTCGTCTGTGACTATTCAAGCCCAGGAGAGCGAGGATTCGAAGTATAAATTCGATGTATATGGCTTTGTGCGTACAGACTTCTACTACAACAGTCGCGACTGTGTTGCGGGGGTAAACGATATCTTCAATCTATACCCTATGGATATAGAGCTTGATGCTCTGGGCGAGGATTTGAATGGTTACTCTAGCAGCGGATTCTTCGCCTTTATCACTCGTCTAGGAGTCGATATCACAGGCCCAAATATCGGTAAAGCTACAAGTGTGGCTAAGATTGAAGTTGACTTTGGTGGTTACAGCAATCAAAATACAATCCTTAGAATACGCCAGGCTAATATCGCCCTTAACTGGGAGAGTGGCAGTGGTTTGGTTCTGGGTCAGACCTGGCATCCACTCTATGGCGAGGTATTCCCTCTAACCACTAATATCACAATGGGAGCTCCGTTCCAACCCTTTACTCGTACTCCTCAGATATGCTACAGCTATAAAACCCAGAGTGGCATTAAATTTATCGCAGCGGCTCTGTGGCAGCTACAATATCTATCCAACGGACCAAACGGAAAGAGTATTGAGTATCAAGTAAATAGCGGAATACCTGAGTTTTTCCTAGGTGCTAACTACTATCGTGGAAATTGGCTATTGGGCTTTGGCGCAGATATGATTAATATTCAACCTCGCACCGAATCTACTATGAATGGTGAGACCTATCGTGTCGAGGAGCTACTGAGTGCCGTATCGGCTGAGGCTCACATGCGTTACAAAAGTAAGAAGTGGTACGTCGCCGCTAAAACCATCTACGCCTCGGCTCTCGACTACGCAACGATGCTGGGCGGATATGGAGTAACAGATATCGACTCCACCACCGGAGCTCAGAGCTATGCCCCGATACACAACTCTTCAACCTGGTTTAATATCTCATACGGTGATAAGTGGATACCTTCGCTTTTTGTCGGTTACACCAAGAACCTTGGAGCAAACCAGGAGATTGTCGGTGATATCTACGGTTCGGGGACAGATATCGACCAGCTTGTTGGCTGCCAAGTGGGACTAAAATATCGTCGTCCACACTGGAGCTGTAGCATCGAATACTCGTCAACTGGCGCCTGGTATGGAGATATCAACTCAATGGGCAGAGTCGAGAACACCCACAGCGTGTTTAACAACCGTATCGTCAGCGAGGTCTCGTTCCTGTTCTAAGAGATAATAACCATAAAAATAGAGATGTTGACGAAAAATCAACATCTCTATTTTTGTATAGGTATTTACCCTCTACTTGTGGCGTTTAACCAACTCAGCCTCTAGGTCGGCGATTGAGTTACCTGTTGCCTCTAGCAGTACTAGGAGGTGGTAGATAAGGTCTGATGCCTCGTAAATCATCGCCTCATTATTCCCAGCAACTGCCTCGATAACGGTCTCGACAGCCTCTTCACCAACTTTCTGTGCAATTTTGTTTACTCCCTTATTAAAGAGGTGAGTAGTGTATGAACCCTCAGGCATTGCAGCGTGACGACCCTGGATAACCGATTGAAGGTGGCGGATAAATCCTTCCGAAGAGTCACCCTCTTGATAGAAACAGCTACGTGCTCCTGTGTGGCAAGTTGCCCCTACTGGATTAACACGAACCAAGAGAGTATCAGCATCACAATCAACGTGGATACTCTTAATATTTAAGAAGTTACCGCTAGTCTCGCCCTTAGTCCAAAGAGTCGAACGAGTACGGCTATAGAAAGTTACACGACCCTCGCTAAGGCTCTTCTCGTAAGCCTCACGATTCATGTAACCCAACATTAAAACTTCAAGCGTAGAGTCATCTTGAATCACCGCAGGGATAAGTCCATCTGGACACTTTGATAGATTTAAATCATCAAATGATACATTTTTCATATTTTCAGTTATTAGTTTTTATTACCTTATATTTATACCCTGTTTTTTAAGCTCAGCTTTTAACACAGGAATTGGTATCTCGTTATAGTGGAAAATACTCGCTGCAAGTGCTGCATCGGCTGCTCCAAGAGTCAACACATCGGCAATATGCTGAACAGTTCCCGCTCCGCCCGATGCGATAATTGGGATAGGTAGCTCCGATAGTCTTAGGAAATCCTCGCAAGGATATCCGCTCTTTGTTCCATCGTGATCCATCGAGGTGAAGAGAATCTCGCCAGCACCACGGCTATAAGCCTCCTGGGCCCAGGCAAATAGTTCTCGCTCGGTTGGGCGTTTTCCACCATGTGTACAGACCTTCCAGCTGCCATCATACTTCTTAGCATCGATTGCCACAACGATAAACTGAGAGCCATACTTCGAGGCTATTTCATCAATCAATGCTGGATTAGCGATAGCTGAGCTATTCACGGTTATCTTATCCGCTCCTGCTCCCAACAGCCTCTCAGCATCGTGTAGAGATGAAATTCCACCTCCAACAGTAAATGGAATATTAATCCTCTCGGCGATACGTGAGACCAAATCGGTGAAGGTATTACGTCCTTCAAGCGTAGCACTAATATCGAGGTAGACCAACTCGTCAGCACCTTCGGCTGCATATTTAGCACCCAACTCAACAGGGTCTCCGACACTCTGTAGTCCCAAGAAATTTATACCCTTAACGGTCTGTCCCTCTTTAATATCCAGACATGGAATTATCCTCTTTGCAAGCATTGCTCCAACTCTTTTAATGAAATACCACCCTCGTAGAGAGCCTTACCAACGATTACACTTCTAACGCCAGCCCTATCCAACTCCTCGATATCCGAGAATTTACTGATTCCTCCACTAGCTATCACATTAAGCTCAGGGAATTGAGCGTTAAGGCTCTGATATAGCTGAGTTGCAGCACCACACATCATTCCATCACGCGATATATCGGTACAGATAATATGTTTCAAAGAGTGTGGAATAAATAGATTAAACAACTCCTCGGCACTCATCTCAGACTCCTCTAACCAACCTTGGATAGCAACCTTGCCATTCTTAAGGTCTGCTCCGAGAATCATCTTCTCGCCACCAAACTCATCCAACCACGCAGCAAAAGTATCGCTCTCACGCACCGCCAGACTACCCACGATAGCTCTAGCAGCTCCGGCGTTAAAGACATCACGCAGAGCCTCGGTGCTCTTGATTCCACCACCATATTGAAGTGAAAGTGAGGTGTGTGTCGCAACCCTCTCCAACACCTTAAGATTCATCGGGTGAGATGATTTGGCGCCATCCAAATCCACAATATGCAAGCGTTTAATTCCAACACCTTCAAAGGCTTTAGCCGCCTCTAGAGGGTCTTTATAGTATGTTGTTTTTCGATTGTAATCGCCCTGAGTAAGCCTTACGCACTCACCTGCAATTATATCGGTAGCTGGTATTATATCTATCATTATCTTTAATTTAATTTATTTTATACTCTACTGTGAGATTGGATAACAAGATGAATTTTGGGGCTTCGTGAAGATATTAAGACCACAGTGTACCTATAGTACATGAGGATTTCAATATCAAGGGAAGTGCCAAAATTCGCCTGTTTGTCAATCTTACAACTTTAAAAAATTCTCTATAATCTTCTCGCCCACATCACCGCTCTTTTCAGGATGGAACTGAGCACCGTAGAAGTTATCACGGTGTAGAGCTGCGCTGAACTTCACACCATAGGTAGTCGTTGCGATACTCTGCTCACACAACTCCGCACAGAACGAGTGGACATAGTAGAAGTGCGAACCTAGCTCTATACCCTCAAAAAGAGGTGAAGATAGCTCCTCAATGGTATCCCAGCCAACATGTGGCACTTTAAGCCTCTGTCCAGAGGTATCCTCACAAGGCAACTTTACGACCTTGGTCGAAAATATCCCCATACACTCAGCATCGCCCTCCTGGCTACTCTCACACATCAGCTGCAAACCGATACATATTCCCAAAACAGGCTGTGTAAGGGTTGGAATCAGGGTGTCGAGACCTCTTTCGCGAAGTTTCTCCATCGCAGTAGATGCCTCACCGACACCTGGCAAAATCACCCTGTCGGCACTACGCAGAGTCTCGATATCTGAAGTTACTATATACTCAACGCCTTTACGCTCAAGCGCATTCATCACAGAGCGTAGATTGCCTGTGTCATAATCAATTATCGCTACCATATTAAGGGGAGTTCTATTTTCTCCCTGATTTTAATTTTTAGTTAATAAATTTCTAGTTTTGATTTTGCAAAAGTGGGTTGTAGTTGCCCTACTACCTATTTTTGCAAAATCAAAAATGGGTGATTAGTAGCTGAAAAGTATTTTAGGGAGAGACTAGAACTCCCCTTATAATACTCCTTTACTACTTGGTATCTCACTCGACATCGCCTCACGCTTTACTGCCATACGCAGTGCTCGTGAAAATGCCTTAAATACTCCCTCGATTTTGTGGTGTTCGTTCTCACCTTTGGCTGAAATCTGAAGGTTACAACGTGCCGCACTACACAAAGATTGGAAGAAGTGGCGGAACATCTCCGTTGGCACATCACCAACATATTCCCTCTTAAACTCCACATCCCACTCAAAATCGATACGTCCTCCGAAATCGAGTAACACCAACGCACTGCTCTCATCCATCGGAAGAGCAAATCCGTAACGTCCGATACCTATCTTCTGCCCCAATGCCTTATCGATAGCCTCGCCCAAAACGATAGCTACATCCTCGATTGTGTGGTGTTCGTCAACATGCAAATCACCCTCAACCTCGACACTGAGCCTCACTCCACCATGGTGTGAGATTTGGTCTAACATATGGTCAAAGAAGTTGAGACCCGTAGATATCTTCGAGCTTTCGCCCGCTCTTCTATCGAGGTCTAACTCTACACTTATCTTGGTCTCTTTGGTCTCACGCTTAATAGTTACTCTTCGCTCACCCAAGCGGATAAACTCAACTATCTCACTCCACGACTCCGTAATCAAAACGCAATTTGCCTCAACACCAGCCTCTTGGAGCATCTGCGCTCCCTTATCTGCTGGAGCAATCAAGATACCCTTAGCACCCAGATTCTTCGCCAAGATAACGTCCGTCACTCTATCGCCAATAACGTAGCTCGACGCAAGGTCGTACTCGCCCGAAAGATATTTACCGAACATTCCAACACCTGGTTTACGGGTTGCTGCGCCTTCGCTCTCGAAGGTTCTATCAATAAGCTGGTCGTCGAAGTGAACACCCTCCGAGGCTAACACATCGAGCATTAGGTTGTGTGCTGGATGGAATGTCTCCTCAGGGAATGAATCTGTACCCAGACCATCCTGATTAGTAGCCAAAACCAACTCAAAGTCGATACCCGAAAGAGCCTTCATCGCTGAGATACTACCCTGACGAAATGCTACCTTTTCGAGGCTATCAACCTGAAAATCAATCGGTGGCTCTAATATAATTGTGCCATCCCTATCTATAAAAAGTGCCCTCTTCATTATCTAAAATCTTTTACTACTTTAATCACTCTGTCACACTCCTTGCTCGATCCAACCGTTATACGAAGTGTTGATTCACAACCCTTTACCTTAGAACGATTCCTCACGATAACTCCCTGCTCAACCAGTGCATCGTACAACCTATCGGCATCGGTAACCTTAACCAAAAGGAAGTTAGCATCGCTCGGATAGACCGCCTCAATACACTCACACTTAGAGAGTTCACCCGCTAAACGACTACGTTGCTCTAGTATCTCACTCACCTGAGATGTGATATCTTTTTTAAGCTCCTCGCTCACACGAGCCTGAGTCAATACATTTATATTATAAGGATACTTCACCCTATTCATTATGGTGATAATATCCGCATTAGCTAGCGCCAAACCAAATCTAAGACCAGCCATACCCCACGCTTTCGAGAGGGTTTGAAGTATTACAAGGTTTGGATATTTAGCTAAATCCGCTGCAAATCCGCCATTCGAAGCGAACTCTACGTACGCCTCATCGACCACAACAACACCATTAAACCCGGTGATAAGTCGCTCGATATCAGCCTTTTCAAAGGAGTTTCCTGTAGGATTATTTGGCGAACAGACCCACATCAGCTTGGTATTTTCATCACAAGCTGCCAGAAGTTTATCAACAGGCAATGAATAGTCTGCATTGAGCTGAACCTCACGCATTGCAACATCGTTTGTCGCTGCTGCCACCTTATACATTCCATAGGTTGGAGCTATCGAGACAGCGTTATCAACCCCTGGTCGAGCAAAGACCCTAAAGAGAATATCTATCGCCTCGTCGCTTCCGTTTCCAATAAAGATAGAGTCTGCACCAACGCCCTTAATCTCAGAGAGTTGAGCTCGCAATATCTTATGGTGAGGGTCTGGATAACGATTAACTCCATTATCGTACGGGCTCTCATTGGCATCTATCCAGACATCAATATCGCCACCCTGCCACTCATCTCGTGCTGTTGAGTAGGGCTCTAAAGCCAATATATTTGGGCGCATCAACGCCATTACATCCTTTATTGTCATAGTGTTGCAATCCTAATTTTTACCGCATTAGCGTGTGCATCCAACCCCTCGGCATCAGCTAGCGAGATAATTGTTGGAGCTAACGACTTCAATCCCTCTGGGGTGAGCTCCTGGTAGGTCTGTTTACGCATAAAACTATCCAAGTTCACACCACTATATGAACGTGCCCAGCCACCCGTTGGAAGTGTATGGTTTGTTCCCGAAGCGTAGTCACCAGCACTCTCAGGTGAGTAGTGTCCAACAAATATACTACCCGCAGAGTAGATGCTATTAGCTACCTCCCAAGGCTCATTCATCGAGATTATAAGGTGCTCAGGAGCATACTCCTCGGTAAATTCAACCATATCATCCCTCGAATCAAAAATAATAATTCGAGATTGAGAGAGCGATTTAGCTGCCGCCTCACCTCGACTCAATAGAGCGGTTTGTTGACGAAGTTCAATATTTACAGCCTGGGCGAACTCCACTGAGTTACACACCAAGATAGATTGGCTATCGGCTCCATGCTCCGCCTGAGACAACATATCCGAAGCTACAAATGCCGCTGAGGCGCTCTCGTCGGCTAGAACCAACACCTCGGAAGGGCCCGCTGGCATATCTATCGCCACACGATTAGTACTTACAATCTGCTTAGCCTTAGTTACATATCTATTACCAGGCCCGAATATCTTATCCACACGTGGTACGCTCTGAGTTCCATAAGCCATCGCTGCAACAGCCTGAGCACCACCCAAAGCAAAGACCCTATCCACACCACACTGCTGAGCAGCGTAGAGGATTTCGGGAGATATCTCACGACCCTGAGCCTGAGGAGTACATAGAATAACCTCCTCACAACCAGCTATTTTAGCAGGAACTGCAAGCATCAACACAGTCGACACCAACGGAGCATTTCCGCCAGGAACATACAGCCCTACCCTCTTCAAAGCGACAGCTCGCTGCTGGCAACGAACTCCCGACATCACCTCGACGTCGACACCCTGTGGCATCTGAGCCTGGTGGAATAGTTCGATATTGGCTTTCGCCTGAGCTATAGCCGCCTTCAACTCCTCGCTCACCTGCTCCACAGAGGCTGAAATCTGCTCTGCACTCACCTCGAATGATTCAGGAGCGCTACCTTCGATTGAGGTAACTACCTCACGAAGAGCCTCATCGCCACCCTGGGCAACTCTATCTACAATATTGGCAACCCTCTGAGCAATCTGGTCATCTTCAGGCACATTACGCCTAAGAAGAGACCACCAATCCTCGCGTGAGGGATTTTCAAATATCTCAACCATAACTACTTAATCATATTCTCTAGAGCCAATACCAAGATTCCCTCAGCACCCAATGCTTTGAGCTGCTCGACACGCTCCCATAGACCCTTTTCGCTTATTACAGAGTGGATTGAACACCAACCCTCCTGCGCTAGAGGTAGAATAGTTGGGCTGCGCATACCTGGAAGAAGTTTAGATGCCTGTTCGACCTTATCGGTTGGGATATTCATCAATACATACTTCATATTGCGGCTTTCGAGAATTGTCGAAAAACGGAATTTAAGTTGCTCTAAGATAGCGAGTTTCTCCTCATTCAATGCAGGATTAGCTATCAACACAGCCTCCGAGAAGAAAATCTTCTCAACCTCGACCAAACCATTCGACACCAAAGTTCCACCCGACGATACGATATCAAAAATCGCATCTGCCATACCTACTGCCGGAGCAATCTCGACCGAACCCTCGATGGTGTGAATCTCAGCTGAGATGCCCTCTTGCTCGAAATAATTACCCAAAATACGAGGATATGAAGTGGCAACTCTCTTGCCGTTAAAGTACTCTAAACCAGTATAGTTATCAGCCTTAGGCACTGCAAGTGAGATACGACAAGCACCAAACTCAAGTGGAAGAATCTCATCCACGGTAAAGCCCTTTTCGGCCACCTCGTTCTGTCCCACAATACCTATATCAGCAACACCGATAGATACAGCGTGTGGAATATCATCATCGCGAAGATAGAGCACCTCTAGTGGAAATCCATCCGCTTTAGATATCAATTTACGTTTACTCTCAACCACTCCGATACCCGCCTCGCGAAGCATCTCTACACACTGTTCGTTTAATCGGCCTTTAGCCTGAATAGCAATTCTTAACATAACTCTTCTCTGTTTTTTTTAGCAGTTGAGCAGGGAGCTACTTACGACTCAAAAAAATCAATTAAGCATACTCTACTCAACTAAAAAAACTCAACCTATGTGAGGATGAGTTTCTTATTATAATTAATGTTCTAATTTCAAATTTATTAGAGACACAACAACTCTACCTCATATTTATGCGGTTGCAATGATGATGGATATGTAGAAATCTCTTTTTCATTATTGAGTGCAAATTTAACTCTTTTTTTTCAATACACCAAAAAAATACCATTTTTTTTCATCGGTAATAGAATTATTTCAGCGGATAAAATCTCCTAAACGGTAGTGCCAACACTCCAAAAAATGCCTCGCCAAATATTCCGCTACTCATCTTCGACACTCCCTCCTTGCGTTCGGTGAATATTATCGAGACCTCGGCAACTGGCAACTTCAAGCGGTGCATGGTATATTTCATCTCAACTTGGAAACCATAACCTTTCATCTTAACTCTATCTAAATCAATAGTGTTCAACGCTTTATTGGAGTAACAAACAAACCCAGCTGTGGCATCATTAAGACTCATTCGAGTAACCGTTCTCACAAATTTCGAGGCGAAATATGACAACAGCAATCGACCCATCGGCCAATTTATCACATTAACCCCAGCTAGATATCTCGAACCAACCACAACATCATAACCCTGAGCAGCTTTGTCGTAGAGCCTCAATAGGTCATCGGGGTTGTGCGAAAAGTCGCAATCCATCTCGAAAATATAGTCGTAGTCATGTTGCAGCGCCCACTTAAAACCTGCGATATAGGCTGGGCCAATACCCTGTTTACCCTCTCTTTCGAGCATAAAAAGCCTATCGGGGAATTGCTGTTGGTTCACCTTCACAATCCCCGCAGTTCCATCCGGTGAGCCATCTTCAACCACTAACAGATGAAAATCACCCTCCATCGACATAACCTTGTCAATCATTGGTTGGATATTCTCTATCTCGTTGTATGTCGGAATAATTACAAGTCGTTTCACAATATAAAAATCTTTACCTGAGCAAAGATAGTTATTTTTTTTACTTGTGCAAAAAATAGCGATATTTGGGAGTTATTAAATTATCGGTGAAATTTGTTGTTTTTTAGAAAAAAAATATTACTTTTGTAGGCTAATAGCACCACTATTATTGATAGGTGTTATTGCAAAACCAACGTAAATAACTGAATAAAAATTAATTGATATTTAAAATGCAAAGTAAAGGTTTTATTAAACTATTTGCCCTCGCCCTTGTTGTGGCTAGTATTTATCAACTCTCGTTCACATTTGTGTCGAGAAATGTTGAGAAGAGGGCTGCTGAGTATGCCTCAGCTTTTGAGCCGTCGCAGAGAGTTTCACGTGAAGAGTTCTTCCTAGACTCAATGCAGAACCAGATGGTCTACAACCTCGGTTTCACATCTTTCACCTATAAGGAGGTAAAGGAGCGTGAGCTTAATCTTGGTCTCGACCTTAAGGGTGGTATGAATGTCACTCTCGCAATCGAGGTTCAAGATGTCGTTAAGAGTCTAGCTGGCGCAAATGCCTCACAACCAGCCTTTGTTCAAGCCGCAGAGATTGCTAGCGACAAGTTCAACAAAGGTGAATCTCAAGACTACATCTCAGCTTTTGTCGAGGCTTACAAGACAACAGGTTCGGGTGCATCTCTAGCATCAATCTTTATCTCGCCTGAGCGTAGCGATATCAACCCTTCATCTAGCGATAGTGAGGTTGAGTCAATTCTACGTCGCGAGACTGAGGGTGCAATCGAAACATCATTCAATATTCTACGTTCACGTATCGACCACTTTGGTGTAACTCAACCTAATATCCAACGTCTGCCAAACTCAGACCGTATCCTTGTTGAGCTACCAGGAGTAAAAGAGCCGGAGCGTGTTCGTAAGCTACTTCAAGGCTCTGCGTCATTGGAGTTCTGGACTACATACGATGCTCGCGAGATTCTTCCTAGCTTGGCACGTGCAGACCAATATCTTCGCGACCTAGCCGCAGAGGATGAGAGTAGCCAATCTTCAACTCCAGCCGCCGCTGAGGTTGAGAGCACAACAGCCTCAGACGACCTTCTATCGGAGGTTGCCTCGGCACAACCTGCAACCGAGAGCGAGCAGACATCACGCTACTCTAGCGGTGAGAATCCTCTATTCTCACTACTCAACCCAGATTACTCTGGCGGTGTAGTGGTCGGAGCAGCCGTAGCAGCTGATATGAATAAAATCGAGAGCTACCTAGCAACACCTTCAGTGAGTGCTATGCTACCTTCAAACGTCTCTTTCAAGTGGGGTATCTCACCTGAGACATGGGCTGATGGCAGATATCTTCTCTACGCTATCAAGGTCGAGAGAGGTGATGGACGTGCTCCACTAGATGGTGGTGTGGTAACAGACGCTCGTGAAATGTACTCTCAAACTGGTGCTACAGCTGAAGTATCGCTATCGATGAATGCTGATGGTATCCGCGAATGGGCACGCTTGACTGGTGACAACATCGGCAAGTGCGTAGCTATCGTTCTAGATGGACGTGTCTACTCAGCTCCTGTTATACAGACTCGTATCGAGGGTAACACCTCAATCACTGGAAACTTCACTATCCAGGAGGCGAAAGACCTTGCCAACGTACTTAAGAGTGGTAAAGTTCCAGCCCCTGCACGCATTATCCAAGATACAGTAGTTGGTCCATCATTGGGTCAGGAGTCTATTAACTCAGGTTTAAAATCATTTGTTATTGCCTTTATCCTTGTTCTATTATATATGGGTATATTCTACCGCAGAGCAGGATGGCTTGCTGACGTCGCACTTATCACCAATGTATTCCTTTTGATGGGAGTGTTGGTATCGTTTGGTGCAGTGTTGACTCTTCCTGGTATCGCCGGTATCGTCTTGACAATGGGTATGGCAGTTGATGCCAACGTAATCATCTTCGAGCGTATCAAAGAGGAGCTTCGTGCTGGCAAGAGCGTAGTTGCTGCCATCACCGATGGTTTTGCTTCAGCTTACTCAGCGATTATCGATGGTAACGTAACAACTCTTATCACCGCTATCATCCTTGCAATATTTGGAACAGGACCAGTTCAAGGTTTCGCAACTACTACTATCATCGGTATCGCGACATCTCTATTCTGCTCAATATTTATTACACGCCTACTCCTTGAGTGGAACCTTAATAAGTTTGGCACTGTAACATTCTTCCAGAAGTGGAGCGAGAACTTTATGGCTAGCAGCGCAATCAAATTTATCGCTAAGCGTAAAGTTGCGTATATCATCTCGGCTGTAGTTATCGCACTATCTCTTATCTCGTTCACAGTGAGAGGTTTGAATATGGGTACTGAGTTTACAGGTGGTCGTTCATACGTTATCCTCTTTGACAAGAGCGTTTCGGCAGATGATATTCGTTCATCGGTTGAGGAGCAATTCGCAGAGGTGGATGATGCTACCGACGTGAGCCTTGAGGTTAAGCAGTATGGTGGCGACAACCAGATGCGTATCGTTACTCAGTATAAATATGCTGACACATCTGAGGAGACTACCGAGGAGGTTGATAGAATCATCTACGACGCGGTGAAGTCTCACTTCGATTACGATATCACATTCGATGATTTCCGATTCACACAAGAGGATGATAATGGTATCATCTCAACTGATAAGATTGGTCCAGCTATCGCTCGCGATATGACATGGAACGCATCTTGGGCTATCCTATTCTCGCTTATCGCAATAGGACTATACATCACTGTTCGTTTCCAAAAGTGGCAATGGGCATCGGGTGCAACAGCAGCTCTTATCCATGACGTACTTATCGTGTTGGGTGTATTCTCACTAATGTATGGTGTACTTCCATTCAACCTTGAGATTAACCAGGCGTTTATCGCATCAATCCTAACTATTATCGGTTACTCTATCAATGATACAGTGGTTATCTTCGACCGTATCCGTGAGTACTTAACACTACATCCAAAGAGAGCTCTTAAGGATAATATCGATGCTGCAATCAACTCAACAATCGCTCGTACAATCAACACATCTTGTACAACGCTCGTAACGCTGCTTGCAATCTTTATCTTCGGTGGCGAGACTATCCGTGGATTTATCTTCGCTCTAATCCTTGGTGTCATAATCGGTACATACTCATCTCTCTTCATCGCAACACCTGTTGCTTATGAGATGATAAAAAATGAGGATAGCAAGAAGTAGTTATCCCTAACACAAACAAAAAAGAGATGCAACTTATCGTAAGTTGCATCTCTTTTTTTATACCATAAAAAGCTACATTAAAAGAGCGTTGATAATAGGCAAAATCAGAGTTGTAAATAGTCCCATAATTCCGATAGCTGCACCACTCACAGCTCCCTCCAGAGCACCTAGCTCCATCGCTCTAGCAGTGCCTATAGCATGAGAAGCTGAGCCTAATGCCAACCCCTTTGCCACAGAGTCCTTCACCCCAAATAGAGTCAAAATCTGTGGGCCTAGAGCATTACCAAACACCCCAGCTATCGCAACAGCAAAGGTAGTCACAGCAGGCAAACCTCCAATACTTTGACTCAATGTCACAGCGATTGGAGTAGTTATAGATTTTGGCTCTAGCGAGTAGATAATAGTCTGCTCCAAATCAAACAATCGTGCCAATAGAACCACACTCAACACCCCGACAATGCTACCAATAAAGGTCGAACAGAGAATCGAAATCTTATATTGACTTATGTTCTTGATATTCTTATGCATCAAGTAACTCAACGGAATCACCGAGATACGCAGCAGGAAATTAATTATACCGTTCGACTCATAATATAGTTGATACTCAACATCTATTACACTTAGTATAATCACAATTATCAACGAAGTGAGCAGCACAGGGTTAAACCAAAAATATTGCCATCGACTGTAGATTAGATAGACAGCATAGTAGACTAAAACCGTGAGCGTAAGTAGAAAAATCTGAGATGAGACTACCTCGCTAAAAAATTGTACTATCGTCTCCATTTTCTACCTAAATATTGTTGAGCCCACCCAACCGTTAGTAATACCGCAATAGCCGACAACACCAACGTCGTGATTGTACCAAACAGATCATCTTTTATGATATCGTAACTCGACATTATACCCACCGTTATAGGCACAAACAAAAGCATCATGTTCGAGAGTATAAAATCACATACCCCCTTGATATCCTCCTCCTTTACAACCCCCGATTGTAACATAAAAAAGAGTAGTAACATACCAATCACATTACCTGGCATATACCCACTCAACAACTTAGCAATCACCTCCCCTATAAGATATACTATAAGGATAATTGCTATACCTTTTAACTCTTTTGACATTGTTATTATTGATTTAAACCTCCGTTTTCACTCTCTATACCCGCTCACCGTAGCGGTATAATCTGCAAAAGTATAAATTTATCCCCAATTCACACACTCTCCCTTACTATTTTACAAACTATTTTCGATATGCCTACGGTGTTTTTATTCTCTACAATAACAGAACCCGACCACCACCTACGTCATTGCGGGCTTATGACCCGCAATCTCAAAAAGCTGAGACAATCTGAGAACTACTGAGAAGGACTGAGAAGTAAATAATTACTTAATTCATAACTCTTAATTTGTGGCATTAATACCCACAAAAAGAAAGTCCGAACTACATTGCTGTAATTCGGACTTGAAGAGGC
>JBCQSY010000024.1:0-27029 GCA_047178865.1 Rikenellaceae bacterium
ACTTAAACAGATTCTTACTTCGCTTTTTAATTTTACTATCTTGCTAATAGAATAACTATTAGCTTCGATATCAAAATCAAAAATCAAAGCAAAATGTCTCATACTATTTTTAAGCAGAAAAACTTAAACAGATTCTAATAGGACTATATGTGGCTCTTGATAGGGGTGTTTTTTTATGAAAAGTGGTAAAAAAAAAGAATATATTTTGCGGTTATAAATATTATGCTTATATTTGCAGGCAAATTTATGCAGACTTAATATTATATTAATGTACGTAATAGTAGAAATTGCAGGTCAGCAATTCAAAGCTGAGAAAGGTCGTAAACTCTATGTTCACCGTCTCCCAGGCGAAGAAAATTCGTCAGTGAGTTTCGACAAAGTCCTGCTAACAGAGAACGACGGTCAGGTTAAGGTAGGTGCACCTGTTGTAGAAGGCGCCTTGGTAAAATGTAAAATTCTTCGTCACCTTAAGGATGACAAAGTTCTTGTTTTCAAGAAGAAACGTAGAACTGGGTATCAAAAGATGAATGGCCATCGCCAATATCTTACCCAAATCCTTATTGAGGAGATTGTTGCTTAATTTAAAATTTAGTACAAAATGGCACACAAAAAAGGAGTAGGTAGCTCAAAGAACGGCCGTGAGTCTGAAAGCAAAAGACTTGGCGTTAAACTATTCGGTGGTCAAGTAGCTAAAGCTGGCAACATCATCGTTAGACAGAGAGGAACTCTTCATAACCCTGGTGTTAATGTAGGAGTTGGAAAAGATCACACACTTTTTGCACTAGTTGACGGAACTGTTAGTTTCTGCAAGAAGACAGGTGGTAAATCTTATGTTAGTGTAACTCCATTCGCTGAGTAGGGTTCGCTTCTGTAAGAAGTTTAGAGTTGAATTAGTCCGATTTATCGCAAGATAAATCGGACTAATTCTCATTTGTGTATATATCCTAAATCGACGAATTACTCTGTTTTATCTATAAAAACACGGTTTTTATCTATAAAAAGCATAATTTTTACTATTTTGCTTTGAACATAAATAAAAAATACATATATTTGTATCGGTTAAGTAGGTCGTTTATTATCTGGGTATAATATTTTACCTATTTATGTTTGATATAGTTCGCATAAGAGTTATACATCGATGACTTCTCTCTCTCTCTTTTTTTCATCATGTATATATATCTCACAAGAGATACTCTTTGCGAACTTCTCTTTTTATACCCTACGTCATGAGACGGTGGGGTATTTTTCTGAGAATTTGCTGAGAATCTTCTGAGAATTGCTGAGTCTTTCTGAGAATTTCTGAGACTCAGTTTGTCTCAGTTCTTCTCAGTCTGTCTCAGTTCTTCTCAGTCTGTCTCAGTTCTTCTCAGTTTGTCTCAGTTCTTCTCAGTCTGTCTCAGAAATTCTCAGTCTGTCTCAGTTCTTCTCAGGAAGTCTATTAATACATTGGCATTCCGCCGCCGCCAGGGCCTCCTCCTCCACCTAAGTTACCTCCGCCGAAGTCGCCACCTCTGTCGCCACCTCTCTCGCCACGTCCCGATGGGGTGTAGTTGCTGCCGCGTAGGTTACGGAAGCTGTAGGTGAGGGTTACGCCCCAGTATCTACCTAGTCCATTGTTGAATACATTCTCGATATAGGTGTCGGTGATATTGCGTTTGAATGTCTCGCCACTCTGGTCGAAGATATCGGTTACACCAACCTGTAGCTCGCCTCGATTCTGCTTGAAGAGTTTCTTTCCGATATATAGGTTACAGAGTAGGTAGTCATATCTGTACTCGTCGGTTACTCCGTAGTAGATTGTGTATGAGCCACTTCCCGATAGGGTGATACCCCAAGGCATAACGAACTTAAAGCCTGCCGATGCAGCGTGAGTTAGATACTCGTTATCTTCGAGGTCTGCCGCAGCGCCGATGTCGTCGTAGCTGGTGATGTTGTAAGAGCCTCTGTATGTGAGTGTAAAGTCGACATTTTGGCTAATATTACTACCCAGCGAAGCGGAGTAGCTATAGCCCAGAGTATTTTGGCGTGTGCTGTAGTCGCTTGCGATATTATTGGTGATGTTTATGGTACTTGTTGGTGATGATGCGTAGCTCATGCCAGCAACCAGGTTGAGGTTACTCTTCAAGAAGTTGACAGGTGTACCAAAAGTTATGCTACCGGTTGTTGTCCATCGACCATCGAGGTTCACAGGCTCGGAGTACTGTCCGTAGTTGGTTAGTAGGTACTCATCGCTCTGCCCATCATGGATAGTGTAGGTCGATGCTGCATCCATCAATGTTACGGTCTTGGTGCTGATATAGTTCTGAACATAGGTACCACCCACATTAAGCATAATTGTTCGTCCGCTATTAAGTAGTGTACGCACGTAGTTAGCCGATATGTTGTGGGTGTATGATGGTTCGAGAGCCTCGTTACCTCCACTAATTGATTGTGTGTTGCTCACATCCAGCACGTTTTGCAGCTGAGTAACCGATGGGTTAGCAGTCGACGAACGCATATAGACCCTAAGGGTATTGGTCGAGCTGAAAGGTATGCTCAACATCGAGTTGTAGGTTACGTTCTGGAATGTGTAGTTCTTGGTGTAGTTGTCTGGCTCGACCTGAGTATTCATCAAGGTTGAGTGTTGATACGATACCGTAGCATTGAAGTTGGTGCGTTTACTCTTGTTATAGTAGCGGTAACCAGGGCCAACGCTCTGAGTGAGGTATCCACTATTATATATATTGGATAGGGTCTCGTCGTAGTCGGGGTTATATTTATTCATCTCCTGCTCCCAGACATAGACCAAGTAGTCCGCATCCGAGTAGTTGTAGTTGGCGCTATATTGTGCGATGAATGTGCTTCTGTCGCCTATAGGTTCGTTGTAGGTTAACGTTGCAGAGTGGCGATATCCTTGGTCTGAGTCGAGGATTCGCTGGCGTGTGTACTCCGAGATTTCGTCGGGTATCACTCCATCAACCGCCAGGTAGGTGTCGTAGTTGGTGTTAGACCAGGTCTGGTTTTTGTTGAAGTTGTTGGTGATGGTTGCCGTGAGCAGACGACCATAGTTGTTGAACTTGGTTCTGTATATAAAGGTGCTGCTGATGTTGTAACCATCCTTGTCGCTCGATGTCGAGCTATCGACAAAGTTCAAATCTTCTTCTCCCTCTGTGTTCATCTCGTTGCCCCATTTGCTCGATGTGTTACCTTGGTAGGTGACGCTCGGACGCCACATTATCGAGTGGTTCTTACCAATGGTGCGCTCGATACGTCCGTTGAAACGGTGGTTGAAGTTGATTGTATTGGTGTTGCTCTCCGAGAGGTAGTAACGTCCTAAATCGCTGTCGGTCAAGTACTCACGGTCGGTTGTCTGGAGCTTGTAGTTATCCGTGTGGTTGAAGAAGTAGCTCATCTCAACCTTTAAATTATCGTTACCCATTGAGTTGTAGTTGAAACCGATAGAGTTGATATCCGCCTCACCCGATTGGCTCGAAACCATTGAGCTACCCGATGAACCACCACGGCTACCTCCACCTCCACCTCCACCGCCACGACGACCTCCGCTACTTGATGTGCTCATAGCTCCCAATATATCATCCACGCCGAAGTTCTGCTGGTTCAAGTTGTTCGACATGCCGATAACGGTATAGCGGTTTTTGTCGGTGAATAGACTCGCCGAGACTCCCGCCTGATATTTATGCTCCTCGCCATCGTGGGCATAGCCTCCGTAGACCTTACCGAACTGACCGCCAGTCATATTCATATTGGTTACGAAGTTGATAGCCATATATCCATCGCCATCGTCGACCCCTGTAAACTCAGCGTTGTCGCTCAATTTGGTAAAGACCTCGACGCTCTGGATAACCTCCGAAGGGATATTTTTGATAGCTGTTGTTACGTCGTCGCCAAAGAACTCCTTGCCATCGACATAGACCTTTTTGACCTGCTCGCCTTGGGTCTCGACCTGTCCATCTGAGACTGTGATACCTGGCATCTTGGCGAGTAGATTCTCAGCGGCAGCGTCTGCCGAGACCTTATATGCATCAGCGTTGTAGATAAGTGTGTCACCTGAGATGGTTGTGCGGATTGCGTTCGTCTCGATAACAACCTCGTCGATATCTTGAGTGCTCTCAGAGATAGTTATGCTACCTAGTGAGTGAGTCGCTCTATCGAGGGTGAATTTGCGTGTCACCTCCTGGAAACCGATAAAGTTGACCGCGATTGTACAGTAGTCAAAGCCGATATCTTTGAACTCGAAGAGTCCGTTGCTCTTGGATGTTGTATAGATGGAGTGTTCGCTATCGCTGCGTAGCGATAGGGTGATAGTTGCACCTGCCACCGCTTTGCCATTGTTGTCTATAACCACTCCATCAATCGAGCCTCTGTTTTGGGCTGCTAGAGGGAGTGCCACACTTGTTAGTAGAATAATAAGGGTCAAAAATTTTCTCATGATATGCTCTGTATATTTACCCCAAAAGTAGTTAAACTCTGCTGAGATGGTATCGGTAGTGGGGTGAAACGGCTAAATTGAGAGGTGAATAGGTATATTATCGAGATGAAAAAACGATGACTAACAGGATAGCCCCCATTAGTCATCGTTAAATTCTATTTTTCGCAGCTCTACTTTCTGCTTGCGTAGTATTTGTCGAGTTTCACAAGAGCCTCGATATAGTAGTAGTCGCCATAGATGATTGAGTAGTCAATCTCATATCCGCCAGGATGACTACCAGTTGAGTGGTCGAGTAGGGCTGGTGACTTAGAGCGGTAGTTCTTGTCAAGCTCCATAAGTATAGCCTCAGCCGCCGAGAAGTATCTCTCGCTTCTCTGAGCGTCGACATAATCCGATAGCTCGATAAGAGCCGAAGCAGCCAAAGCCGCAGCTGATGCATCACGTGGAGTCTCTGGCGTAACTGGAGCATCGAAATCCCAATATGGAATCATATCTTCAGGTAGACGATCGAGGAATAGGTCTGCAAGTTTTTGAGCAAACGCTAGATATTTCTCATCCTTAGTGAAACGGTAGCAGAAGGTGTAACCATAGATACCCCAACCTTGTCCACGTGCCCACATCGAGTCATCTGCATAACCTTGGTGAGTCATCTGTCTCTTCAATCCGCCTTTGTCGATATCGTAGATAACAACGTGGTATGAAGAGCCATCCTCGCGGAAGTGGTACTTCATTGTGGTATCAGCATGGATAACAGACAAATCCCAAAGGTTTTGCTCTCCACCATTCTCCTTCGCGAAGAACATCATCTCAAGATTCATGATATTGTCGATGATGGTGTTGTGTCCATCAAACCTTTCGACACGGTTTGGCCACGAGAGGATAGTTCCAACATTTGGATTGAATAGGGTAGCGAGCTTATCAGCTGTTGCGACAATCACATCCTTATACTTCTCGTCACCTGTTAGACGATATCCATTTCCATAGCTACAGTACATCAAAAAACCTAGGTCGTGGTCGTAGGCTGGTCCCTGAGAGATAGACTCCATCGCCTCGGTGTAAGCCTTAGCCTCAGCGAGGATTCTCTCATCGCCACTAGCCTCGTAGCCATACCACAATACTCCAGGCCAGAATCCTGCTGTCCACTCACGCTCTGAGATATTACGCATAAGCCATGTGGTGTCGCCAGGTGCGATATTACGTGGAACGGTGGTATATTCGCTAGGTGTGATTTGGTCGAGGGTTCTTAGTATCTGTGAATTACAGTACTCCAAAGCGCCCTTGGTGAAGGGTTCGCTTTTGCTTTGACAACTAACTGTTGTTGCCAATATGATAAGTGCGGTTAAAACTCGTTTCATTTTATTTAAGGTAGGTTAAATTACTTTTGGTTTGCGTAGTATTTGTCGAGTTTCAAGAGAGCCTCGATGTAGTAGTAGTCAGCGTAGATAATCGAGTAGTCAATCTCATATCCATTTGGACGGTGACCCGTTGAGTGGTCGAGCAAGGCTGGTGACTCAGAGCGGTAGTTCTTGTCAAGCTCCATGAGTGAAGCCTCCGCTGCCTTTAGATACTTCTCACCCTTCTCGCCTCCGACATACTCCGATAGCTCGATAAGAGCCGATGCTACAACAGCCGCAGCTGATGCATCACGTGAGCACTCAGGGATGGTTGGGTCGTTGAAGTCCCAGTATGGAATCATATCTTCAGGAAGTCTGTCAAGATAAACATCGGTAATCTTCTGCGCAAAATCGAGGTACTTAGCATCTTTGGTGAAACGGTAGCAGAGAGTGTATCCATAGATACCCCACGACTGTCCACGTGCCCACATCGAATCATCTGCATAGCCTTGGTGAGTCATCTGTTTAAGCATGCCACCTTTATCGGTGTCGTAGATAACAACATGGTACGAAGAGCCATCCTCGCGGAAGTGATACTTCATTGTGGTATCTGCGTGCATTACCGACAAATCCCAAAGGTCTTGACCTCCGCCATTCTCCTTAGCCCAGAACATCATATCGAGGTTAATCATATTATCCATGATGGTGTTGTGTCCGCCATGCTCCTTAACGTGGCGAGGCCATGAGAGGATAGTACCAACATTTGGGTTAAATAGAGTAGCTAGGGTGTCAGACGTGGCTATAATCACCTCTTTATACTTCTCGTCGCCTGTTAGACGATAACCATTTCCGTAGCTACAGAACATCAAGAAACCAAGGTCGTGGTCGTGAGCTGGGGTGCGTGAGATAAACTCTAGAGCCTCGGTATAAGCCTTAGCCTCAGCGAGAATCGTCTCATCGCCACTAGCTTCGTATCCATACCAAAGTACTCCTGGCCAGAATCCCGATGTCCACTCCTTCTCGGATACCTTGCGGGTGTTCCAGATAGTGTCGCCTGGTGCGATGTTGCGTGGAGACATCATATAGTCAGCTGGTGTTAGCTGGTCGATGCTCTTAAGAATTTGAGATGAGCAGTACTCCAATGCTCCTTTTGTGAATGGTTCTGGCTTTGATTGGCAGCTAATGCATGCAAACAGCGCAAGGGCTGCAATTAAAAGTCTCTTCATTTGGGCTTTAATTAGTAGGTTATAATAATTTGTTTTTGTTTAAAATCTGTCAAGTTTCACTATATATATAGTGCTCCTTCGCAAAGTTAACTATTTTTTATGAAATATCCAGAAACTGTTTAAGTTTTTTATGCTTAAAGATATCTATCAGCAAAAAAGGTCGACTAACGATAAGTTAGCCGACCTCAGGTCGTTACGCCTTATAAATTATAGAGCGTTTACGTGAAGTTGCATAGCACTTTTAAGGTTGCCAGCTTTGTTCTTGTGGATGATGTTGTGCTTAGCCAACTTGTCCAACATTGCTGCAACTTTTGGAAGAAGTACCTCTGCTGCACTCTTCTCTGATGTGTTACGCATAGCCTTAACAGCGTTACGAGCAGTCTTATGCATAAGACGGTTGTGAGCACGCTTAGTTGCTGTTTGGCGGATTCTCTTTTTTGAAGATTTATGGTTTGCCATATTCTCTTGTTTTTATTTAATTACTTTATACTTAATATAATAAGTAGCCCATAGGAGAGTCGAACTCCTCTTTCAAGAATGAAAATCTTGCGTCCTAACCGATAGACGAATGGGCCATACCACTAAGAGTTAAAAGTGTTATTTGACTCTTTAGCGGTGCAAAGATATGGAGAATATTCTAGATAGCCAAATATTTGACTGATTTTTTTTGATTATTTTTCTACCCTTACTGCTATATGTATATATAGGTGAGTTAATGCTATTTTTTTAGAAAAAATATCTATATTTGTACTACGTTAAAACTAAAATATCTAGAAATGAAGAGCAGAATCTTAACTCTTTTTGTCGCAATATCGCTAATTGCGCAACTCTCACTATCTGCAAACGATAGTAAACATATTATGGTCTATCCAACATCCTCGAAGGGTGATATAGTGGAGAAAATCGAAAATCTTGATTGGGCTAAGTCAATCTTGGATAGTGCACACTCTCAGGTAGATAGCTATGTCGAGCAGCATCAAGAGGATAAGATGTGGATTCTCTCGCGTATGCAGATGTATTGGAAAAACCACTACACCACCCCCTATATCAATGGCGGAGAGTACTCTCGTGGTGAGGGTAGTGCTCCCGCTCCAACAGTTCGTTTTACGGGTGCTCGTGACTGGGTGAGTGAATACTTTACCCCCTCTTTGGAGGATATTAAACCATATATGGAGTACAACGACGACCAGATGTACCTTCAGAATCGAGCCAAAGAGGGTAAGCCTTGGGAGTGGGTCGATAATGGTAAAACAGCTCATATTATCGAGGGCGTAAATGTCAATATTATGAATCGTGCGATGTATAGCGCCTTTATATATTGGTTGTCGGGTGAGGAGAAATATGCTCGTTTTGCCTACGATATCTTTGCTCTATATATCGATGCGATGTACTATCGTGAGCCTCCAGTAACCGAGGTAGACCATCGAAATAGCCACCTTCTGGGGTTGACATCTTTTGAGGTGATACACGAGAGGGTGGTCTATCCATTGGTTATGTGTTACAACTTCTTGCAGGAGTATATCATTGAACAGCAGGCGGATATATCACGAGTGGATAGGGTATTCCAGAACTTCGCCGACCAGATTATCCTCAATGGAGTGCCACACAATAACTGGAATGTATTCCAAGCTAGGTTTATAACCTACCTAGCTTTGAGCCTTAGCGACGACTCCGCCTATGAAAACGGCAGAGGCAAGCAGTACTATATCGACTTTATATTGAATCAAAATGCTCCACGCCAGAGGGCTTTGACTCTAGTTCGTGATATCTACGACCCATCGACTGCTCTGTGGAACGAGTCGCCAGGTTACTCGATAAGCACAACCGAGGATATGCTTGAAGTGCTATCGCTTATTGATGGTGTGGATAGCGAGGATATCTTCAAGGAGTTTGAGATAATCGAGCGTGCTGCCTACTCACTATTTGAGTATGAACTTCCCAATAAGCGAATCACCGCATTTGGCGATGGAGGGTATAACCTTATTGGAAATGTAGCGTACGAGACCCTGCTTAGCTACTACTCCAAGTATGGATACCAGGATAAAGCAGCCGATGTGGCAGCTATAATCAACGATAATATCGAGAGTGGTCTATACGATAGGGGCAAGGGAGCATCTCTATTCGAACTATTCAACTATGTTGATGTTATCGACTCTGAGGCTTCGTCCGAGAGTGAGTTTCACTCAGCTCTGTTCTATGCACCAAATATCAACCTCACCATTATGCGAAGTGGGGTGGATGAGCAGAGTGCATTGATGTTGGTTAATTCGGGTACGGGTTTCAACCACAACAACAATAATGGTATCAACCTCGAACTCTACGGCAAGGGGTATATGTTGGGGCTGGATAAGGGTCGCGGTAGTAGCTACTGGGTCGACGACCATCACCACTACTACAACGCTCCAATTAGCCACAACACGGTGATTGTCGATGGAGTATCGACAAATAGTGGCCCTGAGATGAAGGAGGGAGTTGAGTCGAGACACACTCTACACTCGTCTTACCCTGCTCAGAATCAAAAGGATGCATCCTCTGCACCAGTGGTTATGTATGTCGATAACGAGTTTGACGAGCAGAGCACTCAATCCACTCAGCGACGTTTCAACTCGATTATTCGAGCCGCTAATCAAGAGGGCTACTACCTCGATATATTCCGCTCAGCGAAGCGTGAGGGTGGTGATAAGATGCACGACTACCTCTACCATAATGTGGCGCAATCGCTACACCTTTATGGTGAATCGGGCGAGGAGATTACGCTTAGCGAAAGCTCCGATTTGAACTCTCAGGCGGGTAATGCTAAGGGGTATGACTATATTAGCGGAGAGAGTAAAATTAGCTATGACGAGGATTTCCGCGCTACGTTCTGTGTGGCAACTAAGCAGGGTGATATCGCTATGGATCTCTGGATGGGAGGCTCTGATGAGCGTGATATCTACTCTATTCTAACCCCTAAACCGCTCAAAGGGTATGATGGTCTATTTAGCAAAGAGGTCGCTGAGATGGCAGTGCCAGCTCTGTTGGTTCGTCAAAAGGGCGAGGCTTGGAAGAGACCATTTGTGGCTATCTATGAGCCATATAGCAGCTCGGAGGGTAGTTCAATTCAGGGGGTTAACTTCGAGGTTTTGGACGATGATGCAGTGGCGGTAGAGGTTCTATCAAAGAGCGACAGTCGTGAGGTGATACTCAACACTCTCAGCCCTCAGGGGAGTGCACGAGCTTTCGATACTACACTCGATGGAGTTTATGGTGTAGTCTCTGTACATGGTTCAGAGCCTAGCTATCTCTTTATGGCAGAGGCTAGTGAGTTGTCATGGGGTGACTACTCTATCTGCTCTTTAGAGCCAACTACGCTGCTTGTTGAGTGGTGTGACTGTGGTGCTTTGAAGGTTGCAGCGCATGTGTCGTTTACCCTAGATATGCCTCGTGGTGGTGATAAAACTTTGAACTATATCGACTCCGATGGGGTGAAGCGTAGCGTTGCTGGCTCGGTTGTGAAAACTAACCATGGCAAGAGATTGAGATTCGAAATTGAAATGTAGCGATGAGACATTATCAAATATAGTTTTATCTCAAAATGTCATTGCGGCCTCCGAGCCGCAATCTCAAACACACGCTGTCATTCCGAGCGAAGTCGAGGAATCTCCTACGTACTGGAGGTAGGATACTATCATGAGATTCTTCGATTCCGCTACGCTCCACTCAGGATGACAGTCTAGAATGAGATTGCGGGTCGAGCCCGCAATGACGTGAGGGGGTTGTAACGACTAATTTTAACTTCGAGACTAATTATAAACAACTATAAAAATGAAACCGAGCCTACTACTAACCATTCCACTTGTGGTGTGTGCTGCATGTAATGCATCGAAACCGATGCAACCAAACGTAATTATAATAATGTCCGACGACCAAGGTTATCAAGATGTTGGATGTTACGGTTCACCCGATATTAAGACTCCGTCTATCGACAGAATGGCTTCGCAGGGTCTGCGCCTGACCGACTTCTACCAAGCATCTTCGGTGTCGAGTCCTTCGCGTGCGGCAGTGTTGACAGGTCGCCTCAATACCCGAAATGGTGTTGCTGGGGTCTATTTCCCCAATGAGAATGGGTTGCCAGCGGAGCAGGTGACCATAGCCGAGGCTCTCAAAGAGCAGGGTTATGCAACAGCCTGTTTTGGCAAGTGGCACTTGGGCGATGCACCAGAGTGTATGCCTTTGAGTAGTGGTTTTGATAGCTACTTCGGTATTCCATTTAGCAACGATATGTATGCTAGTCCACTTATCGACCTTGCGGAGGATGTGGTGCTGCGTGAGGGTTACACCGTTGAGATGTATCGAGGAGACCAGCAGAAAGCTAAACAGAGTCGCGGTGCTGCGTTGGGTAGTGGAATTGGGAATCTAGTCCCTCTAGTTGAGGGTGGTGAGGTTGTGGAGTTTCCATGCGACCAGACCACAATCACACGTCGTTACTTCGATAGAGCCATCGACTTTATCATGCAGAGCAGAGCTAAGAGGCAGCCATTCTTTATCTACCTCACTCCCGCTATGCCACACACTCCGCTCTATGCATCGGAGCAGTTCCTGGGCAGTAGCGATCGAGGTTTGTATGGCGACTGTGTTGAGGAGATTGATTGGAACGTAGGTCGACTACTCGATATGTTGGATAGCGAGGGGTTATCCGAAAATACGATGGTTATCTACACCTCCGATAATGGACCTTGGTTACAGCGAGGCGAGGATGGCGGATGTGCAGCACCACTTCGAGATGGTAAGTTCAACTACTACGAGGGTGGAGTGCGTGTTCCGTTTATTGTGAGATGGAGCGGAGTAGTGCCACAAGGTGAGAGTAGTGATGCGGTGATTGCAAGTATAGACCTCTTCCCGACCATTATGCACTACGCAGGTGTCGAAGCAGGGTTGTATGATGTTGATGGCGATAACATCTCAGCTTTTTTGGAGAACCCAGCCGAATGTGGCGCGGAGCATGATGAGTACACCTATGTCAGAAATGGTGCGGTGCATGGTGTTAGAAAGGGCGATTGGGTCTACCTACCATATTCGGGCTTGACAAAGGGTGATGCCGAGCTATTTAACCTGAAGGATGATATCTCGGAGAGAAGTAATGTTATCGAGGAGTATCCTGAGGTATTAGCTCAGATGAAGGCTCTATTCGAATCGAAATGCAATGAATAGCCGTTGTCTTATAAACCCAATTTAGCTTGGCACTTTGGGCTTAAAACTATACTTTAAGATTTCGAGAGTCAAATGTTTGCTACAAATAAATTTGCGCAAATATTTGACTCTCGAAATTCTTTAAATGCCTTTGGCATTTAAACCCAAAGTGAGTAAATTAGTGAGCCGTTCAATAATTTTAGCTGTTTTGAGCAGTATTTTTTTAATTTTATATTCTTACCCCACCCCTAATCCCCTCCCTCAGGGAGGGGACTTTGAGTCGCTAACGCTCCCTGCTTGGAGCGAATTAGCTGAGTCTTTCTCAGTCTTTCTCAGAAACAACTCTTAGCCATAAAAAAAACCGAGCAACTTGCTCGGTTTTTTGGTTTAGTCGCTATAGGGACTACTCCTCGTCTCTACGAAGACCATTTACGTAAATTGCGTGTTGCTTAGCAATACGATTTGCGATAGATGGCTTAGTGAAACATTGACGACGACGAAGCTCCTTTAGTACACCTGTACGCTCATATTTACGTTTAAATTTCTTAAGGGCTCTTTCGATATTCTCGCCCTCTTTTACTGGCATGATAATCATTTCTCTATACTTTTTTAATTGTTTTTCTTCTTTTCGGTGCTTAGTCTCTAAGGCTTACAAGTCGCACTATCCCTTGTAGCTGCTCTGTTTGAAATTGGTTGGTAAATCCTCTATTGGTTATTTTGAAGAGTAAATTCAAGATATGGACGCAACTTAATTGCCTCCTCAAGTGTTAATATGTTATCTTCAATCATATCTTCTACGGTACTCCAACCTCCTTTCAACTCTCTGTATTTTAGCAACCTCCTCAAAGCCATCGATGTGATGTATGGGTGGGTGCTTAATTCTTTAGCGGATGCAAAGTTAATATCTATTTTTGAAATATCATAATTATTACAGCAAATTTGTTCAATTATTTTCTCATAATTGCTCTCGGTTATCACTTTTAGCTCTTTTAACTGCTCCGCGGAGTGGAATCCACCAAGCCTCTGGCGATACTCCATAATGGCTGTTACGCTCTTCTCTCCAATGCCATAGACCGAGCGTAGAGAGGCGGAATCGGCTAAGTTGATATCAATTAGCTCTATCTTTTTCGCCTCTGGTTGAGGAGTGTAAGATGTTGTTTTGTAGTTTGTTACGTTTTGTTTTGGGGTGGAGGTTTGAGTTTGGAATTTTGGTTTATACTCAAACTCTTTACCAATAGTGATGTAGGGTTCGAGAATGTAGTAGAGTGAATCGCTCACCGCATCACACGAGAGGATATCCTCACGAAAACGATAGACCTTGCCTGCTTCGCGAAATCGAATAATCGAGAGAGCCTCCAATCGAGTCATACCAAAGCTCATAAGATGTTGGTAGCTGACGGTATTGGGGTCGAACGGAGTCAACTCAACCACTACGCTATCGCGTGAGGAGAGTTCGATAAGAGTCTGCTCAACAGGTGGTTGAGGTGTGATATTACGATATATCACAAAAGATGCCACCAGCATTGCGCAGAGTGTAATACCTATAATCTCTCTTGGTTTTAGTATCGTCATTGCAGCTCCTTTTTTTACCCTACCAATCCTCCTTGTCGGAGAGGAGCAGTGTTTTATACTTTAGTGAGGGTGAGGTAATTAGCTTGCCCAATCCATACTCCTCCCATCGTGAGTCGACTCTCTGGATAGTCTCATCACTAGATGTCACAACATTTGGGAATCGAGCAGGATTGCCACTCTTAGATGGTAGTTTGCTGCGTGAATCGAGGTAGAGCGAACCCTCGATAAGCTCGATATCTCGTCGTGGGTCGCTATTCGATACTGCTAACCAGAGTATATCTTCGCTGCTAAGACTCTGAGCCGCAGCATCTAGGATGATGATGAAGTTGACTTCGTTAATCCCTAAATCGCAGTGCGTAGCCTTGTAGTTCAGCTCTTTGCCGGGTTCGGTAAAGAGTAGTAACACTCCCCACTCGTCGAGCAGTTCATCGCTGACTTGGTAATCGTAGTGTGGAGTGTAGCGTGGGTTCTTCTCGCTTGTGTGAGGCGTTGTAAGGTTGATTGCTGCCTTGCCACCAAACCCGGTAGTTGCCGTTGCGTGGTCTAAGACATCCAGCACACCCTTCGATAGGATTAGTGTCTGGTTTAAATCTGTATTACGCAGTAGTTTAGCTACTTGAGAGCTGTTGCGGATATCTGTATCATGCTCCGCTACCAGTAGATATTTATTAAACATCATCTGACCTGCGCCCCATGCCGACTGTATTATTTTGTCACCCTCGCCCATATATCGACTCTGGATAGATATCATTGCGATGTTGTGTGCCGTGCCTGCCGATGGCATATACAAATCACGTGCTTCGGGCATAATAGCAAATCGAATTGGCGCAACGAAGATACGCTCGCTCGCCATAGCGATATAGGCATCCTCCTGTGGAGGCACTCCAACGATGGTCGCAGGGTAGATGGCGTCACTTCGATGGGTGATAGCCGTGACGTGGAACTTAGGGTATAAATCCTGGAGTGAGTAGAAACCTGTGTGGTCTCCGAAAGGACCTTCGATAACCTTCTCCTCACTAGGGTCGACATACCCCTCGATAACGAAGTCGCAATCTTCGGGTACGAAGATATCGTTTGTGATACTCTTAACCAGCTTGACACTCCTCCCACGTAGGAATCCCGCCAGTAGATACTCATCCATATTGTCGGGCATCGGGGCTGTAGCACTATATATATATGCCATATCTCCACCTATTGCCACCGATATTGGCATCACTCGCCCCTGGCGTTTATACCCCTCATAGTGGCGAGCCCCAGTTTTGTGGATATGCCAGTGCATCCCCGTTGTATAGTCGTCGAGTACCTGCATTCGATACATTCCGACGTTGCGATTTCCACTCTCAGGGTCGATTGTGTTGACCATAGGTAGGGTTATAAATCGACCTCCATCATGTGGCCAGCACTTGAGTATTGGGAGTAGTGAGAGTTTAGCATCCTCACCACGCAGAATAACATCTTGGCAACGACCTCTCGACGAGGATGTCTTGGGTAACCACCCTGCAACCTCCATCAAGGTGGGGAGTGTGCGGAGCTTATCCCAAATAGAGTTCTTGGCAGAGGTTGCCTCATGGAGTGTCGACTCGACACGTGAGGTGAGCGACTCTATGCTATCAACATTCATCGCCATGGCGATACGTTTCGCCGAACCCATCAAGTTGATAGCCACAGGGAATTGAGTGGCTGTATTCTCGAAGAGTAGAGCCTTGCTACCACCTTGAAGTTTGCTTATGCGGTCGACAATCTCGGTTATCTCCTCGTTGGGTGATACTTCAGCTTTAACTCTCAGTAGCTCACCCGATTGCTCTAATCTAGATATGAATTTTCTCATCGCAGTTCATAGAGTTGATTACGTAATTTTGGGATAAATCCCGCCTGGGATATCGCCTTTTGAATACCCTCAGCATCGAAAGCGTTATCAGCCCCAGCTGAAGATACAACCCTCTCCTCAATCATTATCGAACCAAAATCATTTGCTCCGGAGTGGAGAGCCTGCTGTGCGGTCTGTTTTCCAACCGTTAGCCATGAGGCTTGGATATTGGTTATGTTGTTGAGGATTAATCGACTAGCGGCAATTAGTCGCAGATACTCTTCGGGGATAAGTTTCGAGGTAACCCCCTCTCTTTCGAGTTGAGTGCCACGAGAGTGGAAAATCCAGGGTATAAATGCGATAAATCCCCAGTTACCGTCGGGTACTTTCGACTGTAAATCTCTGATTTTTAGCAGGTGTTCGACCCTCTGCTCTAGGCTCTCGATGTGTCCATACATCATCGTGGCTGAGGTGGGTAGGTTAATCGAGTGTGCCTCGCCCATCACCTTTAACCACTCCTCGACACTGGGTTTAGCGGGTGAGATACGTCGTCGCACCTCGTCGCAGAGAATCTCAGCTCCAGCACCAGGTAGTGAATCCAACCCTGCATCACGCAATCGCAGCAGGGTATCCATCGTTGAAATCGAGCTGATACGTGCAATGTGAGCTATTTCGGGTGCTCCCAGTGCGTGGAGTCGAATCTGTGGAAAGAGCGATTTAAGGGTCGAGAATAGCTCCACGTAGAAGTTGATATCGAGCTTGGGGTGGAGTCCTCCTTGAAGAAGAAGTTGGTCGCCACCAAGCTCAATAGTCTGTTCAATTTTGGCTTGATATTCCTCAATGGAGGTGATATACTCTAGCTCCGTTTGGTGGGGTTTGCAGTGAAAATTACAAAATTTACACCCTGCAATACAGACATTCGTAATATTTACATTACGGTCGATTTGCCATGTAATAACTTCTTTATCAGCGACAACACTCTCTCTCAGTTCATCGCCAGCACTACACAGCTCCGCGGTCGGACACTCCACATATAACCGAAGTGCCTCGCTACTCGAAAGAGCCTCTCGACGTAGAGCTTTTGCGATGATTTTATCCATCTAGCAGCGGTCGATTAGTGTGAAATCGAGCATCCTCTTGGTGAGGTCTGCGCGTTTAACCTTAACTTGTAGCTTATCGCCTAGGGTGAACTTCTCGCGGCTCATGCGACCGACCATCTGGTAGTTCTGTCCATCGTAGATGAAGTAGTCGTCACCCAACTCACGCACTGGAATCAGACCTTCGATATTGGTATCCTCTAGCTCGACGAACACTCCCCACTCCTTAATTCCGACAATCGAACCTGTGAAAACCTCATCGGCTCTATCGCGCATATACTCCACCATCTTATACTTAATCGAGGCACGCTCGGCGTTGGCTGCGATAATTTCACGCTCGGACGAGCGCGAACACATCGCCTCGTAGTTCTCCTTATTGGCAGACTTTTCGCCATCGAGATAGGCAGCTAATAGCCTGTGAACCAGTAGGTCGGGGTAGCGACGGATAGGTGAAGTGAAGTGGGTGTAGAATGGGAAAGCTAGGCCATAGTGACCGATATTATCGGTGGTGTAGAACGCCTTAGCCATCGAACGAATAGCCAATAACGAGACTACATTCTCCTCGCTTTTACCCTTTACTTCGCTCAATAATTTATTAATCTCTTTGGCTACAGCGTGTCCCTTTGCCGCCTTGAAGTAGTGTCCGAAACGTAGAATAAATTCGCGGAATGCATCCAACTTCTCGCTATCTGGCTCATCGTGAACACGATAGACCATAGTGCGCTTAGTTTTTCGACCCGATGAACCAATCTTGTGTGAACACCACTCAGCGACGTTCTTGTTGGCGAGCAACATAAACTCCTCAATCATCTCGTTCGACGAGGAGTGTTCCTTGATGTAAACACCTGTTGGATAGCCCTTTTCGTCGAGTGTGAACTTCATCTCGTCACGCTCGAAAGCTATAGCTCCACCCTTGAATCGTTGTTGGCGTAATCCCTGAGCAAGGCGGTTGAGTGTTGTAACCTCCTGGGCGTAGTCGCCCTTGCCGGTGTCGATAACCTCCTGAGCTTCAGCGTAAGTGAAGCGTCTGTCGGAGTAGATTACACTGCGTCCGAACCACTTGTCGGTAATCTCTAAATCTTCGTTGATGGTGAACACCGCAGAGAAACATAGGCTCTCCTCGTGTGGACGAAGTGAACATAACTCGTTGGATAGTCGCTCAGGAAGCATAGGTATAGTTCTATCAACTAGATAGATAGATGTGCCTCTCTCGTATGCTTCGGTGTCGATTATCGAGCCTGGTGTAACGTAGTGGCTAACATCGGCGATATGTACTCCAATCTCCCAGACTCCCTCGCTTAGCTTGCGAACCGATAGTGCATCGTCGAAATCTTTGGCATCGGCTGGGTCGACCGTAAATGTTACAGTCGAGCGCATATCTCGTCGTTGTGAGTAATCCTCGGCGGTTATCTCACCTTTGATATCTTGTGCTGCATCGAGTACCCTCTGCTCGAAGCGATAGGGTAGGTCGAACTCGGTGAGAATAGCGTGCATCTCGGTGTCGTTATCACCTGCATATCCTAATATATCAATAAGTTCTGCTGATGGTGAACGTCGTCCCTCCTCCCAATCTTTAATGCGGAACGAGACCTTCATTCCATCCTCGACCTGTGGGTTGCTACGTTTCGAGAGGTAGATATCGAAAGGTAGGCTCTTCGATGATGATTTTAGGAATATTTGACGCTCGGTGACCTCAGCCACTCCGATATATTTCTGTTGACTTCGCTCGACAATCGAGACTATCTCGCCCTCGGCAGAGCGTCGATTACCCTCAGGGCGGTTGATAACAAACTCAACAATATCGCCGCTCAGAGCGTTTTTAGAGAGGTATCCGCTGATGTGAACATCGTTGTTCATCTCTTCGCAGGTGATGAATATACTACCCGATTTAGTCATCTCAACCTCACCTCGATAGATTGTGCGCATAGCGGTCGAGAGGATGAATTTAGCATCTCTCGACTCGATAATCCCCTGGCTCATATAGTTCTGGAGAATCTCGACAACTGCTCGTCGACCCTCCTTGCTCTGACACCCTACGCTCGACATTATCTGTTTCAGAGAGAACCTTTTGCCAGAGTGCTCTTTGAATAAGTTGAGGATAAATCCTGCGATATCTCCACCCTTTTTCTCACGTTTTGAGCCATCTCTCTTTGAGCCTCTCTTATCTTTTCTTTTAATCATAATTTACTTTTTCTAATAGTTTTCGGGCAATCTTCTGCATCAATCCACTACCAACGGGAATAGCACTCTCGTCGGGGTTAAAGGTCGATGTGTGGAGCTTACCCGCTTGAGTTCCAACCCCCACTCTGTAGAGTAGTGATGGGTAGGCTTGGGTGAAGTAACCAAAATCTTCAGCTGTGGGACGACGCTCTAAATCGACCACATCGAGGCTCTGTAGAGCTATCTCTTTGGCTATCTTTGCAATTTTCGTGTCGTTGACAACCGATGGGTAACCATCCGTTATTTCGACCTCGATTTTCACTCCCCACTCCTCGCTGAGGAGTAGGGCTATATCTTTGATTTTCAGCTTTGTATCTCGGCGGATTATCTCGTCGAAAGTGCGTAGCGTACCCTCCGAGTAGACCTGGCTAGGTATCACGTTTGTTGCTCCATTTGCCTCGATTTTACCAATCGATAACACCGTATCCTCGTCGTTTAGAGTGAGTATTTCTGAGATAAGTGTACAGCTGCAACCAACGCTATCGCTTATGCGTGAGCGCATTGCAGCGTGTCCTCCTTGACCTTTGGCATAGAAGCGTAGCTCGTCGCTGGCTGCCATATATTTGCCACTCTTAAAGCCCACTGTTCCCACCTCGAAGTCGGGTTCGACATGTTGGGCGATAGCTCCAATGATATCGTATCCTTGGAAAGGATTCTCTTTTAAAACCAACGAAGCACCACCCGGAAGTAGCTCCTCACCTGGTTGAAAAACTCCAAAAATTGTACCCTCGAAAGTGCGATTTTCGTTGAGAGAGACCAATGCATCGAATAGCATCGCTGCGTGCATGTCGTGTCCGCAAGCGTGCATAACTCCCTCATTCTTAGAGCTAAACCCCAACTCGTTCTGCTCGCATATTGGAAGTGCATCGATATCGGCACGTAGTATCACAGCACGGTTCAAATCGCCCTCTCCCTCTAATTTAACCAATACTCCACTTCCCGCTATGCTCTCTGAGGCGATGCCACATTGAGATAGTGCCTCGGTTATTCTCTTGGCGGTCTGCTCCTCGCAGAATGAAAGCTCTGGATTTTGATGTATCTCTCGTCTAAGCGTTATAGCATCCATAGTTGATATCTTTAAAATAGCTCTTTTACAATCTCTTGAATAGCATCCGTTTTACTCATCGTATAGTAGTGAACGATAGGCACTTTCGCCTCTATTAACTCCCTGCTTTGAGCCTTACTCCACTCGATACCTACCCTCTTGATAGCATCTTTATCGCCCTTTACAGCCTCTACCGCAGAGCGTAGTTCTTCGGGAATAGTTATCGAGAAGATACGTGGCAAAGCCTCTAGTTGTGCGTAGGTGGCAAGTGGTTTTAGACCTGGAATAATCGGTACTGTAATCCCTGCCTGGCGACACCTTTCGACAAAGTCGAAATATTTTGAGTTGTCGAAGAACATCTGTGTCACGATATATTGAGCACCTGCATCGACCTTCTCTTTTAGGTTCTCCATATCGCTCTGCGCATCATTCGCAGCGTAGTGCACCTCAGGGTAGCCAGCCACTCCAATCGAGAAGTTGGTGCGATGTGGGGTCTCGACCTCGCTATCGATAAACTCGCCGTTATTCATCGCTACAATCTGCTCGACTAGCTCCGCAGCGTATCTATATCCCTGTTGGTGAGGCATAAAGTGTATCTCGTTTTTCGACTTATCACCTTGCAAAGCGAGGATATTCTCGATACCCAAGAAGTCCATATCGATAAGGTAATCCTCGATATCGTACTTCGACAATCCTCCGCAGATAAGGTGTGGAACGGTCGGGATTGAGTATCTATGCTCGATTGCTGCGGATACTCCCACCGTGCCAGGGCGATGGCGTGTTATATGCCACTGCTCGCTCTGTGTTGAGCTGCGTTTGATACCTTCGCGGTGGAAGGTGATATTGATATAGGCTGGTGAGTAGTTCACCAGTGGGTCGATAGCATCGAATAGAGGAGTTAAACCTCCACCCTTTAGAGGTGGAAGTAGCTCGAAGGCGAAGGAGCTTTTACCGCTCTCGATGTTTTTATTTATTATATCGATAATCTGCATAGTTAGAAACTTTTAGGGAGGAGTCGTTTAACCTCCTCGATTGTGAAATTACGAGCTTTGGCGTAGTCGCTTAGCTGCTCCTGGTCGATGATACCAACGTTGAAGTAGTCGCCATTGGCGAGAATTAAACCACAAGCCGACTCAGCTGGGGTAATCATATAGTTCTCGTTGAGCGATAGGGCAGTTGTACGCTCCACGCCCAGTAGCGAGAAGATATCCCTTTTCAGAGAGTGGTCGGGTGTTGCAGGGTAGCCAAAAGCTACTCTTACACCTCGATACTTCTCACCGAGAATATCTTCAACCGATAGAGGCTCGCTCTCGAATCCCCACATCTCACGCCTTATAAAGGAGTGTGCCCACTCGGTTAGAGCCTCGGTTAGTCTATCGCATATTAGCTTAATCATCATTGAGTTATACTTGTCGCCCTCGTCGTCGAATCGCTGTTGAATCTCCTCGATTCCAACTCCTCCGCTCAGAGCATACATAGCGATATGGTCGCCACCATCGCAGATAAAGTCGACCAGTGAGCGGTTCTCTCCATCCTGCGACTGATTACGTAACATCGGGAGCGAGACCTGCTCGCCTCGACTACTCGTTACAACAATGTTGTCGCCATCTCTTCTCGCTTGGAATATTGCGATAACTCCCTGCAATGTGATAGACTCAGACTCTTTTATCATTTTTAGTGCATCCTGTGCATCTTTCAATACTCTGCGAGCCTCCTCTCCATAGGTTACATCCTCCAAAATCGCTGGATATTTACCCTTAAGACCCCAAGCTGCGAAGAAGTAGTTCCAGTCGATAAACTGCTCAACATCAGCTATATCGACCGAAGGGAATACTAGCTTGCCAGTGTGGAGAGGTTCGACTCTCTCGACTGAGATGTTACCTCGACCCCTCTCTCTAGCCTCCTCTAACGAGATTAGCTTACGGCGTTGTGCTGCTAGCTCGAAACTATCGCGAAGGGCTTGCTGTTGCTCTTTGATACTACTAATATAAGTGTGGCTATCCTCGCCAAGGAGTTGAGCCATAATCTTAGGGTTGTCGCTTGCGTTATGGGCATGGATAACAACTCCCGAATAGTGTGGTGCGATTTTAACGGCAGTATGCATAGGTGAGGTTGTAGCGCCTCCGATAATGATAGGGGTGGTGACTCCACGTCTTTCGCACTCCTTGACTACCTTTATCATCTCGTCCAAAGATGGGGTTATCAACCCACTCATATTTATGGCATTAGCAGCTGTTTCGATAGCCCTATTTATAATAAGTTCGGTGTCGACCATAACACCTAAATCATCAACTTTATAGCCATTACATGACAAAACGACCGAGACAATATTCTTGCCAATATCGTGAACATCACCCCTTACCGTTGCGATAACTATCTCGCCACTGCTCTGAGCCTCGTCGCTGCTCTGAGCCTCGATATATGGAGTGAGAACATCTACCGCACCCTTCATCACACGTGCGCTCTTGATAACCTGAGGCAGGAACATTTTACCCTCTCCAAAGAGAGTTCCCACCCTGCCCATAGCTGGCATCAAGAAGTTGTTGATAACTCCGATAGGTGAACCACACTCCTTGAATGCTTCGAGAGTGTCCGACTCGATATAGTCGCTCTGCCCCTTAGTCATAGCGTAGGTGATACGCTCTAGAAGTGACTCCTCTCGCCAACTTAGTGAGTTGTCGACCTTTGCCGTTGAGCTATCTTGGTGCATATTGGCTGCATAGTCGATAAGGCGTTGTGAAGCACCTGGTGAGCAGTTCAAAAGCAAATCCTCGATAAGCTCACGTAGTTCAGGGGTGACCTCCTCGTATAACTTTAACATCTGTGAATTGACGATAGCCATATCCATACCTCGCTGCGCTGCGTGGTAGAGGAAGATAGCGTGCATTGATTCGCGAAGAGTGTTATTTCCTCGGAATGCGAACGATAGGTTACTTACTCCTCCCGTTACCTTAGCTCCTGGCAGGTTGGCTTTAATCCAACTGATAGCGTCCAAGAACGCCTTGCCATAGCTGTCGTGCTCCTCGATTCCGGTAGCTACAGTTAATATATTTGGGTCGAAGATGATATCTTCAGCTGGGAATCCATTCTCGATAAGTAGGTTGTAGGCTCTCTGCGAAATCTGTTTTTTTCTCTCGAATGTTGAGGCTTGTCCATCCTCGTCGAAGAGCATAACCACAGCCGCTGCGCCCAGTGAGCGAATAACCATAGCTCGACGTAGGAACTCCTCCTCTCCCTCTTTCAGCGAGATTGAGTTGACGATACTTTTACCCTGACACGACCTTAATCCAGCCTCGATAACACTCCATACCGAGGAGTCAATCATCAATGGAACACGTGCTATCTCAGGCTCTGAGCCTATCAATCGAAGGAAGTGGCTCATCGCCTCCTCACCCTCGATTAGGGCAGCATCCATACATATATCTATAACCTGAGCACCCGACTCAACCTGTGAGCGAGCGATGGATAGTGCTTGGTTGTAATCTCCCTCGCGGATTAGGCGAGCGAATTTAGCCGAACCGGCAACGTTACACCTCTCACCTATATATATAAGGTTCTTTTCGGGTGTTATCTCCAGAGGCTCTAATCCGCTCAGTGTGGTGACCTTTGGGTGGTGTTGTAGCTTTCGTGGGGCGACACCTCTGGTTATCTCGCGTAGAACCTTGATATGTTCGGGGGTTGTTCCACAGCAACCTCCAACGATATTGAGGAGTCCGGCCTTGAGGTAATCTTTGATATCCTCGCCAAACATCTCAGGGGTCTCGTCGTAGCCACCAAGCGAGTTTGGAAGTCCTGCGTTGGGGTGAGCCGAAACGTAGCAATCCGCGATAGATGAGAGCCTATCCAGGTGGGGTAGCATATCACGTGCTCCAAAGGCACAGTTGAGCCCAATCGAGATAATCTCGATATGGGAGAGTGAGGTGTATAGAGCCTCAATCATCTGTCCCGATAGGATACGTCCACTGCCATCACTAGGTGTTGCCGAGAGCATAATAACCCCTTTGCGACCTCGTTTTTTGAACTCCGCCTCGATTGCGAATAGCGCAGCTTTAGCGTTGAGAGAGTCGAAGATGGTCTCTAGCAGTATTATATCAGCGCCACCATCGAGCAGACCACTCGCCTGCTCAGCGTAGCCCTGGCTCAGAGCCTCGAAGGTAGTGTCGCGGTGGGCTGGATTCTCAACATCGGTTGAGATACTCAGCGAACGAGACGTTGGACCCATCGAGCCAGCCACGTAGCATACTCTGTCGGGGTTTGCCACCATAAACTTATCGACTGCCGAGCGAGCAACCTGAGCTGCCGCCTTAGCTATGCGATAGCTATGCTCTTCGACTCCGTAGTCGAGCAGCGATAGCGGATTGGCGTTGAACGAGTTGGTCGAGATGATATCTGCGCCAGCCTCTAGGTATTGGGTATGGACTCCCTCAACAATCGAGGGACGGGTTAGACATAGAATGTCGTTGCAACCCTTTAGTTCGTGGTCGTGTGAGGCGAACTCATCACCGCGAAAATCCTCCTCGCCAAGGTTGTGGCGTTGTAACATTGTGCCAAGACCTCCATCGAGTAGGAGTATTCGCTCTTTAAGAGCACTTTTGATAATCTCTTTTTTCTCCATTATTGCTTTATAACTTAGTAATTATGAATTATTCAATTATTCAATTATGAATTAACTATCTATACGTCATTCTGAACTTGATTCAGAATCTCATTCTTTTGGTTCGAGATTGCGGGTCAAGCCCGCAATGACGTTTGGCAACTCTTAATTCTTAATTCAGAATCTCATTCTTTTGTTTCGAGATTGCGGGTCAAGCCCGCAATGACGTTTGGCAACTCTTAATTCAGAATCTCATTCCTTTTGTTTCGAGATTGCGGGTCAAGCCCGCAATGACGTTTGGTAACTCTTAATTCATAATCTCATTCTTTTGTTTCGAGATTGCGGGTCAAGCCCGCAATGACGTTTGGCAACTCTTAATTCTTAATTTCTATGATTTCTATTTCGAATAGTTTGCTCCAGTTCTTGCCTGTTACAAATATCCTCTTTGCTTTATCGTCGTAGGCTATGCCATTTAGAACGTCGGTTTGTTGTGTAATCTCCTCTTTGGGGAGGATGTTCTCAAGGTTAATAATCCCCTCGACTACTCCAGACGTAGGGTCGATTATCACGATGTAGTTGGTGGTGTAGACATTAGCCCATATCTTCCCCTCAATCCACTCTAGTTCGTTGAGTAGGTTTAGTGTTGTGCCATTGAGTGTTACGTTGAACTCTCTCTTTACCGAGAAGTCCTTAGGGTCGCGCAGTGCGATTTTAGAGCTTCCATTCGACATATAGAGCATCTGCCCATCGCTGGTGAGTCCCCAACCTTCGCCTGTGTAGCGAAACTCATTGATTTTATCACCACTACTGCGATTATATAGCATCGCTACGCCACTCTGCCAGGTGAGGTAGTAGAGCGAGTCGCCAAGGATTGTTATACCCTCACCGAAGTGCTCCGAGCCGATTTGAGCAAATAGTTCACCTTTGCCACTTGCCATATCGACTCGCATAATGCGTGAGTGTCCATTGAGACCAGTTCCCTCCCATAGCTCACCATCGATATATTGCAGACCTTGGGTGTAGCTATCCGTGGAGTGGGGGTATGTCGCCTTGACTATATAGCTATACTCTTTTGGATTCGCACTCTGCTCTACGGGTTTTGTTGAGAGCTGTTTAGTGCCAATCATCCCCACACAAGAGAGTGTTGTGAGGAGTATCAATATAGCGAATATGGCTCTAAATTTCATCTCTAAAAAATTAAACAGATTCTAAGAGGCAAAGATAGCTAATTCATTTGGTAAAAACTAATATCATAATCTATTTTGCTTTTTTTAATCCACTAAAGATGGGATATAGTGGAGGAGAAGGTAAAATAATGAACTTTTATGGATAAATTATTGACATTGAACTTTTGAGATTATATTTTTGTCGAATAACAAAAACTTATAGACAATGATTTTATTAATCCGAAAACCACGTGATTGCCTCCCGAATCTATTTATCATAGGTGTGAGAATATGAGAATATGAGAATATGAGAACTCGTAACTTTGCATATTCTCATATTCTCATATTCTCAAAGGTGTTTAACAATTAAATAGTAGAAAAATGACAACAGTACGAGAGCGTTATAGCTCGATAATTAATAGAGGTAGTAAGGAGGTAAAGAGTGGATATGTAAAGGATAAGATAAAAGAGATTAAGGGTATGAAACAGGCAGAGGTCTATCGTCTAACGATGATGCAGGGAGAGAGTACTTTTATAGCTTTCTGTTTCGAGGATGATATAGATTATATGATAATAGACCCTATATATAGAGACGTAAGTGAGTCTGTGTTTGTTCCTGTGTTCTATACCGAAAAGGATTTAGAGACACACTGTATGAATCTATTTATAGAGAGTAATCTATTCTCTAATCCTAGAGTAGTAATCAAGAAGTTAACAAATTAATTCAATTAATTCAATTAAGAGTTAAGAGTTAAGAATTAAAAATTATGAATTAAAAATTAAGAGTTATGAATTAAGAGTTGCCAAACGTCATTGCGGGCTTGACCCGCAATCTCGAAACAAAAGGAATGAGATTCTGAATCAAGTTCAGAATGACGTATAGATAGTTAATTCAATTAATAGTTAAGAATTAAAAATTAATAGTTAAGAGTTGCCAAACGTCATTGCGGGCTTGACCCGCAATCTCGAAACAAAAGGAATGAGATTCTGAATCAAGTTCAGAATGACGTATAGATAGTTAATTCAATTAATAGTTAAGAATTAAAAATTATGAATTAAAAATTAAGAGTTATGAATTAAGAGTTGCCAAACGTCATTGCGGGCTTGACCCGCAATCTCGAAACAAAAGGAATGAGATTCTGAATCAAGTTCAGAATGACGTATAGATAGTTAATTCAATTAAGAGTTAAGAGTTAAGAATTAAAAATTATGAATTAAAAATTAAGAGTTATGAATTAAGAGTTGCCAAACGTCATTGCGGGCTTGACCCGCAATCTCGAAACAAAAGGAATGAGATTCTGAATCAAGTTCAGAATGACGTATAGATAGTTAATTCAATTAATAGTTAAGAATTAAAAATTATGAATTAA
>JBCQSY010000025.1:0-25736 GCA_047178865.1 Rikenellaceae bacterium
CGTCATTGCGGGCTTGACCCGCAATCTCTTCATCATCAGTGTGTTGAGATTGCGGCTCGGAGGCCGCAATGACGGTTTGGTCGGAGGCCGCAATGACGGTTTGGTCGGAGGCCGCAATGACGGTTTGGTCGGAGGCCGCAATGATGTATAGCGAGGTTGTAATAGCAAAAATGAGCACTCCGTAAAGGAGTGCTCATTTTTTGTACCCATAGTGGGTTATTCAGCAAACTTACGAATGCTTAATCTAAGTTATCTGCTGAAACCGCCTTTTCATCAGGAGTTACAGTCGTAGCCCAACTCTCACTAACAGATACAGAGAATGTCATCTCAGTTGATGCAAGGTTAGAATCCTCTGTCTCTGGTGTTGTTGGATCAGAAACATTACCTCCACTAGATGGTAGAACAAGTGAAAATATACTATAAGAACCAGCAGCAAGAACTATGTCTGATAGTTGGGCTGTAGCCCATGCCTCTTCTTGAATTAAGGTAGTACCATTATATACGCTATACTCAACAAGAATGTAATCCGCAAGTGTTTGTGGCATAATCATTAGAGCTTCATCATCGTCGATTGATATAGATGTAGTATCTCCTCCAATTTCCCAGTAGTAACTACTATCATTAGTAGCAGTAGAGCTACCACTATTTACCTCAATGGCATAGAAAGTCTCGCCACTTGTTGCACCCCACGCTCCATCAACACCAGAATTATCTGTTGCTTTATAGGTGAATGTACCTGTGTTAGCTACTTTGTTGATACGGAATGCAGTAACTCTATAGGTGTATTGAGAGTCCTCTCCTGATGCTTTGAAAGTTACCTTTGCCAAAGCGTGGTCTAGTGCGAAAGCTACTGCGCTAGCGATATCTCCTTCAGACTGGTCTGTCACAGTTCCAACAAGTAAATCCTCTTGTGAGCCTACATCTTGAACGGTGTAAGAGAATGATGGGTAGGATGCATCTGTTGTAGCGGAAGTCATGTCACTAAAATTTGAAACTGCATCCGACGCAGAAGAAGCGTATGCAAAGAATGAAATCTTTGTACTGCTTTCTGTTGGCCAGTAGTAGGTTGTCGAGGCTTTAACTTCACTATTGTCTGACTGTACTGTCATTGTCTCTGCTGTCATAAAGCTAGAGAGAGATGAATAGTCACTACCTGTTAATAATGCCCAAGCAGTTGAGCCATGCTCCCATGCATAAACAGAGAATGTTCCTAGGGTTGATGCAGTTAATGTTTCAGCCTTAGTTGTGGCATTGGTTGTGATGTCAAAGCTCATTGCTTTGCCTGTTGCGATGTCAACGACTTCGCTCTTAGTACAGCTAGTAGCTGTGATTGCTGCCATAGCAGCAATGATTAGAAATCTTTTCATAGTTTTGTTTTTTAAATTGTGATTTGTTTGTTTTTTGTTTTTGTTTGTTTTCAATCGTTTTAAATTTATCTTTTGTTTAATTTATAGTGTTTAATGGTTAATATTATTTACAGAAATGGTATGTCGACAATCTGTTCGTCGCCCCAATCGCCAACCGAGACACTGCCCATGCTGTTGCTGCTGTCGCCCGATTCAACGTAGGGGAGTTCTACCGTGCTAGGTATTACGATGGATAGATCCTCGTAGTTGATATCTATTCCTAGATTGACCTCCTCGCTAATGTCGAAGGGGTCGAAGGTGGTTGTAGTGCCATCGTGTAGTTCAAATTCGAGGTAGAGGTAGGCATAGTCCGCCTCTGTGCCTCCATCCTCACTCTCAACCTCGGTGAAACCAAAGGATGTTAGTTTAATCTGTATCTCTCCGTTGTTGCTGCCATCGGTGTAGTAGATAAACTCGGTGTTGGAGTCGCTCAGGAGTAGCGCATAGTTGCTATGGTTGTAACGTTGCTGAGTGATGTAGTAGCGGCTATCGACCTTGCCCAGCTCGCCCATAAAGCTAGAGATAGAGGTGATATTCTCGACATAGCAGGTGATTTCGATGGTGTGGGTGGCACGTGTAGGGGTGAATGTTAGCTTCTGTCCCGATAGCTCTCCTCCTGCGACATCGCTCTCCAAAATCTCAAATTCGTCGATGACTGCCGTAACCAACAGCTCAGGCTCAGGGGCATATTCGTAGCCTAATGAACGGGTGACACTGCTATATTTCGCGACCAACTTGCTATAGAACTCATAAGAGAATGCCTCGCAGTAGATGGCATCGTAGTCGTCGGTCTCGTAGAAGAAGTTCTGACCCGAATAGTCACTATACATCACCGCACGGTACTTGCCTGGTGAGAGTGAGATAGTCATGTTGTTGAGGTTCTGGACACGCTTATAGGTTGGTGTTAAATCCTCTAACTCCATCATTCCATCGTCGATAGGGTAGAAAATCATCATGTAGGATTGCAGCTCGTCGAAGGTGGTATTCGCAATAGACAAGTCGACCTCCAACTCCAACATAGGGTAGTGGTTATGGTCGTAACAGAGCTCATCGAGGTGACACGATGTTAGCCCTACTGCGCAGAGGATGATAGCTATATATTTATTTAGAAATCTAAACATTAGCGACTCCTCCTTGATTTAAAACTTGGACTCCACACAACTGAAACGCGTGCGTTGATAGGTCCAATATACTCAAAGGCTTGGGTATATTGATAGACTAGGCAGTCGAACTCGCTGTCGGGGGTGTAGTGTTTAAGGTCGCCTCTGAATATACCTCCACTCAGTGAGAAGTCGATACCTAAACAGCGACTTATACTCTTATAGTAACCAACCGTTACACCTGCCGTATAGTAAAAGGCATTTTGGATTCCGCTCTCATTCTGTAGAAGGTCAAAGCAGCCAATCGTACCAACAGCTCCGGCGTAGATACCCTCATAATTTAGCGATCTAGAGAAGTAGTAACGAGCCTCTAGCAATCCATTCATGATTTGATAGGCGTAGCCAGCATTTCGGTACTTGAACCATGGTATAGCGTACTCGCCAACGAGCGAGAAGTTCCTCTTGATTGGTACTTCAACACCTATATTAGGTATCGAGGCAGCCCAGTAGAGTAGATTAGTGCGTAGTCCAACTCCGCGACTCGATGATTCACTCGCCTTGCCACATCCTACACCATAGAGAGGTGTGTCGTTGGCAAATCGCAAGTTGATACCAAACTCCACAGATGGCATAACGATATTGCCTGTGTCGTTATACCCCCCCCTCCTAACTGACTTCTAATCAGCGACATAGAGGGTTCTAGGTGGAGGCTCAGCATATTGGTGATATTATACTTGAAACGCAATGAGGTGTTTGCTCCTGGTGCAAACTCATTTAGTCCATCATCACCAAAGTAGTGGAGATTAGCACCTGCGCCAATGAGAAACTCAAAGCGGTCTGGGTCCTCCAGACGATTTGCGTAGGAGGTGACGTTGAATAGATACTTAATCGAGAGTGAGTTCTGAGAGGTGTAGCTAGTTTGGTTATATACCTCTCCTAGACGAGAGACTTGCCAGTCGGTATATGGAAGGACTCCGTAGCTCGCCGCCAACTCGATATTATGGACAGGAGATAGTCTGTACCCGAACATAACGCCTGAGTAGATGCCACAGGCTGAACCCTCTATAGTGGCATCTGAACCCCATATATAGTTGACACCCATAATCACCGAGCTGTAGCTATTGCTTGAGAACGAGCGCGACTGTGCGAATTTAGAGCCAGACCAAGAGTCCGTTCGCTGGTAGGCGTAGTCGAATATATTCTCGCTAGGGATGGCAATATCTCTATTTTGGGCATAGGTCGACATAGTACCTATATTTAATATAGATACTATAACAAAAATTATATGTCGTAAACCTAACTTCATCCTACTTTAGGGATATTAATTTATAAATGTTCGATATGTCATAATCCTTCCGCGCAAGTTCGTTTAGCGACGAATCAATCTCTAATGCTTTGGCTAGCAGTTTAATAGCTCTATTTAAATCATCCACCCTCTTAGCGCAAATAGAGCCTAGGTAGAGTGCCTTAGCATCGCTCCTTGCAGGTTCGGAGGAGGTGAGTCTCGTGATAAGTTCGTAAGCCTCGATATTGTTACCCACAGCGAGCATCGTCATAACCGAATTGAGGTTCTCGCGTGAAGTTAATTCGTTGTAGCTGCTATCGACATCACCGCTGATTGCCGCCAAAAGTGATTGTAGGTAGCGACTCTCCTGGTATGGAGGCATGGTGTTGATAAGCGAATCTGCGAGTGGATAGTCGTGGCTGCGTAGTGCCATAATGGTCTGGTTATATCTCACTGGGTATGGTACTTTATCACCCGATAGAGGTGTAAAGATATCTAGATTAACGCTATCGCTCAATATTAATCGCTCGCATACTCGATTGATAACCCAGACAAAATCGGGGAAACGCTCTAGAGCTAACGCCTCGTAGATGGCAGCCTCATGGCTATCAGCCGTGTCGTTGATAATTTGGTAGAAGTGGTGGCGACTAACCTGGTCTGGGTTATTCTCAATCATATTCTTAATCTCCTCCGTTGTGTGGATTCCAAGTTGAGAGTAGTCGAATGTGAAATCTACACGGCGCAGTTTTGGTAGGTAGCGACTCTTTATTACGCTATTGTATTCGGGTAGTAGCTGAATCTGTTTCTGAGTGTTCATCCCGACTGCTCCGTGCTTCTCGACTATCTTCTCAACACGATTGGCTAGTGAAGTGAGTCCATCCTCGCACATCAGATCAACAACCACAGACCAGGGCAGAACCTCGCCACTATAGCTTAATTTGGCTTGCTGCAACACCACAGAGTCGATATCACGCTCTATAATCTCAAGCAGCGACTTAGCTCGTTCGCTTGCCAACTTCTCGTTGAGCTGAAATCCTCCTTCGGGGGATGTGAGTCCAATCATCGAAATTGACTCTAATTTTATAGTAGAGTCGGCATTGATACCCCTTAAAGCTCCTCTTACCTCCTCGATATTTTTGCGATTATTTGCTCGCCTATAATCAATGGTTGAAGTGTTGACATTAAACTCTATATAAGCAGAGCCACGCTCGGAGTGTTGTATATATTCGGGAGAGGGGTAAACCTCGCTATAATCTTGGATGTCAATCTCTCCATTGGTAAAGTGTAGAGTGTCGCACTCAAAGCTCATAGGTAGCTCGTCATAATCCCCTAAACGAAGAGGGTTGCTAACTCCTTGAGCGATAATTATTGTGTCGATATTTTTTCGGATATCATCAGGGATTTTATACCCCGCAGAGTTTATATAGCACTCGGTTTGGTAGTTGTCATCAAGGTGAGAGTAACCCAAATAGAGCGAGTCGGAGTAGTTGTATATTCTGCGTGTTGTCGATAAATCGTTAGCTACGACATATTTAATCAAGCTATCATTATTGGGGTTAAACTCCAGGCGACGATTGCGGTTAATCTCGTAGTGAGCTCCGTTTAGCACCACTGGGTGCATCTTGAGAGACTCTTGGGTTGAGAAGTTTCTGAGCACAGGCTGCATAATGAAGCAGCTATCATCATTGAGTAGCCTCTTGGGGATACGGAATTTTGCATCGAAATAGAGATACTCACCTCGAATCTGCATATCAACATCGTCGAAATATAATTGGTGACTATTCGAAATATCCTCATCGATGATGATGGTATTATTGCGAGTCAATTCTATATCTATCTCTTGTAGTCCTGCGACGTTTACACTCTTTGGGTTGTAGTTGGCGTGGTAGAGATGAATATTGTCGTTATAATCAGTGTCTATTGAGTACTTTCCATCTATGTCGCTCTTGGCTATGACTTTGTTATCGACAATGATACAGACCCCTTGGATACCAACACCATCCATCGAGCGTATAGTACCCTGCACTCGAATCGGAGATTGAGCGTGAAGATTACCACTGAGCGTCAGTAACAGAATGAGATATAATAGACTCCTTTTCACTTCTAGTTTATAATGTATGATATTCGTACGCCAAATTGCGTGATTATAGGTTTAAACCCATTGGTTTTGTTGACTTTAGAGCCTAAATCATCATATTCGTAGCTGCTTATATATCCATATCCAACACCAATATTGGGGGTTAGATTCAGCCTATTTCCTAATATGAAACTATATCCATAACCAACTCCAACGCCTGCTAATCGTCCCATTGTGGCGTATTTATTTGTTGAAATGTTGTAATCTGACGCTATGAAATTGACTCCTAAATAGTGGGCGTAGAGTGGTTGCTCGAACCAATATCGCGCTTCGGTGGATAGGGTTATATGTTTGAATTTGAGATTGTTGGTTATTTTGTTGAACGGGTTGCATGATGCCTGCATACTTAATGAAATATGCTCTTTTAATGTAACCTCAACCTCTATATTTGGTGATATGGTAGCCCACTCCACCAGGTTAGTAGACACAGCAACACGTTGCGAATATATGGGGGTATTCACAACGAAAAGTAAAAGTAATAGTGTAGCAATTGTTACTTTGTAGAATCTCTCTTTTTTATACATAATATGTTCTTCGAGAAATACAAGAAGTTCAACCTACAAATGTAACGATTATAATCTGCCTAGCCAAATGTTTTTAAAAAAAAAGGTAAAACAAATCACGCTTTCTCTAATTTATTCTATGAATAGGATATTTGGCACATTAATTTTTTCTATAATAGAGTATTAAATATTATTTTTATGCAATCCAATTATCGGTTGACGGCCTCTAGTTCGCCGCTTTTGATGTGCCAGAGCCAGCCTTCGACCTGGGTGTAGCCCATCTCGGTGAGGAGTTGCATGTAGTGTGAGACTTGGCGGTGGTGGCGTTTTTCGTTGAGCACTCCGAATTTATAGTCGACAACAACGGCGCGCTCACCCTTAATCATAACTCTATCAGGGCGGCGGATATGTCGGCTATTGGGAATAATGATAGCTTGTTCGCAGAGGACTCTGTCCCACTGTGATTCGAACCACTCATTGATTATGGGGTTTTGAATAGCTACGGAGAAGTTCTCGCGGATAATCTCTCCCTCTGCTCTATTTATCTTGGCTGAGGCGACCATTGTCTCGATACCCTCCATAATATCTCGGCTCGATTGAGCACTCTCGAAGAGGCTATGCATCAAGATACCGATATCTCGTGGTGAGAACTCCTCTTGTGAATCCTCACGATAGCGTTGTGAGGGTAGGCTCAGGGTGAGTTGGCTCTCGCGAGTGGGGTAGTTATCTATCTTCACGACCTTGGTAGGTGAGCTATTGATGGTGTAGTTGGCTCTGCTCTTCTCGCCAAAGAGGTGGTATGTTACCTCGCCTCGTTGGTGGGTCTCTCCGAGTAGCTCCTTCTCGCTCTGAGGGAGTGTTGCCATAAGCATACCTCCGATTTTACTATCTCGGCTCTTAGTGAAGATATAGAGTGCATCGACCGCTCGTGTCAAGGCGACATAGAGTAGGTTTATTGCGTCGATATGTGAATAGACCCTCTCGCGATAGTACTCCTGAGCCATGTGTGATTCGGCTATAATGCTCTTAACGCGCAGTGGGAAGTTGCCAACACTCTGCTCGTATGCCCATATCACATTGCTACTTGTGCCGCTGCTCGATTTAGGTTCGACATCCCACGAGCAGTAGGGTATAATAACCACACGTTTTTCGAGTCCTTTAGCTTTGTGGATTGTTGTTATCTCGATGGTTGAGTCGCTCTGCTCTACGCTTAGTGATTTGCTCGCTCCGTGCTCCTCCCACCACTTGACAAAGAGTGCTATGTCGCCAACTTTACTGCTGGCGTAGGAGATAATCTGTTCGTGGATAGCTTGCAAAGATGAAATTTGTGAGTTGTAATCGTCGAGGTTGAACTCTATTACACACATATCAAACGCCTCGACTATTGATAGTTGCCTGAGTGAAGAGAGAAATTCAAGACGTTCACCGCTGATAGGTGTGTCGATATTTTCGCTCTCGATAAATCGATTATATATAGCAAGCTCAACTCGCTTTGATGGGTCGACCGAGAGTGAAAAGAGAGCGATTATAAATCTACATATCGCTGAATTTCCTATAATCAGAGCCTCCTGAGTCATCACATCGAAGGAGTATCGAGCCTCTGTGTTTATAGCTTTGAACTCCAGCAGAGCTTCGGCTACCTCGACTCCCTGGTTGCGGCTGCGTGTAAGAATCATAATATCGCATGGGCGATATCCCAAGTCGAGAACCTCCTTTATGCTCTCTAGGTATGGTGGCTCTTCGATATACTCACACACCTCGACAAAGCCTTTAGAATTGCGTCGAGGATTTTGAGTGTGTGACGAGTACGCCTTTGCTGTTATATCAAAGAGCGAGTGGTGTAACTCGTTGGTTATAACCTCGTTCGACAGAGCCTCGTCCAAGATATTGTTGAGGTAGGAGTTGTCACCTTTGACTATCTGGGCTATGGAACTATTGATAAATTCGACTATGGTAGAGCCACTTCGCCAGTTATCCTGAAGGTTAACGACTTGAGTATCATCCTCGCCTAATCCCTCTTTTACGCCACTGTGGAGAATCTTCCAATCGCCTCCACGCCAGCGATATATCGACTGTTTGATATCTCCGACGATAAAGACCGAGCTATCTTCGCTCTGTGACATAGCATTTTGCAGAAGTGGCATAAGATTTCGCCACTCCATCGACGAGGTGTCCTGGAACTCATCGAGCAGGAATCGAGAGTAGTAGTTGCCAATCTTCTCGTAGATAAAGGGTGTGTCGTTGCCTGCGATAAACTCGGTGAGCATATTTTTACTCTGAGAGAGAAGCATCATATTCTGCTCCTCGCATAGCTTCTCGACCATCTGGTAGAGGTCGCCAAGTAGAGCAAATGAGCGATAGTTCTCGCCAAGTAGAGTCGCTGTATTCCAGAGTTTTATATCTCTGTCGTAGCTGGAACATATTTCATCGAGAATCTCACGAAGTTGCTCGACGAGCGAGGTTGAGATGTGGCTATCTTTTGCCCTCCATCCATCAATAGAGGTGGCACGGTCGCGATGTGTTTTGGTTGGAGCGGAGATGTCGCCATTGGCTATCTTGTTGAAATATAGGGTAAAAGAGCGGCTTTTACCACTAAAGTCCGAACAGTTCACACCCGCAGATGTGATTGCTGCCATGGCTCTTTTACCAAGTTCTTGAATCTGGTTTTTGCTCTCAGAGGCTCTGCGTTGCCACTTCTGGACTATCTCTTTAAGCTCATCTTTGCTCTTGCTATTTTTGAGTTGCACAGCGACAGACTCCTTGAAAATCTCGCTACCCAATCCTGTAATAGCACCTCGAATATCCCACTTATTGCTGCTGTCGATACGCTCCGAGACAAATTCCAAGAGCCAACGACGTAGCTCCTCGTTGGTTGAGATGCTCTCGATAATCGAGTCGGCACTCTGGGTGAGCATATCTTCGGTCTCGATTTCGATATTGTAGTTGAGGTCGATGCCCAGCTCCTGGATAAAGGCTCGGATGATACGTTGGAAGAATCTGTCGATTGTAACCACCGTGAATCGAGAGTAGTCGTGGAGGATATTCCCCTGAGCTGTTGCGGCTCTGCTGCGCACAACATCCTCGCTTAGAGAGAGTTCCTGCATCAGCTCCTGAAGATATCCACTCTCCTTGCCGCTAGAGAGTAGGTTAATCTGAGCTAAGATACGGCTCTTCATCTCCTCGGTGGCTTTGTTGGTGAAGGTTACAGCGAGGATATTACGATAGAGTGAGGGTTGATTTATAACATCCCTCACATATCTATAGGCTAATCGATAGGTCTTTCCTGAACCGGCACTTGCGTTTAGAACTGTCGCTCTCATATCTGCAAAGTTCTATCTTTTTTTTCGATTTTCCTATTGTAGAGAGTAAATTTTTATAACTTTTTTGTACCTTCGTCGAAAAGTTAGAGCAGATGGAGCGATTCCTTGGCGAGGTTGCCAGAGAACTATACGATAGATATGGCGAGAAGATTTCAGATTTGACTCTGGTCTTTCCGTCGAGACGTGCACGCCTATTTTTTCTCGACGAGCTTAAGGGGTTGGCTACCACTCCGATATGGCAACCTAAGAGCATTTCGCTCGATGATATCATAGCCGAAATTTCGGGGATGAGGCGTTGTGAGATGTTGAGGTTGATAACCGAGTTGTATAGAGTCTATTCGCAATATCACGGCGATACATTTGATAAGTTCTACTTCTGGGGCGAGGTGCTTCTATCCGATTTTGATATGGTTGATAAGTATCTGGTTGATGCTGAAAAACTGTTTGTTAATATCGAGGATATCAAGGAGTTAGAGGCTGATATATCATATATGACTCCCGAACAGTTGAGCATAATTTCTTTCTGGGCATCGCTTGGTGATTCGGGTGATATTTCGTTGGAGAAGCGTAAATTCCTGACTATATGGCGTTCGTTAGCTCCGATTTATCTCGCTTATCGAGAGCGCCTGAGTGAGGTTGGGATAGCATATTCGGGAATGATGCAGCGCAGGGCGGCTGAGAGGATTACTTCGGGTGACTACTCATTTGACCCTTCAGTGGAGTATGCTCTTATCGGGTTTAATGCGCTGAGTGAGTGTGAGAAGATTATCTTCAAGGCGATGAATAGTGGTGGTGTTGCCCACTTCTTCTGGGATGTCGACAACTACTACTGTGCCGATACGATGCAGGAGGCGGGTCTTTTTCTGCGTGATAATGTTGTGCGATTTCCTCAGAGGCTTCAAACCTCACGTGATAACTTTATGCGCGAAAAGAGTTTCGAGGCGATAGCTGCGGCATCGAACGCTATTCAGTGTAAATATGCAGCTCAGATAATCGAGCAGCTAGCCAGAGAGGGCGAAATAGATAAAGATACGGCTATAGTACTTACCGACGAGAATCTGTTGCAGCCTCTACTATACTCATTGCCAAGTAGTTGCTCTAAAGTTAATGTCACGATGGGATACCCCATTAGAGGCTCTTTGGCGTATAGTTTTATCGAGCGACTGTTGGAGTTGCAGAGCCATTCACGCTCAAATTCGAGGGGTGAGTTGAGTTTCTACCATGTAGATGTTGTGGGTATTTTAACCCATCCATTCCTCTCGTCTCAGAGGGGTGGTAGTGAGGCGATTATCCGTCGAATTGAGAAGGAGCGTCTTATCTTGGTTGATAGCAAAATTTTTGAAGGTGGTGGTGAGTTGTTTGCAACGATATTCCGCTCTACGCCAACTTGGCAGGAGCAATCGTCATATATTCAGAGGGTTATAGAGATATTGGTTCGAGATGGCGGAGTGGCGAATAGTGAATATAATATCGAGTTCCTATCATATATGCACAACCATATTGTCACGCTAGAGAACTCAATCCTTGAGTGTGATGTGGAGTTGTCGATGTCGGTTTATCGCTCGCTGTTGCGTAAACAGTTGCAGATGCTGCGTATTCCATTCGAGGGTGAGCCTCTGGAGGGGTTGCAGATAATGGGTATTTTGGAGAGTCGAAATCTCGATTTTCGTAATGTTATAATCCTCTCTATGAGCGATGACAACTTCCCAGGTAACAAGCTAATGCATCCATCATACATACCATACTCGCTGCGTGTGGGGCATCAACTACCTACTCCCGAACAGCACGAGGGTGTCTTTGCATACTACTTCTACCGCCTGGTTCAACGTGCCGAAAAGGTGTGGATGCTCTACTGTTCTCGTTCCGATGAGAAGAGTACTGGTGAGCAGAGTAGATATATTCGTCAAGTGGAGTATGAGACTGGTTTCAAGGTAGATAGAGTCGAGGTTGGAGTTGATGTTAATACTCAATCCGCCTACCCTTTGATAGTTGAAAAGAGCGGTCGAGTGGCGCAGCAGCTATCGGAGTTTACTCGTGAAGATAATCCCAAGCGACTATCTCCAACGGCTCTATACCGATATATCGCCTGCCCGATGAGGTTCTATCTTCACTCTTTGGCTGGTGTTAGTTGCAGCGATGAGATGAGTGATGATGTTGATGCTCCGATGTTTGGTTCGATTCTTCATGCTGCGATGCACTCGCTGTATGAGCCTCTGATTGGTGTGGAGAATTTGAGCGATGAACTGCCTAAGCTGTTGAAAGGTAATGTTATAGATAATGCAATATATAGGGCTATAGAGCAAGAGTTCTATCGTGGGCAGAGTGCCAAGCAGTCGGATGAGTCGGGCAGTATGATATTGGTTCGGGATGTGGTTTCGAAATATATGCGTACGATAATTGGTTGGGATGCCAAGAATCCGCCACTCTCAATTGACTCTTTGGAGGATGATATCGATATGAGTTTCACCCTTCCAGATTCAGCGGTGGTCTCAATTCGTGGTGTTGTCGATAGGGTGGATAGGTTATCGTCGGGGCTAATGCGAGTCATTGACTATAAGACCGGAGCGCAACATCTCGACTTTACATCGCTCGATGCGCTATTCCATGGCGATGGACGCGAAAGGATGTCGAATATTATACAGACTCTGCTCTACTCGGTAATGTTGCAATCCAAACGTGGTGGGCAGGTTGAACCCTCGCTATACTATGTTCGTGGAATGAATAGCGACAACTACTCGCCTAAGTTAATCGATAAGTCGCGTAAATCACCTGTGCACACCATCTCGACCCACTCCGAGGAGTTTTTGGAGCTTATTCAATCGACTCTAAATGAGCTATTCGATACCTCTGTTCCATTCACTCAGTGTCAAGATACTAAGAGAACATGCGCCTATTGCGACTTCAAGGGTATATGCCGAGTGGAGTAGTTTACTTAACTAATCTGTCGATATGGTAGTAGAGTTTATCGGTTGGAAGTCCCATAATATTGTAGAATGAACCCTCGATATTCTCGATTGCTACATACCCAATCCACTCTTGACATCCATACGAACCAGCTTTGTCGAAGGGGCGATATCTATCAATATAGTACTCAATCTGCTCCTGGGTGAGCGAGGTGAATTTAACTCTGCTCTCGGAGCTAAAGCTAATGGTTTGATTATGAGTTCGTAAAGTAACGCCAGTTATAACCCTGTGAGACTCCCCCGAAAGAGCGCTTAACATCGAGATAGCATCCTCTCTATCCTTGGGTTTACCCAATATCTTATCACCGCTAATCACCACAGTATCAGCAGTTATCACTATGTCCTTCACTCCGACAGGGTTAGGGTAGCCTTGGCTCTTAATCTTCGATAGGTACTCTGGGACATCTTCAACCTTTATATCCTCTGGGTAGCTCTCGTCGACCTCGAAACGGATAGTGGTGAATGGTACTCCACACCCCGAAAGAAGCTCCTGACGACGAGGTGATTGCGAGGCTAGGAGGATATTCCAGCCATGCTCTATTACTCTTTGCTCTAGTGCCATGTTATGCTTGGTTTAAGTTTAAGGTTTGAAAAATGATTCGTTTTTTGAGCTATTACTTCAGGGGAAAACTATCGATTTTTTTCTTTTATATTCTTATCCTACCCCTAAATCCCCTCCCTCAGGTAGGGGACTTTGAGTCGCTAACGCTCCTTAATTTGCAGATATTTATCTAAGTTCAAAATTTAGAGACTCCATTCCGTTAAGTGATGCAGTGAACACGTCACCTGCTTGAACCCCGATAAGCGACGAGGGTGCTCCGCAGAGTATCATATCGCCGATTTTTAGAGTCACAAAGCGTGAAACGTAGCTGATTATCTCATCTATCGAGAAACGCATATCGCCTATCACGGCACTCTGTTTTAGTTCGGAGTTGACTTTTAGCTCGAAACGTAGAGCCTCTAGCGGTGTGGTTAATTGGTTTACATCCAAGAATTTAGGTGATATGGCTGTTGACTTATCGAAACTCTGTGCCATATCCAAAGAGAGGCTGTTTTTGATAAGCCACTCATGCATCTCACCATCTGAAAAAACCACAGCCAGACCAATCTCGTCGTAGCAGCGTGAGGCGAACCTCTGCTCGATATGTTTTACCACGCGCGAAATCTTGATAATTACTTGACATCCAGCCTCCAATCTCTTGCAAAAAGGTGGGATATATAGTGGGTCATTATTGCGCAACATCACCGTGTCGGGTAGGGTGGTGAATAGCGGTTTTGATGCCAACTCGCCCTCGATGTTTAGAGGTTCAAAGTTGTTTATTATCGATATTAATTTCATTGTAGTAGTTTATATATTCTCTTTGCGAACCTCTCACTTGCGCCACTATCGCGGATAACTCCTCGTAGCTCCTGGAAATCTTGCAACATCCTCTCTCTTTGCTCTCCACCCTCGACTATCTGGGATAGAGCCTCGATTGCCTCCTTTGGGCTGTCGTTGCATTGGATAATCTCGCTGACACACCATCTATTTAGGTTTATATTTACAAGTGAGATGTATGGTATTTTTAAAAACAGAGGCTTTAACAACTTAAGTAGTAGTGGAATACGATATACGACAACTTCGGGTGTTCCGATAAGTGCAGTCTCTAAAGTTGCCGTGCCTGATGTGACTATCGCAGCATGAGAGTGTGTAAGTAGAGTGTAGGTCTGAGATGTGATTAGCTTAATATTCTCATGTGCTACAGCCTTGGTATAGAGCTCTTTATCTACCCAGTCGACTCCTGCGATAACAAATTGATAGGCTGGGTATGCATCAGCGATACCCTCCATTATTGGCATTATGGATTTTATCTCGCTCTTTCGACTTCCCGCTAGCAGAGCCACGATTGGTCGATTGTCGAGGTTCGGATTCATCGCAAAGAACTCCTTACGGTTGGCGATACCCTCCTTCGCCTCACTGAGTGCGTCGACTGTTGGGTTACCCTCGAAGTGTGGTGAGCTAAAGCCTCGACTCTTGAAGTACTCAACCTCGAATGGGAAGATAACAAATAGCTCGTCGATGGATTGGAGCATCCTCTTAACTCTCCCCTCACGTGATGCCCAGGTCTTTGGTGCAATGTAGTAAAAGACCTTGATACCAAGGTTCTTAGCCCATGAGGCTATCTTCATATTGAAACCAGGATAGTCGATAAGAATCACCACATCGGGGTTAAACTCTCTGATATGCTCCTTGCAGCTCTTAATCTGTCGAGATATTGTGCGCAGGTTCTTCACCACATCTACAAACCCAAAGAAGGAGCTATCTCTATAGTGGTGCAAGAGGTTCTCCTCGCCACCTTGCAATGCCATCATATCACCACCCCAAAAACGGAACTCAGCGGAACTGTCCTCCGCTTTAAGCCCCTTGATAAGTCGTGAGCCATGTCCATCACCCGAAGGTTCGCCTGCTACTAGAAAATATCGCATCGGTTTTTACTCTTTAAGTAGGTCTGGCCTAAGGAGTTGAGTACGTTGAAAAGATTGCTCCTCGCGCCACTTATCTATCTTGGCGAAGTTGCCCGAAAGTAACACTTCGGGAACTTTTAATCCTCGAAAATCAGCTGGGCGAGTGTAGATTGGTGGAGCTAATAAATTATCTTGAAATGAGTCGGTTAGTGCCGATGCCTCATCCCCGATAGCTCCTGGAAGTAGCCTTACGACCGAGTCGACAATAATCGCTGCTGCCAACTCACCACCTGTCAAGACATAGTCGCCAATTGATATCTCGCGTGTTATGAGTTGCTCTCGAACCCGATAGTCAACACCCTTGTAGTGCCCACACAAAATAATGATATTGCCCATTGTCGAGAGTCGATTCGCCTCTCTTTGATTATAACTCACTCCATCGGGCGAGGTGTATATAATCTCGTCGTAGTCGCGTTCAGCCTTTAACGACTCGATAGCTGCAAATATTGGTTCGCACTTCATAACCATACCCGCTTCACCACCAAATGGATAGTCATCGGTGGTGCGATGTTTATCGGTGGTGTAGTCACGTAGGTTGTGTATATGAATCTCAACCTTGTCAGCCTCTTGTGCTCGTTTAAGGATTGACTCATTGAGCGGTGATGTTAACAGCTCTGGAAGTACTGTGAGGATATCTATTCGCATAGTTTTTATTTATTTATCTGCTCAACGATAAATGGGTTGTAGAGGCTCTCGTGCCCAATAGTTGTGCTCTCAGCATGACCTGGATATATCTTGATTTCGTCACCCAGAGGGAGGATATTCTCAATGATTGAGTTCATCAATGCAGGGTAGTCTCCCCCTGGTAGGTCGGTGCGTCCGATGCTCTCGCGGAATATAGTGTCGCCCGTAAATAGCACTCCGCTCTGCTCCTCGAATAGTGATACATGCCCTGGAGTGTGCCCTGGAGTGGGAATAATCTTGAGAGTAGTCTCACCAAAAGTGATGCTATCTCTCTGTGAAAGGTCGATATCTATACTTTGAGGAGTCACGCCTATCTCTATTCCATAGATACTCTCGCCTGGCTTGATGCTACTCAGTAGGTAGCTGTCATCTTTGTGCATAGCGAATGGAATCCCATACTTCTCACAGAGGAAACTAACACCCAATAGATGGTCGAAGTGACCGTGAGTGTTGATAGCAAGGGTTGGTTTTAATCCCTTCTGCTCTATAAAATTTTCAAGTGCTTGATTCTCCTCCTTCGATGAGTTTCCTGCATCTATAACTACGCACTCATTCGTTGCGTCCCATATCAAATATGTATTCTCTCTGATGGGGTTGAATACAAGTTGTGCAATATTCATTTTAATGCTAATTTTTTCTATCTCGTGTAACAGATTCTTAACTGTTAGCTGCAAAGATAGTGCTTTTTTTTAAGAAAACCAAAGCTCGATTTTCGATAAAAAGATAAAATTGTAATATCATACAATAAAATATTGAATCGTATAAAAAGTTAACCTATAGGACGTTAGTTAAAATATTGATTTTTTACAGTAAAAAATTTTGTTAAAAAACTTGACATTTGATTTTCGTTATACTATATTTGTCACAACAAAAGAGCAGAAGATAATATCTCTATAAAGTCCAAAACTATTATTTGTGTTGCAAATAATAGTAGGTGAATAATACTAAATTAATATAAATAACTATGAATCGAATAGCAATTCAAGATGCGCTCTATGAGGCGATAGTAGAGCACAATTTTACCCCGCTTTTATCACCCACTGTCGACACATCGACACCTATTGAAAAATTGCCTGCTGTATGGTGCGCTCCACTGAAACTGCTTGAGAAAAGGGGTCGTAATTCAGGGCAGATTGATTACTATTTAGAGCTGGCTCTAATCTATCCTTCAAGTGATAAATCGTATGAGGATAAGATGGTTATACTGGGTGGGATGGAGGATAGTATCCTCTCTATCCTCTCCTCGTTGAGTCTGAACGAAAGGGTTGTTCTCCTTGATGATATCTCATTGGAGGTGGCAACAAAATCCCTCACTAAGTTTGGTGATTTATCGATGCAGGCAACTGCAAATATTACCACATATTTTGGAAATTAAAGATACATTTAAAAGATAATTTATAGATTTTTTTACACAAAAACAGACCGAAAATATTATGTTTACATCATATCCCGATAGTGGCGACTCGTTGTGGAGTCCGCTAATATATAACTACGAAACAACAAGCGAGAGCGACCTTGAATTTATTATCATAAATCAAGTGGTTGAAGATGATACTTATGTTAAAAAATTGTATGATGCAACATCTGCTTCAATCAATGTTGCCCCTCTGTTTCGTTACTCATCAATGCCAAAACTTACGGCTCGAACAACAAATTTTTACGCCGCAACTGATGGTTATGCTTCGGTTGTAACCTACTGCCAAGGTAATGCCTCATCGCAGAGAATTTTCACTCTCGCCAAAGAGCCAGTGAGTTATGGCGATATGATGACTTCGATGCCTCTGGATAGATTAATCTCGCCCGGAGAGAGTGATATTATTCGTCTATTTACCACTCCTAATCAGAGCGTTACCGCCTATGTTCTTGCTATCGACCAGGAGGATGTCACCAATAGTGCTATGCTGGGAGACTACTCGCTTCAAGGCGACCATGATGGTGTAGTGGATTTTGTTTTTCAATGTCCTGATGTTGATAATGAGAGTGTTAGAGTAATTATAAAATACTCTGATAATACGGCGATTATCACCTACTATCTCACCAATTATGATAATCTAGGTGAGTCTGTTCGACTGGCTTGGTTGTCGAGTGCTGGTTCAATCGAACACCACACATTCCCGATTGTTCGTGATAAGAGCATATATCGTGATGGTACGTATCATTACACTCTTCTATCTGCTTATGCACCAGAGTTATACATTGAGTCGATAGCGGGGATTGTTAGCTCCTCGATGGTGTGGATAATCGAGGATGAGGAGTATCGTCGTATTGAAGTTGAATCGGAAGTTGCACCAATCAAGGATAATGGTTCGCTATCTTACCTTGAGTTAAAAATTGTTGATAATGGTTGAATTTGTAGTTGATGGGGTCGCTTATGAGTGTGGCTCTATAAGTAAGATTGATGTGGGTTATAGCGCTGATGATTTGAAGGATGTGACCGCTGGTCGCACTCGGTCAGATATCTCGGTGACTATCACCTCTAGTCAAGATAATTGGAATCTTCTAAAAGCGGAGCTATATCCACACTGCTCTTCGAAGTTCAACTACCGCTATCGCACAGGGGAGCTTCAGGTCGATTCTCAGACTATATTCGATGGAGAGGCTGTGCTCAATAGAGTGGAGTGGAGCGCAGATGAGATAACTATGACATTTACAATCCTTGGTGATACCGATAGTTGGGCACATGCGGTGGCTCTGAGTACATTTAACTCAATTCCTATCGAGTTCGAAAAGCAGATGTTATTCTCGACCATCACGGATAGTTGGTCTGAGGGTGAGGCAGTTAGTTTCTTGCCAGTGACACGCGACGAGGTCTCTTATGAGGTCTCATCGACACAGGGTTACTCCATTATCAAGGTGCGAGGAGTTGATGATTACCACCCATTCCTCCATGTTAAGAGCTTGGTTGATGCGATATTTAGTGCCACGGAGTATAGTGTGGAGAGTGCATTTATGGAGAGTGACTTCTTCAAGAGATTGTATATCAGTGGTTCGTATGCACACAGCGAGAGCGATACGGCTCATACTCGAATGGGTTTCTATCTCTGTCGAGAGGGTGATACTCAGACCACAGCTGCTTACGGAGGAAGGGTTTATGCCTCGCCATATATAAGTTTCAACTCGGTGGGTAATCTAGTTGATCTCTCGACAATAGAGAGTCGTGATGATTGTTACTCGAATGGAGGTGCTCTCTCGGAGAGTAGTGGTGCGGTAGGTTTTACACCTATCTACTCTACGAATGTGGGTTTTGAGTTTAGGTTTGCTTATGTTGCGACGTGTCGAGTTGAGAGCCGCACGACCTTGTCGACATTTGATAGAATCTACGTGGGCGATAGTATCCAGTTTGAGTTTACGATGGCTAACTGCTGGGTTGATTTGCGTGATACAACACTCGACGCTAACTTTACCTATACTCTCTTCGCTTTCGACCACACCGACAACACTCAGTATAAGTTGGTTGATGCCACAACTGGGGTAACTATTCAATACTTTACCACCAGCTCGACAACCTTTACTACCTCATCGGCTCAGAGCGTAAAGCTACTCTATTTATCAGGAATTAGCTATGTCGACTACCCCAACGACTGGGTGGTTTATAGTGGATGGGTGGCTGAACAGAGTGAGTTGGAGATAGATGTAACCTTTACCTCGCCACCATCATATATGAGTGTTGGGCAGACTCATACATTCGACAATATTATCTTCGATGGTGGTGAGCAGGGTGATACCTTTATACTCCTTGAGCGAACTTCGATAAGGGCTATCTTTGCATCATATCCTGGTTACGGTTCATATTTTAGTTTCGAGGATATCGGGCGACACGATATCACGCAGGGCGACTTCCTCTCGTCGCTTCAACACCTCTTCAATCTATGTATATATACCGACTCTTCGAGTGGGCTGGTCTATATCGAACCTCGTGATGATTTCTACGGTGACGACCTATGGGATTGGACGATAAAGATTATCGAGAGTGAAGGTGTTGAGTTCTCTCCATTGGCACAGGATATCTACAAGAGTCGAACTTGGAGATATCAGAGTGGCGAGGCATCAATGGAGCAGTATCTCGACTGCTCGGTGGATGAGTATGGTGTATGGAGTAGCACCAATGGCTCATATGTGGCAATCGAGGGGAGTAAAACCTACTACAACTCTCTGTTGTATCCTTCGGTCAACGATAGTGATGGAGTGCTATATATTGGTGAGAGATATGACGACACCACTCTCGATACGCTCAATATCACACCTCGCATAGTCCAGCGAGTGGGGTATTGTCAAACCACAAATGAAGGTGAACTGCCATACGCAACTTTTCATGATGGAGAGTACACCCTCTGTTTTGAGAATCGCGATGGTTTGCAGGGACTTAACCAGTACTACAGCAGCGAAGTGGGGCTCTCTGCACGTAGTGATAAGGTTACATGCTCTGTCTATTTAACTCCCGAAGAGTTTAACTCGCTCTTCACTTTGGGTAATTCCTCAGCTCCATCTATTAGGAGCAGATTCTCCATAGCTCTCAATGGAGAGGTGAGTCGAGTCTTGATTAGTGCTATTGAGTGGTATAACCCTGATGATTACTTGGCGCGAATTACCTTTATGACAATTGATTAAAAATCGAATTAAATCTTTAAAAATTTGGAAAATATTAAGATTAAAAACTCTCTTGATACCGCTATAATCGATATCGAGGGCATGATAGGTGTGCCCGAAGAGTGGCAATTTGACAGCCCCGACCAGAGGGTTGCAACCTATGACAAATTTAAGGCTAAACTTTCACAAATAGAGGCACTTGACTCGAAGAGTATTGTGGTTAATATCCGCTCTACAGGTGGTGATGTCAACGACGCGATGCTTATCTACGATGCGCTTGTCTCGCTCGATGCCTCGATTACGACTCGCTGTTATGGATATACCGCCTCGGCGGCAACCGTAATTGCTCAAGCTGCAACTCAGGGACAGCGTGAAATCTCGGCAAATGCACTCTATCTTATCCATCGTTCGACATGTGTTGCGGAGGGTAATGCTGAGGATTTGGCACAACGCATACTTCTTCTAGAGAAGAGTGATGAGCGATTGGCTGAACTATGCGCACGACGTTCGGGTCGAGATGTCGAGGAGTTTACGGCGCTTATGGGCGAGGAGTCGGGTAATGGACGATGGCTCTCACCCGATGAGGCTATCGAGTGTGGACTCTCGGATGTTATTATAGATATTGCTCAGGTGCCAGCTAGCTCGATGGTGAATAACCTTTGGCAGAAGATTAGACGTAGTTTTGGGATTACCCCAACTCCCCAACCTATTCATGTTGGAGCATCTATTCTCCACCCAAATAGCGACTCGACCCTGGCGACAAACTCTTTGATAGAGTTCCAGGAGCGACAACAGGAGTTTACCTCGACACAGCTTGTCGAGGTAGAAGATCCATCAACTCACGAGGTTGCTATAGGTCACAACTCAAAAGCATACGAGCATGACGCTAAAGCGTTGCGAAGAGTTTAATCAATCAATTAGTAAAACAATCAATTAAAAAATAAAAAATTATGTCATACATTGAATCAGCAAAAAGTTACACAGGTAATACACTAGAGGAGATTTTCTTCCGTCCAATGCTTAAAGCGGACGCAATCCAAGATTTGGGAATTAGAATGTTATATAACATGCCACTCCCTACAACAATTCAACTATGGAGCTCACCAAGCGACCCGCTATATCAATTCGATAGTGATAATTCGGGATGGAGCGGAGGTAGCTCATCGACTAAGGAGCAGAAGGTGCTCGATATGACTCGCATCAAGGCAGAGATGGCATTCTCGGCTCACGACTACTTCTCGTTGGTATTTGAGAATATCACATCTCGTTCGGATGTTAACTTCGAGGATTTGACAGGTACAGAGCTCGAAAAGGCTGAGACCGAACTATTCCGCCAAGCACTTCAGGAGGCTATCCGCGTTACGATGTGGATAGGTGATGGAAATCGCAGTAAAGATTACAACTCATTTATGGGATTTGTTACCTTGGCTAATAATGGTGTGATTGATGGCGAATATACAAGCAATATGTTTGATGCTACTGATATCTCAAGCAGTGGAGTCTATTCAATTTTCGACACTCTATGGAATAGCTCTAGCGAGGAGTTGAAGTCGCTTAAGTCAGATGGCGAGCTAGCACTCTTTGTATCTTCGGATATATACTACAGCTACGAGAAGTATCTAGAGACTTCGGGCACTGAGGCTGCTTATAGCTCGATTATTGATGGTCGTCGTGAGCTATACTTCAGAGGTATTCCAGTTGTTGATATTCGAGTGGGTAAGTATAAGGCATATACTAGCAATAGCTCTTCATTTGCGATGCTAGTGGATAAGCGTAATATGGTTGTGGCATTCAACACCGCAGACCTTCCAAGTGCTGAGGTTCGTATGTGGTACAACCCAGATGAGATGGAGAATCGTCAACGTGCAGTCTTTATGATTGGTTGCGACTTTATCGATTCAAATCTGCTCACCGTTGCTCGCTTCTTATAGAGTTAATCTATTATGAGCTATAAACCAATAGGTGGAGTTGAAAGAGTAGTATTAAAGGTTGCCTCATTAGATGAGGCAACCAACTCTTCAACCCAAGGGGTTGAACTTACCTTAATCGAAGATGGTTCGACATACACCAAAAGCTATGAGTGGATGGGTGCAGCTCCATTAGTTAAGCATCAACTCACGGTAAAGAGCACCTTGGAGTGTGATATCACACTTATCGATGAGTTGAAGGATGGTCTCTATCAAGGGTTTAATGCAACCATTTATTTGAGCTGTGGAGAGTGTGTTGAGCTGCCAAATAGTGCGTTCTCTACCCTCTATCTTGTAAGTGGCAGCGTCGACTATGGAGCATCGCCTACCCAGAGACCATCACGTCTTTGGTATTTCGAATCCAATAGTAATGAGTAAAACTTTCTTTAAATAAAAAATGATAATATGGCAAAGACAAAATTCGCAATAGCAAATAGCCAAGATCCATATCTGAATATAGCCTCACGATGTGAGAGCGATAAATATTGGAGATGGGGTGATGATAACCTACTACCTAATGCTCTGGCATTGATGTCGCGTCGTTCGACAACACATCGTCGAATAATCAACGATAAGGCGGACTATATCTCAGGGCGAGGTTTTAATGTTAACGAAGAGCAGATTAAGATTTCATCTCTAATTAATAGATGTAATAGCGATGGTGAGTCTCTACGCAGAGTGCTCAATAAGTTGGCATACGATAAGGCTCTCTTCGGAAATGCATTTCTTGAGATAGTAACCGACGCTTCACGCTCGTTCCTATCGCTCTATCATCGTGATGCCTCACAGTGTAGAGTCGCCAAAGATTCACAGCACATTATTATGCATCATGATTGGAGTCTATTCAAAGAGAGTGATGCTGAAACTATTGCTCTATACCCTTCATTCGAGGAGTGTGAGGATGGTTCGATGCGCTCAATGCTACATTACAAAGATTACGAACCTCTCTTTACCCACTATGGTGTTCCTGCTTATGTGGCTGGTATGGGTGTTTCTGCCATAGCCTACAAGACCGACCAGTGGAATATATCGCGATTAGATAATTCGTTCCAGATGTCGGGTGTTATGGTGCTCGATGATGCGGTGGATAGTGAGGCTCAAGCTGAGCAGATTATGCGTACGGCGCAGGATAAATTTGGTGGAAAACCAGGGCAGGTGCTCTTCGTTGTCAAGGATGGTAGCGATAGCGATAACTCTCGTTTTATCCCAATAACTTCGTCGAACGATGGTGATTGGCATCTACTCCACGAGCAGGCTGTGCAGGATATTGTTGTTGCTCACTCGTGGTATCGCTCTTTGAGTGGACTCGATTACAATTCAGGATTTAGTTCGGAACGAATTTTGCACGAGTGGGAGGTGGCTCTAAATAGTGTGATTATTGTCGAGCAGGCGGAGTTCATAGAGCCTATACGTCAAGTCATGGAGCTAATACTCGGTGAGAGCGCTTCGAGCCTAGAGGTGGTAAATACTCCACCAACACGTAGTAAACCAAACTATATGAGGGTGTGGGAGGCACGTAAAGCTGACGGTCTCGATTACAATATGGATGATGAGCGCGAGCAGCAGTTTGTCTCGGAGATTGTCAATTATTATAGTTAATGTGAATTAAGGTTTAAGAAGTAAACCGCAAATTTACACCAAATAAGGAGCAAAACGACTCAAAGTCTCCCTCCCTGAGGGAGGGGATTAGGGGTGGGGTAAGAATATAAAAGAAAAAATCGATAGGTTCTTGCTCCATAGTAGCTCAAAAAACGAATAATTTTTCAAACTTTAATTTGCATAATTAGATTTAAAACATATTTGATATATTATGACAACAAGTAATCTTTTAGTCTCCGTAGAGGAGATTGCCGATTTAGCATTTAATTCGAGTGAGTATATTCCGGATAATACCATCACCCTCAACCATATACGTTCGGTTCAGGAGAGGTATATCACACCCATTATTGGTGAGGATTTATGCCAGAGTGTCGCCGATGGATTATATGTCGATTTATACGACAACTATATTCTCCCTGTTATGGGTGAGTTGGTGCGTATCGAGGTCGATTTAGATGCCTATCCCACACATCGCACGCAGCGTGTGAGGGTACATACTCTGCTGGAGTTACTCTCTAATCACCTCAACGATAACGAGGAGTCCTACCCAGAGTATGACTCTGCGGAGAATGTGATGAATCGATGTACTCTGGTTGGGGGATTTGTGCTGTAGAGAGGTTATAACCTCTCTACAGCTATACTAATACTGCTCGCTCTCTGATGGGAAGCTGCCGCTCTTAACATCATCAACGTATGAGGTGATAGCCTCGGTCATGATGGTGTGGAGGTCGGCATAACGACGCAAAAATCTAGGCGAGAATCCTTTATTGATTCCGAGCATATCGTGGATAACCAGAACCTGTCCATCAACTCCCGCTCCTGCTCCAATTCCGATGGTTGGTGTGGTAATCTCGCTCGATACTCTTGCCGCTAGGGCTGCGGGTATCTTCTCCAATACGATACCAAAACATCCAGCCTCGGATAGTATATGAGCATCACGGATAAGTTTTTCAGCTTCTGCCTCCTCTTTGGCACGTACGGTGTATGTGCCAAATTTATTTATTGATTGAGGTGTCAATCCGAGGTGTCCCATCACTGGAATACCCGACGATAGGATACGCTGAACAGACTCTAAAATCTCCTCTCCTCCCTCCATCTTAACTGCATCCGCCTCGGTCTCCTTCATAATACGGATTGCAGACTCAAGAGCCACCTTCGAGTTGCCTTGGTATGTTCCGAATGGAAGGTCGACAACAACCAATGCTCGCTGTGTTCCTCTCACAACCGATTTGGCGTGGTATATCATCATGTCGAGAGTGATAGGTAGGGTTGTGTTGTAACCCGCCATAACGTTTGCCGCAGAGTCGCCAACCAATATAACATCTATATTTGCAGCATCGACAATCTTCGCCATTGAGTAGTCGTAGGTTGTTATCATCGAGATTTTTTCACCTCGCTCCTTCATCTCCGTTAGGCGATATGTTGTAACGGCACGTTTATTTCCTTGAGTAGACATTTTATCTGATATTTAATTTTAATTACTACAAATTTAGAGGTTTGTTTTTAGGTGGGTTCTAAAAATTGCTTTTTCACTCCAAAATTTAGGATAAGAACCCGTAACATCCTAAATTGAAGCGTTTATCTGACCTCAAAGTTAAATCAAAAAGTTCTAAAATCCAAACCTTTTGACCAAAATCTTCTATCTATCAATCTATCTGCACATTACCTCTATATTATTTT
>JBCQSY010000026.1:0-25661 GCA_047178865.1 Rikenellaceae bacterium
GATAAGCGCTGAAAGCATCTAAGCGCGAAGCCATCCCCAAGATAAGTCTTCCCTTGAGGGGCGTAGGAGACTACTACGTTGATAGGTTGCAGGTGTAAAGGCAGAGATGTCAAAGCCGAGCAATACTAATTACCCGAACGGCTTTTTTAAAATACTATTATCTCATTTCCGAATTGTCAAAACCTAAACTGGACGTACCGAGAGTACGTACAGATTACTATTCTCGATATACGAGAGTAATACAATTTAGGTGGTTTTAGCAGCGAGGTTCCACCTCTTCCCATTCCGAACAGAGAAGTTAAGCTCGCTTACGCCGATGGTACTGCGGTTTTCCCGTGGGAGAGTAGGTAGCCGCCTCTTCAAGTCCGAATTACAGCAATGTAGTTCGGACTTTCTTTTTGTGGGTATTAATGCCACAAATTAAGAGTTATGAATTAAGTAATTATTTACTTCTCAGTCTTGCTGAGATTTTCTCAGTTTTTCTCAGTTTGTCTCAGTTTTTTGAGATTGCGGGTCAATAGCCCGCAATGACGTAGATGGTTATCGTTCTCTGTTATTGTTGGAGATTCTTCGACTCACTTCGTTCGCTCTGAATGACATAGGTAGTGAGGTGAAAAAAGAGGTGGAAAGTTTGGTTTTTGGGAGTTTTTGCTATAATTTTGTATCTAGTATTTATTAATAAAAAAAAGAGTATGTTTAGCGTAAATCAATATTTTGAGGGGAAAGTTGCATCATTGGCATTTAACGGTGATGAGGGTAGAGCCACTAGTGGCGTTATGGCTGCTGGCGAGTATGAGTTTGGCACGTCGACCATTGAGATTATGACAGTTATCTCAGGCGAGATGGATGTGAAGTTACCAGGTGAGGCTGAGTACAAGACCTACAAGAAGTTCGAATCGTTCGAAGTGGCTAAGGATGTGAAGTTTGGTGTGCGTGTAGCAGCGGACACAGCTTACCTTTGTCTATATAAGTAGTCTACGCCTTAAAGCGGAATTGCCTTGCAGCTAGTGCGAGTGTCACAACTGATATTCGCACATCTGGCAGGGTCGAGGTTATGGTCTCGATACATGAGCTAATCGTTGCTCCTGTGGTAAAGACATCATCCACGAGTAGGATATGAGTTGTGCCACGGAGCAATCTCTTGTTCAACGCAAATAGAGCATCGACATTATGCCAACGTTCGTAGGTGGCATGTTTTGTCTGGCTGGGGTTATTGCGTAGACGACGCAGTGCATGACGTTGTAGCTTGACACCTAGTGCTTTAGCTATGCCTTGTGCGATATATTCCGATTGGTTATATCCACGCTTCATACGACGTATGGGGTGTAGAGGCACTGGTATGACCACGTCGATATCGGAGTAGATAGCCTCGTTGGATAGTTCACGTCCGTAGTGATACCCCATAAGGTAGCCACTGCGCCAGCCGTTATAGTACTTTACGCTGTGGATAAAGGATTGCCAGTCGCTCTTTTGGTAGAAGTGGAACAGAGCTGCTGCGTGGTTAATCGCAGGAGATAGCGAGCGTAGTCGCTCAGCCATTGGGTTGTTGGGGAGTTTATGGAAGTTAGTGCGAGGCATTCTGATGGTGCAGTCGATGCAGAGAAACTCTTCGTAATCCTCTAAATCGCAACCACATACAGCGCAACTGCGTCGCCATATCAGTGATATGATGGGTGCGAATATCTTACTGAGGGTCGACATCGTAGTTCACCTTTATGCTCTTGAACGAGCTATCTTTCAGAAGTTCAGAGACCTTATCACGGAGCAGACCACGTGCCTTCATCGAGGAGCGACCCAGCTCAATTTTCAGAGTCATCTTGATGATATACTCATCTCGAATTTTATCAATAGGGGGAGGCGTTGGCCCTAGCAACCTACGTGAAAATATCTTGCGCAGGGAGTTTGCCAGAGCTGCTGCACCCTGATGGAGGGTCGATTTGTCGCGATGGCGCATCTCGATATCGATAAGTCGAGAGTAGGGTGGATATAGAAATAGCGCACGCTCTTCGAGCAGCGATGCTGCCATCTGCTCGTAGCTACCATGTGCGATAGATTGCAACACGCGATGTTCACTTTGGGAGCTTTGAATCACAACCAGTGAACTCTTATCACGTCGCCCTGCACGCCCTGCAATCTGGGTAATAAGTTGATAAGCACGCTCCTCGGCTCGGAAGTTGGGGCTCATCAATAGGTTGTCGGCATTCAATACTCCGCAGAGGGTTACCCCTGCGAAGTCGAACCCTTTGGTTACCATTTGAGTACCTATAAGTATCTGGGTATCACCATTTTCAAATTTGGATATAACCTCTTTAAATCGAGTTGGTGAACTCGCTACATCGGTGTCGAGTCTAGCTACTGCGACATCGGGCATCGATTCGCAGATGGATTGCTCGACCCTTTCTGTTCCAAATCCCATAGGTTTTAACTTGGTGGCTCCGCACTTAGGACACTCTTGCGCAACAGGCTCGCTATAGCCACAATAGTGGCACTCCAGGCGGTGTGAATGGAGTGTTAGGGTGACATTGCAGCTCTCGCATTTTGGGGTGAATCCACACTCCGTGCACTCGACGTATGGAGCTATGCCACGTCGATTTTGGAATAGTATCGCCTGCTCGCCCTGCTCGATGCATCTATCTAAAGCTAACTTTAAATCGAGATTGAGGTGTCCTCGTCGCTCGCCACGTTTAACCGAGCGAAGGGTGTCGGATATTACGATTTGAGCCATTGAAGAGCCTCCATGCCTCTCATTTAGAGTGATATAGCCATACTTTCCGCTCTTGGCATTAGCCCAACTCTCAAGCGATGGAGTGGCACTTCCCAATAGAGTCCGAACCCCAAACATCGAGGCGTAGGCGACAGCACAATCACGAGCATTATAGCGAGGTTGTGGGTCGTTCTGCTTGTAGCTAGGGTCGTGCTCCTCGTCGACTACGATAAGCTCCAATCGCTTGAGTGGTAGGAATATAGCAGACCTAACGCCTACCACCAGATTACCTCCGTTGCTCTTTGATAGCTGGAGGTATAGTTCGGTGCGAGCACGTGGCGAAAGACGTGAGTGATAGAGGCTTACACGCTCCCCAAAGACCCTCTCCATCCTATCGACAAGCTGTTTGGTGAGGGCAATTTCGGGGATAAGTAGCAGCACATCACCACCTCGGTTTAGAGCCTCAGCCATTTGGTGCATATATATCTCGCTCTTTCCCGAACCTGTTACGCCATGAAGTAGCACAGTTGTAGAGCTCTTGAAACACTCTGTTATCTCTTGATTTGCAGCGAGTTGAGAGGGTGATAATTTAGGGAGAAAGTACTCCGAAAATAGCGGTGTAGATTGAGTGAGCTCCCTCTTTTCGATAGTGATAAGGTTGTCGCTCTCCAATTTGCGCAGTGTCGCCAGAGGTTCGTCGATGAGTCGACGAGGTATGCTCGATGAACTGCATTGAGCTATCGCCTCGAAAATCGCTTCAACGGCTCGTCGCTTAGATTTTGCACGTGGAGGAATCTGCTCCAAGGCTGCCTCTTTAGAGATGTTGGTGGAGATAAAGCTCTCTTTACGAGGTTGATATTGAGATAGTTGAAACGACTCTTCATCCTCGCCCTGCGCCTTGACAAGTGATGGTAGAGCACACCTCATCACCTCGCCCAGTGAGCAGAGGTAGTATGACGATATCCACTCCCAGAATCGGCGCTGTTCATCGCTGAGTAGCGTTACGGAGTAGAGTCGCTTTATTATGGGTTTGATATTGTTGTATGGTGGCGGAGTTGAGTGTACTCGCCACACGATAGCGGCGTAGTATCTATCTCGACTCTGCCCCATCGGAACAGCTACGACATCACCCTCCTTCACCTCTAACCCCTCTGGAATAGAGTAGGTTAGGGCGTTTAGTGCCAACGGCAGGATGGTATCGGCGTAGCGAGTCACCGCTTAGCTAATATACGATATTAATAATTTTGCCAACCACAACGATAATTCTCTTAGGCGTTTTGCCCTCAAGCCACTTTATAACGGTCTCATTATTAATGATATCTGCTGTGATAGCCTCTTGGCTCATATCTAGTGGGTACTCCTGTTTTGCGCGCAGTTTGCCATTCATCATAACTGGATACTCAAACGAACTCTCGACTAGATACTCCTCGCAGTGAGTAGGGAATGAAGAGTCGAAGATGCTCTCGGTGTGTCCTGCTTGCGACCATAGCTCCTCGGCGATATGTGGTGCAAATGGTGCAAGTAGCTGAGTTATAGGCTCAATAATTGCACGTTTGCGACACTCACCAAGCTCGTTCAAGGCAATCATAAATGCTGCAACAGAGGTGTTGAACGAGAAGTTCTCGATATCTTCACCCACCTTTTTGATACATTTGTGGAGCGTTTTAAGCTCGGCAGGAGTTGGTTCTTGTTCGTTGATGGCTAGGGTCTCGCTCTTATCGAAGTAGAGCCTCCACACCTTGCGAAGGAACTTGTGTACTCCATCTATTCCGTTGGTATCCCACGGTTTACTCTGCTCCAGAGGACCTAGGAACATCTCATACATACGTAGAGTATCCGCTCCGTATCGCTCGACAATCATATCTGGGTTAACTACGTTGTACATAGATTTCGACATCTTCTCAACAGCCCATCCACAAACATACTTGCCATCCTCCAAGATAAACTCAGCATCGGCATACTCCTCACGCCAAGCCTTAAATGCCTCGATATCGAGCACGTCCGCCTTGACGATATTCACATCGACATGTATCTCTTGGGTGGTGTAGTTCTTTTTGAGTCCGTATGATACGAACTTATTTGTGCCAGTGATACGATATACAAATGACGAGCGTCCCTGAATCATACCCTGATTAATCAACTTCTTGAATGGCTCAGCCTCGCATACATACCCCGTGTCGTAGAGGAACATACTCCAGAAACGAGAGTACATCAAGTGACCCGTAGCGTGCTCAATACCACCAACATACAAATCGACCGAACGCCAATACTCATTAGCCTCGCGACTAACCAACCCCTTGTTGTTCTTAGGGTCCATATATCGCAAATAGTATGCTGACGAACCAGCGAAACCTGGCATTGTCGATAGCTCATAAGGGTAGCAATCTGCCGTGTGCCACTTCTGGGCACGAGCCAATGGTGGCTCACCCTGCTCGGTTGGTCTGAAGTTAGAGATTGCAGGTAGCTCAAGAGGTAAATCTGCCTCATCCATAGCGTATGCCACATCACCCTTGTAGTAGATTGGGAATGGCTCACCCCAATATCTCTGGCGTGAGAATATAGCATCACGTAGGCGATAGTTCACAACTCTGCGACCCAACCCTTTGCTCTCGATATAGTCAATCATCGCAGGGATAGCCTGCTTAACATCCATTCCATTAAGGATATCCGAGTTAATCACAACACCCTCTTTTGCATCATAAGAACTCTGCTCGATATCGCCACCCTCGACTACCGGGATAATCTCCAATCCGAAGTGACGAGCAAAAGCCCAGTCACGTGAGTCGTGTGCTGGAACTGCCATAATAGCCCCTGTTCCATAACCCGCTAGTACATAATCCGATACGTAGATAGGAATCTGCGCCCCAGATAGTGGATTCACCGCATACGAACCCGTAGCAATACCGCTAACACGCTTAGTGTCGGAGATACGCTCACGCTCCGAGCGACGTTTCGCCTGCATAACATACTCCTCAACGGCAGCTTTGCACTCCGAGGTTGTCAACTCCTCCAACATCTCATGTTCGGGAGCGATAACCATAAATGTTACGCCATAGACCGTGTCGGCACGTGTTGTAAATATCTCCAAACTGAAATCTTTGCCTGCGACAGGGAAGAACATCTGAGCACCCTGCGAGCGACCAATCCAGTTGCGCTGAATCTCCTTCAAAGAGTCGCTCCACTCAAGTGAGTCGAGTCCATCGAGCATACGCTGCGCATAGGCGGTAACACGAAGTAACCACTGCTTCATACGTCGCTGCTCAACTGGGTGTCCTCCTCTTACCGATAATCCATCCTTCACCTCGTCATTTGCCAAAACAGTTCCCAGAGCCGTACACCAGTTAACCATCGTGTCGGCACGGAATGCTAGGCGGTAGTTCTGGAGAGTAACTTCCTTGGCTGACTCATCCATTGCAGCCCACTGCTCGGCGGTGAACTCTAAGTTTTGGGTCTGAGCAACATCTAATCCCTGGCTACCCATCTTCTCGAAGTGAGATACAAGCTCCTCGATAGGCTCGGCCTTCTGGCTCACATTATTGTAGTAGTGGGCATACATCTTAACGAAAGCCCACTGAGTCCAGTGGTAGTACTCAGGGTCTGAGGTACGCACCTCGCGGCTCCAGTCAAAGCTGAAACCAATCTTATCTAGCTGCTCGCGGTAACGAGCGATATTCTTCTCAGTGGTTGTGGCTGGGTGCTGCCCAGTCTCGATAGCGTACTGCTCGGCAGGTAGTCCGAATGCGTCGTAACCCATTGGGTGTAGAACATTGAAACCCGACATACGTTTGTAGCGGGTGTATATATCCGAAGCGATATAGCCCAGAGGGTGACCAACGTGTAGACCCGCTCCTGATGGATAGGGGAACATGTCCAGAACATAAAATTTAGGTCTCGATGGGTCGATGTCTACCCTGTAGAGTTGGTTGTCACGCCACTCTTGTTGCCACTTCTTCTCTAAAGCGTTAAAATTGTACTCCATATCTGTTTCGATTAGATTCTTAAATAATTGACAAAGATACATTTTTTTTGCTATATCTGCAATATGGGGACAACTCTCTTTTGTGAGAAAAAATTAATAAACCTTGATGGTTTAGTTGGTTTCTTAGAGAAAATCACTACTTTTGTAGAAATAAACTAAAATATTATGAGAGGAATTATTTTCACACTATTATTGGCATGTTCTATCTCCGTTTCGGCTCAAGCAACAACTCTTTTGCAGGGTGGTGCTCCTAAGCAGGAGGTGAAACAACCAGAGAAACAACCAGAGAAACAACCAGAGAGAACCAAAGCTCAGATTCAGAAAGATATCAAATCTACCGAGCATGATATCGCAGAGCACGAGAAGGAGTTGAAGAGATTCGAGGCTGAGTTGAAGAGATTGCAAGGTGAGTATAAAGCAGCCCCTACCTTTGTAAAGAAGGTTAAGGTTAATATGGATATCACCACAACAGAGGGTCGTATCGATAAGGAGAAGGAGGCACTTCGCGATTTAAGAGCGCAGATGGAGCACCTTAATAAGGAGTTCAAATCAGCAAGACGATAGTTCGACTCACAAGGCGTTTTAGGCACTTTCCTCGCCTCTTAAATCCTCACGTATTTCGGTACGCTGCGGTTTAAAAGGCTTCACAAAGCCCCAAAACTCATCCTTGTTACTCAAACTAGACAGCAAAAAACAGGGGTCTAACATGCGTTAGACCCCTGTTTGTGTTGAATGGTTAAACCAGCTCTAGCAGTTGCAACCACCTTCGCCGCAACCACCACCCTCGCAGTTGCTATCGCTACAGTCACCACCACAGCTACATCCTCCCTTTGGAGCTAAATCCTCAGGAGTTACCTCGCGAACTGATACTACCTTAACCTCGAAGTTAAGAGTCTTGCCAGCCATTGGGTGGTTGAAGTCCATCTTAACGCTCTCCTCTGAAATCTCACGAATAACACCCATCATACGGTTGCCCTCTGAGTCAGCCATAGGAACTACATTACCTAGTTGAAGAACATCCTCGGCAACAACTCCGTCAACCATAAATATGCTCTTTGGTAGATCTACGATAGCCTCAGCTGCAATCTCACCATAACCATCAGCTGCCTCCAAAGTGAACGATGTGCTCTCGCCAGCGCCTAGACCCATAATCGCAGCCTCGAACTTAGGAAGAAGCATTCCTGTGCCACAAACGAATTGAAGAGGAGCTCCCTCTTGTGATTGATCTGCAATCTGTCCATCTACAGTAAGTGTGTAGTCGACAGCTACCATTTTGTTATTTTCTACTTTCATTTTCTTGATAAAATTAATTTGGTGCAAAGATATATCTTTTTTAGTTAAAACGAACAATTATCCACTAAAAACAGAGATATTTTAAAATATATGCACAATCACCTATTCGTCAATCTTTTTGTACAACTCGACAACGTCGAACCACTCTTTGCCACGATAGTCCGACCAGTCATACTTTATGTGGAGATATCCCTCTAACATATAGGCTGTTGCGTTGGTTATAGGGAATGGACTCCCGAAGAAAGTGAGCTCGTAATAGCCGCCGATATACTCCAAGGTGTAGTAGTCGAAGTCGTACGATGCAACCCCTGATGTTGGGAAGTAGGTTATCTGAGCCGTTGTGGGGTCGGTGTAGTCTATATATCTATAGGCGTACGAACCGCTCTTGTCGGCCTTGAATGTGAAGACATCACTCTCGTCCGAGATATTTTGCCATTTTCCTGTTAAGTCGGATATCGCTCCACTGCTTGAGCTACTTTCGATTTCGTTACAACTTACAAAGGCGAACGAGATGATAAACATCAATATTAATAGTGTAATTCGTTTCATTGTGCTCTTTTTTAATTGTTTTCTGGGTTAGATTCTTAGGCAAAGGTATAAATTTATTCTCAAATCGTACTATTTTTCACACTTAACTTATAAATATACGTTATTGCTGCCTACAAGCCAATCCTGTCCTAAATAAATTACAGGATAAAATTCACCCTGATTTTAAAATTAAGGGTGGTTTTTTTTGTAGTTAAGCGAAAAAGATATAACTTTGCACCCTAATTACTGTGTCGAAGCGGATAATGAATAGATATAAAATCGCATATAAAGCTCTTGCGGTAGGGTCGTATCAATATGATTTTGAGGTTGATAACGCCCTCTTCGAGAGGATGGGAAAGGTTACGTCAGAGGCATCGGGTGATGATGCTGACTCTGGCGAGATTCTTGGTGGAGAGTGCAAAGTGAGTGTGGGATTGATGCGTAATGATACTTTTTTGAGGTGTTACGTCTCAATCCAAGGAGCAGTTGATGTTGAGTGTGATAGATGCCTTGAGCCGTGTAGCGTTGATATCGACTTCGAGGATGAGTTCAACGTTAAGTTCTCGGACTCTGAGGAGTTGCTCGGTGAGTGGGATGGCGATGTGATGTGGCTACCAACGGGCGAGGTTGAGTTAGACCTCGAACAATATATCTACGAGAGTATTATCCTCGATTTGCCATACCAGCGAGTACACCCCGAAGGTGAGTGTAACCCTGAGATGCTTGCTCGATTTGGCGCAATCTCATCACAGGAGCTCGACGAAATGGAGCAGAAGATTGAGCAGAGTGAAGCAGATGCAGACGTAAGAGGGTTAGATAGCGAATCTCTCGAACGACTAAGAAAACTTAAAGAGAGCTTATAGAGTCTCAAAGACAGGAAATAAAAGGCTCGTAAGAGCTTGTAAAATAGAGTATTAACTTAATTAAAGATATTTTTTAAATGGCACATCCTAAACACAAAATCTCATCTACAAGAAGAGATAAGAGAAGAACTCACTACAAAGCTGTAGTACCTACAGTTGTCACTTGTTCAAACTGCTCAGCAGCAACTCTTTACCATCGTGTATGCCCAGAGTGTGGTTTCTACCGTGGTAAATTGGCAATTGATAAAAGCGTAACAGAGTAGTTCTATTACGTATTTAAATGGACGTTGCAGAGTAGTGTAATACGCGAAAAGTGCGTCCATCAATTTTGCCTCTTATAACAAGAGGTGATAAACTTTAAACCTAAAAAAAAGTTAGATGCTTAGAGTTGGAGTCGATGCAATGGGTGGTGATTTTGCACCACAAGCTGCAGTAAAAGGGGCGATATTGGCTTTAGAGTCGATAGACGTAGAGAGTAAAATCGTGCTATATGGCGATGAGCATGCGATAAAGGAGATTTGCGAGCAAGAGGGTTGCCCTTGTGATAGATTCGAGATTGTCGCGACGGGTGAGGTTATTGAGATGGGAGACCATCCTGCAAAGGCTTTTCAGCAGAAGACAGACTCTAGTATTACAGTAGGCTTTATGCACTTGGCGGCTGGTAAAATCGATGGATTTGCTAGCGCAGGTAGCACAGGAGCGATGATGGTAGGTTCGATGTACGCGGTTAAACCCATCGAAGGGGTTATGCGACCAACTATATCAAGCCCTCTTCCGACCGTAACAGGTCGTGGAGCCTTCATTCTCGATGTGGGGTTGAACGTGGATTGCAAACCTGAGATATTGGCTCAATATGGAGTTATTGGCTCGATATATGCTCAGAGCGTTATGGGTATTGATAACCCACGCGTCGCAATCCTTAATATTGGCGAGGAGGAGACGAAAGGTAATGCTCAGAGTAAGGCGACTTATGAGCTTCTAAAAGAGGATAAAAGGATTAACTTTGTAGGTAATGTTGAGTCATCACACCTATTTTCGGGTAAGGTGGCTGATGTTATCGTCTGCGATGGTTTTGTAGGAAATACTATGCTCAAAATGGCAGAGGGTCTTTATAGAACATATAAAGGTCTTGGCGGTGTTGAGCACCCCTTCTGGGAGAGTATGAACTACGAACATATCGGCGGAACTCCTGTACTCGGCGTAAATGCTCCCGTTGTTATAGCCCATGGATGTTCATCTCCTAAGGCTATCGCCAGCATGATATTAAGCACTGAGCGTAATATCAAAAGCGGCGTGACAGCCAAAATTCAGAAGGCATTTAACGAATAAATTTTTAATGAGAAAAACAACAGCAGTAATAACCGGTGTAGGTAAATATCTACCCGATTATATATTGACGAACGATGAGTTAAGCCAGATGGTTGACACATCAGACGAGTGGATAATGACTCGTATTGGTATCAGAACTCGCCACATTCTTAAAGGCGAAGGTTTGGGTACTTCATATCTAGGAGTACGCGCAGTGCACAATCTTTTAACAAAAACTGGGGTTAATCCGTTGGATATAGATTTGGTTATTTGTGCTACGGTTACCCCCGATATGTTCTTCCCATCAACGGCCAATATCATCGCAGATGAGACTGGTTGTAAGAGTGCATTTTGCTACGATTTAGGGGCTGCGTGTAGCGGTTTCTTGTTTGCTTTGACTACAGCGTCGAAATTTATCGAGGCTGGAGGTTACAAGAAAATCATCGTTGTAGGTGCAGACAAAATGTCCTCGATTGTCGACTACACAGACCGCAACACATGCCCTATCTTTGGTGATGGAGCAGCGGCTGTAATGTTAGAACCATCAACTTCGGGACATGGCGTAATTGATAGCTCTCTTCACTCGGATGGATCGGGTATCCAACACCTCTATCTTAAAGCAGGTGGCTCTAGATGCCCAGCAACCATAGAGACTCTTAATAGCAAGTGGCACTATATCCACCAAGATGGACAGTCGGTTTTCAAGGCTGCGGTATCTAATATGGCGGATGTTGCAGCATCTATTATGGAGCGCAACAACTTGAAGGCGGATGATATCGCCTACCTAGTGCCTCACCAGGCGAATATGCGTATTATCGACGCAACAGCCGCTCGCATGGGACTCCCACGTGAGAAGTGTATGATTAATATCCAACGCTACGGTAACACCACGGCTGCAACAATTCCTCTGTGTCTGTGCGACTATGAGAACACCCTATGCAAAGGTGATAACTTGATTCTTGCCGCATTTGGCGGAGGTTACACCTGGGGTTCGGTTTATCTCAAATGGGGATACGATGGCGATAAGGTCGAGAATTAAATAAAATAGGCTCTTCAAATTTGAAGAGCCTATTTTATTTATAATTAAGAATTAAGAGTTAAAAGTTAAGAATTAACAATTAAGAGTTATTAATTCCCAAACCGTCATTGCGGCCTCCGAGCCGCAATCTCAACACTTTGATAATTAAGAGTTTGTACGGTTAAAATAATTCATAATTCATAATTCATTTTACTCTCCGCCTTGGCCGCCACCCGACATTACGTCGTCGTTGTTGATTGTGCGGCGTGCCTTCTTGACATTGGCTGCGTTCTTACCAAAGCGATACGAGGCTGAGAATCGGAACTGGCGAAAGCTATTATTTACATTCTCGAAGTAGCGAGTAAAGCTATCGTCGTAGGTGGTATATGAGTAGGTTCTGCTCTTGTTGAATGGGTTCGATGCATAGACGGAGAGCGTTAGTTTCTGCTTTAGGAACTTCTGTGTGAGCCCAAATGAGTAGTTGTAGTATTGTGAACCCTCACCCTGCAACGACACCGATGGAGAGGAGTAGTAACCATTGATGTTGATATTGGCATCTTTCCACAACTTAACACTCGCTCCGACGCTTGACGAGTAGGCGAATCCCGAATTTGCGAGCGAACTAGCTGTACTCCACATATCGATATATGATAGTGAGGCGTTAACGTAGATGTTATATTTAGGTTTACGGTATGAGAACGAACCGTTGATTCTGTAACTATTACTATGTCCAATATTTTGGTAGGTCGTCTCAGTCACTCCATCTGCATTACTGGTTGTAACCCTCTCTATAGCGTTGTCGGTTAGGTAGATAGTTCCATTCAAGAATAGATTCCACCGCTGCCCATTCTTGCGATATCCCATGCTCATCGAGTTCGAGACAACGGTCTCAAGGTCGGGGTTACCATAGTAGATATTCATCGGGTCGTAGTCGTTGACATAGGGGTTGAGATACCATATTCCTGGGCGGTTCAACCTCTGTGTATATGATACATTGACGCTCTGCCCACCATCCATCTTCATAGATATATTTGCGTAGGGCACAATATTAAATAGAGGGTCGCTGTTGAATGAATAGACTTCATCTTCGCTTATTGATACTCCATCGTTGATAGCCATCTCGGCACGGAATCCCGCACGAGCTGTGAGCTTTTCATGTTTGAATACATATCCTCCATATAGCGAGGCGACGTGCTGGTTGTAGTCGAGGTTGTTGACATTATCGAGTGAGGGTTGCCACTGCTGAGAGTCATCCTCTCGCTCGTTGACATCACCATCCGAGTAGTTCGTCCTCAGGATATACTTTCCACCCATCTCCCACTGGTGCTTCTCACTCACTGGGTCGAAGTAGTCAATCTGCACGGTGTGCTCCTGCTGGTAGGAGGTGTTGATAGAGATTGTCTGGCTCGATGAGTAGTCCACCTCGCCTATGATAGATGAGGTGAAATCCGACGAGGCGGGGGAGTTACCGTAGTTGTATGATACGGTGAAACTCTTGTCGGGCTTTGCGAAGCTCTTTTGGTAGTTTATTGCGGCGAACATTCCGCCATAATCACCACCACTAGTTCCTTGGTTGGAGAAGAGTCGAGAGATATCTCCATCTATGTTGAGATACTCCGATTCGGTTAGGTTTGTTGCGTTGGACCTACCTATATATCCTCTTGCTGAGATAGTTATAAGGTTGAGTGTGTCGATTTCGTAGGATGCCTCCACCGAGAAGTTTCCATAGTTGCTATACGCCTCACGACTTCCTGTGGTGGTCGATGAGTGGTAGTCGTCGCTATCGAAGTAGGTCGCCGATGAGAGAGTCTCTCCGCCCTTTGAGACAGTATGTCCCATTGAGCCATTTGCCGAGAGTGCAAATTTACCCCTCTGTATCGCTACGTAACCACCACCATTGTAGCCACCATCCTGGTTTGCTCCAACATTAACGGTTCCGTTGAATCCATCAATGGCCTGCTTGTTCGTGATGATATTGATTATTCCAGCCAACCCCTCGGCATCATACTTGGTCGGAGGATTAGTTATCACCTCGATACTCTTAATCGAGTTTGCAGGCATCGACTTGATAACGTCGTTGAAGTTCTTGGACATCATAGTCGAGGTGCGACCATTAACAAGCACCTTGTAGCTACTCTCGCCATTCAACTTCACATTATCCTCGCCATCGACCGAGAGCATCGGCACTTTGCGCATAATTTCGAGTGCTGTCGAGGTTGCAGCCTCAGGGTCGGACTCTAAGTTGTAGGCTATCTTATCAGCGGTGGATGTTATCAGCGGCTTCACGTAGGTCACAACAACCTCATCCACATCAACACCCTCACTTAGATAGATATCACCCACGTCAACTCTGCGGTCTAAATCTAGCTCGACCTTGATATTCTTGGTTGTATATCCTGTGTAGGCGACCGAGAGGATATAGTCGCCACCCTGCTTTGCGGTGATTGAGAATTTACCATTTGTGTCGCTAGCCACAGATGCCACAGCCATCTTGGTTGTGTCGGGGATTAGCGCAATGGTGGCATAGCTGATAGATTTCAACCTTGCTGAGTCGATAACTGCACCACTGATTACATACCTCTTCTCTTCACTTTTCGACTCAGACTCCTTATTATCTGCGGCGTTGGCATGCGCTATCACGGATAGCATAAATAGGAGCAGTAGTTCTAATCGTTTCATAATATATCTTTGTTTAAGGTTTGAGAAATCAGTCGTTGTTTGAGCAATTACGGAGTGGGAAGCTGGTGGTTTTTTTCTTTTATATTCTTACCCCACCCCTAATCCCCTCCCTCAGGTAGGGGACTTTGAGTCGCTTTGCTCCTTGTATGCTGCAAATTAAATGTGTTCTGTTCGGACATTTAATCAGCTAAAACCGTGCCAAAGTCGTAAGTTGTTGATAATCAGCGGTGAGGCAAAACAGTGAGTGTCCTTTATCGGACACTCACTGTTTTTTCGGACACTTTTTGCATATAAAATATACCTAGAATAGCGATTGCGATGGGGTCAATCCGAGGTGTTGGTAGGCTAATTCGGTCGCCTCACGTCCACGTGGTGTGCGTTTCAAGAAGCCCTCCTTTATTAGGAATGGTTCGTAGACCTCCTCCAAAGTTCCGGCATCTTCGCCAACTGCTGTGGCGATAGTTCCCAGCCCGACAGGGCCTCCTTTGAACTTCTCGATAATGGTTGAGAGTATCTTATTATCCATCTGGTCGAGACCTCGCGAGTCGATATTGAGTGCTTCGAGTGCGATTTTAGTTATCTCAAGGTCGATGTGTCCCTCGCCCTTAACCATCGCGAAATCCCTCACACGGCGCAGCAGTGCATTTGCCACACGAGGCGTACCACGGCTACGTAGAGCCACTTCAAGTGCCGCAGCATCGTCGATGCTCACATCGAGGATTGAGGCACTACGCTTAACGATGCCCGAAAGGATAGATGAGTCGTAGTACTCCAGATGGCACTGAATACCAAATCGAGCACGAAGTGGTGAGGTCAACAAACCACTGCGGGTGGTTGCTCCAATCAGTGTAAATGGTGCGAGTTCAATCTGGATAGAGCGAGCCGAAGGTCCTTTATCCAGCACTATATCTATCTTGTAATCCTCCATAGCGGAGTAGAGATACTCCTCGACGATGGGGCTAAGGCGATGAATCTCGTCGATAAAGAGCACATCTCCCGCCTCTAGCGAGGTGAGTAGACCCGCTAAGTCGCCAGGTTTATCGAGCACTGGGCCCGAAGTTAGGCGCAGCTGCGCACTCATCTCATTTGCCACAATATTCGCCAAGGTGGTCTTACCCAACCCCGGAGGTCCATGCAGAAGTAGGTGGTCGAGTGACTCGCCACGCATTATCGCCGCACGGATAAAGATGCGTAGATTCTCCACTATCTTCTCCTGCCCAGCGAAGTTATCTAGTTCCTGGGGGCGGATACGACTCTCATCGTCGTGGTCACGCTCTGGATTTCGTAATACAGACATATTTTACAATTTTACCAATTAATCTTTTTGCTACCTACGCTTTCGAGGTATTCGTTAGCTGCGGAGAAGTGCTTCGAGCCAAAGAAACCACGATACGCCGAGAGTGGTGATGGGTGTACCGACTCCAATACGCAGTTACTCGCTTTGTCGATTATCGCACCTTTACGCTGTGCGTGTGAACCCCACAACATATAGACAACCCCCGAACGATGGCGCGCCAAAGCCTCAATAACGCTATCGGTAAAACGCTCCCATCCACGCCCAGAGTGTGAGGCTGCCTCGCCACGACGAACCGTTAGAGAGGTGTTAATCAACAACACCCCCTGCTCTGCCCATGGAGTCAGGTCGCCCGAAGTGATAACGCTCTCACCGACGTCCGTTATCACCTCACGCAGAATATTGCGCAGCGATGGAGGTAGCTTTATCCCATAACCCACCGAGAAGGCTAGACCATTCGCCTGTCCTTCACCATGGTAGGGGTCTTGCCCGATAATGACAACCTTGACATCACTAGGTAGACACGCCGAGAATGCACTAAAGACCATCGCCTCAGGAGGATAGACGGTGTGTTCACTGCGCTCACCTTTGACGAACTCCATCAACTCAGCGAAGTACTCCTTGCCAAATTCAGCACTGAGCAACTCACGCCACTGAGCAGGCAGCGACTCAATTATGGGATTATTTTGCAACATTTAAATTTTTTGTAAAGATACAAAAAATAGATAATTATTTTTGAGTATTTGGTTTCTTTGTGTGGTTTTGCACTTTTTTTGTTGTTAAGTTTCCTAAATTGGAAACAAATTTATATCTTTTCAAATATCAAAGGAGGCAGTTATGGATATTAATAAAATCGGTTTGCTCATCAGAGAGGAGCGACTTCGCAGAGGAATGACCCAAGAGGAGCTTGGTGCACGTGTTGGCGTGGGTCGTGCACAGATTTCGAAGGTGGAGAGTGGCAAGGTGGCTGGCTTTGTGGTGGCTTGCGTGAGTGAGTTTGCTCGTGCCTATAGCCTTACTATCGCTACTTATACTAACTATAGCCAATTTATCTCCATACTCCCTCTCCAACTCCTTCATCTCAGGAATTGAGTTAACACATGGTCCACACCCTCTACTCCAGAAGTCGAGCAGGATATATTTGCCTGCAAACTCAGTGAGGGAGTGTTCATCGCCATTAGTGTCGTAGAGTGGTAGATTCGCCATCGCTTCACCCTCGTTGATAACTTTTGGTGGAAAGACGTAGAAGGTGATATATTGTCCATTTTCGCTCTCTAACAACTCTTGGGGGATTCTCTCATAGAGCAACTTGACCTTTGCCAGGTATGATGAATCCTTCTCGTAGCTACATATACGGGCGTATGAAGCCATCGACTCCATCCAGTGCTCGGTGATGGGTGCTGTGGCGAGATACTCCACCCTCTTAATATTAATCTTTGTATCCATCTCTCTATATTTTGCATAGATTGCTCTATACTCATCACGTGTGGTTATGAATAGAGAGTCTTTAGTGCCATTCTCTCGACTGGATAACTTGCGCAAAATAGCATCTAGCCTATTAAGCTCTATTTTAAGGTTGTATGACTCCTCCGCCTCAGAGAGTCCAGCACGCTGTAGACGAGACTCCTGCTGCTGCTTAGTGTGGTTGCTGATAATATCCCACTTGGGAGGGATAACTCCATCACCTTTAATGGATATATATGTTCCAGAGTTTATAAATAGCTTAAAGATATTTGATGGTAGCATATCGCTCCCATAGGTGATATATATAAGGTCGCTCTCCATCTCGGCTGGGAGTGAGTCGGTAAGGTGGAATTTACCGTTGAATATTGTGTCGCTAGCGATAGTACTCAATAGATTTCCTACGGGTTTCATCAGTCTATAGGTAACAGTGTCGGGTATAGAGGTAATCTCACCCTCGATAGTAAACATCCCCTCTGGGGCAGTTGGTCTCGAACTGCATGATACCACCACTAGCACTGCTAGTAGTGGCAGTAGAGTCCACAATCTCTTCAATTTCATAATTTAGGTTTTTTAATTAAAAGTGTTCTGGGTACATTTTGTACCATGGTTAAGGTGTTAAATATCTGTAAAGGTATAGAATAAAGGTAGAAAAACTTAAAAAAATAACTACATTTGTGGATAAGAAAATAATATAAGCAATTACAATATGAAAAAGGTATCAATATTTATCGCTCTGCTGCTCTCGATGGTGGCGTCAATCCAGGCTCAGGAGAGCCCCAAGAGTCTAATCTATATGATTGGTGATGGCATGGGTGCTGCCCAGTTAACTATGCTTATGAGCGAGAGTGGTTACGCTGCAACTCAATTAGATAGAGCGCAGAATGTGGTTCTAACTAAGAGCTACTCAGCGGATGCGCTAGTCACCGACTCAGCGGCTGCTGGAACTGCTCTAGCCACTGGATATAAGACCAATAACGGCATGTTGGGGCGCACTCCCGATGGGGTGGATAGGGAGTCAATTATGGCTCTAGCCTCGAAAGAGGGCAAATCGACCGGGTTTGTTGTTACGTGTGAGGTTCAACACGCCACACCTGCTGCGTTCTATGCTCATGTCGATAGTCGTAGAGAGTACCCTGCGATATCAACTCAGCTTGCTCAAAGTAGCGTTGATGTTGCAGTTGGAGGAGGGTATAACTACTTTGCTCAGAGTGATTTGGATATACTAAAAGAGCGTGGTTACTCGATAGTTACAACAGCTGAATCGCTCGATGCTCACACCCAAGGCAGGGTTGTGGCGCTGCTCTCACCCGAAAAACCACTCTCGATTACCAATGGTCGCGACAAGGAGTATCTAGCTACGTCGACTGCTAAAGCCATCGAGCTACTCTCGCAAAATAAGGAGGGTTTCGTCTTGATGATCGAGGGTTCGCAGATTGATTGGGAGGGTCACAACAACGACGTTGAGGCAATCTACGCCGAGCTTCAAGATTTCGAGCGTGCGATAGAGGTGGCGCTCGACTATGCTGACTCTTCGGGAGATACGCTGGTTGTAATCACTGCCGACCACGAGACCGGCGGCCTTGCTCTAACCAAGGATGTTGGAGCATACCTCTCAGCACCAGGTGTGCGTTATCAATTCACAACGGGAGAACACTCAGGTGTTCTTATTCCGGCGTTGCTCTATGGCGCTGGAGCGGATAGAATCAACGGTATTGTCGAGAACTCGGAGCTGGCTCAAAAGCTCATCGATGTGGTGTTGAAATAGTTCGCCATGGAGTATGGAGTTTAGGAAAAAATTGTTATATTTGCGATATTGGTACTTGATACCAACCTAAACTACAAAAAAATGAACCGATTAAGAGCCGCTAGGGTGGTGGTAGCATCTATTATGCTCGCCATTACGACCCTGCTATTTTTAGACTTTACCGGCTCAGTCCACTCTGTGTTGGGCTTTGCTGCGAAGATTCAATTTATCCCTGCGCTGTTGGGGCTGCATATTGCAGTTGTTCTGGTGTTGGTTATATTGACTCTGCTCTTCGGGCGATTGTACTGCTCGGTGATATGTCCTTTGGGAATTTTTCAGGATGTCGTGTCGAGGATGGCATCTATTCAGAACAGAAAGCGTAAGTTCAGCTACTCGAAACCTCTGACCTGGCTTAGGTGGGGTTTCGTTGCTCTATTCGTTGGCTCGATTGTGGCAGGAGTAGCCTCCGTTGTCGCTCTGTTAGAGCCATATAGTGCCTACGGAAGAGTTGCCTCGAACCTCTTTGCTCCGATTTATAAGTCGGGGAATAATCTACTTGCATACTTCGCCCAGAGGGTGGATAGCTACGCATTCTACTCGACGGATATCGTGGTCTATAGCTTTGGTGTGTTGGCTATTGCTGTTGCGACGATGCTTTTGGTGAGTTATCTAGCGTGGCGTAGTGGACGAACTTATTGCAATACGGTCTGTCCTGTGGGTACGGTTCTGGGCTTTTTGTCTCGATTCTAGATTTTTAAGATTGTTATCGACAGCGAGAAGTGTAATGGGTGTCAAAAGTGTGTGAGGAGCTGTAAATCGGAGTGTATAGTAAGCAAGGAGCATAAGGTAGATTATAGTCGCTGTGTGGTCTGTTTCGACTGTATAGATAGCTGTACGCAAGGTGCTGTGAGCTATGTTTCCAGGCTCTCTCGCAAGAAATCTAAAGAGGAGTCGACACCTATCGACGACTCAAAACGTGCGATGTTGGCACTCTCCGCCACCCTTATGGCGACCTCTGTGGTTAAGGCTCAGGAGAAGATTGTCGATGGTGGATTGGCGGTTATCGAGGATAAGAAGAGACCACCTCGCAAAACCCCGATTGTTCCGCCAGGAGCTGGTAGCCTGCGAAACTTCACAAGCAGATGTACGGGGTGTCAACTCTGTGTCTCGGTCTGCCCTAATCAGGTGCTACAACCCATAACTTCGCTCAAGAACTTTATGCAACCAGAGATGGTCTACACCATTGGCTACTGTCGACCTGAGTGTACCAAATGTTCCCAGGTGTGCCCTGCGGGAGCTATTAACCTAATCGATAGGGCTGAGAAGTCATCTACCCAGATTGGACATGCGGTGTTAATCGAGCAGAATTGTGTTGTCTTGACCGATGGAGTCAACTGTGGCAACTGCGCAAGGCACTGCCCAGTGGGAGCTATAACGATGATTCAAGCCAAGGATGCTGAGAAGTATGGTTCGAGGAAAATCCCTGCAATCGACACCGAGAGGTGTATCGGATGTGGAGCGTGTGAGAATCTCTGCCCAGCACGTCCATTTAGTGCTATCTACGTCGAGGGTAACAAACATCATAGAATAATCTAAAAAATCCAGAAAATGTCAAAGAATAGTATAAATCGTAGAGATTTTCTAAAGTATATGGGTGTGGGAGCTGCTGCACTTTCGGTTAATAGTTGTAAGATGAACCTCTCAACGGGTGGACTCTCCATGGCGGAGGATGCCCCGATAGGTAAGTTGGATTACAGATATAGCAAAACCCACAACGACCGCATCTCGCTACTGGGTTATGGATGTATGCGCCTAGCTAAAAAGAGCGACCCCAAGGAGGGTGAGAATATCTGTGACCAGGAGCTGGTGAACGAGATGATAGATGAGAACTTGAAGTATGGAGTCAACTACTTCGACACCGCGCCGCCATATATGCAGGGGTGGTCTGAAACATGTATGGGTGAGGCTCTCTGTCGCCATCCGCGCGACTCCTACTATATCGCCACGAAGATGTCGAATATGAACTCTAGATATTGGAGTCGTGAGGCGTCGATTGCTCTCTTCGAGCAGTCGTTCGTAAATCTTAAGACCGACTATATCGACTACTACCTACTCCACACGGTTGGCTCTGGTGGTTGGGAGAACTTCCAGAATCGATTTATCCACAACGGCATCCTCGACTTCCTTATTGAGCAGAGGGCAAAGGGACGTATTCGCAACCTGGGATTCTCGTTCCATGGTGATGTTAAGGTCTTTGACTACCTACTCTCGCGTCACGATGAGATAAAGTGGGACTTCGCGCAGATTCAGGTTAACTATAAAGATTGGCACTACGCCAACGAGACCAAAGCGAATAATATCGATGGAGTCTACCTCTACACCGAGCTTGAAAAACGAGATATCGACGTGATAATCATGGAGCCTATCTTGGGTGGTCGACTCGCTCGAATCCCTGGATACCTAGCCAATATTCTTCAGGAGCATAACCCTGGTAAGTCGTTGGCGTGGTGGGCGTTTAGATATGCTGCGACATTCCCTAAGGTTATCTGTGTGCTTAGTGGAATAAACCACTACGAACACCTCTACGAGGATATCGAGATATACTCTCCGCTTGTGCCAATGACTCAGGAGGAGAACGATATCTTGATGGAGGTTGCAAAACTTATGATTGAGTATCCGATAGTGGAGTGTACGGCGTGCCAATACTGCATGCCTTGCCCCTATGGAGTCGATATACCATCGGTCTTTACCCACTTCAATAAGTGTGTCTGCGAGGGTAACTACCCCGAAAGCTCGCTCGACTCGAAGTATCAACAGGGGCGACGTGCGTTTCTTATTGGTTATGATAGGAGCGTGCCCAAGTTGCGCCAGGCGAACCACTGCATCAACTGTAATGAGTGCGTGATACACTGCCCTCAGAGGGTCGATATCCCAGCCGAGATGCGACGTGTGGATGAGTATGTCGAGAAACTAAAACAGGAGACCCTCTAGTGAGCGAGCTGTTAACACTACTCGATAAGGGTGGCTACTCTGCGGTGGTTGAGAGTGGGGGTGAGTTGAGGTATTTTACTCAGCGTGGAGTGGCGGATTTGTACCACCTCTACATTAACGAACCTTATGCGCTGCAAGGTGCAAGAGTGGCGGATAAGGTAGTTGGTAAAGGAGCTGCTGCTCTGATGGTGGCGGGTGGAGTGAAGTCGCTCTCGACACACACCATTAGCCGTGGAGGGTATGAACTGCTCACCTCTCATGGTGTTGAGGTGGAGTGTGGCGAGATGGTCGACCACATCATAAATCGCAGTGGCGATGGGTGGTGCCCAGTCGAGAGTTTGTGCCGTGAAACAGATGACGTTGAGACAATTATCGAGAAGATTAAAAAAATTATTGAGAAACAAAAATAGGTTATTACTATGCAAACCAACGAACTAAAACTATATTCGCTCTCGCTGAGCGAGGTTAAAAGCTACCTTGTGGCTATGATATTTATTGTGGGAAATATGGCGCTACCTCAGCTCTGCCACGCTATCCCTAATGGCGGTGTGATGCTGCTGCCAATCTACTTCTTTACCCTTACCGCAGCCTATAAATATGGCTGGCAGGTGGGTCTGCTCACAGCCGTTGTCTCGCCCGTGGCAAATAGTCTGATTTTCGGAATGCCGATGATGGCGGTACTACCAATCATCTTGGTTAAGTCGACGCTCCTCGCCTTGAGCGCAGGGTACGTAGCACACCGCTTCGCTCGCACCTCGATACTCTCGTTCGTGGTAATCGTTGCGAGCTATCAAACGGTGGGCACTCTTGTCGAGTGGGCTATGGTGGGCGACTTCTGGCGTGCAATCCAGGATTTTAGAGTCGGTCTGCCAGGTATGCTAATCCAAGTATTTGGTGGTTGCCTATTTGTTAAATACCTACTACGAAAATAATGAACGCCATGAATAATCAACAACTTCTGACCGTTGCTGGTCTTACGATAGTTGCCTCGTCGCTGCCTAGTTGCTCAACAGAGCAAGCAAACAAACGACCCAATATTGTTTTGGTTACGTGTGAGGATATCTCGCTATATTTGGGTTGTTATGGCGACTCGGTGGCAATATCGCCCAATATTGACAGATTTGCCAAGGAGGGGATTACCTTCTCACAGATGCACACCACAGTTGGGGTGAGTGCGCCAAGTCGTTTCGCTCTAATATCGGGGATGTACCCCTCGGCAATGGGAGCTAACTATATGAGAAACTATTGCAAAAAGCCAGAGCAATACCCTGAGAACTTGAAACCCTATCATGTCATCCTCCCCGATGAGGTTAAAGGTTTCACCGAATATATGCGCCAAGCGGGATACTACTGCATCAATAAGGGCAAGAGCGACTACCAATTCAACGCGCCACTCTCGCTATGGGATGGTGGCAATCGAGATGACTGCCCTGATGGGATGCCGCTCTTTGCTATGTACAACCTAATGATAACCCACGAGAGCAAAATATGGCAAGAGAGCAAAGCTCCGCTGGCGGTCTCTCCCGAAGATGTTGTAGTCCCTCCATACTACCCCGACAATGAGATTGTGCGCCATGATATCGCAGTGATGTATAGCAATATTGCACGTATGGATAGCCAGTTTCAGGGGATATTGGACGATATCGAGGCGAGAGGCGAGACGGATAACACTATCGTGATATTTATGTCGGATAATGGAGGCCCTCTACCTCGACAAAAACGCTCTATCTACGAGAGTGGTACACATGTGCCATTTATCGTTAGATTCCCCGATGGATATAGGGCAGGAGATACAGACTCTCGACTCTCTATGTTTATCGATGTTCCTGCGACAATCCTGTCGCTGGCAGGGGTTGAACCACCTGCACACATGCATGGTGAGGCACTACTGGGTCGATACGCCGCTAAAGAGGCGCGCGAATATATCTATGCCGCACGCGACAGAATGGATGAGCAGTACGATAAACAGGGCGCAGCAAAAGATAGCCACTATCGCTATATCCGCAACTACAACCCTGAGAGGTCGAACTACCTAGGTGTGCAGTATAGATTCAATATGCCTTTGATGTGTAATATGTTGGAACTAAGGGATAAAGGTGAGCTTAACGAGACTCAGATGCTATGGTTCAATGCACCTCGTAGCTGTGAGGAGTTCTATGATGATGTTAACGACCCACATAGTATCAATAACCTTATCGACAACCCTCTCTATAAGGAGGATATCGACCGCCTACGCAGTGCGTACGATAGCTGGGTCGAGGAGTATAATGGACGTTGGATGCTCTCCGAGCAGGAGTCGAGGGACTCTATGCTGCCAGGAGATGGCGAGCAACCAACCCTTGATAAACCCTCGATTTCATCTCTTCGGGGCAAGGTTGTAATCTCGTCAAATAACGCAGGTGCTTCGATTGTCTATCGAGTTAATGGCAAAGGGTATAACGAAAACCATTGGATTCTATACACCGAGGCGATTGAGAATCTCAACGAAGGAGCTGTTGTAACAGCCCTCTGCACCAGAGCAGGGTATCTAAATAGCGATATCTACGAGTATGAGTTCCATAAATAGATGACACGATTAAGAGAACTCCTCGACCAACTTGTTGCGTTGGTAGTAGCTAGCTGAGACAAATTTAAAGTAGAGCGCTCCCAGGAGTATCAACGCTGCACACGCCGACAGCAAGGTGGTGAAATCGAAGTGCTCGATTATAACTCCACCTAGAGCAATTCCGCCACCTATACCCAAATCGAAGAAGGTGTAGAAGGTGGCATTTGCTGTGCCTCGACGGTTGTGTGGAGCAAGATTTATCAACAACGATAGGAACGCAGGGTTGACACAACCAAAACCTATACCCACAGCCGCAGAACCAATAAAAAAGAGCCATGAAGAGGTGCAGTATGCCAAAATAAAATAGGCGATAGCGATTAACACTGCGCCAATAAGAGCGACCTCAACAACTTTATCCCGATTGATAGCCTTCGCCGAGAGTAGTCGCGAAACAACTACGCCAACCGCAAAAATCAAGAAGAATAGACCCGGATCGCAGCTGAAACTACTCCCCTGGCAATACAACCCGATAAAGTTCGATAGAGTTCCATATCCATACCCCACCAGCAACAGCAGTAATATACATGGCAGACCCTTAACAAGTATAAACCTATCCAGAGATAGCGGCTCGTCGACCTCTGCTGGTTTTGGAATCTGTAACGACGATAGCGATATCGGGAAAATCGAGATTAACCCAATACAAGCAAACCCAAAAGCGATTAAAAATATCAGGCTGAAATCGTAGTGCGAATATAACCAGAAACCAGTCAATGGGCCCAACGACTGTGCTAAAGTGTAGCTCAAACCAAAGTAACCAATACCCTCACCACGCCTTTGAGCCGGCATAACATCTATCGCGATGGTCGAACCACTAACCGTACTGAGCCCAAAACCAAAGCCGTGAAGTATGCGCAAAATCACAAAAAGAGAGACTATCTGAGTCAGCGCATACCCCGCAAATACTATCGCAAAGAGCGAGTAGCAGAGTATATATAGGGGCTTGCGACTAAACTTATCGACCAAAAATCCCGATAGCGGACGAATCAAAAGAGCCGCTATCGTGTATAGCGCTAAGATAACCCCCGTTGAAGATTCATCTAGATGCAGGTCGTTCAACAGATAGAACGGCAGTATGGGAACAAGCATATAGAATGAGAAAAATATCATCATATTCGAGACAAAAGCCAGGATGTAGTTCTTTGTCCATAGTGGAACTTTCTGTTCTTTCATGGTTGTGTTTCTTAAGATGGG
>JBCQSY010000027.1:0-25563 GCA_047178865.1 Rikenellaceae bacterium
GAATAAATTTGAGCCTGGCTCCGATTTGTTTCGCCTTTTCTTATGTCCCTATAGTTTCTTGACCTCAATTCAGTTGCATTTGCAGGTTGAATTCAGCATGAATTAAGAATTAAGAATTATGAATTAAGAATTATGAATTATTTCTCAGTAAATTCTCAGAAACTCTTAATTATGAATTCATAATTATTAACTCTTAATTAATTAGCTGATAGATTATACCACATATAAGCGACATAGATTGCGATAAAGACCGCTCCATCTAGGCGTGAGATTCGCTTGAAGGGTGGAGTGTAGACCACCGCAAGCAACAACAGCGACGAGAGGAGTACAACCCCGAAATCGAGTGGTGTGATTGCCCCAATGCCGAGTGGGGTGATGGTTGAACTGAGTCCCAAAACTAGGAGTATATTGGCGATGTTCGAACCGATTATTCCACCCAGAGCAATACCATTTTTACCCTTGACAAGGGCGATGATTGTTGCGGCTAATTCGGGGAGTGAAGTGCCTCCAGCCAGCATTGTGATGGAGATAACCTTCTCGCTGATACCGTGTCGAGTAGCGAAACTAATCGCTCCATCGAGCAGCAGGTCGCCACCATAAATCAGGGCGACAAATCCACCCGTAATCATCACAATCATCCTCCATGCAGGCATGCTCTCTACCTCTGTTTCGGGTAGATTCTCCGAGGCGATATTGGCGGTGATGCTCCTTTTCGAGCGGACAATCGAGTTGAAGATTATAGCGATATAGATAAGCAGCATCACAACTCCATAGCTGCGATGTATCACCCCATTAAAGGTTGCAATCATCAAGATAAGCGAGGCGAGGATTCCGAAAGGTATATCTCGACGGATATTCTCCGTGCTGTAGATTACGGGTCTAATTAGCGCACACAGTCCCAACGCTATCAGGGTGTTGAAGATATTCGAGCCCACAACATTACCTATCGAGAGGGTGCTATTTCCATCCAGAGCTGAGAGTAGACTCACTGCCATTTCGGGCATCGAAGTACCCACAGCGACAACAGTCAATCCCACAACATACTCCGAAACCTTGAAACGTAGAGCCGCCGCAGCTGCTCCGTCGGTTAGGATATTTGCGCCATAAATAATTAGTACAAAGCCGATTAGTACAAAAAATAAATCCATATTTAAATAAGTATTAAGCTAGTAGCCATAATCAACATCCCCACCACAAATCCGATAATCGAGGTGTGGGGTTGTCCATATACTCTAGCCGAGGGTAGTAGTTCGTCGATAGATATAAATATCATAAATCCAGCCACCGCTGCCAACATCACAGCCATCAATGTTGAGGTTATATAGGGAGCTAAAATAATCATCGCAAGGATTGCACCTGCCGGCTCTGCAACGCCCGAAATAAAGGTGTAGAGCAGTGCCTTACCACGACTTCGAGTGGCGTAGTAGATGGGAATAGCCACCGCTATACCTTCGGGGATATTGTGGATAGCCACCGCTATGGCGATGGTTAGACCCAGCGTAGGTTGCTCTAGAGCGGTTACAAATGTGGCGATACCTTCGGGGAAGTTGTGCACAGCGATAGCTAGAGCCGTGACAACGCCAACTCGTTTGAGCCCCTTATTATTCGGGGTCTCAGCCTGCTGAGGGGTCGATTTGTGCTCTGTTAGGTTCTCCATCTCACGCACATGGTGAGGGTTCTCCTCCGATGGGATTAGGATATCGATTAGCCCTACAATGGCGATACCTCCAAATAGAGCAAGAGTGGCGTAGATTCCTCCTCTCACATCGCCCCACTCAGCTATGAGGATATCTTGCGCCTCTCGGAGTAGCTCCATAAACGAGATGTAAATCATCACTCCCGCCGAAAGACCCAGCGAGAAGGGTAGAATCCATCGCGCTCCACGAGGGGCAAAGAAGGGTAGTAGTCCACCAATTACGGTAGCCATACCTGCGCCAAGTGTCAACAGTAGCGCGTATATTATCTCCTCGGTAAACATCTCTAAACGATTTTATTACAGCTCAAATGGGTCGTCGCCCTCTTCGCGAGGTTGCCCCGATTTAAAGCCTAGAGAGTTGAGCCACGCCTCACGTTTGGCATCGATTAGCTCTGAGCGGTCGCGCCATAGGTTATCCTCGATAAGGTTGCGTTTATGCTGCTCAAGTTCATGATTTAACGGGAACTCAGGCATGGTTAGCTCCCTCTTCTCATCACGTTGGCTCTCGCGGATATCGCGTGTTAGAATAGCATCACGAGTTGGTTTGATATCGGAGTGCCACTTGAAATCCTTGAAGAAGAGAGATTGATCTGGCGGAATATTCTCAATGGGGTAGATGGTGTAGACTGGCGAGGTGCGATATGTTATCCCCTCGACATTGCGCTCCTCGATATAGAAGGTTGCCGAGCCACTCTCCATAACCATCAGACCTGTAATCTCGCCGGTTGGTTCATCCTGCATAAAGTAGATGGTCTGTGCATTTCCATCGACATCGTTGCGGTAGACCTCCTGGTCGCGGAAGTGGGTGGTGAGGAGCTTGCCTGTAATCTGGTTGAAGTAGGTGGTGTCGCTCTCGATTACCTGGTTCGACATCAACGGATTACCCTGGAACTCAGCGTGGGTAATCTCCTGCATCTTGGTGTAGATATCGGTCTGCTCAGATACAATCTGATTGTTACTATGCCACAAAATCGGAGCGTAGTATAGGCGGATGGTAGAGTCCGCGCTGTTAGTTACCAGTGAGTCGCTAACACTCTGGAAATCTTGACGATATGTGCGACTATTACGCACCCCGATAACAAGTCGATAGAGTGTGTCCTGCTCTAGACTATCAGTTGCGAGCGAGTCGATAGGTGGTAAATCAACGGGTAGTGAATCGACCATAGGCGACTCCTTTGCGAGCGAATCGACCACGAGTGAATCTGCGCTCTCTACTACCTCCTGGCTATCTTGTTCTGTCGAGCCTTTGCGTGAGCTACGCTTCTGCTCCTTACGAGCAGCACGAGCCTTCTCAGCGTCGAGTTTCTCGATACGTTTAGCCAATCTAGCTTCGCCAATAACGGCTAGTTCAGCTGCTCTAATCGCCTCTTTCTCCCTCTTTAGCTGAGCTTTACGCTGCTCCATAACCTCCTTTATCACACTCTTTTGCCCCTTGGTATCGAGCGTGTCGAGTCGACGTTTGATGGTGGCTATCGAGTCGCTTTGGTGCATCTGCGAGCGGAAAGCGACAAACTCTATCGAGTCAGTTAGTTCAATCTCAACCTTGCGCTCCTTCGCGGTGCTGTTATCTATCTCGCCTGCCGAGAGTAGCGAATCGACCTGCGCCGAGTAGTAGGCAACAGCGCCCATCGAGATGAACTCCTGTTGCTGGGTAGTGAGTGGCGTTATCTCGCCGACAAGCTCAGCTATATCGACCGTATCAGGCTGAATATCATCTAAATGGTCGTCGTGGTCGTGGTGATTATGCTCTTCGACTTTGGGTTGGCTCTCAGCTCTCTGCTCAGCCCTCTGCTCTGTTTTGTCGCTGCCTCTGTCGTTGCTGTTTCCACTCTGAGAACTTTGACCGCTTTGACCGCTTTGACTGCTCTGTATAGGAGGTCTGCCACCGCCTTGGCTGCTTTGACCGCCTTGGTTACCCTGCATAGGAGGCCTACCACCGCCTTGCATGCCACCTTGACCGCCACCGCCTTGCTGCATACCACCGCCACCTTGACCGCCACCTTGCATGCCACCGCCTTGCTGCGTACCAGCGCCGCCTCGCTGAGTCTCGCCACCTTGTTGCTCTTGGCTCTCAGAGTGGCTATGATTATGGTCGTCGTGGTCGTGGTCGTGGTCGTGGCTCTCGTTGAGGGCTATCTGCTCTAGTGCTTTGGCGTGCTCTATCGAGTCGCGAATAGATTGTTCGCGAGCAAACTCTATCGAATCAGCAACCCTTTGAGCCTCTAACTTCTCAACCTCTAATCGGTTGATAGTTAGGATTAAAATGGTGTCCGCACGCATAAATAGTGTGTCGACCTGCTCTTCGAGGTTGTAGTTGATAACTACTGGGTCGCCCGTTAGTGTAATATCTCCAGGGTTGCGCCAATACTCGCCATAGTCACCAAACGAAATGCTCTTATGGGTGGTGTCGTCGAGCTGGATATTGTGTCGCATGATAACATGCTCTCTCTCGCGATAGTAGTCGAGCGAGTCGCTCCATATCTCCTGCTCCTCGGTGAGGATATATCCGTTGCGGGTGAAGGTGTACCTATCATCCTCCTTGTCGAACTCGCCACGGTCGGTGTAGAGGTAGTCGCCATTGCTGTTCCAGATATTTGTCTTTCGGAAGAATTGAGCAAATTCGCTCTCGGTGTGATAGACAACCGAATCGCCACTCATCTCATACTCCTCATTGTGCATTAGAACATCGCCTACTCCTCTGAGTATCTTGCTATTAGAGTCGAAAACGCCACTCGTCGACTCGACCATATTCTCGCCATTGAGTGTCACTCCACCACGGCTGTAGTAGCCGATATTTGTCTGGGTGTTGAATGTGAAGTCGTAGGTGTAGAGTGTGACATCGCCATCGACCATCTTGATAATGGGGGAGTAGAGCCTAGCTTGGTTGCTATCGCCATCGTAGGTCGCTTGTGAGGCGTAGGCGTAGATGGTGTTTTTGTTGATTATAACATCGCCATAGCACTCAATCCTCTTGTCGCTATATCTCACGGCACTATCTGCGGTGATAATCGCTCCGTTATGTTGTGCTGCAAAATCTCCGACAAGGCAATAGACATCTAGCGTGTCACCCACTTTGTATGGGTAGACCACATCCGCTGTGATATCAACAATACGACTCTGAGTCTGAGGCTCTTCGTTCTGTTGTTGGTTAGCTCGTGCTCTATCTTTAACTCCGATGATAGGTATTACGAATAGGAGTACGGCTAAAGTTGCTTTTAGAAATTTTGGCATTCAGGCTCTATTTAACCCAATTCTTATTCTCAAAATCTAATCCACGATACTCTGGGACGATATAGACATACATCGCATCGATGTGTCGTTTAAGCCATTTTTTCAACACCTCTTGCTGTTTCTCCCCTATAGCCATATCCTCAATTTGGAGGTAATCCTCATTGAGCGAGGCGGTGTGAGCAGGGATAATATCGACCAACTTAACAACTTTGCTCATCTGATTACCATTCAAATCCTGAGTCGAGAAGGCAGAAGAAATCTCGCCTATTTTCAACCTAGTTAGAGCCATGTAGTCGTCGATGCTCTTATATCCACGAGTGCCGAAATCCTCTTTGAGGAAGCGTGTTACGGTCAATTTAGCGTCGTAAGCGTTGGCTTTCTCCAATAGGTCGTGGTTCGATACGATACCACCATTCATCTTCGAGTGGGCATCGTCGGAGTATTTTTTAGCTGCTAGCTCGAAAGTTATCGAGTCGCTTCTGATTTTACCCGCTAAGCTATCGAGGAACTTCGATGGTTCGTTCAACTCTTCGGGGGTGAATACTGGGCGAAGAAGGATGTGACGACAGTGGTAGAGGTCATCTTTTTTATCGATAAGCTCGATGATGTGTAGACCATACTCGGTCTCGACAATCTCGGAAATCTGTCCCACTTGAAGTGCTTCGAGAGCATCAGCAAATGGAGGTGTAAAGGCGCTTGCAGGCGTTGGGTCCATCTCACCACCACGATATGCCGAACCTGGGTCGACAGAGTACATTCTCGCTAGCGAGGCGAAACTAATCGAGCCAGAGATAACTCTCTCGCGCATATCCAAAAGACGCTCCTTAACACGGAACTTAGCATCTTCGATAGACTCTGGTTGGCGAGTAATCTGAGCATAAACATACTGCTCACCAATCATCGGGAGTGAATCCTTATCTTTACTCTCAAAGAATAGCTTAACATCACCAGGGGTGATTGAGACATTATCGCTAATTTCGTAACGCATAGATTGAGCATAGCTCTGCTCCTCTAACTTGCGACGTACATTATCGCGGATATTGTAGAGTGCTAGATTGTGACGACGCTCAACCTCAGCCACTCCACCTTCTTGGGCGATTAGAGAGTTTATGTATTGGTCTACACGGCTCTCGATATCGAGTTTGTTGACGCTCACCGAGTCAATCATACCCTGATTGTGAAGTAGTTTTTGCTCAAGTAGAGTCTCAAAAGCCTCAGAGAAAGCGTCTCTTTTAGAGCCAAATCCCTCACTTTTGCGCCTCTCGATAATGTAGTTCGCTTGGGTCTCAACGTCGGAATAGAGTATCGACGACGAACCCACAACGGCTACAACTTTATCTAGAATAACTCTCCTGCCTTCTGCGATAGAGGGGAGTGTGATTGCCACAACGGCAGCTAATGTTAAAATCTTCTTAAGCATATTATCGTATCTTTTTTATCGTATATGACTGGTCGAAGGGAACGATATCTTGCCGCTATTGAGGGCTTTGTGATAGAGTTCGTCTTCATATTTTAGTAGTATCTGGTTCTCTCGCTCTTTTAGTAGTATATTCCTTATCCTCGACTCTGTTAGCTCAATGGGGGTATCATCCCCGATATTGCAATAGCTCAAAATCTTGAGGTAGTAAATAGTCTTATCCTTCGAGAAAGTTTGCACTTTGTCATTGGTTAAAATTGTCTCATATTCGCTCTGCTCGACTGGTGGGATTAGCGTGAAAACCTCTTTAAAGTCGTACCAACTATCATCCATCTGTGAGAAGTTAAATAGGTTCTTCTCGCATATCGACTGCAAATCATCCCTATCGTTGCTCTTCTCACTAGAGAATAACTTCAGCAGGTTAGCCGAGGATGAATAGGGCGTGCTGTAACATAGAACCTTAAACTTAACCAACGGCTTCTCGACCTTGAATTGAGAGATGTTCTTGTTGTAGTAGCTCCTTATCTGCGACTCTAGGATAAGAGTGTCGGCTCGCTCTACAATAATATGTTTATCCAACTTATCGGCCAGTAACTTACGGCGGTAATCCTCCACTAGTCGCTCAATCTCATTATCAGATGAGAACATCTTCTCTGCGGTCTGTTTCTTTACTTCAGCCTTGCTCCAACGTTGCATGTATGCCGATACAAAAGCTAAGCTATCTTTGTGGTTTAGTCCGCTTGGTATTGTCGAGATGATATCCTTGGTGAATAGAGAGTTCTCGCCAATCTTCACCACGGGTCTCTCTAGCAGCCAAAAGTTATCCCTATCGATACACGAGGTGCATACAACAAGAGATATCGCGACATATATTAATTTAATTATTTGCATACCAAGCGACAAAAATAGCAAATTTACTTGATAAAACGTAATTTTATCCCGATTTATTTTGTGAGCTCTGTTTTTTATTAGAATCTGTGAGAATTTCTGAGTCATTCTGAGTCATTCTGAGACTCAGTTTTTCTCAGTTCTTTTGAGATTGGCTCGGAGGCCGCAATGACGTGTATATTAGACAAATTACACAGGAGTTTTCATCTTGTAACTTCACAACAATTAAAAGAGGGAGAGAGGTTCAACTACCTCAGTGGCTGTTGTGTTATGCTGGTATATAAATCTGGTCGTTTTGGACGCTCCCACCAAGTACCGTATCCACTCTCTCCATTATGATATATTTGATTTGTCATAAGTCGCCAAGTAGTTGACACAAAAAAAAGTGGTACGAACTTAACGTATCCACTGTAGAGGTACTGGCATACCCATGAAGCAAGACAAGCAAGCTCGTACCATTATGGTACAAGCGTTACATAAGTCTCTAGGCTTCATTAAAAAATTACCAGTTTTCTACAGCTAGATTTTACACAAACGCAAAATAATATTTTAAACTCCGAAGAGTTTCTAGGCACAAAGATATAAAATATTTCGTAACGTCACAACAATTATCTCCATTACGTAATCTGCGTAACGCAAATTACGTAATGGAGATATTAAGCTAAAACAGAGAGAAATCCAACACCCAACACACTTTTTCGTTGAAAAAAATGTAACTAGATGCGTTACTCTTGGCGCAAATCACCAAGCAGAGCAGGGGTTAATCAAGAGAATAAAACCTTAAATTCGCACCAAATAAGGAGCGAAGCTCAAAGTCCCCTCCCTGAGGGAGGGGATTGAGTTCCTCTTCACCCCTCATGCTCGGCATAGCTCGAACTAGTTCTGCTCTGCTCTCGCTTAATCGGGGCGTTAGGGGTAGGGTAAGAACATAAAAGAAAAAACCAGTAGTTTTCCACTCCGTAATTGCTCAAACAACGAATATTTTTTCAAACCTTAATCAAGGGATATCACCCTTCGGGAGATGTTTATCACCGAGAGCAGCAGGAATACTAGAGCCACGGAGTAGACAACCTTATAGAGCGTCGGGTTGAGGATAACGTCCGAGAGGGTTAAGTCCGCATTCGAGGTGTAGAGCAGGATATACGCCAGGGCGTTATTTATGGAGTGGATAACGATTGGGACGACTATCGAGCGGGTTCTGATGTAGAAGTAGCCCAGCATCAGACCCATAATAAAAGCGTTGACTACTAGGGTTATCTGGATATGCAGCAGCGCAAAAAATAGCGACGATAAGATAAGAGCCGCAACCACCCCACTCTTGCGACGTAGAGCTTCGAGGATGACTCCTCGACAGATAAACTCCTCGAAGATGGGCGCGACGACCACCAGCGAGATAATGGCTGTAATACCTCGACCTGCATAGAGCGGAACTTTGGGCATCATCTCCAAAAGAGGCGAGAGCACCACACTCAACGAGAGCGTTAGCAGCACACCCCACAGAGTCACTCTAATCAGATTAACTCCTTGCGCAATATGTAGCAGTCGACCCTTATCACCTCGAAAGTATTTGTAGATAACCACCGACAACAACCACAACACCATAGCCGAGCCGTAGCTCACCAAGGAGTAGAGTCCATAGGCATATTGCGCTGATTGTTTGAGCTCTTCATCCATCGAAGTGAGCTGCGCTGCATCGTAACTCACCCCCGAAATATAGGCGACAAACTGCCCGACGAGCTGAGTGAGGATAAACAGCCCATAGACGATAGCTAAATCTGCGATATTGGGGAATACTCCGCTAACTCGCCAAAAACTATCACCTTTTGCTCGGTTCTCGGTGGGAATTTCAACCTGTTCCACTTGGTTGACGACTCTATTTTCGCTCATAATTGATAAACATGGTTACTACTTAGATTACAAATGTAGTTATTTTATCAATATAGTTGTGGTTTTTTAATTAAATTTGATTAAATTTGCCCGAATAATTTAAGTATCTGTTTTTTTATGGCTAAGGTAATAGCTCTTGCAAACCAAAAGGGTGGAGTTGGAAAGACCACCACTGCGATAAATCTAGCAGCTTCGCTAGCGATTCTCGGAAAGAGAGTTCTACTTCTCGATGCCGATCCTCAGGCGAATGCCACTTCTGGGTTGGGTTTTGATATTACAGGACGTGGCATCTACGAGGCTCTGGTGAGCGATGTCGACCCTACGGAGTTAATCCTCCAGAGCAACGATGTTAAAAATCTGTGGCTGCTCCCATCGAGCATCAATTTGGTTGCCGCCGACACAGAGCTGCTCAATATGGATAATCCACACTACGCAATGAAACGTGTGGTGGATGCCCTGCGCGAAAGGTTCGACTATATCTTTATCGACTGCTCGCCCTCGCTGGGCTATGTTGCGGTGAATATCTTAGCCGCTAGCGACCAGGTACTTATCCCAGTGCAGTGTGAATATCTCGCTTTGGAGGGGTTATCCAAGCTACTCAACACCTTGAAAAAGGTTAAGAGCACGCTCAATCCATCGCTCGATATCAATGGGTTTGTTCTGACTATGTATATGCGCAACAGGCTTAATAATCAGGTGGTCGAGGAGGTTCGTGAACACTTCTCCGAGCTTGCTTACAAAACCGTTATTATGCGTAATATCCGTCTGGGCGAAGCTCCCTCACATGGCAAACCGATTATGCTCTACGACGCCTCTGCGGTAGGTGCTGAGAACTACCTATCGCTAGCCAAGGAGTTTATCAAACGTGAAAAAGCTAAATAAGTAAAATAGAAAAAGGAGCAAAGCGACCAAAAGTCCCCTACCTGAGGGAGGGGATTAGGGGTGGGGTAAGAATATAAAAGAGAAAAAAGAAAAAAATCTTACTCCGAAATTGCTCAAAAAAACGAATAATTTTCAAATCTCAATCATATAAAACACAATGAAAAAGCAGAAGGGTTTAGGACGTGGATTAGATGCCATATTTGGCAGCGAGGAGATAGCTGAGGCTAATGTAAAGATTGCCCCAATGAGCGAGATGTCGCAGGTGGCTATCGACAAGATTATACCAAATCCAGTTCAGCCTCGTCGCGAGTTCGACCCCCAAGCTCTAGAGGAGCTATCTAGCTCTATCTCGGAGTTGGGAATAATCCAACCTATCACCGTAAAGAAGCATGGTGATAAATATATGATAATCAGCGGAGAGCGTCGTTGGAGAGCGTCTCAGATGGCATCTCTTGAGACTATCCCAGCCTATATCCGCGAGGTGGACGATGAGGCTCTACACACGATGGCTCTAGTTGAGAATATCCAGCGCGAGAACCTCAACCCTATAGAGATTGCACTAGGAATGCAACGTCTACTCGACGAGTGTGGATTGACTCAAGATGCTCTCTCGGAGCGTATCTCGATGAAACGTCCAACCATATCTAACTTTCTGAGACTATTGAAACTACCCTCTGGGGTTCAGCTAGCTCTCAAGAGTGGCATCATCACTATGGGGCACGCTAAGGCGATAGCTGGGGTCGACGAATCGTTGCAGATGGAGCTATTGAAGAGGTGTGTGGAGCGCTCTCTTTCGGTTCGTCAATGCGAGGAGTTGGCTCGAAATTTGTCTACTCCTGTGGCAACTAAATCACAAAGTGCACTACAAGAGAGGGAGTATCCTGAGAACTACTCTCGACTAATGGAGCAGTTGGAGGAGCTATTTTCTCAAGATATATCTATCAAGCGCACACGAAATGGGGGTGGTAAAATCGTTATTGAGTTTAAGAGCGATAACGATATTGACAAATTTATAAAACAACTCAACAGGTAATCTTAATGCGCAACTATAGCTACTCGATTGGTAGTCGGTCTATATTAATATTGGTTTTGATGGTCTGGGTTCTCAACTGCGGACTCTCTTTTGCGCAACCTAAAATGGGTAGTGCAACTCCCTCTGCCATGGGTAGTGCCTCTAGTTCACCATCACTACAGAGTAGCCGTTCGAAGGCGAGTGTGGTGAGAGGGGGTCGATTGGTCGAACTCGAAGATGAAGCTAGGCGGGAGATTGATTCACTCGCTGTCGACGAGGCTGACTCTCTGCGCTTTGCGATGGACTCTCTGGGGTTGAACCAAACCGACTCTCTGGCAGCAAATCGCGCAGACTCTCTACCTCCAAAGGCTAAAGTAGCAGACAACCGCCCGATGCTAATTGCTCAAGGGGTCAACGACAAAGAGGAGAAGGAGGAGAAGGTCAAAATCCCATACTTCAACGACTCGATGTCCTATCGTCGTGTGGTGGGAACATCTATTTTCCTACCAGGATTCGGACAAATATACAATAAACAGGCGTGGAAACTCCCCATAATCTACGGAGCTTTAGGTGCGAGTACCGCGATGTTGATTCACGAAAACAAAACCTACCGCCCTTTGAAGCAGGAGTACGACGACTACACCTACTACACCACCGATAGGAGCGACTATCTCGACAATCTACAATCGGACTATATCCGCAGCTCACGCAGGCGCAACACCTACATAGGCATGATTGCCGCCTCGACAATCTACGCACTGGGCGATGCAGCGATAAACTACACCACCAAGGATGTCTCCTCGGTTCGTAAAGCTACGACCCTCTCGGCAATATGCCCAGGAGCGGGACAAATCTACAATAAGAGCTACTGGAAACTACCATTCATCGTGGGAGGTATAACCACCATGGTCTTTGTCTACGACTGGAATAATCGAGGTTATATCCGCTTCACCAAGGCTTACGAGCAGACCTACGCCTATGAGCAGGGTGAGTACGATGAGCCAATCGACGAGTTTGGTGGAGCCTACTCCTCGACATATATGAAGAGTCTACGCGACAGCTATCGCCGTAATCGCGACCTCTCGATTATTATCGCTGTGGGGCTATATATCTTCCAGATTATCGACGCCAATGTCGACTCACACCTCAAAGACTTTGATATCTCTAACGACCTAGCGTCGGTCAAGGTAAACCCCCTAATAGATTACGCCTACCTACCCTCGTCGGGTAGCAACAGCGCAATATTTGGATTAAATTTCGGAATTTCATTTTAAATCATGACTAGAATACTACTATCAACAGCACTCGTTGTGCTACTCACCATCAGCTCAGCCTCGGCTAACGAGAATCGCCGTAAAACACTCTCACGAAGAGATAAAAAGGAGCTAGCACAGCAGCAGCAAGCGCAGCCTGTTCAAGAGGTCGACTCTGTAGCGATTATCCCCGACACCCTGCCACAAGAGCCTGAGCAGCCTATCTTTATCCCCGATACAACCATCACTCTATCATACACCCTACCTCAAATCGACTCTTTGATTAATGAGTGGTATGAGTTAACCGAGCGTGAGAATTTCGATAGATACTTCGATAATTTTATCAGCGACGACAGCCTACTTGTCAACGTTATTGGGCAAGATTCACTCTACAAACTGCGCTTGATGCAGCTCGCCTCACCCATAGCACTACCCTACAACAATATCGTTAAGGGTTATATATCACGCTATGTCAACCCTCGTTACAACACGATGAAGAATGTCGTGGCACTATCACACTACTACTTCCCACTAATCGAGGAGGAGTTGATGAGATATGACCTTCCGGTCGAGCTGCGAAGTATGGCTATTATCGAGTCGGCACTATCAGCTGATGCGATATCAAGGGCAGGAGCTGCTGGATTGTGGCAATTTATGCCTGCGACAGGTAAGGCGTATGGGTTGGAGGTTAACTCCTTGGTTGATGAGCGTTGCGACCCATTCAAGGCGACCGATGCAGCGTGTCGATTCCTCCGCGACCTCTATGTGATGTTCGGAAACTGGACTCTGGCTATCGCAGCCTACAACTGTGGGCCAGGTAACGTCAATAAGGCTCTCACCAGAGCGGGACTAGATAAGGCAGATGGTTCATTCTGGGATATCTACCAATACCTCCCACGTGAGACCAGAGGCTACGTTCCAGCATTTGTTGGTGCTACATACGGCTATGCATACCATCGCGAGCACGATATCGTCCCAGCCGAGAGACCTCTAGTCTTGGCTACCGACACAATCCAGATTAACTCGATAATGCACTTCTCACAGGTGAGTGATGTGTTGGGTATCTCGTTGGAGACATTACGTGCTCTCAACCCACAATATCGCAAAGATATAATCCCTGCGACAAAGCGCAGCTATAGCCTTCGTCTACCTCAAACATATATCGCAAAATATATCGAAAATGAGCAGGAGATTCTCGCAAAAGATAGCACCTATCTAAAGGAGTACCTCGACCCAGCACAGGTCGAGAGAGCTATGAAGACACCTCGTGGTTCGATTCATGTTATCAGAAGTGGCGAGACCCTGGGCGGAATAGCTCGTAAATATGGCATCACGCAGCGAGCCTTGATGAGCGCAAATAATATCAGAAACGCACACCGTATCTACGCAGGACAACGCCTAGTAATACCAAATTAATGTCTCTGAACCACGATATAATCGTCGCCCCAGCTACCGCATCGGGTGGTGCTATCTCCATTATTAGAGTTAGCGGAGATGGCTCTATTGCCCTGTGCGATAGGTTTTTCTCTGCTCGCAAACCACTCAGCCAAGGAGCAACACACACCCTCCATTATGGCGATTTTTGCGATGGACAAAGGAGGGTCGATGATGTTCTGGTCTCACTATTTCGAGCGCCTCACTCCTACACTGGCGAGGAGTCGGTCGAGATTTCATGCCACGGCTCAGCATATATCACGCGTGAGATTCTCTCGCTACTTATCCAAGGCGGAGCACGCTTAGCCGAGCCTGGCGAGTTTACTATCCGAGCATATCTGGCGGGGAGAATGGATTTATCTCAGGCTGAGGCTGTTGGCGATGTTATAGCCTCACAGTCACGTGCCCAAGCCACACTTGCTGCAACTCAGATGCGAGGTGGCTACTCCACAACGCTCGAAGAGCTACGAGCACAACTTATCTCCCTTGTGGCACTGCTGGAGCTGGAGCTGGACTTTGGCGAGGAGGATGTCGAATTTGCATCACGCACAACTTTGGAGTCGACTCTCACATCGCTTATCAAGCAGATATCGACACTTATGTCGAGTTTCAGAGTGGGTAACGCCATCAAAGAGGGGGTCAATGTCGCAATCATCGGACGACCAAACGCAGGCAAGAGCACCCTGCTAAATCAGCTACTCAAGGAGGAGAGGGCTATGGTCTCGGATATCGCAGGAACAACACGCGACCTTATCGAGGAGCAGATAGATATCGAGGGTGTGAGGTATCGTTTTATCGACACCGCAGGACTCCACACAACCGAAGATAGGCTCGAACAGATGGGCATAGAGCGCACTCAGCAGGCGATATCTCGTGCCGAGATTGTTATCCACCTAGTCGATGCTGCGGAGGATACACCACTCGAAAATATCGAACTGAGCGAGGAGCAGAGGCTTATCGTAGTGATAAATAAGATGGATAAAGTAGCGAAGGTCAGCGAAGAGCTACTCTCTAAAATCGCACCAGGCAAACCTATCTATATCTCAGCAAAAAGCGGCGAGGGAGTTGCTGAACTTATCGAGCAACTAGCCCAAAGTATCGACACCGAAAAGCTCTACGCAGGCGAACCAATCGTCTCATCAACGAGACACTACAACCTACTCGCAGAGTCTCTAGAATCACTTCAAAGGGCACTACGAGCACTCCAAGATGGAATCTCGACCGAACTCTTGTGTGAAGATATCCGCCTGAGCCTCAAACCAATAGGCGGAATCACCGGCGGCGAAATCGACACCGAATCCATCCTCGGCCACATCTTCTCCTCCTTCTGCATTGGCAAATAAACGCCACCATTTGGAGTATCTCATATTTTTTCCTAAATTTAAACAGATTCTAAATCACTATAAATAGTGAATAGAATAGATAGTAAAGAGAAAAAATAGAGATAAATTATGGCAAAGATAAATAGTGCAGACATAGGTTTCGAGAAGGAGATCTGGCGTGCAGCAGATAAAATGCGTGGTAACATCGACGCATCGGAGTATAAATCGGTGGTTTTGGGATTGATTTTCCTTAAGTATATCTATTAAATCCTCTCGCAAGTCGGATAAAACTGCACGCGAGCAGGTGAAACTCACAAAAGATTTAGTAAACTGGAAACTCGAAGAGGAGATTTCGCGTAAAGAGACAGAGTTGGCAAGAGTTCGCACTGAGTACGAAGGTCTCAAAGCTAAAGTTAACCTAGAGGTAGATGCTGAAAACAATAAACAGTCTTGGCTTGATAATAATGGATATAAAATTAAACGACATTACAGATCACAGTTTAATAGCTACGAACATAGAATCAACCAATTAACCACAGAGTTACGCGAGTTAAAAAATAGGAGAAAATGAGCAATTGGCAAAAGATAAGGTTAGGGGATGTATGTGACCTAGTTCAGGGACTAGCTATTAATGCTAAATCAAAACATCTAATATCAGATAAAGGACTTCCCTTATTGAGGATTAAAGACTTGCTTGAAAATAAAGAAGAAATTTTCATTAATGAAAAAGAAGTCCCAATAAAATATGTTGCATCTAAAGATGATTCAATAATGACCCGAACAGGACAAGTTGGATTTGTGTTTATGAATAGAGTTGGTGTTGTTCATAATAATTCCTAAAACAAATGATATATTTAAGCCTTATTTGTATTGGTATTTTAATAATGAAATACAAAGAAAGTATCTAACAAGAATTTCAGCAGGCTCTGTACAATCTGATTTAACACATAAAATATTTAAAAATATAGACATAGTATTACCCCCAATGGAGGAGCAGCGGAGGATTGCGGAGGTGTTGGGTAGTTTGGATGATAAGATTGAGCTGAACAATAGGATAAACAAGAATTTGGAGGAGCAGGCGAGCGCACTATTCAAGCGTTGGTTTGTCGACTTCGAGTTCCCCGACACCGATGGCAACCCCTACAAATCAGCAGGTGGCAGATTCATCGACTCTCCCCTTGGCGCAATCCCTGAGGGGTGGAGGGTTGATTCTTTGGTTGAAATCGCATCTTATCTAAATGGTTTAGCTATGCAGAAGTTCACCGAGAGCGAAGAGCCTCTTTCTCAGCGTCGCAATATAATCGTGGTAGCGGACGAGGCACACCGTAGTCAATATGGACTTACCGAGAAGGTCGACAAAGATGGTAAAATCAAGATTGGAGCTGCTAGAATGGTGCGCAATGCGTTGCCAAATGCTACGTTTATTGGCTTTACGGGTACTCCGATTTCAAGCAAAGACCGCTCGACACGTGAGATGTTTGGTGATTATATACTTACTCACTATGAGGATAGCCGCCAGTATGAGCAGACCGGAAAAGCGATGATAGTTGCATATTCTCGCCCGATAGCGATGAATCTCTCCGAGGAGGAGCTTGCATTTTACGATGCATTAACCAAGCCATCGGCAGTAAGTGACTTCTATAATAATGAAGAGCTAATAGCTATCACACGTGAGCTAACAGAAGCTCTACGCACCAATAAAACCATCGACTAGAATGCCAAGGAGAGTGCCAGAGCAGGAATGCGACGCATAATCAAACGACTGCTCAAAAAGTATAAATACCCACCCGAAGGAGAAGAGGATGCTTTAGAGGTGATAATGAAGCAGTGCAATATGTGGAGCGAGAATAACGGATAAAAATGAGTTACTTTCTGCATACTTAATTAAGGGGAGTTCTAATTTCTCCCTAAAATACTTTTAAGCTACTAGCCACGCCTTTTTAATTTTACAAAAACAGGTAATAGGAGTCGCTATAACCTACTTTTGAAAAATCAAAAATGCGCAATTATTAACTAAAAATTAAAATTAGGGAGAAAATAGAACTCCCCTTAATCTCTACACGAAATCGGAGTAAAGAAAGGCGAAATAAGCACGGATTGCATTGGTAAATAATCTACTGATAAAAACCATAAAAAAGGGAGAAGGGTTCAACTGCCTACGAAGATGTAAAATATTCTAAATATTGCACTATCTTTGCGCTGTAAACAAAAAACAATGGGAAAACGAGATATTATAAAGATAGACGAGGCGCTATGTAATGGTTGTGGAGAGTGTGTTGCGGGGTGTCATGAGGGTGCTTTGCAGTTAATTGATGGCAAGGCTCGAATTATCAGCGAGTTATATTGCGATGGTTTGGGTGCTTGCATCGGGGATTGTCCTGTGGGCGCTATCTCAATCGAGAGTCGTGAGGCTGAGGCGTATGACGAGGTAGCGGTGATGGAGCGAATTGCAACAAAGGGCACGGAGACAATCTTAGCGCACCTGCGCCACCTCAAGGAGCACAACGAGTTGGGCTATCTTCAGCAGGGTATCGACTACCTCAAAGAGCACGATATCGAGGTCGATTTGAGCGCAATCGAGGCGAAAAAGGAGTCGTTTAAATTGGCGTGTGGATGCCCTGGTAGTGAGTCTCGTAGCTTCTCGGTTGCTCCATCACCATCGCCAGGCAGAGGTGTCGAATCGCAACTTTCGCACTTCCCCGTGCAGCTTCATCTGGTAAACCCTGCGGCTAGTTACTTCGCAGGTGCGGAGTTATTGTTGGCTGCCGACTGCACCGCCTTTGCCTATGGTGATTTCCACAACACCCTGCTCCGAGGTCGCAAATTAGTGATTGCTTGCCCTAAGCTCGACAGCAACAAGGAGAGCTACATCTCGAAGATTGTGGCGATGATTGACTCAGCGAAAATCAACACCCTAACCGTGGCGATAATGTCTGTTCCCTGCTGTGGTGGACTGCTCCAAATCGCAAAGTCAGCAGCTCAGAGTGCCACCCGCAAAGTACCCATCAAGGTGGTGGTTATCAGCACACAAGGCTCTCTCCTCAAAGAGGAGTGGTTATAATCTGATAGTGGATTTGCAACAGTAAAAAAGGGAGAGGAGTTCAACTAACTACGTGCGGGGTGTCTTATTATGTTTTGAGAGCGATTAACTCTACTCCACGCTGATGGAATAATCTCCTGAGCCAAGAGTGTCGATAACGTAGAAGTTGCGGACGCGTTTGGCTTTGTGTCTTTCGCCATTAACCATCACAACGCCTCTGTTCTGGCTAGGTATCCACACCTCGGCGCTCATATTAGCTGGGATTGATAGCTCCATCGAGACGCTATCCTCAACCTTGAGCGAGAGCGATATTTCGCCTCGGATGGTTGGATATCTAATCTCAGCCCACTCCACATCGTAGGGTTGAGGTTTGATTAGAGCCTTGCCAAAACCTGGGGTTAGTGGCTGAATACCCATCAACTGCATAGGTATAATATTGGCAGGGGCAGCTCCCCATGCATGGTTCCAATCTTGGTTTGGTTTATATTTGTTATCCCACGCCTCCAGAGTGATGGTTGTCCCGACATTATAGATTGCGTGATACCACCCTCTATCGCCCTTGGCGGTGAGTAGCTCGACTCCATACTCGGCATCCTCGCCTGCGTAGACCGCATTGAGAAGGTGCTGCGAGCCATAGACACTACAAGCCATGCCTCGACTCTTGACAAACTCGGTGGTCGACGAGACATACTTTTCAGGGACTAAATCGAATGCCAAGGCGAACATATTAGCGTGGAGTGAGCTGTGAGAGGTGTCGATGCCATCCTTGTAGTAGCCCAACTTCTTATCGAGGAATAATTTATTAAACGCCACCTTATGCTCGGCTGCCATGGCGGCATATTTCTGGCTCTTTTCATCCTCACCAACAGCTCTAGCCATCTGGCTCATAACCGTTAGCGCCTTGTTGAAGTAGGCGTTAACCACGCTATTATAGTCGGTAAATTCGAAACCATCGGTCTCGCCCGAATTGTCACCAGTCAAGCCAAATCCTCCCTTTTGAGGCCAGTCGACGATATCACGAAAAACCTCCTTTTTGCGGTAGTGCACGCTCTCCTTAACCTCGGTGGTGAGCTTGCCTGTACGGGTGCTAATCAGACCATTATCATCGAGTAGCGAGGTGAGAGTTTTAGCCTCTAAATCGGTGAAGAAGTGCTCAATAAAGTCTGCATTTCCGCTATAGAGGTAGTCGCTCCACGAGAGCAGCACACACGATAGAATCCACTCCGTCGGCCAGGTTGGGCTGAAGATTAGATATTCGTTGGTTCTACGAGCCATAGTGTACTCATTGTCAACACCATAATGGCAGAGCAGGTTGATATATGCATCCGCCTCATAGGGGATACGCTCACGGTCGCCATCGACATAGAGACCAGCAAACGAGGTCGCCTTGATTGAGTATTTACAGAAATCCCATATCTCATTGAGCAGCTCGTTCGAGCTATCGAAGTGGGAGTTGTAGTCGTTGAATTGGTAGGTTACAACTTCGCGTCTGAGCTCCTCGACATTGAAACTAGAGGCGTTATCCACCTCGCAGTAGCGGAATGGGTAGACATCACCGATATATTGAGGCATCGCAATAGCGTGCTCTCTGGTGTTACGTTCATCACGCTCGATTGCCACATGGTAGGTGTGGCGACCCTGCATAAGAGGAAGTTGAACCTCACGGAAACGACGTGAACCACCTGGCTCTCTGTCGATTCGACCCTCAGGAGTCATCACCTCACCAAAGCGAAGGGTGAGAGTGTCGCACTTAGACGAGGAGTCAACAGTGAGTTTAACTCGCCCAAATGCCGCCTTTTCGAAGTCGTAGAGGGTGGTGTTTTCGGCAACGCTCTTTTGACTTGTGTAGCTCTGCTCACTCTGCATCAAAGGGTAATATCCTGCGGCGTAGTCGCTAAGCTCCTGAGCACTTCTAAATATTTTAGTTGTAGACCACTCGCTCTGTTCGCCGTAGTTATCCCACACCTTAACCCTCCAGTAGTAGATGGTCGAGGGCGAGAGCGGAGCACCTGCATATTGCGTCATCGGGGTGTCACCCAACAATTTACCGCTATCCCAGAGTAGGCTCTGGAACGAAGCGTCACTGCTCAACTCCACCTGAAAAGCGCTCTGCGAGATAGATTGACGATCGTCGACCATCTCCCACGAGAGGCTAGGTTGCTCGCTACCAACATAGGCTATTTGATATGGCTCGACGATATTTACCTTGTCGAGCGGGAGCTGGGTGATATTTCCATTGATAAAGAGCTTGTCGGTGTGCTCCATAAGGTCGGTACGTAGCCCAACAGGAGGGTTCACGCTCTGCACTGAGAGTGTTACAGCCAAAAGTAATAGCGTAAGAAGTGTTCTAGTTTTCATCTTATTATAGGTTTGGTTTGGTTTTAACGTCGGCGGAACTCCGAGCAGACTATCGCCGTAGCTATCGCCACATTCAACGATTCGCCTGATGCTGAGTCGGCAGGGTAGGATGGGATAAGTAGTTTACGGTTAACCACCTCACCCACCTGTTTGCTGATGCCTTGCCCCTCGTTGCCCATAACGATAACTCCGTTTTGGGAGAGTTGTGAGGAGTAGATATTCTCACCCTCTAGGTATGTGCCGTAGATTGGTAATCCATTGTTGCTAAGCGATTTAAGCATATCGACTATATCGCAGTAGTGAACTCTTACCCTGCTTATCGCACCCATTGTTGCCTGCACCACCTTTGGGTTGAAACAGTCAACCGTAGAGCGTGAGGCGATAATGTCCTCAATCCCGAACCAGTCGGCAAGGCGGATTATAGTTCCCAAGTTACCAGGGTTCTGGATATCGTCGAGAGCAATCGACAACCTCCCCTCTAGGCTCTGGGGTGAGAGTGTGTGGCGAGGTATCTCGACCAGAGCCAGTGAGTTATTGGCGCTCTTTAGCTGGGATATTCGCTCCATAACCGCAGGTGAGACATGCTCTATACCATCGCCTACGAGCTCGTCGTTGGTGGTGTAAATCTGCTCCACATTAAGCTGCGAGCCAACAAGTTCCTCGATTAACTTCTCGCCCTCGGCGATAAAAAGTCCTTCGCTCTCCCTCGCGCTACGTTGCGCGAGCGAACGGATAAATTGTATCTCTTTTTTTGTTATCATAATCTTTTTTGAATTAAGAATTATGCGAATTAAAAATTATGAGTTATGAATTAAGAATTTCTGAGAATAACTGAGAATTTCTGAGAATGACTGAGATTGCGGGTCGTAGCCCGCAATTACGCCAAGCTAGCTTGGTTTTATGTTTTATTATTGTTTATAATTCTTAATTCTTAACTCTTAATTACTCAATGTTAAACGTTGTCCCCTCGACCGCTAAGCGAGTGTTGGGGAATACCGCCTTAGCCTCGTCGAGCAGAGGTTGCAAGTTACGATACCTCGCTGAAAAGTGCCCGATAACCAACCCTTTAGCCTCTGCCGCCACTGCGCAGTTTGCAGCCTCAACAGTGGTTGAGTGTCCTCTAGCTCGTGCATCCTTGCGTGCGCTATCTACATAAGTGGCATCGTGGTAGAGCAGATCAACCCCTCGACTGAGCGCAGCTGCCTTAGCTGAGTAGCTAGTATCCGAGAGGTAGGCATACGAGCGTGGCTCATGTGGGGTGTAGGTTAGCTCCTGGTTTGGAATGACCTCGCCCGAAGTAAGAGTTACATCCTCGCCACGTTTGGCCGCTGTGATTTGAGCTATCGAGAGGTTGTACTTCTCGATGCAGTACTTCTCGATATTCAACCCCACAGGTTTCTCGCGGAATATATAGCCCGAAGTTGGCACACGATGTCGCAGTGGTACGCTCCACACCTCCATCGTGCGATTCTCGAAAATCATCTGGTGCTTGGTGGTGTCAACCTTGTGCCACTTCACCGTGTATGGCATATTCAACCCATAGAGGCTGATATGGCTATCAATAATCTCACCCATCGGAGCTGGTGCGAAGATGTCGATAGGGGTTTTACGCCCATAGAGCGACATGGTCGATAACAGCGGAAATAGTCCATAGCAGTGGTCGCCATGGAGGTGGGAGATGAATATAGCATTAATCTTCTGGAAACTAAAACCGTAACGCATCATTTGACGCTGTACTCCCTCGCCACAATCCATCAAGTAGAGCTGCTCGCAGAGGTTAACTACCTGCGAGGAGTGAAACCTCTCCAAGGTTGGTTTTGCGGAGGATGCACCCAATATGGTGACTGAAAAATTTGCACTAGACATCGCTTTTCTATTTAGATGGGTGATTAATAGTAACTTGTGGGAATGGTATCTCAATGCCCTCTCTATCGAAGGCTATCTTCAATCGACGTTGGTATTCGCGCTTAACCCTCCACTGCATACGTGGTCGGGTGCGGATTACCACCTTAAAGACCACTGCGCTATCGTCGAATTTATCCAACCCCAACATCTCTATATCAGAGAGGATAAGAGAGCCAAACTCTGCACTTTTGCGTAATTCTCGACCTTCGTGCAGCATCACCTCCATCACCCTATCGACATCTTCACGATACGACACGCCCATCTCGATAGTGATTGCGCTCCACTCCTTAGTCATATTCGAGAGCGAGTTAATCTTACCATTCTGGAAGATATGAACCACCCCCGACAAGTCGCGCAGGGTGATTGTCCGAAGTTCAATCTTCTCGACAAAACCCTCCTTACCATCTATTATAGCGATATCGCCCGTGCGTAGCTGATTCTCGAATAGGATAAAGAATCCCGATATATAATCCCTCACCAGCTCCTGTGCTCCGAAACCTACCGCCAGACCGACAATACCCGCAGAGGCGATTATGGGGCCAATATTTATATTGAATTTCGAGAGCACAATAAGCACAATAGTCACCCACGCCACAATCGAGAGCACTCCGCTAATTATCCCAGCTAGGGTATTTACTCGCTTGGTGGTCTCCTCCTGGTCGATATCCTCATCTTGGATTGTACGGTTGAGGATAAGCCTCTTAACCCTTCGAATCAACCACAGCCCCAACTGCAAGAGGATATAGACAAAGATAGATTGCGCCAACATCGCAGGCAGCTCGTGTGTTAACCACGAGAAGACGATACGCCACACATCACTCCAATATTGCAGAGTGCCAACCCCCTCTTGGAGTGCATACCAATTAACCGACATATTGAGCGGTGAGGCATCCATGGAGATACTATCGATTGGTATATCGACAATAAACTCGCTATCGTAACCCGCTACATCATTGGGATTTACCCCGAAGTAGAGGTCTACCGTGGGAAGATACAGATATAGCTTATCTCGATGTTGAATAACCGTAGCATCAGGGTAGCTCTGGGCAATCTCACCAATAGAAGAATCAGACCCAACACCATCTTCAGTTCTCAGAGAGTGATTCTTGATTATGATATGTTCGATTAAATCTTGATTATCTCCACTGGTGGGTGCAATAGCCACAAATAGCAGCTCATTACCCTCGTTGTAGATGTAATATCTGCGTTTGAGCGAGGCTACGGAGTCGGCATCAAAATCGGCAAGAATCTTCACCCTACCCTTGCCATACTCCTGATAGAGGTTCTTCACCCTATCGCCCTTGATGAGTCTGTCAACCCTTTCGCTGTCGATTAGGTTAACCCCCTCATCTCGTCGCTGTGAGAGGTGAGCGCTGTTGTCGCACCCCACCACAAGGAGCAGAAGCAGAAAAATTAGGTATCTCAATATTTTTTTCATCACATATTCTTTACCTACAAAAATACAACAAATTTGTAGATATCACAGTTTTAATTGATAATTTTTTCTATCTTTGAGAATCGAATAAAAATTTCCACTTTATGAAATTGCAATTTAACCCACTACAGTTAGCCTGTCTGCTACCTATGGCAGCGGTGGCTCAGAGCACAGAGCAGCCAAATATTATACTTATTATGTGTGACGACCTAGGCTGGGGCGACACCGGATTCAATGGTAACAACACCATCCAGACCCCCAACCTCGATGCACTCTCAAAGGAGGGCGTAAAGCTCAATTGGTTCTACTCCTCGTCGCCCGTATCCTCACCCACCAGAGCCAGCGTAATGACTGGTCGTAATCCATATAGGATGGGTATCTTCACCGCAAATGCTGGAATCCTCCGCCCCGAAGAGCGAACCATAGCCGAGGAGCTAAAGGAGATAGGCTACACCGCAGGGCACTTCGGGAAGTGGCACTTAGGCTCTCTTTCAAAGACAGTTAAGGATGCAAATAGAGGTGGAGCAGAGCATCCCGAACTCTACAACCTCCCTTCGGAGCACGGTTTCGACGACTCCTTTGTCACCGAGTCGAAAGTTCCGACCTACGACCCAATGATAAAACCCAAAGGTGGCAAGGGTCACTTCTGGGACTATGTCAAGGCTAACGAGGAGTCGGAGGTTTACGGTACAGCCTACTGGAGGCATGATGGCTCGATGGCTACCGACAACCTCGCCGGAGATGATTCACGAGTTATAATGGATAGGGTTATCCCATTTATCGACAATGCAGTGGCGAGCGACACTCCATTCTTTAGCACAGTATGGTTTCACGCCCCACACCTACCATGTGTAGCTGGTGCGGAGCATGCCGCAATCTATAAGGATTATCCGCTCAACGAGCGCAACTACTACGGATGTATCACCGCAATGGATGAGCAAGTTGGTCGTCTGGTTCGATACCTCAAAAACCTAGGGGTATTCGAGAATACCGTTATAATGTTCTGTAGCGATAATGGACCTGAGCGCAACACTCCAGGAACTGCCGCCCACCTCAAAGAGCGCAAACGCTCTCTACATGAGGGTGGAGTGAGAGTCCCAGCCTTTGCCGTGTGGAGCGGAAAGATTGCCAAAGGTAGCAGCCTCAACTCTGCGATGGTTACCTCGGACTACTTCCCAACTATTATGGAGATAGTGGGCAAGGAGTTTACGCACACGGTCGATGGCGAGTCGATTCTTCCTATCCTTATGGGCGAGAGCGACGAGCGCAGCAACCCTATCGTATTCTGCCACAACGACAAACAGGGTGCGATAGTCGATGGCGACTACAAATTGTACTACCGCAAGGGTAACTACGAACTCTACAATATCAAGCAGGACCCAGGTGAGCAGAACGATATCTCAGCGCAGAGCATAGATATCGCCAAGAGTCTCGAAGCGAAGATGAAACAGACCTACAAGGAGTTTAAAGCCTCGTTCGATGGCAAGGAGTATGGCACAGAGTCGTACAAAAGGCTGAATCAGAAGTGGGATGATGTGTTGGAGAATTAAAAATTATGAGTTAAAAATTAAGAGTTAAGAATTAAGAGTTAAGAATTAAGAATTAAGAATTAAGAATTATGAATTATGAATTATGAATTATGAATTATGAATTATGAATTAATTCCCCTATACGTCATTGCGGGCTACGACCCAATCGCGTCCTAAACAAGTGTTTAAAATACTTATTATTAGAAAGTTACATATAGGAATCCCCCCTAGTATTAATTCCACAAAAAACACCCTCTTTACGTTATTAAAACCC
>JBCQSY010000028.1:0-24385 GCA_047178865.1 Rikenellaceae bacterium
AACCCAACACAGCGTTGAAGATAACCTCATTCGCAGCCTTCGAGATGGAGGTCGAGGATGATATATTTATGACATCGCTCATAACCACCACCAACAACCTCGATGTTACAAATCGCCACGACACCGTCGTTGCGGGTGATGGCGAGATTCTACGAGTTAAGGGCTACGACGTAGTGAAGTTCAACGGTGACGATAAGGTGAAAGTTCGAGCGGTGGTGGGTGATGATAAGACAGGTCGCGACACATCGTATCTGGTCTGTTCGCAGGATAGTCGCAAGATGGATGTATCGACAAAATACTACCTCAACGAGCAGGAGTGGGAGAGTGTAAAGAGTAAAATCGCACCTCAAATCTCGAAACGTCCACCCATGGCTTTTGTTAAGAGCAACCCTGCCCTTCCCAATCTTCTAGTCATCGGAACATCTATCTCGATTGGCTACACTCCATACCTTCGAGAGGCTCTTACGGGTATTACCAACACATACCGTATCCCCGAAAACTCAAATAGCACCGAGATATCTCTATCGAGGATTGATTTCTGGTTGGGCGATATGAGCTGGGATGTGATACATGTCAACTGGGGACTACACGACCTGAAATATACACGCAGCAATGAGCAGCAGGATGTCCCACCAGCGCAGTATCAAGCCAATCTACGCAAACTCTTGCAACGCCTCACCGATACGGGAGCTAAAATTATCTGGGCAAACACCTCGTATGTGCCCGAAGGATGCACTCCACGTCGTGATGTAGGGGATGATGAGCTATATAATCGTCTAGCGGAAGAGATTGTAAAAGAGTTCGCTGATATCGTTATCGACGACCAATTTACCCTAACCAAGAACAACCCGGATAATCAACTCAAAAGCAACGTTCACTTCACCGAAGATGGTTATCGCCAACAGGCAGAGCAGGCGAGTGAAATAGTAAAGAGGGTGCTTAATAAAGGACACTAGCAGTCGTGGCGATACCCCATAAAGTCAACATCCTGATTCTCACCATTTTCATCACACCACACTAAAGAGTCCCCCTGGGTTATAACGCCAATGGGATAGAGTGGTTTTGCGAAGTGTGCTTGATATTGAGTAGACAGCTCTGCCACGCTCTCTGCGCGAGCTGTGAATAGTAGCTTATAATCCTCTCCTGCGGTGAGCGCGGTGGTTAAATCTACGCTTGTTGGTATCTTATCGAGTTGAATCTTAGCTCCCACCCCAGAGCTTGTGAGGATATGTCGAATATCTGAGGCTACCCCATCCGAGATATCCATCATAGCACCAACTCCACGCTGAGTTGCTAGCCACTCACCTTCGCGGATTTGAGGTACGGGGCGCATATGTTGCTCGATATTTACTCCATCTTCGCCACTCAGCAGTGAGGCTAATCCATCACCCGACTCACCCAAAGAGCCGTTAACCAATATCACATCCCCCACCCTGGCACTACTTCGACGCTTAACGAGGCTGCTCTTAACACGACCTATCGCCACAACATTTATAGTCACCACACTCTTCGACGAGGTGGTATCGCCACCAATAAGTTCCACTCCGAACTCCTCGCTTAGGGAGTGGTAGCCTCGCATAAACTCCGCAGCCCACTCCGCACCCAGCTCTTTGGGCAACGACAGCGACAACATCGAGGCTACGGGCGTGCCTCCCATTGCGGCGACATCACTCAAATTTACAGCCAGGGATTTATACCCCAAATCAAAGGGCGACGAGAGTTTTCTAATAAAATGAATATCTTCCTGAAGCATATCGGTTGTGAAGAGCAGAGACTCCTCGCCCATATCAAAAATAGCACAATCATCTCCAATACCCTCAAAATCAATACTTTTAACCGACTCAAAAAGTTTTTTCACACCGTTTATAAAATCAAATTCACCCATTATTTTAAATTCTTAATGACAAAATTATAGCTAATTATTGAATAAATCAAAAAAAAAGCCTACTTTTGTAGCGTTAAAACAACTCAAGCTGTGATGAAGATACTTATTTTAAATGGTCCTAATTTAAATTTGCAAGGTAAGAGAGATACCAATATTTACGGCTCTATTACTTTCGAAGATTATCTGAAAGAGTTGACAGTTCAATACCCCAACGTAGAACTAGAGTACTTTCAATCAAATATTGAGGGTGAACTTATCGATGCGCTCCACGCGACAATCGGGGTTAAGGATGGAGTGGTCTTTAACGCAGGTGGATATACTCACACCTCGGTTGCGCTCCGTGATGCGATATCGGCGATATCAACGCCTGTTGTCGAGGTGCATATCTCGCAAATTCTTTCGCGCGAAGATTTCAGACACGTCTCGATGATTGCCCCATCGGCTATTGGCTCTATCATGGGTTTCGGACTCGACTCATACAGATTGGCTATAGAGGCACTACTTAAGAGATAAAATTTACATATATATGATGACTAGAAACAAAAAAACAAAAATCGTAGCAACAATCTCCGATTTACGATGTAGCAAAGAGCTTATCGAGACACTATACAACGCCGGAATGGATGTTGTCCGTGTAAACTCAGCTCACGTTACCGAGGAGAGCGCTTCGATTGTGGTAAAAAATGTGCACGCAGTAAACCCTGCTATCCCAGTAATGATTGACACCAAAGGTCCTGAGATTAGAGTAACCTCTGTCGCAGACGAATATAAGGGTGGTATCGACTTTACAGCGGGTCAAACAGTTGAGGTTCGTGGCACTGACAGCGGAGAGAAGTGTACCTCTAAGGTCATTTATATGAATGTTCCATCTATCGTCAACGATGTCGAGTTGGGTAACAGAATGCTTATCGCTGATGGTAAACTCGAAATCGAAGTTATCGAGAAGTATGACGACCACCTAGTTTGTAAGTTCCTTTCGGGTGGAAATTTCCGCTCTCGCAAGAGCGTTAATGTTCCAGGTGTGAGCATAGAACTTCCATCAATCACCGAGAAGGATAGACGCTTTATCCTCTGGGCTATCAACAACGATGTTGACTTTATCGCACACTCGTTTGTTCGTAGCGCAGCAGATGTTAGAGCCGTTCAAGATATCTTGGATGAGCACAACAGCCCTATTAAGATTATCTCGAAGATTGAGAATCAAGAGGGTATCGACAATATCGACGAGATTATCGAGGCATCTTATGGTATTATGGTGGCTCGTGGAGACCTCGGAGTGGAGCTTCCACCAGAGAGAATCCCACGTGTTCAACACATGATTGTCCAGAAGTGTATCGCAGCTAAGCGTCCAGTAATTATCGCAACTCAGATGCTCTACTCGATGGTTAATGCTCCACGTCCAACACGTGCTGAGGTTACCGACGTCGCAGGTGCAGTATATGAGAAGGTAGATGCAGTGATGTTGTCCGACGAAACGGCTATGGGTGACTACCCTAAAGAGTCGGTTGAGACTATGTCACGTATTATCCGCGAGGTGGAGAGCGATGAGGATCGTTTCACTCCGATGGTTGATATCAATATGGCATCAGTTAACCACGAAATCACCGCTCAGTTGGCACGTTCAGCAGTTCGTGCAACAACAAATCTTCCTATCAAGTATGTCGTTATCGACACCGAGACTGGACGTACGGGTCGTTACCTTGCGGCATTTCGTGGAAATAAGTTTGTGATTGCGGTGTGTTACACTCAACACGCACAGCGTATCTTGGCACTATCTTATGGTGTTGTAGCGATACTTCGCACACAGGCTGAGCGTAAATATCACTTCGTGGTTGATGCTCTAGATTTCGTAAATAGCTACGAGAAGATTGAGGATAAGGATCTAATCGCCATTGTTGGAGGTAGCTTCGGAATTGGTCGTGGTGGCTCATACGTAGAGTTCGCTACAGCCGCTGAGTTCAGAAGCGAGTTCGATAACGCAAAGTAAGAGTTTCGTATATCTATATAAAGAAAGTGGTTAACGACTCCGTTAACCACTTTCTTTTTGCTCTATAGCTTATAACTCAACACTGTAGAGTATCGACGAGGTGAGCTCTGGAATCCATAGTCGACCATTTACCACTGTGATATCCGCAGGGCCTGCTAGCTCAAATCCCATCTCAAGCAGCTCCACCTCGCCACTCGTGAGCGAGATGCTCCAGATAGCTGGCGAATCTTTCGTCTGCGATACCCATGACGATACCAAGAGACTCTCGCCATCACAGCTCAGAGCGATACCATCATACTGCCCATATAGCATACTCTCGAATAGCGGCGAAGCCTCAAGTGCATCACCCTCAAGAGTCGCCTGGTAGATTACATTCTCTTCAGATGGCTCTCTTGCGGCGTTATACGATGCCACATATATCTTATCGTCACTAACGACGATACCATTAGCTCCTGGCACACAACCCACCTTTACTAAACTCTGCTCCGAGATGCTCTCGAAATCGTTGCTCGGTAGTGAGTAGATATTTCCAGTGTTAGTCACCGAGATAAGAACCCTATCTTGGTATGCGGCGATATCGTTCACGAAAATATCCTCTTCGGGGAAGGCAACAACTTTAGGCTCACTCCCATTTTGAGCTAAGTTGTAGATAACCACCTTATTAACATCTGCTACAAATAGGTTATCACCCGCCACATACAACCCCTTAGGGGCACTCAAATAACCATCGTTAGGGATAAAAGTCGATACCTCACCCGCCTCAACAGAGAGAACGTAACCCTTTCCATCGCTATTAAGTGGGTTAAACTCATCCGTTCCAAAGTTTGTCACCAAAATTTTATCACCATACGAGGTTGTGCCCTCACAGAACTTAAAACCATCGCTGTAGCTCACAAAATTCTGATTATCACCACTTGAACACGCCATTGCAGCCAGGACAACAGCTCCAAAAATTAAACCTTTTACACTTTTCATACTATCTTTTTTAATGCTTTTGACAAAGATAGAAAAAAATTAATTATTTTTGTGGTTTAAAATCAAATAAAAGATTATGAACAACATAGAACTATTTGTACAAGATGCTGCTCTACAGACCATTAACACTCTTTTTGGAGAGGTTAACCCAGCACAGGTACAGATTCAAAAGACTCGCAAGGAGTTTCAAGGTGATTTCACGCTAGTTGTCTTTCCGCTACTTAAACTCAGCGGCTCTTCTCCCGAAGTGACGGCGAATAAAATTGGTGAGGCAATCACTGCCAACAACTCCGCTTTCGAGGCATTCAACGTGGTTAAGGGCTTCTTGAATCTATCTCTCTCGAAGAGCTTCTGGGGTGAGGCTTTCAACTCAATACGCAGCGAGGAGAGGTTTGGATTTGCTGCACCAACTGGGCGCACGATTATGGTTGAGTACTCATCGCCAAACACCAATAAACCACTCCACTTGGGACATATCCGCAACAACCTATTGGGTTACTCCGTGGCTCAGATTCTCAAGGCTAATGGAAATAACGTGGTTAAGGTCAACTTGGTCAACGATAGGGGTATCCACATCTGTAAATCTATGTTGGCATGGAAACTCTTCGGAGGTGGCGAGACTCCCCAATCATCGGGCATGAAGGGCGACCACCTAGTTGGTAAGTACTATGTCGAGTTCGACAAACACTACAAGGCTCAAATCAAGGAGCTTATGGAGGGTGGCATGAGCGAAGATGAGGCTAAAAAGAGTGCTCCAATAATCGTTGAGGCTCAGCAGATGTTGCGTGCTTGGGAGGCTAAAGAGCCTGAGGTATATGAGCTATGGGAGATGATGAATGGCTGGGTCTACGAGGGATTCGATGTAACCTACAAGGCTCTAGGAGTCGATTTCGACAAGATTTACTACGAGTCACAAACCTACCTACTCGGTAAGAACATCGTCGAGATGGGTCTTGAGAAGGGTGTATTCACTCGCCGTGAGGATAACTCGGTGTGGGTTAACCTAGAGGGTGATGGATTAGACCAAAAACTACTTCTTCGTGGCGATGGCACTTCGGTCTATATGACTCAGGATTTGGGTACGGCGTATAGTCGCTTTGATGAGTGTAAGTTGGACGATATGATATATGTTGTGGGTAACGAGCAGAACTACCACTTCCAGGTTCTTAAACTCATTCTCAAGAAGTTAGGCTACCACTGGAGCGACCATATCACCCACCTATCGTATGGAATGGTCGAGCTACCTGAAGGCAAGATGAAGTCGCGCGAAGGAACTGTAGTCGACGCTGACGACCTAGTTGAGGGTATGATTTCAACCGCTCGTGAGATATCGGCAGAGGCTGGTAAACTCGACGGATGCAGCCAAGAGGAGATTGAGTTCATAACCAAAACTGTTGGATTGGGTGCTCTCAAATACTTTATCCTAAAGGTCGACCCTAAAAAGACTATGCTCTTCGACCCTAAGGAGTCTATCGACTTTAATGGAAACACAGGTCCATTTATTCAATATACCCATGCTCGTATCAGCTCGATTCTACGCAAAGCTCAGGAGCAATCTATCTCGCTGGATGGAGATGTAGCTGAGCCATCATCGTCTGAGGTTGAGCTAATTAAGAGCATCTCGGAGATGCCTGCAACCATCGCCGCAGCGGGTGATAGCTACTCACCATCTCTAGTTGCGAACTACATCTACGAGCTAGCAAAGGGTTTCAATGGCTACTACCACGACAATCAAATCCTGCGCGAGGAGTGTGAGCAGACACGTCGTCTACGCCTACGCCTAGCCTCACAGGTGGCATACGTTATTCGTGAGGGAATGTTACTTCTTGGAATCACCGTTCCAGAGAGGATGTAAAAGAGCTATACAGATACAAAAAACGAGAGCCTTATCTATCCAAGATAAGGCTCTCGTTACATTAATGACTTCTCTGCTCTGCCAATTAAGGGTTGAAAAGATATTCGTTTTTTGAGCTGCTACGGAGCAAGAATCCAGTGATTTTTCTCTTTTATATTCTTACCCCACCCCTAATCCCCTCCCTCAGGAAGGGGACTTTGGGTCGCTTTGCTCCGCTCCAAATTCGATATCAATCACATCTTCTTCGAAGTTCAGGCAAATAGAGTGCCAAACTCTGCTTATTTAGCTGATTGTGCTGCTGATGCGTCTGTTGCTACCATATTCTTGTCGATACGTAGAGTCACATTGCTATCAACCTCGATAAGTAGCGAAGTCTCGTTAACCTCCTTAATTACGGCGTAGATACCACCTGCGGTGATAACCTTGTCGCCCTTTTTAAGTCCCTCGCGGAATGCGGTCTGTGCTTTACGACGTTTAGCGTCTGGTCTCCAGATAAATAGCCACATAACCACAAGCATCAATGCTATAAAGAAAAATGGCTGTAACTGCTGTAATAGAGGCATCTCAGGTGCTGTCTCTGCTGCAACGATAGATGTTGCTTGAAGTAAATTTAACATATCTTATATCTTTTAAAGTTTGTTTCTAAATGTCAAAGGTAATATTTTTTTCAAAAAAAACAAAACACTACTCGTAACGACCAGTCTTTAATCTCTCCACCTCGACCGTAGTTAGGAATCTCCACTGTCCACGCTTTAGGTTCTTCTTTGTCAAACCTGCGAAGTAGACTCTGTCGAGTTTCTGCACCGAGTAACCCAAATGCTCGAAGATACGACGCACGATACGGTTACGTCCTGAGTGAATCTCGATACCTATCTCGCTCTTATCATCATTGACATAAGAGATTGCATCGGCATGAATCTCACCATCCTCTAGAGTTATACCACGGGCTATCTCCTCCATATCGGCACGAGTAAGGTCCTTGTCCAGCGACACTTGGTATATCTTCTTCTTCTGATGCGAAGGGTGTGTTATCTCCTTTGTTAGGTCGCCATCGTTGGTGAATAGCAACACTCCAAGGCTATTTTTATCTAGTCGTCCAACAGGATAAACCCTCTCGGTACAGGCGTTGGCAATCAAATCCATAACAGTCTTATCGGCATGTGGATCATCCAATGAAGTGACATAACCCTTTGGTTTATTAAGTAGTAGATAGACCCTCTTCTCACCCTTGATTATCTCGCCATTATGCATCACGACATCCGAAGCCTTAACCTTTGTACCTAGCTCGGTTACAACCTCGCCATTTACTGTCACCTCACCATTTGTTATAAACTCATCGGCCTCACGTCTCGAACACAATCCGCCCTGAGCGATATAACGATTTAGGCGCATCTCATCTGGACGGCTCTCATCTTTGAATGTTGGATAGTTTCCACCTCTAGAGTCATTTGAGCTATCACCATACTTCTTGAATGGTCTGCGCTCTCCATCTTCACGATTGAACGGTCTACGTTCTCCACCCTCACGATTGAATGGTCTGCGCTCTCCATCTTCACGATTGAACGGTCTACGTTCTCCACCCTCACGATTGAACGGTCTGCGTTCGCCACCCTCACGGTTAAACGGTCTGCGTTCGCCACCTTCACGGTTAAACGGTCTGCGCTCGCCTCTATCCTCACGATTGAACGGTCTACGTTCTCCACCTTCACGATTGAATGGTCTGCGCTCTCCACCCTCACGGTTAAATGGTCTACGCTCTCCACCTTCACGATTGAATGGTCTGCGTTCTCCATCTTCACGATTAAACGGTCTGCGCTCGCCACCTTCACGGTTAAACGGTCTACGCTCTCCACCTTCACGATTGAATGGTCTGCGCTCTCCACCTTCACGATTGAATGGTCTGCGTTCTCCATCTTCACGATTAAACGGTCTGCGCTCGCCACCTTCACGGTTAAACGGTCTGCGCTCGCCACCTTCACGGTTAAACGGTCTGCGTTCGCCACCCTCACGATTGAATGGTCTACGCTCTCCACCCTCACGGTTAAATGGTCTGCGTTCTCCATCTTCACGGTTAAACGGTCTACGCTCGCCACCCTCACGGTTAAACGGTCTGCGTTCTCCACCCTCACGGTTAAACGGTCTGCGTTCTCCATCTTCACGATTGAACGGTCTGCGCTCACCTCCCTCACGGTTGAATGGTTTGCGTTCACCTCTATCCTCCCACTTTGGCTTATTATCTGCCGAGAAGTTAGGGTTGTACGACCTTCTACGAGGTTCAAATGAATCCTTATCAGCCCCCTCACGGCGCAAACTTGGACGCGACTCAACTCTTACACTTTGCTCATCTCGCTTGCGTTTGTCTCGTCCAAAACGCGCGATAGCTGAATCTTTCTTAATCTCTTCCATCTATATATTTAAAATATTTCTGCGCAAAGATAGAGTATTTTTTCATCAATCCACCACCTTTAACCATATATTACCCTATTTTATTACGAAAGAGTCTATTGACCTGTAGAACTTTGCAATAAACCACATCAATAAAGCGATTGAAGATTTGCATTTCTCCTTTTTTTTTATTACTTTTGCATCAATTGGAATAAAGAACTCTGACAAGGTTAAGTGTTATCCACACTAAACTCTGAAGTTGAGAGTCGAAAGGGTCGTATAGAAGACCCATAATATATATAGGTATGCAGAGGGTTCGAACCCTTTGACAAGAGGGATTGCAGCTCCGAATGTGGGAGTGTTGCACCTTGTGCATATATTTGAGCTCTCCGTGCAGAGAGTCACTTCTACACTACTATAGTGATAGAGTTACTTATTCCCAAACTTTTATTAGGGCAAAGCCCTCTTAGCTTATGTGATATCTCACCACAATGGGTGGAGCGCTGTCACAGTCGAGCTACTTGTATTTGATAAGAAGAAAAAATATATTAATGAGTAAAATAAAAACTAGAGATTATGCCCTTAGAAAAAAATTGGGTAGTGAAGCCATCGGTGGACTCTCTACTCGTGCAGAGACTATCTGCCGAGTTGGGGATTTCGCCAATATTGGTTCAACTACTCCAGCAAAGGGGCGTAGACACTGTAGAGAAAGCTAAGCGGTTCTTTAACCCTCAACTCTCACACCTGCACGACCCATTCCTGATGAAGGATATGGACAAAGCGGTCGAGAGAGTCGAAAGGGCTGTAGCCAATGACGAGCATATACTCGTCTATGGAGACTATGACGTAGATGGCACTACTGCCGTCTCGCTCATGTATAAGTTTCTGCGTAGCTTAGGACACAAAAACCTAAAATTCTACATTCCTGATAGATATACCGAAGGCTATGGTATCTCTATCAAAGGCATCGATTATGCCGCAAGCCGTGGGGTGACTCTTGTCATCGCCTTGGATTGTGGTATAAAAGCTGTCGAAAAGATTGTCTATGCCAATGAGAAGGGGGTCGATTTTATTATCTGCGACCACCATCTTCCAGCCGAAGAGATTCCTGCGGCTGTAGCCGTTCTTGACCCTAAACGCTCCGACTGCAACTACCCTTTCGAGGATTTGTCGGGTTGTGGAGTAGGTTTCAAGTTGGCGCAAGCCTACGCTTTGCGCAACAATATCCCATTCTCGCAGCTCGAAACGCTGCTTGATCTACTCGTTGTGAGTATCGCCTCGGATATAGTGCCCCTTATCGATGAGAATCGTATCTTGGCGCACTATGGACTTCGTCGTCTTAATATGAACCCCTCGAAGGGTCTACACTCCATTATCAAGATTTGCAACTTGGAGTTTAACAATATCACAATTGATGATATAGTATTTAAGATTGGCCCAAGAATCAACGCCGCAGGTCGTATGCGCATGGATGAGTATGACGACACTACTCGACCATCGGGAGGACACGCCGCAGTTGAACTGCTAATCGAGGGAAACGAGGGAGCAGCAGCCCAATTTGGAGAGGTGATAGATGGTTTCAACCAAGACCGCAAGAGCATCGATAGAGATGTCACGCAGCAGGCACACGACTACCTAACCAACACACCAGAATATCTCGAACGCAAATGTATCGTGATATACAACCCTGAGTGGATGAAGGGAGTTGTGGGTATTGTCGCTTCGCGCCTTATCGAGACCTACTACCGCCCAACGGTGGTTCTGACGATGAGCAATGGATTTATCACTGGCTCAGCACGTTCCATCCCAGGTTTCGACCTCTACCAAGCGGTTGAGTCGTGTGAGGATTTGCTCGAAAACTTCGGAGGACACATGTACGCCGCAGGTTTGACGATGAGACCCGAAAACTTCGAGAAGTTCGCCGAGAGGTTCAACGCCTATGTCGAGAAGAATATCGACCCGTCGATACTTATTCCGCAGGTGGATATCGATATGGAACTACTTTTCTCGGATATCACCCCATCGTTTAGTCGCGATTTGAGCCGTTGCCAGCCCTTTGGCCCAGGCAACACTATGCCTATGTTCGCAACAAGAGGGGTCTGCAACCAAGGAAATGCACGCCTAGTGGGTGCAACCAAGGAGCATATCTCGATGGATTTGATGCAGAGGCAGAAGCCCAACACTCGACTTCCGGCTATCGCCTTCCAACAACCCACACACTTCAAGTGGATTCGCATGGGTGGTGCGGTGGATATATGTTACAATATTGTTGATAACAACTTCCGTGGCAAGCTCAAAACGCAGCTACGTATCAAGGATATCAAACCCTCGAAGTAGAAACAAGTCGTAAAAACACTCTATTTCGTCATTGCGGCCTACGAGCTGCAATGACGTGTACGGGTGAAGTTTATAGTTAATAATCACTCTACGTTTCTCCATCACACCATATAACACAAAAAATGCGACCTTGAAGGGTCGCATTTTTCAATCAAACAGAGTTAAATTACTCTGCTACGATACACTCTGTAGGACAAACTCCTGCGCAAGCACCGCAATCGATGCAAACGTCTGCTGCGATTGAGTAAGCGTCACCTGCTGAGATAGCCTCAACTGGACACTCATCGATACATGTACCACATGCGACACATGAATCTGCAATAATTTTGTAAGCCATTTTTTTATTTTTTTGTAGTTATACGTTCAATATCACTATCAAACTTAGTGCAAATGTACGACATTTATTTTATAATTCCAAAACCTGTGTAAGGAATTAACACCTCTGGAAGTAAAATTCCCTCTTCGCTCTGATAATTTTCGAGTAGAGCAGCCACAATTCTAGGCAGAGCCAACGACGAACCATTCAGAGTATGAGCTAATTGGCTCTTTTTGTCCGAATCTTTGTATCGAAGTTTAAGACGATTCGACTGGAACGACTCAAAATTTGACACCGACGACACCTCCAACCATCTCTGCTGAGCTGCTGAGTAGACCTCGAAATCGTAGGTTAGAGCTGAAGTGAACGACATATCACCTCCGCAAAGGCGCAAGATACGATATGGCAGACCCAACGACTTGATGATACTCTCGACATGGGCAACCATTCCATCGAGTGCTGCGTATGAACGCTCAGGGGTTTCAAGTTGAACAATCTCAACTTTATCGAATTGGTGCAAGCGATTCAGTCCTCTCACATCCTTACCATACGAACCAGCCTCACGACGGAAACATGGGGTATAGGCGGTAATCTTCACCGGGAAATCCTTCTCATCGAGGATAACATCGCGGTAGATATTGGTTAGTGGCACTTCGGCCGTTGGTACTAGGTAGAGGTTATCCGCTGTTGCGTGGTACATCTGACCCTCCTTATCGGGGAGCTGACCAGTTCCGAAACCCGACGCCTCGTTAACCATTACGGGAGGCTCAATCTCGGTGTAACCAGCCTTAGCGTTACAGTCGAGGAAGAAGTTGATAAGTGCTCTCTGTAGACGAGCACCTGCTCCCTTATATACTGGGAAACCAGCACCAGTTAGCTTTACACCCAAATCGAAGTCGATAATATCATATTTGCGAGCTAACTCCCAGTGAGGCAGTGCGTTTTCAGGTAGAGCAACTGCGCTATCCACACACTTAACCACAACATTATCTTCAGCTGTCATACCAGCAGGAACAATCTCCGCTGGCATATTAGGTAGCTGAACTATAACCTTTTGCAGCTCCTCCATAACACTCTTAGACTCCTCCGAGAGGGTTGCCGATTGAGCTTTAAGTTGAGCTACAGCAGCTTTAGCAGCCTCAGCCTCCTCCTTTTTACCTTGCCCCATAAGAGCGCCGATACTCTTCGAGGCTCTATTCTGCTCCGCAAGTAGGTTATCCAGCTCCTGCTGAATTGATTTACGGCGGTCGTCAAGGCTCTCGATATTATCTATAATAGGAGCAGCATCGCACCCCTTTTTTGCTAGACGCTCAATGGTCTGAGCGCGATTATCGCGTATTTGTTTAAGTGTTAACATATCTTCATGTTTGTAAATTGGCACAAATTTACATAAAGTTTTCTATTTTCAGCCACACTAAACAAAAAATTTGTATAATTTTGTGCAATGAAAAGATTAGAACTTCTCTCTCCTGCACGTAATGCCGAGGTAGCCTTCGCTGCTATCGACCATGGAGCGGACGCTATATATATAGGAGCTTCGGGCTTTGGTGCACGACAAGCTGCCACCAACTCCTTGGAGGATATCGCTCGCACGGTGGAGTACGCACACCGTTATGGGGTGAGAGTCTACAGCACACTCAACACCGTAATCTTCGAACGAGAGCTCGCCTCAGCCGAGAGGCTAGCCCGTGAGGTGGTCTCGACTGGTGTCGACGCTCTCATTATCCAAGATATGGCATTTACCCAGATGAACCTAGGGGTCGAACTTCACGCCTCGACTCAGATGTTCAATACATCAGGGGAGGGTGTTAAATTTCTGCAAGATGCTGGTTTCAAGCGTGTTGTCCTAGAGCGAGGATTGACTCTTTCACAGATTCAGGCAATCGCTTCACAAGCCCCCAGAGTCGAACTCGAAGCCTTTATTCACGGTGCGATATGCGTTGGAATGAGTGGGCGATGCTACCTATCGAAGGCTCTATCACCACGCAGCGGAAATCGAGGTGAGTGTATGCAGGCGTGTCGACTGAACTTCGATTTAGAGGGTCAATCGGGTCGCAAAATCATAACAGGTAAACACCTGCTATCGGTCAAAGATATGAACCTGAGCGAACATATCGCCTCGCTTATCGACGCTGGAGTCAGCTCGTTTAAAATCGAGGGTCGACTAAAGGATATTGTTTACACCAAAAATATCGTCTCGCACTACCGCCAAATTATCGACAAGGAGATATCTCAACGCAGTGATATCCAATGCTCCTCGCAAGGGGAGTCGAAGATTTCGTTCACTCCAAACCCCGCCAAGAGCTTCTCTCGTGGGCAGAGCTGTTATCTGCTCGATGGAATGCAGAGTGGGCTAGCGTCGTTTAATAGTCCCAAAGCCACAGGCGAGGAGATTGGACGAGTAGAGAGCGTAACTAAAGGGGGCTTTACCTTGAGTGGCAGAGAGAGAGTATCGCCTGGCGATGGAGTCTGTTATCTATCAGAGGGAAAGATAGTTGGAACTAACGTCAACGCAGTTAATGGGCGTGAGATAGTCCCAAATCGACGAGACAACCTACGCATCGGAGAGAGCATATATCGCAACTTCGACAAGCTCTTCAACGACCAACTCGAACAGAGGTGTGCCGAGCGTAAAATTGATATTCGAGCCACCATCAAAATCGACAAAAGTGGGGTCGCTTTGAGCTACTTAGACAGCTACGAAAACAGCGCCACAAGGGAGATTTTCACCGAGCTAGAACCAGCTAAAAACCCCGAAAAGATGGTCGACATCATCAAGACGCAGCTATCCAAGAGTGGTGATACGGAGTTCAGGGTGGTCGATATCGAAATTATTGGAGAGCCTCTATTTATCGCCTCGTCTCAACTATCGCAGCTCAGGCGAGAGGCTCTGTTATCACTTCGCGAGCAGAGGCTAAAGAGTCTCGAACCCAACACCCCTTTCGTCGAGAATCGGGATGTCATCTACCCCACCACCACACTCAGCGGCGAGGGTAACGTCACCAACTCACTGGCTCGAAAGTTCTACTCCTCACACGGCGTAACGCAGATTGATAAGGGGTGGGATGTAGCCTCATCGTTGAGTGGAGCACGACTTATGCAGAGTCGTTACTGTATCCGCCACGAGATTGGCGAGTGCCTAAAAGAGGGCTCAAAACTCACCGAGGAGCTATTTCTGGTACATGGACGAGATAGATTCAAGTTGGAGTTCAACTGTAAAAAATGTCAAATGAACATATATAAGATATGAGCGTAAATCAAACACCTACTTTCCCCGACTACAGACTCCTCGATTCGGGCGAAGGCGAGAAATTAGAGTCATGGAGTGGCTACGTAACACGTCGCCCTGAGCCTCAGGCTGTGTGGCGTAAGAGCCTCAGCGAGAAGCAGTGGCGAGATGCTGCCGATGCATCATTCCTGCGTGAAGAGCGCAGTGAGGAGCGTGGTGAGTGGAAAATTAAACACAAAGCCCCAACGCCTCATATCATCACCTACAACTACAAAGAGATGAAGCTGCGTATGCGCATAGGCCTCACCTCGTTTAAACACGTTGGTATATTCCCCGAACAGGCTGCCAACTGGAACTTTATCTTCGATAGCTGCAAAGAGCTGCAAAAAACGCAGACAGAACCAGTTAAGATTCTCAACCTCTTCGCCTATACTGGCGGTGCAACCCTGGCTGCTCGTAGCGCAGGGGCACAAGTGACACATGTCGACTCGGTGAAACAGGTGGTGACATGGGCAAAGGAGAATATGGAGCTATCGGGGCTTCGTGACATACGTTGGATTGTCGAAGATGCAGTGAAGTTTGTCGAGCGTGAAGTACGCCGAGGCAATAAATATCACGGTATAATCCTCGACCCACCAGCCTATGGCAGAGGAGCGAATGGCGAGAGGTGGATATTAGAGGAGTCGATAACTCCACTTCTTGAGCTATGTGCCCAGCTACTCGATGGCAAAGGGTCGTTCTTGATTATGAGCCTCTACTCGATGGGGCTGTCCCAGACCATTGCACGAACTACATTCCGCTCAGCTGTTGCGACACCCTCGCAGGAGTCGTCGGGTGAGTTATACTTCGCAGACGATAATGGTAAGGAGCTACCTCTGGGCACATATTACAGGGCGACACTTTAAAATTTAAACAGATTCTTAGATAACAAAGAGACTCTGTTCAAATAAAATCACTATCTTTGTCATTATGAACAAAACAATTAAGCTACACAACCTCAACTTCAAAACGATGATTCCCGCAGCCGAGATAGAGTCTGCGGTGAGCAGAATTGCTGCGCAAATTAATCAGGAGTATATGGGTTCAACCACCCCACCACTACTTGTTGGAGTGCTCAACGGTTCGTTTATGTTCCTGAGCGACTTGGTCAAGAAACTGGAGTTCGGTTGCGAGGTGACATTCATCAAAATTGCCTCATATAGCGGCACTAAGAGCAGTGGCGAGGTGAGTGAGTTGATTGGTCTAAATAGCTCGATTCAGGGGCGTGATTTGATTGTTGTCGAGGATATTGTCGATAGCGGCAATAGTATCGAACACACCCTAAATATGCTATCCGGAAGAGGTGCAAATAGCATTAAGGTGTGCACCCTATTCTTCAAACCTAAGGCATACACCAAAACAATCAAGATAGATTACAAAGCCTTCGATATAGGCAACGAATTTATTGTGGGATATGGTCTCGATTACGACCAACTAGGGCGCAACTTCAAAGATATATATGTAGTTTGTGATGAATAGAACAGATAATACGCTACTCGAAGGGGGTGCTCTGCTACCTCTAGTCGAGGATTTCTACTCGATTCAGGGCGAAGGATTCCACACAGGAAAACCTGCCTACTTCATCCGCCTTGGTGGTTGTGATGTGGGTTGTCGATGGTGCGACGCTAAGGCGACATGGAACCCTAAACTATACCCTCCAACGCCAATCGAGCAGATTATAGAGCGTGCCACGTCGTGTGCAGCTCAATCTATCGTAATAACTGGCGGAGAGCCTCTCAGATATCCACTCTCACCCCTAACTGAGGCGCTGCACTCACATGGGTTGAAGATTTTTTTGGAGACATCCGGCTCGCAACCATTCAGCGGAGAGTTCGACTGGGTATGTCTCTCTCCCAAAACAAACCAACCACCACTCGACCAGGCATGGGAGCGTGCCGATGAGTTGAAGGTTATCATCACTTCACGAGAGGATATCGCATGGGGAGTGGAGTGTGCCGCAAAGGTGAGCGAGGAGTGTATGCTCTTTCTGCAACCCGAATGGAGCGTGGCGGATAGTGTAATGCCGATGATTGTCGAGTGGGTTAAGAGTAATCCACGCTGGAATATCTCAATCCAGACACACAAATATATGAGGATACCATAATGAAATGGAGTGAAATATTACGCAAAGATTGGGGCTGGGTATTAGCCACTGTAGTTATCGGTGGTGCTATCGTTATCAATATCGGACGTAGCACACTGCGCTCGATTGAGATACAGCGCGAAATCAACGCCCTAACCCGTGAGGCTAATGGATACCTCAAACGTATCAAGGCGGATAGTATCCTTATCGAGAGCCTAAAACACGACGACCTCCTGGAAAAATATGCACGCGAGAGGCACAATATGCAACACCCCTCAGAGGATGTATATATCATCGAGGAGTAAAGAGCTACCTCTCAATAGATTAGATTTTACTCGACTATATACCCAGTGTCGAAAAAATATTTTTTTACTATTTTTACCCTCAAAATATTTGGTTGAATAATTTTTTATTCTTATCTTTGCACTCGCTTTAAAAGCAGTAATGGCGGGTTAGCTCAGCTGGTTAGAGCGCATGATTCATAATCATGAGGTCCGGGGTTCAAGTCCCCGACCCGCTACCAAAAGATGGGAAGTAGTAATACAAATCCCGAAATCACAATCATAACGGTTGTGATTTTTTTTTGTGGGGTAAGATGACAAAAGGGAATATAATAACAAAAAAAAATGCGACCCTTTTGGAGTCGCAATTGAAGATAGGCGTTTGACATCTATTTCTTCTTTGGTTCAACGTAATGCTGAGCTTTGATGTTGATTTTAGCCAAATCCTTAACCAAAGCACCCTCTGATGTGTGAATCTCATCATAAGTGATTGTTACGCGCTCTGCCTTCTGGTCAACTACAACATCCTTAACGCCCTTTTGCTTCGACATAAAGACCTTAATCTCCTTAGCATCCTCTGGTTTTTGAAGATTTACCGAGAATACAACCTTCTCAATCTTCTCCTTTGGTTGTGGAGCTTGTGTTGCAGCCGTTACGTTAGAGATACCAAATGTCATCACCATCGCGATGAGCATCAACATAAACTTTTTCATTGTAATAGAATTTAAATAATATTTAATTAAGTTAGTCTCTTTAGAACTATAGCAAAGATATTATTTATTAAAGACTACTCCACACAATATCTACTAAACTGCCTTTTTTTTCTATAATAACCAACATTAATACTTCAAACCAAAGTGCAGCTAGAGCACCCTCTGCAAAGATAATGCTCCGTTTTTGGCACTATTATTGTCAACGAGTTGGCTATAACCAAAAATGGAAATTATGAGACTAAAAACAATCTACACCTCAATTTTCGCTGCAATAATTCTCGTTGCAACCTCGTGTGGAGGTCGTGTCGAGTGGAATATGCAGCAGCGTGCAGCCATGCGCCAAGCGCTTGAAGATTATCGCCAGATGGTATATCTAGCCAACCTATCGAGCGACGATTTCGTAATCTTCTCCGATGGAGTGGTCGAAGATATCGAACTGGACTACCCCATATACACCGAGTTTATCAAGCTCCCATCGGTGAGCGACACAGTCCAACTCTACGTCATCACGGCGATAGTCGACGAACTCCAGGCGGATGTTGCGAATATGAGATATTTGATGCCCTACGCCCAGCTTGTCGACGATGGAATGCTCCCCGCTGAGCTATCACACTCCGAGAGGGTCGCTTTCTATCAATGTATGGCGAACAAAGTCAATAACAACTACATGGGATTCACCTCGTTTGTCAACTCGCTTATCGAGAATGAGGTCTCAAATGAGCAGCTAAACAGCTTTATTAGCGACTGCTCGGCAGACCTGTTCAACTGGACTATTATCGTCGAGGATTAGAGCCTGCGCAACGAATTAACACAAAAAAAAGATGGTAACTCGCCTAAACGAGTTACCATCTCCCACTTAACTATAAAATAGTACTTAAACTATTTTACCTCGACATAGAAGTATGCCTTCACTCCTGGTAGGTTCGATACATTTTGTGGAGGAGCTACAGTAAACATTACTGAGCTACCAACAGCACCAACAGCTGTAACAGTACCATAGTTAACAACTCCGTCAGTACCCTCAACTGTAGCATCAAGATCGAAGCTAACAGTTGCGATAGTCTCGTCACCAGAGGTCCACTCAATCTCAGGGAAAGTTACGTTGTAAGGAGTCATCAACGCCTTAAATGTAGCAGTAGAACCCTTTGAGATGTAGTATGTTGGATCAGTACTACTAGTGTCCGCTGCTGAGACATTGTTCACATTGTAAACAGTTGTTGAGCTTGGAGTGTATGCGTACTCCAAATTTAGAATCTCTTTCTCAGGATCTTGACACGAAGTAGCTGCCCCAAGTAGTGCTACCATAGCCATGCAGCACAATCCATATTTTAATTTGAATTTCATAATTTTTATCTTTTAATATGTTAAACAAACTACTCTTCTGTTACAGTATCCCAACCATAGTTCTGACCCAAGTTTGGATTCAACTGAATCTGGTTAGAAGGAATTGGCAATAGGTAGTTTCTCTTGCTCCAGCTAAGATCAGCGTCATCATATAGAACAATACAATCTTTAGTAGTCTCAGTAGTACCCTCATAAGCCAGAGTACCACTATACTTAGCATAAGCAGTTGGCCAGAAGTCATATTTTGGAGAACCGTAACTCTCCCAACCTGTACCTGTGTACTTGATACTTAGGAATGGCTCGTTCATAACTGTCTCAGCGATAGCCCAACGTCTGATATCCTCAGCACGTCTTGCCTCGTGTGCAAGCTCGATAGAACGCTCACGACGAATCTCCTCACGCATATCAAGACCATTAGTTGAAACCAAAGTGTTTGACAACTTAGGCATACTAGGATTAACACGACAACGTGTAAGGTTCAATGAGATATCAAGATCTGCATCAGTGATAGAACCTGCCAACTCATAAGCTGCCTCAGCATAGATAAGAAGAACCTCTGCGTAACGGATAACTGGGTAGTCTTGAGAGTAGTAGCGATCTTGGTGCTGACGCTCTGAAGTCCACTTGTAGTTGTAGTAACAAGATGTACCAAGTGTATATTGAGCATTTGTGTACATGTAAGTTCCGTTTGCAGTTGGATTCTCAACTAGAGTGTACTCATCATCTGTCCAAGTTACACGAGCAGTTTGGAATCGCCAGAATGGTTTCTCAGGTTGGATAAATGAGTCATCCATACGTCTGTCACGGTTGAAGTACTCACTGTGAACAGTTCCGAAACCATGGAATCGTGGATTCTGAGTTCCGTTGTAGTAGATAGGAAGACCATTATCGCAAAGATACATAGTAGCCATCTTTCTAGTGTAAGCTGATGTTGAGTGGTTATTAAGACCCTGGATAGTAGTGTTACTATAACCAAGACGGTAACAACGTACCCAAACGAACTCGCTCTGAGAATCTTTTGTTAGACCCAAAGCGTTTGACTTAGTCTCACTCTCAAGGTGGAATAGAACACGGTAGCTCTCATCGTGGTTAAGACCAGCGTTAGTTCCATCATCCTCGAAAGGCATTCCAGATACATCCATGTAGTTAGACATTGCCTCCTTATACTCGTCAGCTGTAACCTTAAAGCCATCGTTCTGGAACAATTTGTAGTTTCCGCTATTGATAACTGCCAATGCAGCAGCCTTAGCAGCAGTTAAGTACTCAGTACTCTTAGCTGAGTTACCACCACCCATATCTGTGTCGTGGAACTTCTGCCATGTACCCTCGAATAGAGCGATACGAGCCTTCAATGATAGAGCAACATACTTGTTAACGATACCTCTCTCGTATGAAGTCTCAGGAAGAAGAGAAGCTGCCATATCAAGGTCAGAGAGAGCTTGATCGATAACCTCAGTTCTGTCGTTACGAGTAGCGTAGTTCTCAGGAGAGTCAGTATCCATAGGAGTATTGATAAGGATAACATCACCATAGTAACGTACTAGGTTGTAGTACTGAAGTGCTCTAAAGAAGTAAGCCTCACCAAGTGGAGTAGCAATCTCATCTTGATCTGGATAGTTTGCTGTCTCTTGGATTAGAAGACTGGTATAGTAGATACGGTCGTAAGGAGTTGTGTATGCACTATTCGAAGTCTCAAGTCCATTAGTACCTTGTCTATAATCACAAGTCGAGTTGTTTACGTGAAGGTCTGAGTTGATGTAACCATCAAAAGCAGAGTCAGAAGTAATTGTACTAAACGCAGGTGTGTAGCTATAGAACTGGTTCGCAAAGAGCTGAATGTTCTCTGCTGAGTTCCAAGCCTGATCCTCTGATAGAGAGGTAGTTGGATAGAAGTCCATACACGACGTAGCACCCAGTGCCATTGCAGCCATGCAGGCTATATATAACTTTTTCATATATTTCATCATTATAAAGTTAAACAATTAGAATGTAAGACCAAGTCCAACAATCCAGTTACGTGTGAATGGATAGAAGTTAGATCCACTGTAGCTTGAGTAAGATGCCTCAGGGTCAAGATTGAAAGGCATATTAGTCTTCTCCCAGATATCAGTACCTGTTACATATACGCGAACTCCTGATAGACCTTTAACATTCTCCAACTTCTTAGCTGGGATAGTGTAGGCTACTGTCAAGTTCTTTAGGCGTAGGTAATTACCATTCAAAGCAGTGTGAGTTGATGCGTGACCGTAGTTCCAAGTATTCAAACCAGCACCAGTACCGTAAGATGAACATAGTGGGTTGTACCAAGCATCTTGGTTATCCAAAGACCATGTGTTACCAATCCAGTCAGTTATTGTGTTGAAGTAAACAGAACGGAATGGAGCAGCGTAGTAAGCCTCACCAACATACATTACGCGGTTAGCAGAACCTTGGAATACAGCGCTAATCTCAAGTCCCTTCCACTCAACTGCAAGGTTGAATGAGTAAGAGATCTCAGGGTTACCACTACCTAGGTAGATAAGGTCCTCCTCAGTGATAGAACCATCACCATTCTGGTCCTTATAAAGGTTGATACCTGCATTGAAGTTAGCTTGAGCTGGGAAAGAGATTGTACTACCCTCTTTGTAAGTCTCATAGTACTCTTGAGCCTCCTCGTAAGTTTGTGCACGTCCATACATCTCATAACCCATAAGGCTAGCTAGTGGATAACCCTCACGAGTTGATGAGTAACCCTCAGACCAAAGCTCTACGTCAGTACCGTTGTCGATAATCTCGTTACGAGCGAATGATACAGTACCACCAGCTGATAGGTTAACCTCACCAATCTTGCGTCTGTAGTTCAAAGCACCCTCATAACCCCAAGCTCTAAACTCACCAACGTTAGTATCAGGAGCATTAACACCACCCTGAGTACCAGGATATGTGATAGAGATAAGCATGTTATCGTTGTACTTCTGCCAGTAGTCGAAGCTACCAGTGAATCCATAGAAGCTGAAGTCAACACCGACATTCCAGTTCTGAACACGCTCCCAAGTACGAGAGTCAGATGCTAGACCACTTGTAGTGATGTATGAAAGTAGGTTGTCACCGATAACTTGACCTGAGCTAATAGACATAGAGTATAGCTGGATACCATCGTAGTTACCGATACCATCTTGGTTACCCATTACGGCGTAAGATCCACGAATCTTCAAGTCGTCTAACCATGTAGCGTTCTCCATGAAAGCCTCTTGGTTAAGTCTCCAACCTCCAGATACACCCCAGAAGAAGTTCCAACGGTTACCAGCAGCAAACTTAGAAGAACCATCATAACGCATATTAGCCTCAAGTAGGTAACGAGAGTCATAATCGTAGTTGAAACGAGCAAATGCAGATGCAAGAGCTGTCTCGTAGTAGTTAACGCTCTGACGAGTTACATCACCAGTACCATTAACAACATCAATGTTAGAGTCAGTCTCCATCATCTTGATACCAAAACCATCATACTCAGTGTACTCGTAAGATCCACCGATTGTTGCACCTACAGAGTGTGCACCAAATTGCTCGTGGAAGTTGAAGTAACCAGATCCAGTGTAGTAATCTTTAGTATTCTCAGTTGATTGGAAGTAAGATTGAGCTGTTGTTGGACCTGTACAGATGTACAACTCTTGGTAGTTATAGAAATCTACAGACTCATACTTTGCGTGAGTTACCTGAGTACGTGAGTTGTAACCCAAGTTCAAGTTGAAATCAAGGAAAGATGTAATCTTAGCGTTCAAAGTCTCGTTGATGTTAAGTTGACGAGTTGACTGTGTAGTCTCACCACCTAGCTCAAGATAAGCCGCTACAGATGCAGCAGTAGATGTCTCAAACGCGTAAGGAAGACCACTGTCAGTCCATGAAGGAAGACCAGGTTGGTTCTGAGCACCGATAGTTAGTTTACTCTGGATAGTAGGATAAACTAGCTCAGTACGGTTGTAAGAGATAGATGAATCAAGAGTAATGTTGTCAGATAGTTTGAATGAGTTGTTCAAACGTAGGTTATAACGTTGGTTGCTGTTCTCACCCCAAACAAGAGTAGAGTCATCATAGTTGTAACCCAAAGATAGACGATAAGAAGAACGCTCAGTACCACCACTAACACTGATAGTGTGCTCTTGTGATACAGCAGTGTCGAACAGACCATCAAGATACTCATTACTTGTAGAGTATGTCATATCTTGCTTACCAGCCATACCAGAACGAAGTGTTCTAGTTTGCTCGTTGTAGTTAACCCAGTAACCACCATACTTCTGCATCTGAAGTGCCATATCGTACATGGCTGATGCTGTGTAGTTTGCACCCTCCAAAGCCTGTGTCAAACCATCAGCCCATTGGTAGATATCACACCAGTCCATCTCGATACCAGGAGTTTTAACAGTTACAGAACCGTTGTACTGAACTGTAGTCTTACCAGACTTACCCTTTTTGGTTTGGATAAGGATTACACCATTCGCTGCACGAGAACCGTAGATTGCAGCAGAACCATCCTTTAGGAAGTTCATCGACTCGATGTCGTCTGGACTCAACATACCAAGGTCATCAATGCTGTTGTAAGTTACTCCATCAACAACAACCATTGGGTCAGCTGTGTTAGTTGAAGATACACCACGAAGCTGCATATCCCAACTCTCCTGACCTGGAGCTGAAGATGTACGAGTAATCATAACACCGGCTACCTGACCTTGAAGTGCTTGAACAGGGTTAGAAAGACCTCCCTGATCCTCGAACTGTGCTGAACTAACTGTAGCAACAGAACCAGTCAAAGACTCCTTCTTAACAGTACCGAAACCGACTACCACAAGCTCCTCAACGTTTACCGCTGCCTCTTGTAGTGTCACTTGCATACCGCTTGCAAGGGTTGTGTTCACGTTATCGTAACCGATAAACTGAACAGTGATAGGCGAACCCGCCTCAGCACGAAGCTCAAAGACTCCA
>JBCQSY010000029.1:0-22623 GCA_047178865.1 Rikenellaceae bacterium
GGTTTGGATTTTAGAACTTTTTGATTTAACTTTGAGGTCAGATAAACGCTTCAATTTAGGATGTTACGGGTTCTTATCCTAAATTTTGGAGTGAAAAAGCAATTTTTAGAACCCACCTATACTCATCTACTTCGTAGTTAAGTTCCCCCTTTTATTCGCGAAATAGAGCTGTTTGAACCCTCAAAATTAAACTATTATTTTTAATAATGCAAATTTTTTTGCTGGAAGTTACTTGGTTAATGTTGTGACAGCTATCACTATAGCACCGAAATGACGATAACCACCGTATCTACCTCACCACGATTTTCGCCGTAGTGAATCTTCCCGACCACCTCGATAGCGGGTTCGCCTTGGTTGAATGTGACGCTCTCGCCACTCTCTAAGGTGATAGTCAACTCACCCGAAAGGATATAGCCTAGCTGCATTATCGTGTGGCTATGTGGCGGCATCTTGGTGTGGGGTGGAATAGTCATCTTCTGCATGGTGAAGGTGGGTCTGCCCGATGGATAGCTCTCCAGAGGCTCACCATCCCAACTAGTCGTCGCCCTCTCCAAGAGAGTCTCTATGGTCGCTTTTTTCATAACTTAGATTCTTAAAATCTGATTTAATTTTTAAATGCTGCTATTCGGGTGGCGATATTTTTACGTAGGTGCTCCTTGTAAAGCTCCAACTCTTGGGGGTGGTAGTTGCCAACGGGGAAGAGCTCGGCAAACTCTGGGATGTAGAGTGCATCGCTATCTAAACCATCGACAATCAGCACGTTATAGTTGGTGTCGACAGCGACCGTTACGCTCTCGTTGAGAGATGCCAAGGTGTTATCCGTTGCCCAATTCACGGGGTTGATACATAGCTCAGAGGCTGAAATCATCTGGTTGATTGCCTCTACGGTGGCTACGGAGTTGTAGCAGATTGTAACACCAGTGTCGTCGGCACTGGTTGCCGCTATGATGTTGCTGTTTCGCAGGTCATCGTCGGTCACTTTATAGCCTATCACATAGGCTGCGACCAACCTCTCATGCTCCGCCGCAGAGAGGCTTTTCGTCAGCTCCACAACCGCCTTTCCGCCCTGGCTAAAGCCTGCGATAATGAATGGTCGGTCATCGTTTTTGGTTGAGATAAAGTTGTCGAAAGCTGCCTCGACATCCGCCATTGCAGCAGGAAAAAGAGCCTCTACAGCATCCTCACCCTCCATCCAGACATCGAGGGTGATTTGTCGATAGTATGGAGCGTAGAAGTTCGCTTCGTCGCCAAAAATATCCTCTGCCAGTTCGTAAGAGTAGAGCTGCGAGGCACGCTGCTCGTCGTTGTAAACATCACCATAGTGGTAGGTTACGCCACTACTATCCGTCCAGTCAAAGACGCAGGTAGGTAGGATGTAGAAAACATCAAAAGCCTCACCTGAAATATTGGTGTACCAACACTCGGAGGTGGTATAATCGGGAGCTTTAGCCATCGGCTCGGAGCTGCCATCGACTGATTTACAGCACGCCACAGCCAGTAGTGCGAGCAGGTAAATAGTTATCTTTTTCATCTGGGGTTATTTCGTAAATTAAATAGCTCTACAAAGGTAGATATATATATTATATTTGCCAAACGTAGAAATAAAAAAATATTTTGTAACTTTGTGAATCACATCTGCTTTGTCGGAGTGAGAAATGAATATTAACCTAAAAAAATATACCATGAAGTTATTTGAACAGCGAAATGTGCTTGTCAGCACCGCTCTCATCTCTGCTATATCTCCACTTGCGGGGGTGGCAGCTGATAAATCGAGTGCAGCCAGTGAGCTACCTCAGCACCCCAATATATTGTGGATATCGACCGAGGATTGTAGCCAACGATGGGGCTGTTATGGCGATGATGTGGCACAGACTCCAACCATCGATAGGTTGGCAGCACAGGGTATTCGTTACGATAACGCCTTTACAACGGCTGCTATCAGCTCGCCAGTACGTGCAGGCATCATTACGGGAATGTATCAAACCTCGATAGGGTGTCACAATATGCGAACAATCACCTATATGCGTGGTGAGCAGATTACTCCATACAACGGAGTGCCTCCACACTATGTCAAGGCATTCACCGAGTATTTGCGCAATGGCGGTTACTACTGTACCAATCGAGTTAAGACCGACTATCAATTTGCAGCAGCTACTACAGTGCCCGAAAGTATCTGGGATGAGACGAGCGCTGAGGCTCACTTCAAGAATCGCTCGGATAAATCACAGCCATTCTTCGCGGTCTTTAATTTCGAAGGGACTCACGAGGGTCGCTCCTTTAGGAATATACCCGTCGAGACCGACATAAACAGCGTTGAGGTGCCACCATACTATATGGACGAGCCAACCACTCGTACCGTTATCGCTCGACACTACGACAATATCGCAGCCTATGATGAGTATGTAGCTAACCTGCTCGAAGAGCTAGAGGCGGATGGTGAGCTTGACAACACAATCATCTTCCTCTGGGGCGACCATGGTGATGGTTTTGCTAGGGGAAAACGTTGGCTCTATGATAGTGGCACGCATATTCCGTTGGTGGTCTACATCCCAGGCCGAGAGGGTGGCGAGGTGTCGGATAGATTGATTAGCTCGATAGATTTCGGGCCTACCGTGCTATCGCTAGCGGGTGTTGATGTGCCGACCCACATGCAGGGTCAACCATTCCTTGGCTCGCAAGATAGAGGCGAGAGGGAGTACATCTACGCCGCTCGCGACCGTGAGGATGAGAGCTATGATATGGTGCGTGCCGTACGTGATAAGAGGTATCTTTATATCCGCAACTTCTACCCTAATCAACCCTATGTGGGTTATGTTCCCTATCGTAATGGCTCGCCAATTATTCAAGACCTATACCGAGCCTATGCTGAGGATAGATTGAATGAGGTGCAGAGCTTATGGTTTGCCAAGACTCGCCCGGCGGAGGAGTTGTATGATGTGGAGAGCGACCCACACAACATTAATAACCTGGCAAGAGAGGCGGAGTATGCGCCAATCTTGAAGAAGATGAGAGAGTTGCAGAGTGAGTGGAGTGCCCAGACCAATGATATGGGTCTAAGGAACGAGGAGGATTTGTATCGCCAATTCTTCCCTAATGGCGAGCAGTGCAAGACCAACCGCCCATATTTTGTGGTAAACTGCGAGGAAGAGCCAGTCAGACGACACAAAGCCGATGAGAACTACACCATAACCTCACCCGCTCTCGTGGACTTTTACTGCTCTACGCAAGGTGCATCGATGGTCTACAAAATCACAGCCAAGGGCGCAGAGCCTAACAAACATTGGTCTCTCTATAACGGAGCGGTGAGGGTGGCAAAAGGCAGCTACGATATCGAAGTCAAAGCCCAACGATATGGCTACATCGAGAGCGAAACACTAATCTTCCACTTGAGGGTGAAGTAGCTTTTCTGTTGTTTCGTTATTGCGGGCTTGGCAAAATCGTTATTGCGGCCTCCGACAAGACCGTCATTGCGGCCTCCGACAAGACCGTCATTGCGGCCTCCGAGCCGCAATCTCAACCCCCCCCTCCTGTCATTCCGAGCGAAGTCGAGGAATCTCCTGCAATAATGGAAACCGACTACCATCATGAGATCCTTCGATTCCGCTACGCTACACTCAGGATGACACTCTATAAAGATAGATTGCGGCTCGTAGGCCGCAATGACGTGTGGAATTTAAAAATTTTTAATCATGGGAAAATTTTGTGATAAATGTAAGCTGCGAGAGGCTTACGACAAAAACAGTAGCTCGCTAATTGGCAAGTTCTGGCGTTGGCATATCAACTTCTGCCCAGGCTGGAGGCTCTACTACAACTCCCTCAGCCCAGAGGCGCAAGAGGAGATTTCGAAAAAGTACTCATTCAAAAGATAACACGCAGGGTGTGGTGTGTCGAGATAGATTAGGTAGCAAGGTTGAAAAAACTTATAACTTTTGTATATTCAAACAAAAAGTACTATATTTGCATATTAAATGATTAGTTATGAGTAGAAATAAAACAGAGTTACTTCCTTCTCAGCAGAGAACACTTACAGCATTGGGTGAGAATATAAAGCTCGCTCGACTTCGTCGTGACCTCTCAGCTGAGCAGGTTTCAGAGCGTGCTGGCATAGGTCGTTCAACGCTTGTAAAGGTCGAAAAGGGTGATGGCGGAGTTGCAATCGGAATCTACTTAAAGGTGCTCTTTTCGCTTGGTCTTGACAGAGATTTACTGAAGGTTGCCGAAGATGATACTCTCGGTCGCAAACTTCAAGATGCCAAATTAATCGTCAAACAGAGAGCCTCGAAAAAGTAGTACTATGAGTAGCAAAACAATATATGTATATGCAGATTGGGAGAGGTTAGGGAGTCCAACACTTATTGGAAAACTTAGCTGTGAGGTTGTGCGAGGTCGAGAGGTCTTCTCATTTAACTACGACAGCGACTGGCTTTCAAACACAGATTTTCGTCTATTAGACCCCGATTTGAAACAGTTTTCGGGGGCGCAATATATCAATGATGACAAGCCTAATTTCGGAATATTTCTCGATTCATCACCAGATAGATGGGGCAGGGTGTTGATTAAACGACGTGAGGCTATCTTAGCTCGCTCGGAAGGTCGTGCTGCTCGTCCGCTTTATGAGACAGATTTCCTGTTAGGTGTATATGATGGCAATCGTATGGGAGCTTTGAGGTTTAAGTTAAATCTCGATGGTGACTTCGTAGATAGCAATAGAGAGTTTGCTGCTCCGCCTTGGACATCAATTCGAGAGTTAGAATACGCAAGCCTGCAATTAGAGGATGACAACTCACTAGATTTCGATTTAGCACAAAGTGTTGCGCAACACTTTAGAGTATCTGATAATCAAGGTGCTGATATTATTGAGCAGGTAAAGAGCGCAGTGTCAAAATGGCAAATAGTAGCCACAAAATATGGAATTTCTAGAGGTGAGCAAGAGTTGATGGCATCAGCTTTTAGATATTGAAATAATTACGGTTAGTGATTTTTTTTACCCTCTTTTCTAAACTTCAGTTTCTCTTCAGAATTGGATTTTACCTTTGTCCTAAGATTAAAACCAATTAAAAAGATAAGAGGATGAAAAGATTATTTTTTGCATTAGTGGCTATTATAGCTACAACGCTTTCGCTAACGTCATGCGATAAAGAGAGAGAGACAGCGATAGATTTCAGTGAGCTTCCTGCGTCGGCACAAGCTACGATTATTGAGCATTTCGACATGGATGATATCATGTTGATAATCTACGACAAGGAGCTGCTCGACAAGGGTTACTCCGTGATGTTCTTTGACGGCACAGTGGTGGAGTTCAATAAAAGTGGCTCTTGGGAGAGTGTCGAATCGAGTGTTACGGGTGTACCAACTACGATTCTACTCTCGCAAATCGCCACCTACCTGGCAACCAACTATCCCGATGCATTGGTCTTGGAGATAGATAAAGATAACAATGGGTACGACGTGAGACTCGACAACCTCATCGAGCTGGAGTTCAACCTCTCAGGGGTACTTGTAGGTGTAGATATGGATTAGGTAGCAAGGCGGTATGTTCCAAAATGGAACATATGATAATAATAAGAAAAAAATATTACCTTTACGATTACTATGGAGAGTAATATTGTAATATATCAAGCTGTAGATGGTACTACTGCGATAGATGTTAAGTTTGAAAATGAGACTGTTTGGCTTACACAAGCACAGATGGCAGAGTTATTTCAGAAGGATCGAAGTGTTATAACACGACACATCAATAACATTTTCAAAGAAGATGAATCAGAGAGAGAAAGCAATGTGCATTTTTTGCACATTGCAAATTCTGACCGACCTATAGGATATTATAGCCTTGATGTTATTATCTCAGTGGGGTATCGTGTGAAATCTAAAAGAGGTACGCAATTCCGTATCTGGGCAAATAGAGTCCTAAAGGAGTACCTTTTGAAGGGTTACTCAATCAAGGACAATATCAAGCTGCAACAGTTTGAGGAGCTGAAAAACACGATAAAGATTCTATCGGGCATACTTGACACACGAGAGTTAGAACAGTGTGAAGCGACTGGTATGCTGCAAGTTGTAGATGATTACACCTACGCTCTCGACACCCTCACTAAATGCTATGAACCGCTGCAAATGGAAGAATTTGGAGACGAACCCTATCTACATCGAGTATCACGATGCGGAGTGGGGGGTGGCTTCGTGGGATGATAGGTATCTATTCGAGATGCTCCTCTTGGAGTCGTTCCATTGCGGGTTGTCGTGGCTGCTGATTCTTAAAAAGCGTGAGGCGTTTCGCAGTGCGTTCGATGGGTTCGAGGTGGAGCGTGTGGCTCGGTGGGATGAGGCGAAGATTGAGGAGCTGATGCAGAACGCAGCTATTGTCCGCAACCGTGCAAAGATTGTCGCTGCGGTGGCTAATGCTCGTGCATTTATCGAGGTGCAGCGCGAGGTGGGCTCGTTCGCTAAATATATCTGGTCGTTCACCGATGGCAAGGTTCTCTATGGCAATTTCAACCTCGGCATCACCCGAAACCCTCTCTCCGACAGGGTCGCCAAAAGCCTCAAAGAGCGAGGTTTCAAATTTATGGGCAGCGTCACCACCTACTCCTACCTGGAGGCAATCGGCGTGATGAATAACCACGCCGCAGAGTGTTTCAGGCATGTTTAACCATTGCGGGTAGCTTTGAGATTGCACTCTCCAGGAGTTGCATTTTATACTCTTTGTTATCCTCGTCAGATGGCTCTGCCACTATCTCCTCTCGCAACTCGCTCGATTTAGGTTTTCGACGACGCAGAAAGTCAATCGTGGAGATTGATAGAAACAGTTGGTATATTATCAAGGAGTCTATTCAATTAGGTATGCCACTATTCTTTGCATCAATTGGCGTTACCATAGCCTACCTCATCGGAAAACGCAAATAGAGACTATCCGCCAACAGTAACCCTATCGCCAAAACTTCGGAAATGAATAACTGGAAATTCATTGGTGATGAAGTGTTGCAGCTCGCTCGCTGATATTGGGTTGGGGTGTGTCATCACCAACAAATCGACATATTCACCCTCGATTTGTTGGTATGATGGGTGGCGATATGGGTGGTGGTTAAGGATGAACCCCATACGTTCGTAGAACCCTATGCGCCTGCGAGATAGCTCATCTTCGGGGTGTTCAACCTCAAGAAGTATTGGTCTGTTACTCGACGCAATCAACTCATTAAGAATCTGATTTCCGTAACCTTTTCCTCTCACGGCAGGAGTTGTGGCGAGATGCTCGACAAATATAAAGTCGCTCAAATCCCACCAAAAGAGTATCCCGATTGGCTCGTCGGAGTCGAGCACCACATCGCAATGAAACAGCTCTCTGTTCATAGTCTCGGTGTGATAATCGAGCCCTCTGCGCTCATTCTCCGGGAACGCAGCGAGGTACAACTCCCAACAGAATGGGAATAGCGGGTTGTTGATAGTCGATATATTTTTACGGTGTATCATGCTTGCTTAAAGGTTTGAAAAAATGGGAGAGGAGTGTAACAACTCTATTAGCTCTCGTGTGGAATATATATATAAATAGCCGATTTGTAGTGTGACTAACCAAGTACCATATCCATCCTCTCCCTTAGGTTTTAAGCGTTCAACGCTGTTAAACCCTAAGCAAAGAATGGCACGGACTTAACTAAATCCGTAACAGAGGTACTGGCATACCCAAACAAACAGACCAGCAAGCCCGTACCATTGGAATACAGTACGAACGTTGCACATAAGTCTCTTGTTTGTTTTGAAAAGTGCCAGTTTTCTGTTACAAGAATCTACGCGAACGCAAATAATATCTTAAACTCCGAGGAGTTTCTAACTGCAAAGATAGAAAATATTTCGCAACTTACGCCTGCTTAAGGAGAAAAACTTAAACAGATTCTTAGTGATTTGCAAAAAAAATCACTACCTTTGAGCTACGACCGGGGAGGAGAAGTTTTTTAACCCCAAACAATAGGGTGTGGATTTATAAAATACAAATAGTTATGCTTTCAAAGAAACAGCTTGTCAAATTAGGAAAGAGGTTGCGTGATGCGGAGATTCCTGCCGCAGAGGATTTGCAACATCTACAAGATTATAGGCTTTCGTTTAACGAGGCTATCTCCTCGATTTTTGAGCGGTTGCGTGAGATGAGCTGCCAGGTTAATGAGGATTCGATATGTACATTCCGAGTTAAGAGGTTGGACTCTATTATAGGTAAACTTCGTCGATTAACTGGAATTTTGCAACTCGACAAGATGGGCGATATCGCAGGTTGTCGCTGCATTATGAGTAGTGACGACGAGGTTTATAGGCTTGTTGATTTGATAAAGGAGAGTATGAACGTTACTCGTGAGAATGTCTATATGGGCGAGAATCCCAAGTCGACGGGCTATCGTTCGATTCACCTCTACGTACTCAGCGAGGAGGGTAAGGCAATCGAGGTGCAGGTGCGCACTGTTGACCACCACGATTGGGGCACATTTGTGGAGATGGTCGACCATATATACGATATTCGAGTAAAGGAGCAGATTCGTAATGAGGATAGCGCTGAGCTGTACGATGACTTCGAGAAGTTGCATCGTGTCTTGGCAGACCTTAAATATAACCTCACCCACGAACAGAAGCGATTTATTATAGATATGACTATAAAGCACGATATAATAGGGGCTTTGGATGTGAAATTTGTCAGCAATACCATCCATGTGCGCCATAGTCTCTATGAGTGTGCTGAGAATACGAGCGCTTTTTTGATGGCTTTGGGTAAAGATAACAAACCCTCGGTGGTGGGATTCTCAGACTATCAAGAGGCTGAGGCTGAATACTATCGCATGTTCGAGGAGTCGGGGGGCACTGTCAATCTGGTGCTTATCACCATACCCAACGCTACGTTTAAGAAAATAGCTGTGGCTTATGCCAATTATCTGCTATACTCGCACAAATTCACGCAATATCTCTATGAGATAATAATGTCGGAGCTCGAACAGATAGCCAAGGATGATGAGAGTGAGGCTCAACGAATATACCAATACACTCAACAAGTCAACGACCTCACCGGTCGACAGATTGCCAACGAGATTATGCAGCTCTCCGAAATGGAGATGGTCGACGATAAAACAGAGGTGTGGTTCTCCGATGTTGACGAGCGCCTAGACCAACTGGTCGCAATGCAGAGTGAGATTAAACAAAAGATAAGAATCTGTTTAAATTCTTCTCATCTAATGTGTTAATTATCTGTCACTTCACTTCTCTATTTTTCTGCTCGTTACATAGCTATTGCTATGCGCCTCACACAAAGAAGAGAGAATTAAAGCAACATCTATCTTAACAATCTTAGCGAGAAAAACTTAAACAGATTCTATTCAATAGGACTGTAAACGGCGATAATTCATGTCTGCAATGACGAGGATTTAGCTCTCAAGCAGCCACTTCCAGATAGGTATAACCTCTATCTTCACCCCTCCGAGTTTAATCTCTTGCTCCTGGTCGGCGGTGATGATTATCGAGCGTTTAATCTCAAATGCGTTGTTAAGTTTCATTAGCGCCTTGGTCTCTCGCTGGTAGGTTGCATCGTCCGCGATGCTGTATGAGGCTTGAATTGCAACCCCTTCGGATGGTAGGTAAAAGTCTACCTTTACGAAAAGATTAGGGTTCAAACTAAAAAAAAACAGAACGATGGTTAAGATTATCACTACAACGGGCAACATTGAGGGTGCTGCAATTACCAAATATTTAGGGTTGGTATCGTCAAATATTGTTATTGGAACGAACATATTCTCCGACTTCAAGGCATCCATTAAGGATATTATCGGAGGTCAATCTAAATCCTACCAGAAGAACCTCGACGAGTTGTGTCAGAGGGCTATCAACGAGGTTGCACAGAAGGCTACGGCTCTCAACGCGAATGCCGTTGTGGGTCTAAAGGTTGACGTTAGCGAGATTTCGGGAAACAAAAAGTCGATGTTTATGGTAACAGCAATTGGAACAGCTGTCCACTTCGAACCAAAGAGCGTATAGTGCTAGTTTCACCATAGGGTTTGATTGAAAGGTGCTATGATGATGTCATCTTTAATCTGCTTATGTATCTCTAACTGAGAGATAGTTTTATTTATTTTCAATTATTCAATTTGCATAATTTAAAATAAATAATTACCTTTGTCGTAAATCTGACACATTTATGAGTAGAGCTAAAAATCCATTTGTAGTAACTGGGCGAATTGAGCCCGACTATTTTTGTGATAGGGTTATCGAGTCGGCAAGACTTGTAAAGTCTGTGACTAATGGCAACAATGTCGTTATTATCTCGCCACGTCGTATGGGAAAAACAGGGTTGATTCAATTCTGTTACGACAAAGCGGAGATAGCGGAGAGTTACTACACATTCTTTTTTGATGCTCTGCACACATCGTCGCTCAGAGAGTTTACATACACTCTTGGAAAGACAATTTTCGAGACACTCCTACCACGTAGCACCAAGATGACAACTCTATTTACTCAAACATTGAGGTCGCTAAGTGGCAAATTTGGATTTAATCCCGTAACCTCTCTACCTGAATTTAGTGTGGAGCTTGGCGATATAGAGCAACCTGAATACACTCTAGAGGAGATTTTCAAGTTGCTAGCAACAGCAGACAAACCCTGCATCGTGGCAATAGATGAGTTCCAGCAGATTTCAAAATATCCCGAAAAAAATATCGAGGCATTGCTGCGTGGACATATCCAGAAGATAGAGAACTCGAACTTCATCTTCGCAGGTAGTGAACGCACAATGATGCAGTCGATGTTTCTATCATCGGCTCGTCCGTTCTATCGAAGTGCTGACGTTATGGAGCTTGGAGCGATACCCAAAGAGCTATATATCGAGTTTGTAGAGTATCACTTCAACAAGAGTGGTCGCACTGTGGCAGATGGTGTTGTCGAGTGGGTCTACGAACTATTTGAGGGGTACACCTTTTATCTGCAAAAGTGTTTTAACGAGGCGTATGCGAACACCCTCATTGGTGAGGAGTGTACGATGGAGATAGCGAAAGTTGCCATCGAGGATATGGTGGGGCTATACGACACTATATTTCGTGAAATCCTATCCAACATCCCCGAAAAGCAGAAAGAGCTACTATATGCTATTGCCAAGGAAGGTAAAGCTGAGCAGATTCTATCCTCTACCTTTATAAAGAGGTATAGCCTCACTACAACAAGCTCTATACAAGCTGCTACGAAGAAGTTGCTATCTAGAGAGCTAATAACCGAACAGAATAAAATCTACTCTCTAACCGATAAACTGTTTGAGATGTGGATAAATAGAGTTAATAATATATAAAATTTCCCTAAAAAATGGATATTAAAGTTTTAGGAACTGGTTGCGCTGGGTGCAAGGCATTGGAGGCGACCGTGCGTGAAGTTGTGGCTGAGATGTCACTCCATTCTGTTCGTGCTCCTCGATTCCGATATTTATCGGCTTTGTCAAGGGTGGTATTCCATTGGGTGTAACCTTCGCCTACCTTATCACCTCGCCACTTGTCAACGAGGTGGCGGTGGCGATGTTTCTAGGTCTATTTGGGTTGAAAGCGACTCTGATTTATGCAGGTTCGGGCATTGTGATGGGTGTTGTCGGAGGGTTTATTCTGGGTAGATTAAGGCTCGATAGATACCTCTCACCTTGGGTTCAGCAGATACAGGCGAATGCCTCAGCGGAGCAGTTGGAGTTGGAGCAGAGCGGAGCTTCGTTTATCGAGCGACTACCTCAAATCATCAGGGAGTCGTGGCGTATTGTGCGTGGAGTTCTCCTCTACGTTATTATCGGAATCGCCATAGGTGGCGCGATGCACGGCTATGTTCCAGAGGATTTCTTCACCGAGCAGCTCTCAGCCGATAGGTGGTATGAAGTACCCTTGGCGGTAATCCTCGCTGTTCCGATGTACGCTAATGCCGCAGGAGTCGTTCCTATTATCCAAGTATTTGTTGCTAAGGGAGTTCCGATGGGTACGGCTCTCGCCTTTATGATGGCGGTTGTGGGTCTATCACTCCCCGAAGCTACGCTACTTAAAAAGGTGATGACGTGGCGACTTATCGCTATATTCTTCTCCGTGGTAACCCTCTTTATTATCGCTCTGGGCTACCTGTTCAACTTGGTGTTGTAACCCTTTGCTATCGTCGCACAGTAACCTTGCCCCAGAAGATATATTCGGGGTCTAGACGACCATTTATGCTCTCGATAGAGGTGTGTAGGTTTTAAGAGATGGGTGACTCTTATACTCCTAGTTATTAATGCGTTGGCGTACTACTTCGAAGAGTATTACCGCAGCGGCAGCTGATACATTAAGCGAGGCTATATGTCCGATAAGCGGGATAGCGAGCTCTTGATCGCAGAGCTTTAGAATCTCGCGCGAGATACCCATATCCTCCGAACCCATAACGATAACTAGCGGCTTTTTGAAGTCGGCATCGTAGATTAGTGTGCGGCTCTTTTCGGTCGCAGCGACCACTGTGAAACCCTCGTTCTTGAGGGTCATAAGAGTTGTTCTGAGCGAACCGACACGGCTCACAGGGATTGTGCTGAGTGCACCTGCGGATGACTTCATCGCCTCGGCATTGACTGGGGCTGAGTTCTTTAGTGGGGTGATAAGACCGTGAGCACCAGAACATTCAGCACTTCTTGCGATAGCTCCGAAGTTACGTACATCGGTCACTCCATCGAAGAGCACGATAAGCGGAGTCTCATCTTCTGGGACTCTATCGAGTATATCCTGCACCTCGACATAGGCTATCTGCGAGATTTGTGCCACGACACCTTGGTGGTTGCCTTTGGTTAGGCGGTTAAGTTTCTCGATAGGTACTTCCTGAACACGTAGGCGATGGCGTGATGCCAAGTCTCGTAGGTCTTCAAGTAGTTGGCTCTCAGAGCCTTTGCGGATGTAGATACGCTCTATTTCACGTCGAGCCTCGATAGCTTCGACAACTGGACGGATTCCAAAAATGATATTTTCCATTATATTCTATTGTTAATTATTCTCTATCTAAAGTTAAAATTTCGACCTCGTAGCTGAGGCGCTCCCACTCACCCATCTTCTTGTCTAACAACTTCTTACACTCCTCATACGTTGCGAAGTCGTTGTCGTTATACTCACCCTGGGCAAAGAGCGTATCCCACCGTTTTATCTCCTCCTCGATAGTGGCGAGCTGCTCCTCAACTTCGGCTACAGCACGGCGTGTTCGCTTTAGAATCTTCTCCTGCTCTTTACGCTCGGCATAGCTCTGTTTTCCCGATGTTGGAGTGGTTGAACTCTCACTCTTTGAAGCAGTTGGAGCTTTACGCTCAACCTCGTTGAGAGAGTCGAGCTGCCTCTTTTCCAGGAAGTAGTAGATACCTCCCAGGTACTCCTTGACACCTCCATCACGGAACTCGTAGACCCTATCGACCAACCCATCGAGGAAGTCACGGTCGTGGGATACGATAACCACGCTACCGTTAAACGCCTTGACAGCATCTTTCAACAGCTCCTTAGAGCTCATATCCATGTGGTTGGTAGGCTCATCGAGAATCAATAAGTTGTGAGGATTGAGCATCAATCGAGCCATCGCCAGACGAGAGCGTTCACCTCCCGACAACAAGCGCACCCTCTTATCGACATCCTCACCACGGAATAGGAAAGCCCCCAGAATATCACGTAGTCGTGTGCGGATATCACCCACAGCCACTCTATCCAGAGTGTCGAATACGGTGAAGTCGCCATCCATCAAGTCGTCCTGGTTCTGAGCGAAGTAGCCAATATCGACATTCGCCCCCAGCTTGATAGAGCCCTGGGTTGGTTCAATATCGCCATGTAGTAGTCGTGCGAAGGTGGTTTTACCCTCGCCGTTACGTCCCACGAGTGCAATCTTCTGACCTCTTTCGATGGTGAAGTTAGCCCCCGAAAAGACCGTTTTTTCGCCATAAGCCTTGGCGACATCCTTCACCTCGGCGACTATATCGCCTGAACGAGGTGCCGGTGGGAACTTAATATTTAGACGTGACAAATCTTCGTCGTCAATCTCGATACGCTCCAACTTTTCGAGCTGTTTAATCCTCGACTGTACCTGATTGCTCTTGGTAGGTTTGTAGCGGAACTTCTCGATAAACTCCTCGCTCTTCTCGATAAGGCGTTGTTGATTCTCGTAGGCTGCTGTTTGGTGTGCACGTCGCTCTTTGCGCAGCTCGACAAATTTGGAGTAGGATGCTTTATAGTCGTAGGCTTTACCCAACGAAATCTCGACTGTGCGAGTGGTTACATTATCCAAAAAAGCCTTGTCGTGGGAGATTAATAGCAGCGCCCCGTTATAAGAGGAGATATACTCCTCCAACCACGCAATACTCTCAATATCAAGGTGGTTAGTCGGCTCATCGAGTAGGAATATCGAGGGGCGTTTAAGTAGAATCTTCGCCAGCTCGATACGCATACGCCATCCGCCCGAAAATTGAGATGTGGCACGTGTGAAATCTTCACGTTTGAATCCCAGACCTAGCAGGGTCTTTTCGATATCCGCCTCACGAGTATCGCCTCCAAGGATGTGGTAGGCGTCGTTTTTATCGTTGAGTGTGGTGATTAGCTTGGAGTACTCTTCGCTCTGGTAATCCTCCCTTTGGGATATCTCCTCGGTTAGGGCAGCAATCTGCTTTTCGAGCTTGATTATCGGCTCGAATGCCTTGGCTGTCTCCTCGAATAGTGAGGTGGTATCGGCGGTCTGCATCTGCTGTGGGAGGTATCCGATGGTGAAATCCTCACTACGGATAACACGCCCTTCGCTAGGCTCTGACTCGCCTGTGATAATACGAAATAGGGTAGTTTTACCCGCTCCGTTACGACCGATAAGACCAATTCTATCCTTAGGGTTAATTATAAAACTAACCCCATCGAAGAGCTTTGTACCCCCGAACGAAACGGTCAAATTATCTAGTGAAATCATCTCCTGCCTACTTCAACATTTCGTCGATAACCCCTGCTGGGTTGTCGCTCTTGAATACCGAACTACCTGCCACCAACACATCCGCTCCGGCTTGGAATAGAGCCTGTGAGTTCTTGGGTGAGATACCCCCATCAACCTCGATAAGGATATCATATCCACTCTGCGTAATCATCTCCTTAACCATAGCTACTCGCTCTAGTGAACCCTCGATAAATCCCTGGCCTCCATAGCCTGGTTCGACACTCATCACCAGAATCATATCGATATGCGGGAGGTATTCGCGCAGTGTCTCAACCGAGGTTTTGGGCTTGATTGATATACCCACCTTAGCACCACTCTCCTTGATGATATCGATACACTTCATAGGCTGCTCGCTCGCTTCGAGATGGAATGTAAGCATCTGAGCACCAGCCTCGACAAAGCGTTGAAGATAGCGTTCAGGCTCGATAATCATCAAGTGGACATCGATTAGCTTGCTACTAAGTCGGCTTGCAACCTCTAGGATAGGGAATCCGTAGGATATATTTGTGACAAATACCCCATCCATAACATCGATGTGCAGCCACTGGGCTGCACTCGATTCGATTGTGTTGATATCATCACCCAGCGCTGCAAAGTTAGCAGAGAGTAGTGATGGTGAAATAATTCGTGTATTCAATATATAACGCCAATTAAAGTTTGAAAAATTATTTGTTTTTTGAGCCGCTGTGAAGTTAAGAACCTAATCGTTTCTCCTTTTATATTCTTACCCCACCCCTAATCCCCTCCCTCAGGGAGGGGACTTTGAGCTTCGCTCTTCACCCCTCACGCTCGGCAAAGCTCGAATAAATTCGGCTATGCCCTCACTTAATCGGGGCGTTGGGTCGCTTTGCTCCTTAGTTACCTTTTATTTAATTTTAAATGTCATACGTTTGCCGTTTGCGCCCTTGACAACCGAGCCGCTAACGGTTTGTTTTTCACCGCATTGCGAGATGTAGGTTAGGGTGCTAGCACTCTTGCGTGGCATTTCGAGGGTGAACTCGCAGTCGGAGTTAACCTTCAAGCTACCACAGTCGCACCACTCAACAAGCACCTGCGCACCTGCCTGGGCGGTGATTGCATAGTCGCCACAAGATATCGTGCTACCATTTCCTAAGAATAGGTAAGCCAACGAGCCATCCGCTTTTGTCGAAACAACTCCATAAGAGCCTGCGAAAGCGACCTCGCCAACAGTTACAACAGCCTCAGCATCAGTGTTGTTGATGATAAGTTGCTCTGCGCCACACTTCGAAGTAACCTCGATAGCCACAGCATCACCCTGCTCAACATCCAAGAACTCAACAGCCTCGATTGTGCTGCCACCCTCTGCCATATATGGCTCATAAAGAGCTACAAAAGGACGACTCCACGCCTCGCCCGATTGGCGAATAATCATCGTTGGAATCTCCATTTTATCCATCTTCTTTGGTAACATGCCATGAGAGCCTTTGCTTGGTGCTGGAGTCATAAGCGAGAATATTTTACGCTCCTCATCACCTTTGACCCAAGCGCCCATTCTGATATCCTCCTCATCCTCGAAGTTAAGCTCGAAGATAGCTTTGAAGTCGCCCTCGTACTCTATTTCCATCTTATCGTTGAAGTACTCGTAGCCTTGATTGCTCTCGGCAGTTGGGGTGAAATCGTCGCTTGCGGTGAGGTCGAGAGCATTATCCTCCATATCGAATAGGGTAACCTTTTCGCCTAGGTTGTGGTATGAGTACTCATGTTTCTTATCACCACCCTCACGCTTAGCTGAACGGAAGATATCGATGTAGTAACCCGAAGTCTCTGAGGTTCTTACGATTCCGTTAACACGGCGCTGCAAAGAGTTTGTTACTCTCTCGATAAAGTCGCTGTCGATATATGACACCACAGGTGCTTTGTCAGCATCCTTTTGGTTAGCTGCGGGGAATCCCGATTGGAAACTATGCTGAGGAGATGGCACATCAATCTCCATTCTGTCGCTAGTATTCGACGACTCTCCATCGACACGCACGGTGTTGTGAGCGATAGCTAGTTTGAAGTATTGGTTGTGATTATCCTGCCAGTAGCTAGTGCCTGGACCCTTGTCGATTCCTAGTGGGTAACCCTTGCCATAAAGCTCCATATTGATACCATTCCAGTGGCTATGGCTATAACCAGTTCCTGCGCTAATCAACATCAGCGCATCCTGCTTATCCACTCCATTACGCATCATCGAGAGGTTGGCATTTACAGCGTACAAACGAGCTGACTGCATAGACTCATCACTTGTCGCCTCGCTATCAATCGAGCCAACATAGTTGAAGAGTTTATCCATACCCAAGCCACGCTCGCGGTTGTAGAATCCAGCCTTTGTTCTATCACTTATTACCGCCTCTATCACCTTAGCCTTCTCGGTGAGGTCGTACTTCTTGTAGAAGGCGAGTAGGAACTCATATATCGTGCAGTCGATAACCGAGTAGGCGTTATCGCCAAATGCTGTTACGTAGGTGTTAGGCATATTATACTCAAGAGTAGATAGAGCACCCTTCTCCAACTCTGGCATATCTTTGAGGATATTTTTGTTCTCCAATCCGTCGATGATAAGGAATACCTCCAACAACATCTTAAGCGAGTTGACCGAGTACATAGGCGACTCGTTCCACATTCCCGACTCCTTATCGACATTGATAAGCATATTGGTTAGTGCCCTCTGGCGACCAACATATTGGTTTAGTGCGATGTCGATATAGTATTGACGACCCTTGCCATTCTCATACTGTGCATCGTCGTAGAGGTTCAAAGCTAGATAGGTGATGTAGCGACCCTGGATAATATTCCAGTTGTTGTGTGTCAAGCCCTGCTCGATAACTCTATCTGCGTAGCGTTGGAACATATCGTGGATAAAGCTAATCTCCATCCCTTCACTCTGCTCTTGCTCCTTGATATAGTCATATAGGAAGTCGTAACATAGAGTCAAAGGAAGAATCACCCCCTCGTGGATAATCTCGAACGAGGTGATACCGATAGTTGGTTCGTTGCGTGTATCTCCCTCACCCACTGGATTTTCACGGTAGTGTAGTCCGGTGATATACTTGGTGAAGATATCGTATGAGAACTCAGCATACTTATCCTCGCCAGTGAGCCAGTAGATAAAGGCACTATACATCGCCTTTGTCATGATATTGACATTGATACGCTCGATAGCCATCGAACTCTTGCCATTATCGACCCACTCCCAAGGTTTTCCATCTTTCACGCTACTCTGTAGCCACATCTGGTCGTCGTTGTAGTCCATATATGGTTTGATATCCTCCAAAGCAGGAGTGAAGTGGTCGGTTGCCCAATCCCTCGAACCGGTGAAACGCACGGTTGGCTCTGGTGCACTGCCCTCGGCTCTGGTGTAGTAGTGTCCATCGTAGTATGGAGTGGTGTAGTGGTTCTTCCAATACATCTGCAAGCGTGAAACAATCCACTCCTTATCGGTTGTGTGGATATCGACATACTTATCGGTTTGGAGGTGAGCTTGACGAAGCATCTCACCAGCCCACTGGTTCTGTTCCATCTTCTCGACCAATTCACCTTTGGTGATTGATGGATAGATTCTGATTCTTTTGTCGTTGTCGCTAGCGTTTGCCACTTGTGGCATCAATATCGCTAGAGCGACGAGTAGGGAAAATAGTTTTTTCATGGTTGGTTAAAAATTAAATGTCATACGTTTACCATTAGCACCCTTGACAACCGAGCCTGTAATGCTCTGTTTTTCCCCTTTATTGTCAATATATGTTAATTTATCTGCACTTTTACGTGGCATTTCGAGCGTGAACTCGACGCTTGAGTTAACCTTCAAGCTACCACAGTCGCACCACTCAACAAGCACCTGCGCACCTGCCTGGGCAGTGATTGCGTAGTCGCCACAAGATATTGAGCTACCGTTTCCTAAGAAAAGATAAGCCAATGAGCCATCAGCCTTTGTCGAAACAACTCCATAAGAGCCTGCAAAAGCGACCTCGCCAACAGTTACAACAGCCTCAGCGTCAGTGTTGTTGATGATAAGTTGTTCTGCGCCACATTTCGAAGTAACCTCGATAGCCACAGCATCACCCTGCTCAACGTCTAAGTACTCAACTTCCTCGATTGTGCTACCCTCCTCAGCGAAGTATGGCTCATAGATTACAACGAATGGACGACTCCAAGCCTCGCCCGTTTGGCGAATAATCATCGCAGGAACTTTCATCGTGTCAATCTCCTTGTTGAACATGCCGCCATATCCACGAAGTGAGTATGGAGTGGTAACCGAGAAGATTTTACGCTCCTCATCACCTTTGACCCAAGCACCCATTCTAACATCCTCTCTGTCGTCGAAGTTTAGCTCGAAGATAGCCTTGAAGTCACCATTATACTCCACCTCCAACTTGTCGGTGAGGTAGTCGTAACCCTTAGCTTGTCCGTTTGCTGAGGTTAAATCACTGCTCTCAGCCATCTGGATAGCTGCGCCATCTTGGTCGAAGATTGAGAATCCTTGACCGATATTTTGGTAGGTGTACTCATGTTTCTTGTCACCACCCTCACGCTTAGCCGAGCGGAAGATATCTACATAGTAACCCGATGTCTCTGAGGTTCTTACAATTCCGTTAACACGTCGCTGCGAAGAGTTGGTTGTGGTTTCGTGGAACTCATTGTCGACATAGACCACAACTGGTGCGAACTCTGCATCCTTTTTGTTCGCTACTGGGAATCCCGAAAGTAGCTTATGTTGAGGTGAAGGTACTCCAATCTCCATTCGAGGGCCAACATTCTCCGACTCGCCATCAATATGCACGGTGTTGTGTCCAACGGGCATCTTGTAGTAGTCGCGGTGGTCTGCCTGCCAGTAGCTCGAACCTGGGCCTTTGTCGATACCCAAGGCGTAGCCTTTACCGTAAAGTTCCATATTGATACCGTTGCCATGGTTGTGGCTGTAGCCAGTTCCTGCGTTGGTTAGCATCAAACCACTCTTTTCATCCACGCCATTGCGCAACATCGACATATTGGTGTAGTCGACATAGAGGCGAGCCGAACGTAGCGAGCTATCGAGGGTTGCATTGGGGTCGATTTTGTCGACAAAGGTGAAGAGCTTAAACATGCTCAAACCACGCTCACGGTTGTAGAATCCGCCCTTGGTTCTATCGTTGATTGCAGCCTGTAGAGTGTTGACATTATCCTCTTTACCATACTTGTTGTAGAACGAAAGCAAGTACTCATAGACCGAGCAGTCGATAATCGAGTAGCTGTTATCACCAAAACCGATAGCTCGGTTGTTTGGCATATTATACTCAAATGTTGAGAGGATACCCCTCTCTAGGATTGAGTGCTCTTTGAGGATATTTTTGTTCTCCATTCCATCGAATACCAAGAACACCTCCAACATATCTTTAAGCGAACCAACCGAGTATGATACAGACTCATTCCATACTCCCGAATCTGGGTCGATATTAATCAACATATTGGTTAGCGCTCTCTGGCGACCAACATATTGGTTTAGAGTGATATCTGCGTAGTATTGACGACCTTTACCATCCTTATACGCATCATTATCGTCGAGCGAGAGAGCTAGGTAAGCCAAGAAACGAGCCTGGTGGATATTCCAGTTGTTGTGTGTCAGACCCTGCTCGATAACCTCGTCAGCGAACCATTGGAACACATTGTGGATAAAGGCGATACTCATTCCCTCACTCTGCTCAGCTTGCTGCTGGATATAGTCATAAAGGAAGTCGTAACATAGAGTCATCGGGATAACTATCGCCTCGTGGATAATCTCGAACGATACGATACCGATAGTGTGTGCGTTGCTGAGGTCTCCCTCGCCAACAGGTAGCTCACGGTAGTGTAGCCCCGTAACATATTTAGTGAAAATGTCGTAAGCAAACTGGGCATACTTCTCCTCGCCAGTGAGCCAGTAGATAAAGGCGCTATACATCGCCTTATTCATGATATTTACATTGATACCCTCGATGATGTGTGCAGTCTTGCCGCTATCAACCCACTCCCAAGGCTTGCCCTCTTTCGAGTTGTTCTGAAGCCATATCTGCTCGTCGTTGTACTCCATATATGGTTTCACATCCTCCAAGGCTGGCTTGGCGTATGGGCTAGCCCAATCCTTCGCTCCAGTTAGGCGCACGGTTGGCTCTGGAGCGTGTCCCTCGGCTCTGGTGTAGACTCCACCATCGAAGTATGGGGTGGTGTAGTGGTTCTTCCAATACATCTGCAAGCGAGAGATAATCCACTCCTTATCGGTGGTGTGTCTGTCGACATATACGTCAGTCTCGCGATGTGCCTGGCGAAGCATCTCACCAGCCCATGCATTACTCTCCATCTTCTCGACCAATTCGCCCTTGGTGAGAGTTGGGTATATCCTAATCTTCTTATCATCGTCAGATGATGCGTTTGCCATCTGTGGCATCAATATCGCTAATGCTGCGAGTAGAAAGTAGAGTTTTTTCATTTTATCGTATGTAGTTTTTAGTTCTTTAAATTTAGAGCAAAGATAGTCATTTTTTGCATAAATAGCTAATTTACCCTACATTTGTCTCTATGAAAGAGATAGTTTTAGGCTTTAGTGGTGGTATGGATAGCTACGCAGCGGTTGAAAGGCTCCGCTCACAAGGGTTCACAGTCAAGGGTGTAACCCTCGACCTGATTGGCGATAACAAGCTGATACTCAAAGCCCGTAGCCGAGCCGCTGAACTAGGAATCGAGCTAGATATCCTCGATATGCGAGCAAGATTTCGAGATGTTATTGAGGCTAATTTTATCAGTGAATACCTCGCTGGGCGTACTCCTGCACCATGTACGCTCTGCAATAGTGCGATTAAGTGGCACTCGCTTAGAGAGTACGCCAACGCCAACAATATCCACCATATCGCAACGGGGCACTACTTCCGAGTTGCGGAGCACGACTCTCGCCTATATGTGGCGAAGGCTCTCGACCCACGAAAAGACCAGAGCTATTACCTCTGGGGGCTCAACTCCGAGCTGCTATCCAGGGTCGTTACTCCCATGGCAGATGTGATAAAGTCCGATATTATAGGCTCATCACCCATCAAGGGTGAGAGTATGGGTGTCTGTTTCCTGCGTGGTGTGGGGTATAGCCAATATATCTGCCACAGGTGCGGAGAGCAGCCATCGGGAGATATCCTCAACTCCCAAGGTCGGGTGGTTGGTCGCCATAGTGGGGTGGTTAACTACACCATCGGGCAGCGACGTGGTGAGGGTATTCCTGCGGGGTTGTCGGTGGCTAAGATTGATGCCAAAGAGAACACCATCACGGTCGACACACGAGACTCTTTGTATCGCAGCGAGCTTGTTGTTGAGGATTGTAATATCGTTTGCGAGCAGGAACTACTATCGAGTAGCGATATCTCGGTTGTGGTTCGAGGGATAGGTCTTAACCCCCAAGGTTATGCTAGCATCACTAAGTTGCCCACCGTTAATTCATACCACATCCGACTCGACTCCCCAGCCTGGGCAGTGGCATCGGGACAACCCGTTGTGCTCTATCGTGGCGACAGGGTTATCGGCGGCGGAGTGCTCAAGTAAGAATTATGAGTTATGAATTAAGAATTATGAATTAGTACTGATGCGTTAAACCTAAGTCGTCATTCTGAACTTGATTCAGAATCTCAAAATAGACTTATTATCAGATTATTAGAGATTGCGGATCGGAGTCCGCAATGACGA
>JBCQSY010000030.1:0-22082 GCA_047178865.1 Rikenellaceae bacterium
TCTGATAATAAGTCTATTTTGAGATTCTGAATCAAGTTCAGAATGACGACTTAGGTTTAACGCATCAGTACTAACTCTTAATTCATAACTCTTAACTCTTAACTCTTAATTAAACTTTTTTTACTTACTTACAAATTTAGCATACGAACCATAACACTCAAACTCAACTGCAAGTGATGAATCAGAGGCACTAATAGCAACATTTGTTAGGGTATATGCCTCCATCGGAGCACCACCTACGGTTGGAATCACACTTGCTATTTCGTAAACACCACTCGATACAAATGGAATGTCAGAAGCTGTAATTGTTAGTGTAACAGGCATATACGCGCTAAATTTAACACTATTCATCACCATCTCACCGAAACCATCATTAGCCTCGAAATCAAAAACTGTATCCTCCTGAGTGTAACTTACATTACCATCGACATCCGAAATAGTTAGAGTTCCAGTATAAGAGCCTGCAATCTCCTCTGTACCTGTACCCTCGTTAGTTGTACATGAGGTGAATAGAGCTGCGCAAGCAAAAAGGGCTGCAAAAAGTAATTTTTTCATTTTTCTGTTTTTATAAATTAATATTAAGTGTCACACCAAAAGTTGTGGGTAGTCCCACCTGAACAAATTCACGCTCCATACTCTTGAAGTAGAAGGTGTTGTACTCTGTATCCAATAGGTTTCTGCCCCATATCGAGATATTAAATCGCTCCATCTCGAAGGTAATCGAGGCGTTGAGCAGCGAGTAGAATGGTTGAGAGAGAGAGTTATCCTCGTTCCAATATATTCGACCCGCTCCCGTGGTATTAACATCGAATACCAGATTGCTCTCTCGAATAGGAAGGGTATAAGTTGCCCCTGCAAAGAGGGTATGGGCTGGTGCATAGGGGACATAGTTCCCTGCATAGTCACTCAATCCATCGATATAGTCGATAAACTTAGCGTTGGTATATCCATAGCTCGCATTAAATAGCAATCCGCTACATGCTCTGGCTGAGATAGCTGCTTCACCACCCCAACTACGCGAACGACCTGCGTTAGTCATCATCCGTCCTGTGGTCTGTCCTTCGGGGAAAACAGTGAGTTGCTGATTTCGAACATCGACATAAAAGAGTGCCATATCCATAACCAACGCCCTCTGGAATAGCTCGATATGTGCTCCGACCTCGTAGTTCCAACTCGACTCAGGCTCGTAGGTTATCACATCCTCGACAACATACGCCGAGCCTACACCAAACTCCTCCATTACATCTTGTTGCAGAATATCCGAGAACATCTGAGTGTTGTAACCTCCCGCCTTGTAACCTCGACTAATCGAGCCATAGAGATTCGAGGAAGAGTAATCACCAAAACAGTAGAGGATATTAAACTTGGGGAGAATCTCGAAAAAATCTAGTGACAGATTATCCGTGCGGTCGATATCGACATCTTTGACAAAATATACCTCATCGGAGCTATCGTAAAGTGTTGCCGATGAGTTAGCATAGCTATTATAATAGAGGTTACTTCTTTCGTAATCAAAGCGAATAGATGCCGACATAACCCAACTTCCAACTTCATACTTCGACTCATGATAAAGAGCTACATTATATATAGAGCGATTGAATTTACTATCAAGCAAAAACTCATCATCATCCCAATCGTAATAATAGTTGCCTAAGTAGGCATTCATATTACTAAGAATCAAATTCTCAATTCCATAATCCTTAAAGACCACCGGAGCATACATACTCTGCTTATTATACATCGCAAATGCTCCGAACAGAGCCGAATAGCTACCCTTTTGATTGAGTCTCACGACGATATCTTCGCTGAAGTTATACTCCTCGATACCCTGCGTTAGGGTGAAGTAGTCATACTCGGTGAAGTCGTTATCGAGATTCATCTCATCACGCATATAGCTCAACGCGGTAATCGACGAGAGAGAGCCCCAATCGAAGTTATTGCGGATAGTCAATCCATTATTAAAGCTCAACCTATCATACGAGGATGGAGTGTTGTAGTTAATCTGGTTGGTCGCCACCTGCATATAGGGGTAACCACCCTGCTCTAACCACGAGAAAGATGTGGTATTCTCGATTCGCAGCTCGCTTTTAGGGTGGAAGATAAGTTTCACTCTTCCACTTGCGCTCTGCTGCCAATCGAGCTTCTCGCCACTATACTCATTGGTGAAGAGTCCATCGCTGGATAGGTAGTCACCACTGATGGAGTATGCAAATTTATCGCTAGGTTTCTGGTAAACCGCCGCCTTGACTTTATAACTATTTCCACTACCATACTCCGCACCCAGTCTTACGCCTTGGTAACTCATCGGTGAGAGGGTGTAGATATTAATCTGCCCCGCCATTGTGTTTCGTCCATAGAGGGTCGATTGTGCACCACGGATAATCTCAATGCGCTCAATATCCGAAATATTCATATCGAATGAGTTCTTATTAACATAAGGCACATTATCGATATTCAGACCAATCACTGGGTTATCAATTCTCGCCCCGACACCTCGAACATAGATTGAGGAGGTGATACGTGAGCCATAATCTGGGATGTAGATATTTGGAGCTAAAGCCACCGCTTTGCCGATATCACCAATACGCCCCTTCTCGATAACACTACGAGTCAAGACAGTGGCCGAGAGTGGCTCGCTCGATAGCTGCATACCCTGCTTAATAGCGGTAACGCTAACCTCACTCACATTAACCAGAGTGTCAATCTCCGACTCGCCAAGTTCACCTGCACAGAGCACAGTCACCGAGAGTAGAAGCGTCGATATAGTTAAAAACAGCCCCTTCATCTCAAAATCCCAACTATTGTTAAGGTGGCGTAGAGTAGACTCGCCACACCATTAATTGTTCCGAAAGCCATCGCTATACGGTGAGTTCGTGTTGGAGTCACCACAAAGTGTTGCAACACCATCAAGGCGATAAACAACCCAGTCGCACACCAAATAAATGGATTCGAAGGTAGGTGTTTGGCAAATATTATAAGCATTGCCGCCGATAGAGCGTGTAGAGTTCGACTTATAGTCAACGCCTCCTTAACCGTAAACTTCGATGGGATAGAGTGCAGACCCTCCTTGATATCAAAATCCCTATCTTGCAGAGCGTAGATAATATCGAAACCCGCAGTCCACAACATCACCGCACCGCTCAGCGCTGCAACCACCCACGAAAACTCACCACTCACTGCTATATATGCACCCATTGGAGCAATCGACAATCCCATTCCCAAGACCAAATGCGCCAGAGAGGTGAACCTCTTGCAGTAGCTATACCCCATAACAACAAATAGCGCCACAGGCGAGAGCAACCCAGCCAAAAGGTTAATGGTCGATGCACACACCACAAAGAGCACAATATTAATAGCTACAAACCACCCTGCACCACGACGAGAGATTACCCCAGCAGGGATTTCACGACTTGCCGTGCGTGGATTCTTAGCGTCGATTGCGGCATCCGCCAGACGATTAAACGCCATAGCGGTGTTGCGAGCAAAGAGCATACACAACACAATTTTCAGTAGCACAATCCAATCAAAGGCTACACCCTGAGAGGTGTAACCATAGAAGAAACCAACCATAGCGAATGGCATGGCAAATATCGTGTGAGATATCTTAACTAAAGAGGCAAATTTTCCTATCATATCGCAGGCAAAGGTAACCCCTTTTCGCCAACGATGTTATAACTAAAGATGGAATAAATAGGATAAATCAATCATTTCAACTGCTCCCGATACTCTTTTGGCGAGATGCCCTCATGTTGGCGAAAACGTCGAGTAAAGTATGATGGATCAGCGATTCCTAGCTGATAGGCTATATCCGATATGGAGGTATCGGTATTTCTAAGAAGTACTTTTGCGTTCAACATCAATCGCTCCTCAATCCACTCGGAGAGAGATTTTTTCGTGGTCTGCCTCACCACCTTATTGAGGTGGTTAACCGAAACACAGAGCTGCGAAGCGAAATCGGAAGGTTTTCTAACCGAGAGGTTCTCATCGAATAGAGCCTTCAAAAAGCTATATGCCAAGCGGTTATATACTGTCGGTAAAATCATCTTATCTCGCTCTTGATCAAGCTCATAGAGCAGAGTCAGAAGATAGCTACGCATCAAATCATCCGCTCCGCTATGCGACGACCACAACCCCTCAAGGGTGGTAAATATCCCATCCACACGCTCCAACTTATCACCCTCGAAGAGGAATCTCGCCACAGAGAAACTGCGCAAAAACTCAAATCGTTCAACCACACTCTGCGACACATCGGTAATGTAGTCCGAGCTAAAACCACCCATATACCCCACCGTTCTGTCATAGTAGTGAATCTTAACCGCCACCGAGGCAGGGATAAGAACCATCTCGCCACCACGAAGCAGAATCGACTCGCCATCTATCTCCAAAAAGACCTCGCCCTGAGTGAGAAAGAAGAAACTATTCATTGGCAGACGCATCACCGGCGATGGCGATGGGGTCGAGTAGTTATTTTTACTCAACTTCAAAATAGTAAATTTACCAAGATTTATATCGCCATGCCCCTTATGGGGTGACTCTCTATGAGGGTGATGGTTATTATTCATAGTGTAAGAAATTTCATTACGTCAACTGCATCGGGATAGTCAAAGAGCGAAGGAGACTGCGATGCACCAAAACCAACCGCTCTGGGGTGGGTGTAACCTCTGCTCACCACACACTGTATCTGCGAATCGTGAGATAAAAGCCACTCATCAACCTCCTCCACCGAGCTATACTCACTAAGGGTAATAGTGCTCAACGCCGTTGGCAGTTCATCACTGTAGAGGAGAATCGACGAGCCACTATCCACAAACTCTTCGCCCTTGATTGTGGAGAGCGCACGCTGCTGTAGGTAGTTGTTACCATACCCCGCAGAGCTCTCGACCTTAGGCAGGGTCAACTTCATTCCTTTGGGCAGAAAAATCATCGACACATTGCGACACCCCAACCCCGAATGGGTATATATATCCTTGATTAACAAATCAATATCATCACCATTTTCGTCACCACACAGTACAGCAACCGAACTACGATTACCCCTTAATATGGTCGGGACTCCTCGATACACAGAGCGGAAGTGTAGATTAGCACTCTCACCGCCCGTTGCAATCACAGCATCTATTGGGTCTCCATCCCTATATATATAAATAGGTATCGATGGGTTAATCTCCATCAACTGCTCTCTGAGGTATAGAATCAACGCCCTATCTTTGCTCGATGGTTTGATATAGAGAGTATGCCCCGCCATCAAGACACAGAGCATATCAAAAAAACCAACCGCAGGGATATTTCCCGCCATCACAACCAACACATTAGCTGGTTCGGTAACAGGTAATTCAGGATAGTGCGACATCCACTCCGTGAGTTTCGACGAGCTCAACATCTCGACTCTAATCGCCTCAATAGCAGATAGAATAGAGCCACGAGTAAACCAACTATTTTGGTTCAACGCAGCCTCAATTACCTCTTCACAAGAGAAGTTTACGAGCCTCTCGCCCAACTCGATTAGATGTTTAATAGAGTAACTCATAGCACAAAAATAGTTAAAAAGATTGAGATGTCAATAAAAAGTCAAAATATTTTCCGCAATAATATTGGATAATAAAATTTTATTCGTACCTTTGCGCACCCGTATAGTACGGGAATTGGATTACAAAACAAGTATTAATTAAACGTAAACAAGAGTGGATTCATTAAGCTACAAGACAATCTCAGCTAATGACGCGACAGTAACCAAAGAGTGGGTTATTATCGACGCTACAGATGAGGTTCTAGGACGCCTATCGTCGCAGGTTGCAAAAATCTTGCGCGGTAAGCACAAGCCGAGCTACACTCCACACGTTGATTGCGGTGACAATGTTATCGTTATTAACGCGGAGAAGGTGAAGCTCACAGGCAAGAAGATGACCGACAAGGTCTATGTTCGTCACACAGGATTCCCTGGAGGACAACGCTTTGCAAGACCTGTTGACTTCTTGGCAAAACGCCCAACTTTCGTTATCGAAAAGGCTGTAAAGGGCATGTTGCCAAAAACTCGTCTAGGCGAGGCTATGTTGAAAAATTTGAGAGTTTATGCAGGTGCGGAGCATCCACACGAGGCACAATCTCCCAAAGTGATTAAGTTAAACGAGATTAAGTAAAAATTATGGAAGTAGTAAACACTGTCGGTCGTCGTAAGGCTGCTGTGGCTCGCGTATATGTGAAGCCGGGAACAGGTACTATTACAATCAACAAGAAGCCTTTAGAGGTCTATTTCCCACTAGAGATTCTTCGCTACCAGGTTCAACAACCATTCATGGTTACCAGCACTGAGGGTAACTTTGATGTGAACATCAACCTATTTGGCGGAGGTATCAAGGGACAGGCTGAGGCAGCTCGTTTGGGTATCGCACGTGCATTGTGCGAAATCGATGCGGAACACCGTCCTTCTTTGAAGAAGAGCGGATTCCTTACTCGTGACCCACGCGAAGTTGAGCGTAAGAAACCGGGACAACCTGGAGCACGTCGCAAGTTCCAGTTCAGCAAGCGTTAATATTTACGACGAACTGAGGAAATCGGCAAGTACAACACTGCTTTCAAACTCAGTAGACTACTCATTTTGGGTATTACTATTGAGTTGGCGTGTTGCGGAAAACAGATGGGATTGACAAGGTCTCTACCCCTTTGTTGACAAAAAGAGAATTTAAAATCAATGAGTCTTAAGTTGAGACTCTAGAAAAAAAGAAAAAAAATGTCACGTACAGATTTTAATACATTATTGGAGGCTGGAGTACATTTCGGACACTTAAAGCGTAAATGGAACCCTAAGATGGCTCCTTACATCTTTATGGAGAAGAATGGCATTCACATCATCGACCTGCATAAGACTGTAATCAAAATTGATGAGGCAGCAGCAGCTCTTAAGAATATCGTTAAGAGCGGTCGTCGTGTATTGTTCGTAGCCACTAAAAAACAAGCAAAAGAGGTTGTTGCCGAGAAAGTAGGCACAGTATCTATGCCCTTCGTTACTGAGCGTTGGGCTGGAGGTATGCTAACAAACTTCCCAACAATACGTAAGGCCGTTAAGAAGATGGCAACCATCGACAAGTTGAATAGCGATGGAACTTACGACAATTTTTCAAAGCGTGAGAGATTGCAAATCTCTCGTCAACGCGCTAAACTTGAGAAGAACCTTGGTTCTATCTCAGATCTTACTCGCCTTCCAGCGGCTATCTTCGTGGTAGACATTCAGAAAGAGTCAAACGCAGTGAAAGAGGCTAATAGATTGAACATCCCAGTCTTTGCAATGGTAGATACTTGTTGTGATCCAACCAATATTGATTACGTAATACCTGCAAACGACGATGCTACAAAATCTATCGAAGTTATCATTGACACTATGTGTAAGGCTATCGCTGAGGGTCTAGAGGAGCGCAAAGCAGAGCGTGAGAAAGAGGGTGCTGAGGCAACCGAAGATGAGGCAGCAGCTCCACGTAAGGAGGCTAAAGCTCGCATCAAGAAGGTCGTTAAGGCTGACCAAGAGAGCGCAGCAGCTGAAATAGTTGCAGCTCAAAGCGAAGTTGTTGAGACTCCTGCTGAAGTAGTAGTTGAGGCTGTGGCTGAGGTCGCAGTTGAGGCTGAGGCAGCGGTTGAAGAGAAAGCAGCTGAATAAGTTAACTATTAAAATTAATTAAAGGGGAGGTTCAAGAATCTCCCCTTAAATAAAAGAGTACAGAGATGGAAATTAAGGCAGCAGAAGTAATGAAGCTCCGCAAGATGACCGGTGCTGGTATGATGGATTGCAAGAAGGCTCTAATCGAGGCTGAGGGCGATTTCGAGCGTGCTCAGGAGATTATCCGCGAGAAGGGTAAACTTATCGTAGCAAAACGTGCAGACCGTACTGCGTCAGAGGGAGTAGTAGTTACCAAGATTGTTGGAGAGAAGGCATACATCCTATGTATGGCTTGCGAAACGGATTTCGTTGCAAACAACAGCGAGTATAGCGACTCAGCTAACGCAATTCTTGAGATTGCAGTTGCAGCTGATGCAGCTGATATGGAGGCTCTTTTGGCGTGTAAAAACGCAGAGGGTCGTACCGTTGAGGAGATGGCTGTTGAGAAGAGTGGACAGACTGGTGAGAAGATTGAGCTCCCATTCTACGCTCGTATCGAAGCTCCTTATTGCGTTGCTTATGTTCACTTCAACAAGAAGTTGGGTACAATTCTTGGTTTCAACATGCCAGTTGAGGAGAGCGTAGCTCGTCAAATTGCAATGCAAGCGACAGCTATGGCACCTATCGCAATCAGCGAGAATGATTGTGATGCAACAGTTGTAGCTAAGGAGAAGGCATTCATCATGGAGCAGATGAAACAAGATCCTAAGAGCGAGGGTAAACCAGAGCAGATTCTTGAGAATATCGCTAAGGGTAAACTTCGTCGTTTCTTCGAGGAGAACACTCTACTTAGCCAAGCAGTTGTTGGCGAGAAGAGATCTATCGCAGAGCTTTTGGAGTCAACTCAGAAGGGTGCTACTGTTACAGCTTACAAGCGTTTCGCTTTGGAGTCATAACAACTACCACTCTAGGATAAGAGGGCAGCTAACGTAATGTTAGCTGCCCTCTATTATTTTACCCATGATTGTTTGCTGAGAATTGCTGAGAACTACTGAGAAAGTCTCAGTTTTTTTTTAGATTCTGAATCAAGTTCAGAATGACGTTTTGGGTATATTGGAGATTCTTCAACTCACTTCGTTCGCTCTGAATGACATAGTGTAGGGTTATTAATAGAGAGAATGTAATTCTCTGTGTTGTGGATGTTGATATGGGGTGCTAAAACTTGTTTTAAAGCACCTTATATCAATAGCCACAAAGATTGTAAAACAATCACTTAATAACCCACAACTACAATCATAACTATAAAAACGAATAGCTCAGCGGGGAGCACCCCGCCGCTGCCCGCGTAGGGCAGTTTCCGAATGGAGGAATGCCGTAGGCAGTTTCCGAATGGAGGAATGCCGTAGGGCAGTTTCCGAATGGAGGAATGCCGTAGGCAGTTTCCGAAAAATCCCGAAAAAAATAGGCGAGTCGATTGACCCGCCTAATATAGTGAAAAACCGAAGCGACTACTGCACTCCGCCACCTAGGGCTTTATAGAGATTGATTTGCGCCACAGCCTCATTATAGAGGTATGTTGCGTGGTCTACCCTAGCCGAGAGGTAGCTACTTTGAGCTGTCAGCACCTCAAGGTAGTTAACCGAGCCGCTATCCATAAGAGCCTGGGTTGTGTTGACAGCATCGAGCAGAGTTGAGACCTGCGTTTGAGCTATAACACTCTTACGCTGAGCCGCTTGGTTGCTTACTATGGCATCATTAACCTCCTTACCAGCATTGAGAAGGCTCTTTTCGAAGGCGAGGAGTTGCTGTTGGTAGATATCCTTTGCATTGGCTAAATTCGCAAGGTTTGCTCCCGCTGCGAATATTGGCTGAGTCAACGAAGCTAGAGCCGAGAGGATAAAATCACCTGCTGTATATGTGACGCTACCACCTATTGTAATTGATGGGTAGAGCGACGAGCGAGCGTAGTTGACACCATAGAAGCTCTGCGAAAGTTGAGCCTCAGCGTAGCGAACATCGGGACGTGCAGAGAGAGCCGAGAGCGAGATAGATGGCTCGATATCGATTGACGATAGAGTTATAGCATCACTTCGCTCGATATTCTGAGGTGGCAGGTTAAGCAGCAGATTGAGGTTGTTGCTTGTCAGCAACACGCTAGCTTTGAGAGTCTCGATAGCTAGTTCAATCGAATTATAGCTCGCCTTAGCCTGCTCCAGAGCCACTCTATTGAGGATTCCCACCTCCATAAGCAGCTGCATCGAGGCTAGGGACTCCTCCATAATGGCTAGGCTCTCACCAGTTATCGAGAGCTGCTGGTCTGCGAGAATAAGTGCGTAGTAGTTTAGAGCTACCGCCTCGATAAGTTGGGTTTGAACCATCAACTCATACTCCTTGGTCTGCTCCACCACCGAGCTAGCTTGACGACTAGCGTTGCGTTTACGACCGAAAACATCCAACTCCCAACTAGCCGATAGAGGGAGCGAGTAGCTCGCTGAGGTGAGATTAGTCACCGTGCCCTGTGCCGAGAATGATATCGTTGGCAACATCGCCAGACGAGCGGTAGTCAAACTACGCTGCGCCTGCGTGATATTGAGCGATGCGATTTGCAAGTCGCTATTCGACTCTAGAGCCACCTCGATAAGCGATTGCAGCTTAGGGTCGGTGAAGTAGTCACGCCATGATGGCAGCTCCACTATCGACTCATCGTTTAGGGCTACCTGAGAGCCAACGATTGAGCTATCCTCAACCTCTGGCGACTCAAATTTTGTATATATTCCGCAGCTACTCAACAGTGTTAAGCATGCTGCTAAAGCTAATATCCTCTTATCCATTTTTCAAAGCACGTTCTTTATTATACTGTTCTATGTGTCCCATCTCCGCTATAATCATAGGGTCGGTAGGTTCGATATGCTCAACCTTTTTAAACTTCTCCTGAATAGTTTGGAATATCACGAATAGTGCAGGGACGATAAATAGCAGAGCTAGAGTTCCGACAAGCATACCACCCACAGCACCTGCTCCGATTGTGCGGTTACCATTAGCACCCACACCCGATGCGAACATCAATGGGAGCATACCAAACACCATGGTTAGAGCGGTCATCAAGATAGGGCGCAGACGCACCTTAGCCGAGAAGAATGCCGATTGTTTAATCGACAGACCCGCCTGACGACACTGTGTAGCGTACTCGGTGAGTAGAATCGCAGTCTTAGAGAGTAGACCAATAAGCATAATCAGACCCACCTGAAGGTAGATATTATTCTCCAATCCCAACATCTTAGCAAACAAGAAACTACCCAACAGACCAAATGGCACAGATAGAATCACCGCCAGAGGGATAAAGTAACTCTCGTAGAGCATACTCATCAGAACGAAGATAAAGACGAAACAGATGATAAAGACAAGGGTCGTGGTATCACCTCCCGCAGCCTCCTCGCGGCTCATACCGCTAAAGTCGACACCATAACCTGCTGGCATATCAGTCGCCGAGACCTCTTGAATAGCGCGTATAGCATCACCCGAACTATAACCAGGGGCGGTCATACCCTTAATGCTGATACTTGGGTACATATTAAATCGAGATATCGTCACCGGGTCGTAGACCTTTGTCAGAGTCACAAACTGAGAGACTGGAGCCATCTCGCCATTAATACGCACGTAGATATTGTCCAGAGTCTCTAAATTCGCTCTGGTATTGTCGTCACCCTGTATCATCACACGGAACACCTTCGAGTAGAGGTTGATATTCGAGGCGTATAGTCCACCATAGTAACCTCCAATCACAGCAAGCACCTCCTTTGGTGAGACACCCGCCATTCTCGACTTCTCGACATCCACCTCAACAAGGTATTGAGGGTAGTTAACCCTGTAGCTACTAAAGGCTACCGCTACCTCCTCACGAGCGTTGAGTGCAGCGAGATACTCCTGCGTAACAGCGTACAAATCCTTCATATCGCCACCTTGTCTATCTTGGGTGTGGAACTCAAAACCACCTCCATCACCATAACCTGGAATCATACCTGGAGTGATAGCGAAGATTTGAGCCTCGGTGATATCCGCAGTGAGAGCATATATCTGCTCGATTACCGCATCCACAGAGTTCTCTGCGCCTTTACGCTCATCCCACTCCTTGAGATTTATAAATAGAGTCGCCGCATTTGAATCACGCCCTGAAACCATACCAAAACCACCAATCTGACACACTGAGTTTAGCTGAGGTATATCCTTTATCGCCTCGTAGACCCTGTCGACAATAATAACCGACTCGTCACTAGTCGTACCTGGTGCGGTTGATATATCGACAAACACCACCGATTTATCCTCGGCAGGTACTAGACCCTGTTTTGTGGTGGACATCAGATATCCCAACCCTCCAAAGGTTACAATCAATATCACAACAACCAACACCCTGCGACGAATAAAGAACATCGCACCCTTGGTGTACTGTTTAATCATCGCGTTGTAGACTCTGTTGTAGGTCGTTCGAACCCTCTCAGCAATCTTACTACCCTCACCCTCGGCAGGGTTTGGCCTAAGCAAAATAGCACACAAAGCAGGCGATAGAGTGAGTGCGTTGACAAACGAGATACCCACGGCAACCGCCATTGTCAAACCAAACTGAGTATAGAAAGTTCCCGTAGTACCACCCATAAAGCTCACAGGGATAAACACCGCCATAAAGACCAAAGTTGTGGTAAATAGAGCTGCGATAAGTCCCTTCATTGCATCGACTGTCGCCTCGTATGAAGAGGTGTATCCACTATCGAAACGAGCCTGCACAGCCTCAACCACCACAATTGCATTATCCACCACGGTACCGATAACCAGCACCAAAGCAAAGAGCGTCAACAAGTTAAGCGAGAATCCTGCTGCCTGCATAAATGCGAATGTACCAACAAGCGATACGATAATCGAGATTGTCGGGATAAGAGTGGCTCTAAAATCTTGCAAGAAGAAATATACCACAACAAAGACCAATATAATAGCCAAGATAAGCGAAATAACCACCGATTTAATCGAGGCAAATAGGAAATCGTTGGTGTTCTCCACAATCATAATCTTCAAATCATCGGGCAGATTAGCCTCAATCTCCTCGAACAACTTATCGATTTCAAGATTAATCTGCGTAGCATTCGAGCCTGCGGTCTGTTTAACCAGAGCAATAACGCTATTGCTACCATCGGTCTTTGAGTTGTAGAAGTAGGTATCACGACCCAACTCCACACGAGCGATATCGCCAAGGCGTAATATCTCACCATCCGAAGTGGCTACAACCACCATATTCTCAAACTCCTCAACAGTTTTTTTACGACCTGTGTACTTCATCGAGTATTGGAAAGTTTGCCCCGAATACTCACCCAGAGTACCCGTTGCAATCTCGATATTCTGCTCTGCGAGAATAGCTGTGATATCGCTAGGTATTAACTTATACTGCGCCATCACGCTAGGGTCAAGCCATATACGCATCGAGTAGTTTGGACCAAGAACCGTAACATCCGCCACACCTGCAATACGCTGAATCTCAGGACGTATATTAATTGAGAGGTAGTTACTGATAAAGTTATTATCGTAAGTGTTGTTGGGGCTAGTGAGGTTGAAGATACGAAGGTTACTTGGCTGCTCCTTCTGGGTTGTAACACCAATCTGAAGCACCTCTGATGGCAGAGTCGCAGAGCCAATAGCTACACGATTCTGAACATTGACAGCCGCCATATCGGGGTCTGTACCCTGCTTGAAGTAGACTTTAATCTCCGCATCGCCACTATTACTAGCCGATGAGGTCATATATATCATACCCTCAACACCATTTATCGCCTCCTCCAAAGGGGCAATAACGCTATTAAGGATAGCATCTGCACTCGCTCCGGTGTAGGTCGTGGTGACTTTAACCGAAGGTGGCGCGATATCTGGATACTGCTCAATAGGTAGCGATAATAGCGATATAAAACCTATCAAGAGCATAAAAATAGAGATACCTATAGATAAGATAGGTCTATCAATAAATGTTTTTATCATACCTTTACTCCTTTACTGGTGTACCCTCACGAACTAGACCTGCTCCCGATGCGATAATCACATCGCCCTGGCTCAATCCCGAAGTTACGACATACTCCGTAGCACTCATACTCCTACCAATCTCGATAGGGGTAGATTTAGCCACACCATCAATAACTCTAAAGACAAAATATTTACCCTGCACCTCATAAGTGGCAGCCTTTGGGATAACGATAATACCCTCCAACAACTCAGGAAGAACCACACTCGCAGTAGAGCCACTAAGTAGTCTACGCTCTGGATTCTCAAACACAGCACGCAGGCTCACCGCACCAGTCGAGCTCTCAATCACTCCACTTATACTCTCCAGAACTCCTCTGTGGGCATAGGTCGAACCATTGGTTAGTCGTAGCTCCAACTCTGGCATACCCTCGATAGCAGCATCAAGCGAGCCATACTTATCGAATAGGTCGTACACCTGTTTCTCGTTCATCGAGAAGTAGACATACATATTGGTATTATCCGAGATGGTGGTTAAACTATGAGCCGAAGAGGCTGAAACCAGAGCACCCTTACGATATGGTAATTTACCCACAACGCCATTCGATGGGCTTTTAATCATCGTAAAGTCGAGGTTGGTCTTTGCGCTTGACTCCTGAGCCTTAGCTGCACTCAGCTGAGCTTTGGCACTAAGTAGTGCGTTATCAACGGTTTGGAACTCAACTTGCGAGATGATTTCTCCATCGTATAATTTCTTTGATGACGAATAGTTCAACTCCGCTGTAGCGAGCGATGCTTTAGCAACCTCGACACTAGCCTTGGCTGAGTTGTATGCCGCCAAGTAGGGAGCTTGCTCGATAGTGAATAGCAAATCGCCCTTCTTAACCGCTTGACCCTCAGTCACGGCGATATTCTGAAGATAGCCGCTCACCTGTGGGTAGATGTCGATATCCTGCTGACCCTGCACCGAGGCGGTGTAGGATAGAGATGATGCGAAATTAGTAGTCGAGACTCTCTCCAGCTCATAGCTAACAGGCTGAACTACATTCTGTTGTTGCTGCTTACAACCACCCATAATCAAGGCAGGAAGTAGCAGAAGTGATAATGAATAACTCTTTTTAACCATTTGTATATGTTTTTTATATCCTTAATTACATTAATTATATTGCGCAAATATACACATTATAATGTATCGTTATACTTTTTATATAAGTTTTTTTTAATCTATAATTTCGAGCGACGTAGCACCCAGGGCAGAGTCATCGACAGAGATAGCGTATTACAGCTAAGCACAATAACCATCGTCATCATCTGGTAACGTATAGCCGTATCTGGAGGGCTACCACCCAGAATCTGCCCAACGAGAGTCCCCGGCAAAGAGACCAATCCAATCAGTGCGGTCGAAGCGATAGTTGGTTCAACGGCACGTTGCAGAGCTTCGCGAATAAATGGTGCAGCAGCCTCACCCTGAGTCGCTCCGTTACAGAGCATATAGTTGTAAAGAGTCATCTCACGACGTACCGAGGCAAACAACGTATTTATAGCTATAACGTTAGACATCAGCAAATTACCCATTAATATTCCAGAGATAGTGATAAAGTATTGACTCTCGAAGAGGTTGTCAATCATCAACACGCAAACCAGGAAGTAACTCATAATAAACCCCACCGAAAGGAGCATAGCTACGATAATCGGGAAGAAGTGTCGTCCACGCTCCAACTTCACCGTGCGCAACATATCGAAGGTAGCAACCGATGCCATAGCTATCAACCACAGAGTATTGACCCACCACAGATTCCACTCAAAGAGGTAGTCGAGATATAGACCCACCAGAGTCAACTGAACAACCATTCGCAGAACTGCGATATACATCCGTTTAACCACCCTAACACGATACTTCAACAGTATCATCGTCGGAATAAGCAGCAGCAGGAATCCCACTCCCAGCTGAGTATATGATATATCTATCGCCCCCATAACCTTATAACTCTATCAAAAGATTGTGCAAACTCCTCATCGTGTGTCACGGCTAAAATAGTCACTCCATCAAGCGACGAGAGCAGCTCAGCGACCATACCTCGCGAGAGCGCATCCAGCGCAGAGGTTGGTTCATCTAGCAGCAGAACCTTCCGCTCCAACATCACAGCACAAACCACCATCAGTCGTTGACGTTCGCCACCCGACAGAGTCGACCAACTACGCTGCAAATAGGAGACATCCATCCCTACCCTCTCCAACAGAGAGCCACATTTGTCGATATCGAAGCGAAGATGTGTGTTTACCTTAAGATTAAAATGGGACGAGAATAGCTCCTGTACACTCTCGTAGGGTAGCTCTAAGAGTTGAGGCAACCAAGCCACCTGGCGACGAACCCTCTCAACACCACCGCCCTTCACCTCGACACCACACACCTCAACACCCCCTCCACACAGCGGAGTGAGACCAACAGCGGCTGCCAACAGAGAGCTTTTGCCACAACCCGAACTACCCATTATAGCAACCCTTTCGCCAAGCCTCACCGAGCAGTTGAACTTCTCGACAACAACGCTCTCATCAAAGCATATCGTTACATCTTTAAAGGCGAGTACTTCGTCAACCATCTTTACCATTTAATACTTAATTAGATATACCACCCTGCAAATATAGCCTTTTTTTTCCTATAGATAACTCAAAACGGCTCAATTCACCCCTCTCTATTGCATAAATCATTTTTGGCAACTATCTTGCAATAGATATTTCAGCTGACTAGGGTTGCACTCCCTATCAGCGAGGTTTCTTCATTTATTTAAGTTTGGGTTAGTAGTTTAAGGAGGTAACTCCTTAGGGCAGGGGGCAGTCGTGAGACTCCCCCCTGTTTCTTTTTATAGCACTCCCGAAAAGAGGCTTAATCGACAAGGCGGTCGATAATTGTTCCGCTCAACAGAAGGAGCGAAATCTCACTGATTTTGGTGTCGTAACGTGCAATGGATAGAGCCTCCTCGGCAGCTAGTAGACTAGTCTGCGCCTCACGCAGCTCGATTCCTGCCAACATTCCAAGTTTATAGCTCTCGATTGCCGCCTCGAAATATTCGCGTGCAACCGTTACGTTAGCCTGCTCCAAATCAATCATCGAGTGGTTGTTATTGTACGACATCCACAACTGCGCTAAATCACTCTTCAACGATAGCTCCATGGCATCAATCTGCAACTCAGCAATATCGAGTGATGATTGAGCATTACGCCTCTCTCGTGCATTATTTCCAGCGTTGAATATCGGGATAGAGAGAGTCAATCCATAGCTAAACGACAAATCATCCGAGCGATTCATCGGCACTGGATTGTACCAAGATGAGCCATGTCCATAGCTGCCGCTAAAGGTTAGCGATGGATAGCTCGCCGCCTTGGCTATACGAAGCTCTTGGTATGAGATTGAACGGTCGTATTTAGCTGCTAGGTAGTAGCTATTACTCTCCATCGCACTACCCCATATCGCATCACGATGCTCCATCTCGAAGAACTCCATATCTTTATCACGAAGTTTTATCGGGGCATCGACGCTCGATTTCGAGATTAACTCATTGAGCTGCACCTGATAGTCATACAACTCCTCGCCCTGCTTGATATAGGCAGAGTAGTCGGCGTTGTAGTCAACCTGTGCCTGTTTATACTCTAGAATCGAGGCTGAACCCAGCTCACTATGAGCCTGCACAATCTTGAAACGCTCCTGCGACAGCTCAACGGCATACTTCAAGTTGGCTTGGCGAATAATCTGTCGCACAACACTATAGTAGGTCGAGGCGATATTCGAGACCAAGGTCTCGATAGCCATCCTAGTCTGTAGCTCACCCATCGCTTCAAGCTCCTTTAATCGAGCATAGCTCGCTTGGGTCTGGAATCCGTCGAATATTGTCCACGATAGTGTTATCGAGGCATCTGCATCCTGAGAGAAGTCGCCACCATGGGCTAGGTCGCCATCTGTCGAGAGCTCAGCTTCAACAACAGGTATCAGACCTGCATTTCCCCACGTCGCATTACGTGAGGATATCTCCTCGCTCTTTTTGGAAATTTTGATATCAAAGTTATTCTCGATACCTATCATAATACACTCCTGCAACGAGTATAGCTTGGTTTCCACCTCCTCTGCGGGAGCACTAACTTCGATAAGTGGACTCTGCTGAGCTGACGCCCCAACAACAGAGGCAAATATCAAGGCTACAACCGCCACCGCTCTCTTTATATCTATATACATCACTTGATTCACTTTTTCGTTATTAATTTTGAGCTTCATCCGCCTCTCTATTACTTGAGATATAGCTATATACCGCCGGCACGATATATAGTGTTAGGATAGTCGAAAAGACCATACCTCCAACCACCGCTACACCCATAGCGATACGACCACGCGAACCCTCTCCCGTAGCGAACACCAACGGAATCAATCCCAACACAGTCGAGATACTAGTCATCAAGATTGGACGCATACGTTGAACCGCTGCCGTACGCACCGCCTCCAACTTGGTGAGTCCTTCACCTCGACGTTGATTGGCAAACTCCACAATCAAGATACCATTTTTGGCCACCAGACCGATAAGCATAATGATACCGATTTGGCTAAAGATATTCATCGTTTGACTCATCATCATCATATACCCCACAGCTCCAACCACCGCCAATGGCACGGTGAGCATAATAACCATCGGATCTTTAAAGCTCTCAAACTGAGCCGCCAAGACCAGGTAGATAAGCACCAAAGCGAAGATAAAAGCGAAGATAAGACTCGATGAACTCTCACTAAACTCACGTGACTCACCTGTTAGCGCTGTTCTAAATGTGTCATCCAGAATCTCATCTGCGATTCTATGCATCTCCACTACTCCATCACCGATAGTGTAGCCCGGAGCTAGACCAGTCGAGATAGTCGCTGAGACAAAGCGGTTAAATCGGTAGAGCGTCGGAGGCGACACATCCTCATGCAGCGAGATAAGGTTATCCAACTGCACCATCTGAGAGGCACTATTACGCAGATACAGTGACTGAATCGAGAGCGGAGTATTACGCTGCTGACGATTAATTTCAGCCAAAATCTCATACTGCTTACCATCGCGATAGAAGTAACCCATACGCTGTCCACTAATACCATACTGCAACACCTGAGCAACATCTTTGGTGCTCACACCCATCGAGTTAGCCTTATCACGATTGATAATCATACGGCTCTCAGGCTTGGTAAATTTAAGGTTCTCATTAGCCATCGCAAAGACCGGGCTGCTATTCACCTCATCCATAAATAGAGGTAGGAACTCTCGAAGTTTTTCGAGGTTTTGAGCCTGAAGTACATACTGTACAGGCATACCACCCTTACCACCACCGATTGTCGCACTCTGGCGCATAAAGGTACGACCTGCGCTATATTTAGAGGTGAGGTGTTGTGAAATCCTCTGAGCAATCTCCATCTGAGTAGCCTCTCGCTCGGCATAATCGACCAGAGCAATCATCGCAAAACCACCACTACTATTTGCTCGAACCATAACGTTCTTCGCCTCAGGAACTAGCTCGTTAATCGCATTCTCAACATCGTCAACATAGCTAGCTGCGAACTCGTAAGTTGCACCCTCAGGGATATTTATCGAACCAAACATCTGAGATCTATCCTCCAAAGGCGACAGCTCAGCTGGAACAGTAATCCAAAGGTAACCTGCCAAAGCCATCAAAAGCAGCACGATAGGTATGGCTAACATTCTAAAGCGCAAGAACCAACCCAACGAGCGGTCATACACACTGTTAAGTCCTTCGAAGAATGGCTCGGTAAATCTGTAAAATGCATTCTGTTTCTCGCGACGTTTCAAAATCTTGGTTGCCAACATCGGGGTAAAGGTCAACGCCGCAAACGACGAGATAATCACCGAACCCGATATAACCATCGAGAACTCACGGAACAATCGACCCGTCGTACCATCCAAGAAGATGATAGGTAGGAATACCGAAACCAGGGTTATAGTTGTCGAGATTACCGCAAAGAATATCTCCTTCGACCCCTCGATACCTGCATCGATAGGTTTCATTCCATGCTCAATCTTCGTGTAGATATTCTCGGTCACAACGATAGCATCGTCGACCACAAGACCCACCGAGAGAACCACCGCGAGCATAGTCAACACATTAATCGAGAATCCACAAATGAACATCACGAAGAATGCTCCAATCAACGACACGGGAATAACCGCAACGGGAACCAGCGTCACACGCCAGTCACGAAGGAACAAGAAGATAATAATTACAACCAACAAGAAGGCGATGTAGATAGTCTCCTGCACCTCATTAATCGAAGCACGTACAAATCGAGTGTTATCCACCATAATTCTCAACGAGATACCCTCTGGCAAATCCCTATCCATCGACTCCAACCTCTTATACACCTCATTGGCGATATCGATATGGTTTGCTCCTGGTTGTGGTATAACCATAACCTGCGAAGCTGGACGACCATTAATTCGAATCGACTCACGCATATCGTCAGGGCCTAGCTCAGCGTAACCGATATCTCTAAATCGAACAATGCTATTGCCACTCTGGCGGATAATGATATTGTTGAACTCTTCGGGCGATGACATCAGACCCATCGCACGGATAGTCAAGGTGGTCATATCTCCCTCGATACTACCCGATGGAAGTTCGACATTCTCCTTATCCAGTGCATTTTTAACATCGATTGGAGTCACTCCATTTCCCGCCATCTTCTCGGCATCGAGCCACAGACGCATCGAATAGCGTTGTCCCCATACGGTAACCGAACTAACATCCGAGATAGTTTGCAGCTGCTCCTTCACAGTAAGCTCGGCAATCTCGGTGAGCTGCATAAGGCTATAGCGGTCATCGCCATTAACTGCGATACGGATAATCGGGTCGGAGTCGGCATCTGCCTTACTCACGGTCGGAGGGTCGCAATCGTCGGGCAGATAACGCTGCGCTTGCGACACCTTATCACGAACATCATTGGCAGCACGCTCCATATCCACCTCCAGGTCAAACTCGATGGTGATTTTACTGCTACCGTAACTACTTGTACTAGTTAGGGTTCTAATACCTGGAATACCATTAACCTGCTGCTCGATAGGCTCGGTTATCTGGTTCATAATAACATCTGAGTTGGCTCCAGTGTAGCTCACCGACACGGTTACGGTCGGATTATCAACACTAGGAAACTCTCTAACACCCAGAGAGTTGTAACCCACTAATCCGAAGATGATGATAACGATAATCATCACCGACGAGAGCACCGGGCGACGGATACTTAATTCTGAAAGATTCATACTATAACTCCCCTCTCTAGTTTATATTTTCCAACTTAACTTGAAGACCTGGTCGCATCTGAAGAAGTCCCGTAGTGACGATTGTATCACCTAGCTCAACACCTCTGATAATCTCGATTCTGGAATCGGTACGGATACCCAAATTAACAACCACTGGCTCGACCCTGCCGCTCTTATACCTATATACTATAGTACGACCCACCTCACTAACGATTGATTGAGTTGGTAGAGTCATTGCATTATCCTCGCTCGACACGGTGATTCTAACATTAACGAAACGACCTGGCGTCAACTCATTGCGAGAGTTGGCGTAGATTGCTCTGGCGCTCTGAGTCTTGATATCGCTATCGATATTGGGCTCAATTGCATATATCGCACTTTTGAAGGGTGTGAGCACTCCATCGATAGTAAACTCGATTGGAGTACCGATACTAATCTGATTAACATATCGCTCAGGGTATGATAGATTAATCTTCACTGGCTGAGTACGTGTTAGGGTCGCTACGGATGTTCCCGATGTTGCGAAAGCTCCCTCACTTATATTACGAAGTCCGATAACTCCACTAAATGGTGCACGTAGCTCCGTGAGGTCAATCTGCGACTCGATAATTGCGATATCGGCATAGAGTTTATCGAGGTCTGTCGAGACAATATCGTAAGCCTCCTGGCTCACCGCCTCACGTTTTAGCAGCTCCTCGTGACGATAGAGACGCTGTTGAAGAAGTGGTACTTCTCGCTGAGCACGCTCCAACTGAGCTAGAAGTGGTGCATCGTTAATTTTAGCCAACAACTCACCCTCCTCGACATAGCTACCCTCCTCGAAGAGGATAGAGGTCACCTTACCCGTTGTCTCGAATGTCAAATCGACAATCTCATCTGGGATAACCGAACCGATACCCATAATATCCTCCGATATATTCATCGTTGTCACTATCTCGGCATTGGCTGGGATAATGGTTTGAACACGTTGAGTCTTTGGCTTAGCCGCATTAGCCTCATCTTCTGCCTGCTCTGTCTTATGGAAATAGAGTGCCACTCCACCCATCACACCTGCTAAGACTAGGATTGAAATCCACCTCTTAAATTTTACTCGTTTACTCATTTTTATATTTGCTGAATTCAACCTGCAAATGCAACTGAATTCATATTAATAATTTGTTTAAATTTTTCATTTGGTGTGAGGTATCCGAGTCTTTTACTAGGACGATTAT
>JBCQSY010000031.1:0-21564 GCA_047178865.1 Rikenellaceae bacterium
CTGGGTCTGGCCATTCGAGGCGAAGCAGAGCGTCGATGATATCGAGGCGGGAGCACGACTAGGCATCGCTGAGATGTTGTTGGGTGGTGTTACAACCTTTGTCGATATGTACTTCGCACAAGATAGAGTGGCTCGTGTGGTCGATGAGATGGGTATTCGAGCACTGCTTACCGAGTGTCTGTTCGATGCGACAATCGAGCAGTTGGAGGGTAATATGCGCAGAGCTATGGATGCCTCGGAGCAGATGTCACGTGTTACGGTGGGTAGTGCAGCTCATGCACCATACACCTGCTCGGCAGATGTTATCAAGCGCTGTGGCGAGTTTAGCGTGTCGAGAGGGCAGAAGCTCACCATGCATCTGTTGGAGTCATCTTCCGAGAGGGAGATAGTTGAGCAGAAGTATGGTTGCGACCCAGTGGAGCATCTGCGACGTAGTGAGGTTATGGACGAGAATTGGATTATAGCACACTGCGTCCACCTCACCGATAGCGATATCGAGGCGATTAAGGGTTGGGGCTCGACTGTGGTGCACAATCCGCAGTGTAATATGAAGATATCGAGCGGTATAGCTCCTGTGGCGAAACTCTTAGAGGAGGGTGTTAATGTGGCACTGGGAACAGATGGCGCATGTTCGAATAACGACCTTGATATGTGGGAGGAGATGCGTAGCGCAGTGATGTTGCAGCGTGTCGCAACGATGAACCCTGTGGTGATGCCGGCGTATGAGGTGCTGAAGATGGCGACAGTCAACGGAGCTAAGGCGTTGGGTCTGGAGGGTGAGCTGGGTGTAATCCGCGAGGGAGCACTTGCTGATGTGATAGTGATTAATATGAATCGAGCACACCTACAACCGCTCCACAATATCATCTCGACCCTGCTCTACTGTGTTAAGGCGTCGGATGTCGAGATGACGATAGTCGATGGACGTATCATAGTCGAGGGTGGCGAGCTGCTGGGTGTTGATATGGATGAGATAATTGGCGACGTTAACCGCCGTGCGCAGAGAATACTCAGCGAATTAAGAATTAGAAATTAAGAATTAACACCCTAAACGTCATTGCGGGCTTGACCCGCAATCTCGTAAAGAAAGAACAAAAAAATAGAACAAAAATAGATGGAGAAGAAGTACGTTGAGACTCCGCTTATGAAGCAGTACTACAAGATTAAGGAGACCCACCCCGATGCGATTTTGCTATTCAGGGTCGGGGATTTCTATGAGACCTTTGGCGATGATGCTATCAAGGCGAGTGCTATATTGGGCATCACCTTGACTCGTCGTGCCAATGGCTCGGCAAGTAGTGTCGAGCTGGCAGGATTCCCTCATCACTCGGTCGATTCGTACCTCCCAAAACTAGTTAGAGCAGGCGAGAGGGTTGCTATATGTGAGCAGCTCGAAGACCCTAAGAGCGTCAAGGGATTGGTTAAACGTGGTGTGGTTGAGTTAGTTACGCCAGGTGTGGTGTTAGACCAAAGCTCTTTGCAATCCAAGGAGAACTCATTCCTTGCCTCGGTCTACTTTGGTGAGCGTGGTGTGGGATTGGCTCTGCTCGATGTCTCGACTGGTGAGTTTATCTGTGCCCAAGGGGGGCGAGGCTATATCGATAAGTTGATAGCTAACTTCTCGCCTAAGGAGCTGCTCTATCAGCGCAGTCGAGAGAGCGATTTTAGGGAGTCTTTTGGTAGCCGTTACTACAGCTACAAGCTCGACGAGTGGCTATTCTGTGAGGAGGTTAACCGCGAGAGGTTGACTCGTCAGTTGGGTGTCACCTCGCTCAAAGGTTTTGGTGTCGAGCAGATGTGTGATGCAATCTCTGCGGCGGGCTCGATACTCCACTATCTCGACTTCACCGAACATAGGGATGTGGCTCATATCCGCTCGATTGGGCGTATCGACCCGCAAGAGCATGTCTGGATTGATAAGTTCACACAGCGCAATTTGGAGCTATTCTCGACCCAAGGTGGCGAGAGTGCGAACTCCTTGGCTACAACTATAGATAAGACTCTCACCCCGATGGGTGGGCGTATGTTGCGTCGTTGGATAGCGATGCCTTTGCAGAGTGTCGAGAGGCTGAACGCCAGGTTGGATTTGGTCGAGAGCTTGACTCTCAATATCGAGCTATCGAGCGAGGTATCGCAGATAGTGTCGCTTATTGGCGACCTGGAGCGTATCGCCTCAAGGGTCGCAACTCAGAGGGCAACACCTCGTGAGCTGATTCAGCTGCGTTGTGGATTGGATGCTGTGGTTCAGCTCAGCGTGCTATCCACCCAGGGCGATAGCGAACCGCTCAGGGTTAGTTGTCAAGGGGTTGAACCTCTCGACGAGCTGCGCCAACGTATCGCAGAGCAGATATACCCCGACCCCACCTCGAACCAGATACAGAGGGGTGGAGTGATAGCCGATGGGGTCGATGCTGAGCTTGACGACCTTCGTCGCACGGCACGCAATGGCAAGCAGGTGCTATCAGAGATAGTCGAGCGAGAGAGTAAACGCACAGGAATAACCTCGCTGAAGATAGGTTTCAACAATGTCTTTGGCTACTATATCGAGGTGCGTAACACCCATAAGGAGCGAGTGCCACAGGAGTGGGTGCGTAAACAGACCCTTACCAGTGGCGAGAGATATATCACCGCTGAGCTTAAGGAGTATGAGGAGAAGATATTGGGAGCTGAAGATAAAATGTTGATAATCGAGGCTCGAATATATGGCGAGTTGATGGAGTATATCTCCTCGTATATCCCATCGATTCAGCGTAATGCTCAGATTATTGCACGCATAGATGTGCTGCATAGCTTTGCTCAGATGGCTCTTCAAGCGGGTTATTGCCGCCCTGAGCTTAACGATGGTGACGCAATCAAAATTCGAGATGGTCGCCACCCAGTTATCGAGCGACTGTTGCCCGTTGGCGAGAAGTATATCCCCAATAATATCAGCTTGGACACCACCACCGAGCAGATTATGATGATAACAGGGCCCAATATGTCGGGTAAGAGTGCACTGCTGCGACAGAGTGCGCTGATTGTTTTGATGGCTCAGATTGGGTCGTTTGTCCCGGCTGCGGCAGCCTCGATAGGTGTTGTCGATAAGATTTTTACACGTGTCGGAGCTTCGGATAATATCTCGCAGGGCGAGTCTACCTTTATGGTTGAGATGTTGGAGTCTGCATCGATTCTCAACAATATCACCTCACGCAGCCTGGTTCTGCTCGACGAGATAGGACGTGGCACAAGCACCTACGATGGTATCTCGATAGCCTGGGCGATGGTGGAGTATCTCCACTGCGAGCAGGGAGCTAGAGCCAAAACCCTATTCGCCACTCACTACCACGAACTCAACGAGATGGAGCAGATATGCCCACGTGTTAAGAACTATAATGTCTCGGTGAAGGAGGTCGATGGCAAGATTATCTTCCTGCGCCGCTTGGAGCAGGGTGGAACTCAACACTCGTTTGGTATCCATGTGGCACGCCTGGCAGGTATGCCTGGCTCGATTGTGAGCCGTGCGGATGAGATTCTACGCAACCTAGAGCAGAGCTATCGCAGCTCTCAGCTAGGTGATGGAGGGTGTAAAGCCGCTGAGTCGACTATCTCACCTACCGCTGAAAGTGGCGCAATTCAACTCTCTATGTTCCAGCTAGATGACCCAGTTTTGATAGCTATCCGCGACAAGATAAACGACCTGGATATAGACAACCTAACCCCTCTGCAAGCGCTCAACACGCTGCACGACATCAAAAAACTAACTAGGTAGAGATATGACGATAGTAAAAAAATATGAAGATTTAATTACTTCAAAGGAGCAAACTAGAGCTGGATTTATTACTTTTGCACTAGAGAAAAATAGGAAATCATCACCTATTATCGAGGATGCTAAGTCGTTTAAGGTGCTTGCCTCAAAGGCAAATACCCCCAGTGAGTTACAAAATATAGATGAGATAAGAGCTGCAATGATTACAGCTGCGGGTTTGTCAGATAAGTCATTGAAGTATTTTACCGAGGCTGATAAGGATAAGGCGATTCAGGAGCTGATTACTAATTTTTTAGAGCCGGTGGGAGTTAACTTTATAGATGAACTTATCTATAGATATTTGCTAATTAAGGGCGACTCTTTGGGGGGCTCGATGAGAAATTTGGTTGGTACTATAGCAGAGCAGAAATTAATCAGATCTATTTTGTCCTGCTTGTCGGTAAAGGGTGATAGGAGTCATTATTTAAGCGTAAAGACAAAAGCGTGGATAGCTGTTCCAAAAGATGACTATAGTTTTATAGAGGATGTAAAGGCTCTATCATGGATGGGTAAAACCGAAGAGAGAGTCCTGGGATTTAATTTGAAAGTGCCTATTGTTGGAAAGAATATCGATATATGTCTATTTAATGTTGATAAAGCCTCTTATATAAAGGATAATATTGTTAATACGCCATCAAAGATATTGATGCTAGGCGAGTTAAAAGGTGGTATAGATCCAGCTGGAGCAGATGAACATTGGAAGACAGCAAACTCTGCATTAGGGCGTATTCGCTCTTCATTTAAGATGAGCGAAGTTCCTATATTGACATCCTTTGCAGCTGCTGCAATTGAGAAAAGCATGGCTAGCGAGATTTACGCTCAGTTAAAGAGTAAAGAGTTAGATTTTGCTGCAAATATAACTATTGATACACAGTTAGTTGAATATTGTAATTGGATATTGGGTTTATAGAGATGGAACAGAAAAAACTTTTTGAATTAGAACACGATATATCTAATTGGAGAGTACTCTCTTTCTCTGCGGATAAGTTCGCAGAGGAGCAAGCGCGTATAAATCTAGAGAATAAATATATTAAAATTACAGAGATAACCGATGATTACAATAGACAAAGCGTTAGTTACCAACTCAGCAAACATGACTGCCTGCATCGTTGGTTGAAGTATAAAGAGGGATTCTCAGCTGATTTAGTATCTAAACTACTCGATGAGTTCAATATTAAAGATGGAGATGTAGTTCTCGACCCATTTCTTGGCTCTGGAACTACTTCGCTAGTTTGTAATATGCGCGGTATAGATAGTATAGGGTATGATATATTGCCAATATCTGCAATATCAATATCTGCAAAACAGAATATATTTAGATACTCTCTTAGCGAGTTAGAGCATCTATATGATGCGGTGAAAAATTTGAATATACCCTCTAGTTTTAAACAGAGAACCAAATATATCAATATCACACAAGGGGCTTATAGCGAGCATACCGAGAAGGAGATAGAGTATATTACTCAGTGGAATAGTAGCTCTAAATACTCTAGAGAGGTGAAAAATTTGGTTACACTCTGTATCGTAAACTCACTAGAAAGGGTTAGTTATACAGCTAAAGATGGGCAGTATCTCAGATGGGATTATAGAAGTCCTAAGATGATTGTTTCGGCAGCAAAGCGCGAGAAAATGGGGCGTAAACCATTGGTTGTTCGATTGGATAAGGGTAAATTACCATCGATGAAGGAGGCTCTATTAAGCGAGTTGCAAAGTGTTATTATGGATATTAATACTGTCCAAAATAGTGTGAAAAAACCGCTATCTTCGAGTATAAATTTCATACAAGGAAGTGCACTATTCGAGCTGCCTAAATTGCAGAGTAATATGATAAGTGGAGTGATAACATCACCTCCATATTGCAATAGGTATGATTATACAAGAACCTATGCTCTTGAGCTATCATATCTGAAGATTTCAGATAATAGCATCAAGGAGTTAAGGCAAGATTTACTTTCGTGTACTGTTGAGAATAGATCCAAACTCGATAGGCTTAGGGAGTATTATATATCTCTTGACAGATTTGACGACTTCTCTAAAGTAATCAATGCTGTTGATAATAATAGAGCTTTGCAAGAGATTAAGAGGTCGCTGGAGATGAGATCTAGTAATGGCGATATCAATAATAAAGGTGTGCTTAGGATGGTAAATAGCTACTTTACTGAGTTGGCATTTATGTATTTTGAGCTATTTAGGGTCTGCAAACCTGGCGCAAAAGTGGCATTTGTTAATGACAATGTTAGATATGGCGGTGAGGTTATTCCAGTCGATTTTATATCAACAGATATTGCAGAACAGCTTGGTTTTAAAGCATTAAAGGTATATACTCTCAAACAACAAAAAGGTAATAGTAGTCAACAGATGAAAAAGTATGGACGTGTTCCTTTGAGGAAAAGCATTACTATTTGGGAGAAACCTGTACATCAAAAAACTAACTAGGTAGATGAGGTGGTTTTTGATTGGGATGGTTATTTTGGGCTCGATGGTTGAGCTTGTGGCGCAGTCGACTCTTCGCCTTGAGGGGTATGTGCGCGATGAGGTGTCGGGGGAGGCTATCGCAGGGGTGATAATTCGTTGCCAGGGGAGCATCACAGCATCCTCTGAGAGGGGTTACTTCGAGATGACTCTACCCAAGGGTAGCTACTCTTTGGAGTGTAGCCACCTGAGCTACAACACTCTAAACCACGAAATCGACCTTACCGAAAATAGCTCGATAACTCTGCAACTCAACTCTGATGGTGTTGATATCGAGGAGGTTACCGTTTCAGCCAACTCTCCGCTAGAGAGGGTTGCGGCGGTTCAGATTGGAGTCGAGAAGATTGAGGTTGATATGTTGATGAAGAGCCCGGCTCTATTTGGGCAGCGTGATATTATCCGCTCGCTCACTCTGCTGCCTGGAGTCAAGGCGGAGAGCGATGCATCGAGTGGATTCCAAGTCAGAGGCGGTAACTCGTCGCAGAATCTGGTGCTGTTGGATAATATGCCCATCTACAACGCAGGGCATCTATTGGGTATATTCTCGATATTCAACGACGATGTTATCTCCTACGCCTCGTTGTATAAGGGGTTGATGGGGGCTGAGTTTTCGGGAGGTAGCTCCTCGGTTCTCGATATCGGGATGAAGAGTGGCAATAAGGAGGAGTTCTCAGGCTCGGTTGATATCGGTCTGCTCGCCTCGTCGATATATCTCGAAGCTCCGCTATGGCGTGATAGGATATCGCTCACAGTGGGTGCACGACGCTCCTACCTTGATACCTTCCTCTACTTCTTCGAGGATTACCGTGATAACACCCTCTACTTCTACGACATCAACGCCAAGTTGGATATAGATTTGGGCGAAAGGGACGACCTCTCGTTTACCTACTTCCGTGGGAAGGATACCTTCTCGATGATGGATATGATGACTATGAGCTGGGGCAATCAGAGTGGTGCGATGCAGTGGTTTCACCGCTATAACGACCGCTTGACACATCGTACCTCGCTCACCGTGTCGTGCTACGATAGTGGCAACACCTTCGATATGCTCGAAATGGATAGCGAAATGTTGGGCTTTATCAACAACTATGGCGTCAAACATAACTACGACTTTATCCTCAACGAGCAGCACACCCTAAAATTTGGTGCGCAGTTCTCGTTTATAGACCTTATTTCGGCAGATTGGACAACTAGCCAGACCCGCCTGCGCGAGAGTTTTGGTGGTGTCGAGAGCGGAGTGTGGATATCCGACCAGTGGAGCGTGTGCGATAGTTTCACCCTCTCGGCTGGGCTGAGGCTCTCTCTATTCAACCCCGCCTACTACCGCTTGATGGATGGAGGCGATAGTGGCGAGCAGCGTGAAAGCTACCCCTTCGATAGTGGATATCTCTCTTTCGAGCCGCGACTTACAATGAACTATATGCTCTCGGAGCGTCAGAGCATCAAGGCTGGATATAGCCGCACAACCCAGAATATCCACGCTCTAAGAGCCACAACTATCTCCCTACCCTTCGACCGTATGATGATGAGTTCATCCTCGATTAAGCCCCAGGTGGCAGACCAAGTATCGGCAGGGTATATGTTCCTATCGAAGGGAAGCGTCTACGAATTTAGCATCGAGGGGTACTACAAGGTGGTGGATAATGTCTACGACTACTGCGATGGTATGGATTTCACCTCGGATATCGCTATCGAGAATATTATCCTTGGCGGCAGAGGTCGCAGCTATGGTCTAGAGGCGACATTTAAACGCAACATCGGAGCGTTGACAGGGTGGGTAGGATATACCCTCTCGTGGAGCGAGAATAAAATCGAGGGTATAAACTCTGGCGAGTGGTACGCTTCGAGCAACGACCGCCGTCACGATGTCTCGGTTGTTGCAATCTACGAATTTAACCCCAAGTGGATGCTCTCCACCTCGTGGGTCTTTAATACGGGGCAGTCGCTCACCGCACCTAGTGCCAAGTACACTATCGGTGAGGAGACCTTCTACTACTACGCTGAGCGTAACGGATATCGTGCTCCTGCCTACCACCGCCTAGATATCTCAGCCACACGAACCAAGCGACATAAACGCTGTGAGAGCGAGCTGAGCTTCGGGCTCTACAACGCATATAACCACCTCAACCCATTTATGGTTAGTTTCGAGGAGGACGAGACCTCGGCATCGGGAACACGTGCTGTGCAGACATCTCTATTTGGGATAATCCCATCGGTTAGTTACGGTATAAATTTCTAGAGGATGAGAAGGTTAATAATATATATCATCGCCACCCTCTCGCTGCTTAGCTGCGAGAGCGAGATACCATTTACTTACAACTCAATCGAGCCTATCCCCACCATCCAGGCGAACTTCGTGCTCGATGAGCTCTTCTCGCATATCGAGGTGTCTATCTCCTCGACTCAGGATGTCGACTCGGTGCTACCAGCCTCCATTGTTGAGGATGCGGAGGTCTCGTTGACCTCACCCGATGGAGCGGTTTTTCCGCTGATGTATGATGGCGACTCGCTATATATGGCGACCATCTTCGGACTCCCTATCGAGCCGCTGCAAGGTGATTTCACCCTAGATGTGGTAATCGACGAGGTTCACTACAGCGCAGGGTGCGAACTCAAACCCGAAGCGGAGATTCTTGAGCCTATCTTCTACTGGCAGGAGGTGATGCCAGGGCTAGGTGTGCTGATGATGAAGGCGATGATTAACGATACGGCGGGTGAGGATAACTACTATAAGTATAAATTTAGCCTCCAAGATGGAGCTATCTATCAACAGGGCGTCACCTCAGATAACGGAATGGATGGTAAGGTGTTAGAGCTGTACGCCCAGTTTAACCCCGCCGAGGAGCTGGGTTTTATCACCATCTCCGAGGATATGGCAGGTAGCCTCTATATGATTAATGAGGGGGAGGAGATAACTATCACCATCTCGCAAATCGATAAACGCCCCTACGACTTTATCTCGACCCTGGGTTCGAGCAGTAGTAACCCTGTCTGCTCCTTTACCGGCGGCGAGTGCTTGGGCTACTTCCTCGTCACAACCGAATCGACGCTAATAGTCAACTTCTCCGCTGAGAATGTCGTAGTTCTATAGTTCATACCTCTTACGTCATTACTGAGTCATACTGAGAATTTCTGAGACATACTGAGACCCAAATCGTCATTGCGGGCTACGACCCGCAATCTCAACAATATTGTGTTGTGTATTGGTAATAAATTGATACTCAATTCGATAAAGTTGTTTATATATGGTGTTCTAAAACAAGTTTTAGCACCATATATAAATAACTTCACCAAAACAAACTTTCAGTTTGTTACCCCAATCCACACCACAACGTGACTCTCATTCTTGCTCAGCATGTTATAGTTGGTCGCAATATATTTTTTATTATTTATATTCTTACCCCACCCCTAATCCCCTCCCTCAGGGAGGGGACTTTGAGCTTCGCTCTTCACCCCTCATGCTCGGCATAGCTCGAATAAATTTGGCTATGCCCTCACTTAATCGGGGCGTTGGGTCGCTAACGCTCCTTATTTGGGATGAATTAACTTTATCTGTCATGTTGAGCGGAACGCAGTGGAGTCGAAACATCTCATATTGGCACTCTGCCTCTATTATTGGAGGAGATTTCTCGACTACGCTCGAAATGACAGGCTAGAATGAAATTGCGGCTCGGAGGCCGCAATGACGGGATGGATTACCAGCTCTTTTTACTCTTTCCCCTGATTTTTATACTCCTTAACAATCTCTGAGAGTTTGTGGTGATGTAATTCAAAAAATGTCTTTATTCTAGTGAGCATCAGATTATTGGCATCTTTTTCAGTTTGATGTAGTAGCTCCAAGTAGAATTTTCTGAAATCTTTTTCAAGTAGCTCAATAAGACGTCGCTCTGGGTAGTTGGGAGTTCGCATAAAGCGATATTGAAAGAGTGATAGATAGATGTAGAGTTGTTTAATCTCTGATTTCTCCAAATCGAACGATGTTGTAGTGATTAACTTCACGTTGTGTCTTTTGTCCATTGCCTTAGTTTTTAATTGGTTAAACATACTGGGCAGGAGAGAAAAAGAGGGTGATTTCACCTGCCCCATTGCATTACACCAATCACGGCAGTGAGCACATTAATGCTTCACATGGGAGGCGAAACCACCCATGTATATAGCAAGCTACGAGCATAAAAATGCCCGCCTCGCTGAAAAGGCAGGTTTCCCTACCGTGATTGATATGTAATGCACTACAAATGTATGGAAAAATATTGAACAAACCAAATGACTTGATCTGCAATCTCATTTTAGACTGTCATGTTGAGCGGAACGCAGTGAAGTCGAAACATCTCAAGGAAGTACTCTGCCTCCATAATCAAGGAGATTTCTCGACTACGCTCGAAATGACATGGTGTGTTAGAGATTGCGGGTCGTAGCCCGCAATGACGGTTATTCGTTGTGGTATGGTTCGTTGTTGAGGATTGTGAAGGCGCGGTAGAGCTGTTCGGTGAATATTACACGGATGAATTGGTGGGTGAAGGTCATGCGCGAGAGTGAGATTTTCGAGTTGGCACGTTGGTAGACCGATTCGGCGAATCCGAATGGTCCGCCCACAACAAAGAGCAGTCGTTTGACTCCGCTAACCATCCTCTTTTCAAGCCATTGCGAGAACTCCATCGAGCTATACTGTGTGCCACGTTCGTCGAGTAGAACGACGAAGTCGCTCGGCTGCATCTGCGAAAGGAGCGAATCGGCCTCAGCATCACGGTGTTGCTTTGCGGAGAGTTTACCCCCTCGTTTGATATCGGGGAGGGTGGTGATTGAGAAGTTGGCGTAGTGGCTCAGCCTCTTCTGATAGAGGCGCACAAGCTCCTCGATGGTCGAGGAGTCGGTCTTTCCGACAACCAGCAGTTCGATATTCATGGAGCTATATCCTTAAAATGCCACGTCGCTATTCCACTCACCCTGAGCGCCTTGGTAGATGATTGGTCGCCAAGGTTCGCTATCACGGAGCGTCTCATATAGGCGGTACATATTATATCCGTTACCACTCTCCACGCCAGAGAGCGAGTAGCCCACCACCGAGGTGTGATTACGTGAGCGGTAGTATGCCGCCTTACCTCGTGAGAGGTACTCATCGAGCAGTGTAGGGTCGTTGGCGGGAGTTCCTCCAACGGCACGATTACCACTCTCTTGAGGAGCGTTGATACTCACTCCATCAATTACGAGCAGCCCCAGTTGGTCGGTTAACTCGTAGAAGAATTGAGGTTGTGGATATTTAGTGATAATCATATTAACCCCCTGGTTTTTAAGTGATAACAGCTCTTTTTGACACTCTTGGCGAGTGGCGGCGCTCTTTAACAGATAGTGTGATTTAATATCTACATTTTTGCCAAAAAGCGTTAGTTTTCCATCGACTACGTCGAAGTCGGTATATCCCACTTTGAAGGGAATATACTCACGCAGTACACCACCCAGACGAGTGTAGAGAGTCAAGGAGTAGAGTGAACTTTGAGCTGAACCGACCCCTTTACGAGTCACTCCATCGCCAACCACTCCCCATCGATATGGAGCTGCACCCCATATTGGGCGGCTAAACGAGATGGTATCCACTCCATCGACCCCTATCTCCTTGGTGCGGAAGTCGTAGTCGATGAGTTTGCCTGTTGGGTCGTAGATATCGAAACCTATCTCCACCTCACGAGGTTGTGGGTAGCGATTATCGACAATGACATCGAACCAGAGCTGTGCGTTCCCTTTTTCGGGGTCGCGAACTATCGAGACCACAAAATCTTTGATATGGAGTGCACCTTGCGAGGTGATATATGAAGAGGAGAATGGTTTTCGCTCGACTCTATCAACCTCCGATTCGAGCGGAGAGGTCTCACCCATGGTCACTATCTCGATGCTATTTTCACCCTGGTGGAGGTAGTCGGAGATGTCGATATCTAGGGGTGTGAGCGTATCTTTAATCTGGGTTACCGCAACCTCGTTTATCAACAAAACCGCCTCTTCGGGGAGGTTCTCCAGGTGGAGTACTATAAGCCCATCGCTCCAATTTACTGGGTAGGTGAACTCCTTGCTATATAGGCTCTTACCATCTTTTTTTGCGATAAGCGTAGGGTCGAACTCCACATATAGAGGGTCTGTGGAGTGGTCTGCCGAAGCTGAGGCACTACGTTTTGAGTATGGTGCAATTTGGGTTCTATATAGGGGTTGTGCTGAGAGTGATGTTGTCACCACAAGAGCTGCTATTGTCAGGGTTATAAATCTGCTAACTATCATAAATTTACATTTTATTAGGTACAAAATTACCATTTTATTACAAAAAAACAAAAAATGTACTCTATTAGAGTTAAAATCATTATATTTGTACCCTAAAATTAAAACGATTAAATATGCTTAGTAGAAAAGTTGCAGATAAATTGAGGGCATATCAGACCCCATTCTATCTCTATGATATTGCGCTTTTGCGCCAGACCCTTGAGAGTGTTGTCTACGAGTCTAAACGTTACGGATATATAGTACACTACGCCATCAAGGCAAATTATGACGATAAGATTCTATCGGTCATCAATGAGTATGGTTTGGGTATCGACTGCGCTAGTGGTAACGAACTTCGCAAAGCTGTCGAGATGGGTTTCGACCCAGGGAATATTGTCTACGCTGGAGTAGGTAAGAAGGACTCTGAGATTGAGTACGCTATCGACCAGAAGATTCTAACTATCAACTGCGAATCTATCGAGGAGATTCACGTTATCAACGAGATAGCTCTACGCAAGGGTGCAGTGGTTGATATCGCACTACGTATCAACCCAGATATCGACCCAAGAACAAACGCTTGTATCGACACAGGTCAGGCAGACTCTAAATTTGGTATCTCCTATGAGGAGGTGATGGAGAATGCGGACTCTATCAAGGCGTTGACTGGTGTGAATATTATTGGTATCCACCTACATATCGGCTCTCAAATCCGCGAGCTGCACGTATTCGAGAATATGTGTAACAAGGTTAACGTTATCGTCGAGAAGTTGACTTCGCTAGGTTTCAACTTCGAGTTCGTTGATGTTGGTGGTGGATTGGGTGTCAACTATGATATGCCTGAGAATGAGCCAATTCCTAACTTCGCATCGCTGTTTGCTATTATCAACAACCACCTCAAGGTTGGTGAACGTCCTGTTCACTTCGAGTTTGGTCGTTCGATTGTGGCGGAGTGTGGTGAGCTTATCACGAAGGTGATGTTCAACAAGACTACGGCAACGGGTCGTCAGTTGGTTATCTGCGATGCTAGCATGACCGAGTTGGTGCGCCCTGCGATGTATGGAGCATACCACAATATCGAGAATATCACCTCACAAGAGGCTATCCCATCACGCAAATATACCGTTGTGGGTACTGCGTGTGAGTCGACCGACGTATTTGTCGAGAACGCATCACTTCGCACAACCAAGCGTGGTGATTTGTTGACGATGAAGTCGGCAGGTGCGTATGGTATGTCGATGGCATCACGTTACAACCTCCACGACCTACCAGGTGCGGTATATAGCGACGAGCTATAGGGAGAGTTTACAAACAAGGATTCATAATTTATACACTATAAATGAACATTTCATATAACTGGCTGAAGAGGTATATCAACACCTCGCTAACGGCAGAGAAGATAGCTGAAGTATTGACCGATATAGGTCTCGAAGTTGAAGAGGTAGAGAAGATTGAGGGTGTCAAGGGTGGACTGGATAAGGTCGTTGTGGGCGAGGTGCTCACATGTGCTCCACACGAAGGCTCGGACCATCTCAACGTCACTACGGTGGATGTGGGCGAGCAGACCCCTTTGCAGATTGTCTGTGGTGCACCCAACTGTCGTGCAGGGCTTAAGGTTATATGTGCAACGGTTGGTGCTGTGTTGTACCCAACAGGCAGCGACGAGGAGTTCAAGATTAAACGCTCGAAGATTCGCGGTGTCGAGTCGATGGGTATGCTCTGTGCTGAGGATGAGTTGGGCGTAGGTTTGGACCATGACGGCATTATGGAGCTTGCGAGCGATACCAAAGTTGGAATGTCGGCTAAGGAGTACTTCGGAATCGAGGATGACTACCTTATCGTTATAGGATTGACTCCAAACAGGGTCGATGCAGCCTCACACTGGGGTGTAGCTCGTGATTTAGCGGCATACCTTAAGAGCCGTGGCGAGTGTGTCGAGCCTCAATTTCCATCTATCGACGAGTTCGCCGTAGATAACCCTGCGGGCGATGCAATCTCGGTCGAGGTTAAGAATCATGAGGCGTGCCCTAGGTATTCGGGTGTTACAATCCGTGGCTGTAAGATAGCCCCATCACCTGAGTGGATGCAGAGTGCGCTACGTGCGGTGGGTATCTCACCTAAGAACAACCTGGTCGATATAACAAACTATATCCTGCATGAGTTGGGGCAACCTCTCCATGCATTCGATGCTGCCAAGATTGAGGGTGGCAAGGTGGTTGTGCGCACATGCGACCATGGTGCTAAGTTCACAACTTTGGATGGAGTCGAGAGGGAGCTTACTCGTGACGACTTGATGATATGTTCCCAGGAGCGTCCAATGTGTCTGGCGGGAATCTACGGAGGTATGGATTCTGGAATTAGCGAGCAAACGGTGGATGTATTCCTCGAATCGGCATACTTCAACCCAGTCTGGGTGCGTAAGAGTGCCAAGAGATTTACACTCTCGACCGACGCTTCGTTCCGTTACGAAAGGGGTGCAGACCCAAATATGACTGTGCCAGCTTTGAAACGCGCAGCGTTGTTGTTCAAGGAGTTAGCAGGTGGTGAGATTACCGGCGAGGTGATTGATATCTACCCAAACCCTATCGACGATTTCCGCTTTGCGGTCTCTTTGGATAGGGTGCGTTCACTTATCGGAAAGCAGATTCCAGATGCTGAGATTAAAACAATTATCGAGGCGTTGGATATCAAGATTGAGCGCGAGGAGGAGGGTGTTATAGATGTCGTTGTTCCTGCGTATCGTGTTGATGTTCAGAGGGAAGCGGATATTATCGAGGAGGTTTTGCGTATCTATGGTTACAACAATGTAGAGATACCAACAACCGTAAAATCGACCATCTCACACACTCCATCACCCGATAAAACTCGCCTCACGGAGCTTGCTGCGAACCTCTTGACCGATAGCGGCTATACCGAAATCATGTCGAACTCGTTGACAAAGGCGGCATACTACCAGGAGCTAAAATCATATCCGTTGAGTGGATGTGTTAAGATATTGAACCCTCTGAGCAACGACCTTAATGTGATGCGTCAGACACTTCTTTTCAACGCTTTGGAGGCTGTTGAATTGAACGTTAACCACCGCAATCCAAACCTTAAGATATATGAGATGGGTAACTGCTACTACTTTAACGCTGAGGCAGATACCACCGAAAATATCCTCTCACCATATAGCGAAACTTCGCGCCTAGCTATCGCAGTATGTGGAGCTGAGCAGACCCTCTCGTGGAGTCGCAAAGCTGAGATGTCGACCTTCTTCACGCTGCGCTCGATTGTCGAGAAGTTGTTGGCTCGATTTGGCATCAATATCTACTCGCTTAAGAGTGGCGAGGCGGAGCATGCTGAGCTATATAGCGACTCGATGTCGTTGTCGTTGAATGGCAAGGTGTTGATTGAGATGGGTGTGGTGGCGAAAAATATAGCCAAGAACTTCTCACTAAAAGATGAGGTCTACTTCGCTGAGATTAACTTCGGTGAGCTACTTCGCTCGACTCGCAAACATAAAGTTACGGTGAGTGAACTATCTAAGTATCCGGAGGTTAAGCGCGACCTTGCGCTACTTATCGACACCAACGTAACCTTCGAGAAGTTGCGCCAGGTGGCTCTTTCAGCTGAGAAGAAATTACTCAAAGAGGTCTCTCTATTCGACCTCTACCAAGGCGATAAACTCCCCGCAGGCAAGAAGTCCTATGCGTTGAGTTTTATCCTCGAAGATAGAAATCAAACCCTCACCGACAAAGCTATCGAGAAGGCTATGGCATCAATCCAGCGCCAACTCGAAACTCAGTGCGGAGCAACAATCCGCGGGTAATAAAACAGAGCAGGGCTAGATGGGACAATCCACCTAGCCCTGTTTTGTTTCGTCATTGCGGCCTCCGAGCCGCAATCTCAACATATTGATAATTAATAGATTGCGGATCAAGTCCGCAATGACGTATATAGGAGAAATTTATACTTAATACTCTTCCCCTTCCATGATTACAGTCACTAACATCCTCACCTCGGTTGACCGCATCTCTGAGATGCTGCGCACGATTGTGGGGATAGAGCCTCTGTATGGCGAGGATGGCGAGCTGGAGTTTCATGTCGGGAATATGGCTATAGCCTTTAAGGTTAGGTATCAAGGCGCGATCTCGCTGCTGAAGTGCTACCTGGTTAATCATTCCCATCTTAGGGCTATCTATGGAGAGCGTTACTATCCTCGTGAGCTGCTCTGTTTTAACTTCGACGAGCAGGGCGAGTGGGTAGATGTGGTGATAGATAGGTGGTGCGATGGGCAGACTTTACTCTCGGTGGTCGAGGAGTGTGTTGATTGCGATAATAAGCAGAGACTCAGCGAGTTGGCTTATCGTTTTGATACTCTGGCTTTGGAACTACTTCGCTCGTCGTGGGCACATGGCGATTTAACCCTTGAGAATATTATCGTCGCAGAGGATGGCTCTCTGAAGCTAATTGATTTCGATGCTACCTACCTTCCTGAGTTGTCCGAGGGCGAGTGTTGCGAGATTGGAACAGACGCATTCCAACACCCCAAAAGGGATATCAGCTGCTTCGATTGCGATATCGACGACTACTCTATTGCGCTAATCTACACTGGGTTACACCTTCTATCACAGACCCCCGAACTATTCACTGAGCGTTGCGAGAGCGACGGCTTTATCTTCACCAGCACAGAGCTAATTTATGGGGAGTGCGAGCTATATTCCCAGGTGCTGAAGCTCTTTGCTCGAAGTGGCGATGCGGTATCTTATAGCGTAGCCAAGCTGCTCACTTCATGTAGTTACGCTATGCCACAACTCAAAGATTACCTGAGCCTTGCCATGGGCGAGAGACGAGGTGATGAGGCTGTGGAGTCGTTCCCCGATGTGGATAGATGGGGCTTTAAATCAGCTAGTGGCGAGGTTGTTATCCCTGCGATGTATGACTCGGCATTCGACTTTAGCTGCTCGGTTGCAGCGGTTCAGCTGGGTGGTTACTGGCACTATATCTGGCAAGATGGCACTATCGCACTCAACTGCTCGGATTGCGAGGCTATCAAACCCGCACGCAGTGGATATTTCCGAGTTCTGCGCAACTCACAGTGGCACGAGATACCAATTAAGAATTATGAGTTATGAATTATGAATTATGAATTATGAATTATGAATTGTTTCTCAGTATGACTCAGCAATTCTCAGCCAACTCTTAACTCAAAAGAATCGCTCGTCGAAGTTGACGATATAGACCATCTTGGTGGCTCTGGTGAGGGCGGTGTATAGCCATCGCATCATATCGGGAGTCATCCTCTCATCCCCAAACAGACACCTATCAACAAAGACCGCGCTCCACTCACCACCCTGCGCCTTGTGGCAGGTTACGGCGTAGGCGAACTTCACCTGCAGAGCGTTGTAGTGGGGGGTGCTGCGTATCAGCTCTAGACGTTTCATGCGGCTCTTGATATCGAGAAAATCCTTCTCAATCTCGTAGAATAGCCGCTGGCTCTGCTCGTAGGTGAGCGATGGCGACTCGGATGATAGTGTGTCGAGAAGTATGCGACACTCAATTTCGGTGTCGTTGTAGTCGCCAAACGACAGCACCGCCTGGGCAAATTGAAAACCATACAACTCCTCGAAACGACGTATCCGCTTGAGCTGCGCTGTGTCGCCATTGGCGATAAAACCCATGGGGCAATCCTTAATCCGCTCGGTGTAGTGGTAGTTGTTGCGTACAACCATCAGATTATCACCACTCTCGATAACCTCTTCTGCCCATCGTGAGTAGCGACGCACACCCTCATTATACCTATTGGCTCGCTTGTTCGAGCGTGTTATGATTATGGTCTCATCGCAGCCATACTTGTCGTAGCAATCTTGCAGTAGCTCCGAAAATTCACCACCCTCGATAGCCTTGAAGTCGGGGAAATCCATCTCGAAGTGGGGTATTTCGATAAGTGAATTTTCGAGCATACACCTAACCATCGTGGCGTTGAAGAGGATACCCGACTCCTCACCCTGGCGCACCACCTCGTCGAGTAGCGAGTAGTGAACATCGCCATATCGCGACATAAATATCTCGTCGAGAGCTGGCGAAAAGTCACTGCCAACGGGTGGCAACTGAGCCGAGTCACCAACAAACATCATCCGACATCGCTTTCCGCTGCGAACATAACTCACCAAATCCTCCAAAAGCGAACCGCTGCCAAAGAGTTTGTCGCCCGAACTATCCGAGAGCATCGACGCCTCGTCGATTATAAATAGAGTGTCAGCGTCCCGATTTGGGCTGAGCGAGAACTTCGACTCGTATGAGGCGTTAGTTTTTTCACGATATATGTGTTTGTGGATGGTTGTCGCCTTTTTCGAGGAGTATTGCGACAGAACCTTTGCTGCGCGTCCCGTTGGTGCAAGAAGTATAGTATTGATTTTCAACTCTTTAAGAGTGGCAACAAGAGCTGCAACAAGCGTTGTTTTACCTGTTCCAGCGTAGCCATTGAGGATAAAAATAGAGTCGCTCCCACCCTCTGATAAAAAAAATGATAACTTTTCTATGCATTTTTTTTGGCTAAGAGTTGGTTGAAAACAAATTTTAATGTAAATTTGAGACGAAATATGTTCACTTAACATTTTTTATACTGTTTTTTTACGCTACAAACTTAATAACAAATAATTAAAATGAGAAAGATTTTTCAATTGATTTTAGCTGCTTGTATCATCGCTTTGATATATGTGGTCTATTTGCAGATTTCGAAACCTATCAAATTCGAAGAGGAGTGTGCCCAAACTGAGGCTCTAGTAATTGAGCGTATCCAGAACATCCGTTCTGCTCAACGTTCATACAAATCTGTGAATCAAAGGTTTACTGCTGATTTCGACACTCTTATTCAATTCGTATTGAACGATTCATTGAAGATGGAGCGTAAAATCTACGATGAGGATGACTCTGTTGGTATGGCTATCCTTAAACGCGACAAACGTAAGAATGTCGAGGAGTTCTATGTGCCAGTTATCGACACCGTCTTCTCACCTCGCAAACTTACCCCTGAGCAGGTTCTTAACCTACGATACATTCCAGGTTGTGAGGGTGAGCAGGAGTACCTACTTCAAGCAGGTGTTATCACTACTGAGTCTAAGGTAGTTATCCCTGTTGTGGAGTGCCGTGCACCTTACATCTTCTACCTCGATACAGTGGCTTATCGTCAGGAGATTGTTAACCTTACGGATAACGCTATCAACAACTTCAACAGATACCCAGGTATCAAGTTCGGTAGCATGGAAGTTGGTAACAATGAGGCAGGAAACTGGGAGTAGTATCCCCAACAATAGAGTGCTCTCCATCCAACTTAGGTTGGATGGAGTCTCTTTTTCTGTGGATAGCTATCGCAATATCGACCAGAGTCGACCCATTCATCTGCTCTCACATCGCACTATGCTATCTCCTGCGAGTCAGGTCGAGAGCCTTGGTGCAGAGGCTGTAATCAGAGAGGGAGGTATCACTCTCAGCTCGAACGATAAAATTATATCTATCCCACGCGAACAAAATGTCGCGCTCATAGTCCTTAGCAACGATAGATATAACCAAATCCTCGACACCTTCGGAGAGGATGCACCTTTCACATCCCCAATCTTGAGAACAGCGCTCAATGGGGATAGCCACCTAATAATCTACTGCGCCCAGGGGCTTACCTATATTAATATGTATAGCAGCGAGTGTATGCTCCTCTCGGAGGTGTTCCTCTCGCCAACGCTAAACGATACCCTCTACTGGTTGTCGCGCATAGGCGAGGCTATTCCCTTGGATGACTACACCATCTATGTGGCTAATTCAGATAGAAAAACAGCAGATTTCTTGATTAAATATTACCCAAATATCGAACTATGCGAGTAGTCAGTGGCAAGTGGCGAGGACGAGTAATCAACCCTCCAAAAGGGCTTAAAGCACGCCCTACAACCGATTTTGCTAAGGAGAACCTCTTCAATATCTTAGCCAATAGCATCGACTTCGAAGAGTGCGATGTGCTCGATTTATTCGCAGGAACAGGCTCGATAACCCTTGAGTTCGCCTCACGTGGCGCACGTAGCGTCACCTCTGTGGAGATTAACGCCCTGCACCATCGATTCATCTCGAAATGCGTCGCGGACTTCGATGCAAAAGGGGTCTACCCAGTTAAGGCAAATGCCTTTCTATACCTGAAGAGCTGCCCTAAAAAGTTCGACCTAATCTTCTCGGATGCCCCCTATGACTTGGATGGTAGTGCCGAGGTTATCGAACTGGTCTTCGAGCGCGAACTGCTTAATGAAGATGGAATCCTTATCTTCGAACACTCCAAAGGGGTTAGCTTCGAGGAGCATCCAATGTTCTACAAATCAAAAAGTTACGGAAGTGTTCAATTCTCCTTTTTCAAAAAACCATAAAAAAAGAGAAAAAACCCCTCGAAAAATTTGCATATAACCAAAATCTGCCCTATATTTGCACTCGCAAACTAGCAATGGTGCGTTAGTTCAGTTGGTTAGAATACGTGCCTGTCACGCACGGGGTCAGGGGTTCGAGTCCCCTACGCACCGCAAACGAGTGAAGCAATTCACCGCAAAGCCTTGAAAATCAATGATTTTCGAGGCTTTTTCATTTTTGTCATATAGGCAAAATCCCACGTGAGATGGAGGCGGAGGGTGCAGTTATCAATGCTCGCACAGTACGTGATCGCTACAATGGTGTCGGCTGGTGGATATTGGCTGTTACGTTTGGACGAGCAATATTTCAGTTTGTGTTCACGGTCGCACTTGCCCTTGTATTATATGTTGCATTTTACGCCCTAATCATCATAGGCATCGTGACGATACTGATACACTAAAATAATAAATGCACCGCACGGAGAACATTTTTTAATAAAAAGTGTTCCTTGTAAAGAACATTTTGCTATCTTTGTAAAAAATACAATTATGGAGATTCTATTCAAAAATCACATTAGGTTGATTTCAGCAACAAAAACCACCTACTTTAGATACCTTTATAAGGATATTGATTGGTCAAATAGACTAATCGGCATCACTGGTGCGAGAGGTACAGGTAAGACAACAATGATATTGCAGCATATC
>JBCQSY010000032.1:0-20807 GCA_047178865.1 Rikenellaceae bacterium
GTTGTAGGCATCATAAACGAAATGAAGCTTAAAGACAAATCACAAATATCAGCGGCATGCAGACAGAGAGCCGTAGACTTATATAATAAGGATGATAGATACGCTGAATACTTAGAATTATATAATAATCAATGAAAATATCAATAATCACAGTATCTTATAATAGTGCAAACACTATTCGAGATACATTTAACTCTGTATTATCTCAAACCTACGAAGATATAGAGTATATCGTTGTTGATGGTGCATCTAAAGATACCACTGTTGATATAACAAAGGAGTATGAACAGCGATTTAATGGTAAAATGCGATGGGTCTCTGAACCAGATAAAGGTTTGTATGATGCGATGAATAAAGGTATTGCAATGGCTACAGGAGAGTATATTGGAATTTTGAACTCTGACGACATGTATTCTAATAATGATATTGTCAAGCAATTGGTTAGAGCAATTATTACAACAAATACAGATGCTGTTTATGGAGATGTTCGCTATGTTGATTGGTATGATACGAATAAAACGGTGCGTCACTACTCATCAAAGGTATTTAAGCGTTTTATCGACTTGGGTATGATTCGCGGTGGAGCTAAAGGCAACTGGAATGTTAATGGTTGGAACTCGATGATGCGTGCTATTGTCACCTTGGAGAGCAACGATAAGTATGACGATGGAAAGGGTCGTGAGTACTACCTCCACTACTTCCTCAATGAGTCGACTCAATACCGCACTTCACTTGATGGTATCTTGGAGAACTACGATAAGGTGTCGGGTCTGTGGAATGAGTCGCCAGGCTACTCGTTGGGTATAATCAACACACTACTCGACTTCGCTGTGCAGCTCAAGAATGTCGATGTCGATATTATTGCGGACTACCCTATCCTGCAACGTGCAACCCTTGCGCTATTCTCGTGGTTAGACCCTAATGGTAAAATCGTGGTCTTTGGTGATACTCGTGGTGGAGACCCCAACTTCGAGACCTTCGAGCGACTACTCGCCTACTACCAGATTGTTGGCGACGGTGAGAATGCCGCAACCGTAGCTACGGCTCTACAATCGGCTCTCGAAGATGGAATATATGACCGCAACAGTGTTGGTTGGGAGGGTATCTGTGTCTACGCTGACGACTTCACTTCAAGTGGCAAACAGAAAGAGGCCGTGATGGTTCACTCGGCACACCACAAGCACACCATACTCAAAGATTACAACGGCGAAGAGAAGTTGATGGCGACTCTATATGGTGGTCTACATGGATATCACCTTAGCCGCAATGGACTCGCTCTTCAGTTCTATGCATTTGGGTATGCTCTAGCTCCCGATGCAACAGGATATGAGTCATACTGGTCTGCGGATGTGGCATACCACCAGACATCACTTGGTAGCAACACTATCGTTCCGGGCTACACCGATGGCGATATCAAGGTAAACTACCTCTACCCACCAATCGAAAATGGAGACTACATGACAACCGAGCATAGCAACTTCTACACCTACGCTGATGTGTCGGCTGCGGAGAAACGTCGTGCTGTGGCTACAGTTAGAACAGGTGATGATGGTGGCTACTATGTCGATATCTTCAACTCGAATCAGAACGAGAATGACTATATCTTCCATAATGTCGGAGAGGCACTAACCTTCACCGACAAGAGCGGCAAGGAGCTAAAATCTAAGGCGCAGGAGAAGATTACCTCACCTCACTACACTGCATACTCATACTTCAAATCACCCGAAGCTGTTGAGTGGAGCGGCGACTTCATAGCTAAGTGGGATGTAACCGATGAGATTAAGGTCGACTTCCACCACCTTGGTGGCTCATCGCGTACGCTCTACAAGGTTGAAGCACCATACTCGACACTACTCAAAGATTTGACTCCTGAGGGAGTATCTTCATCACCTGGCACTACTCCGACGATGATTATACGCCAGAGTGGTTCGGCTCCATTCGTTGGAATCTACGACGCTTACAAAGGCTCACCTAAGGTGGTAAAGGTCGATGGCACTGTCAAGGGCGATGTTGTAAAGGTTAAGGTTACGCTCGCTGATGGCAGAGTCGACACCATCACCTACAGCGAGGCTAAGGGTCTGACTATTAGCCGTAAAAAGTAGCAACTACGCTTGATGAATTACAACTTAGGTCGCAAAAAACAGAGCCTACTTATCGCTGCGTGGGTCGCACTGATACTATATATCTCACTCATCACTCTCCTCTCGTTGGCAACCTTCGAGCAGGAGGTGTCGGTGGAGATACCCCACATGGATAAGGTGGTGCACTGCTGTTTCTACCTTGGGCTCAACGCTCTGCTGCTTAACCTAGTGTGGTGGTGGCGCAAGGAGTTAAAAGCCAAACATATTGTGGTCTCGACACTCCTTTCGGTTGGCTATAGCCTGCTGATTGAGGTGGTGCAACCCCTCTTTGGCAGGGATGCAGACCCATGGGATTTATTGGCGAATACGACAGGTGCACTACTTGGCATTGTGGCGTTTATAACCATTGGAGTGCGATTAAATAGATTTATAGAGAAAAAGTATGAGAGAGGTAGATTTTAAAATAGAGGGCGACTACATCGAGCTGATTAAGTTGCTAAAGGCGGCACACGTTACCGTGAGTGGAGCTGAGGCAAAGCAGAAAGTCGATAGTGGCGCAGTCCTACGCAACGACGAGATAGAGAGCCGCAAGCGAGCTAAGATACTCCGCAATGAGGTTATCGTTGTCGATGGCGAAGTAACCATCAGAACGCTCTAATTAAGAAAGTAGATAAACCCGTCATTGCGGCCTCCGAGCCGCAATCTCAACATATTGGTAATTAGGAGATTGCGGGTCAAGCCCGCAATGACGATTTCTCAGTTAAGAATTAACTCTTAACTCACTCTAATAGAACGTTCCCTTGGGAGCGAAGAGGGTGTAGCCGAAGTTGAAGGTGAGGTAGAGGTTATTCCAGTTACGCACATCATACTTTGTCGCGGCGAGGCTTATTGGCCCCAGTGCGGTGTGGTAGACGAGAGCCATCTCGGCAAGGTACTGCATATTTGAACTGGTTTCGGTCTGGGCATCGAGTCCCTCGATTATCGGTAAATCACGATACATAGCGTGGAAACCTGTGCGTAGCAGCAGTTTATCGACCAAGTTGAATATTGGCATCACACCCGCTGCGACATATTTACTCGCCGAGAAGTCGGGGATAAATATCATCTGGCTATGCACCGTTGGGTGGTACGATGGCATAATAAGCACCGAGGCGGTCGGGTTTCCAATCACCTCGATATTGGTGTAAGTAGCATCGAGATTAAACCCTAGAGAGAACCAGCGTCGACCCTTGGGTTCGATATACCTTTCGTACTTCACCTTAGCACCATACCAGCTATGGTCTTGTGATGGGAGGTTGGTGTTGGGTATTGTTATGGTTGTCTGATAGTTGTTTTCACGTGCCCACACACCTATTATCGAGGCAGTTAGCTTAGCTCCTCGCTGTGGGTAGAGGAGTTTATTGAGGGTGTTATACTGGTACTCCAACTTTGTCGAGAGGTAGCTCAATGTGGTTTTATCGACAAAGACGCTATTCGACTCCACACCCGAAGAGGAGGTATCGAAGCTGGTTGGGTCGTAGAAGTATTGGCTCTGTCCGATATTACCACGCAGGGTGAGTAGGCTGCGTTTTGAGGTTGGGATTCCCGAACCCAACGAGAGGTGGAAATCGCTCTCGCTGATATCCTCGGTATTAGTCACCTCGGTAAGGCATCCGAAGCTACCGTGGCTCAAATCCTTAATCATCGAGGTGAAGTAGTAATCCACAAAGATTGGTCTATCGAGGTAGAAGTCGGTGCGACCTCCCACTGTTCCGAAGGTGTAGACAGGCCCTAGGTAGAGGTCTGCGTATGCTTGTTGCGCCACACTCCCCAGGCGTTTATAGTCGATTCCTACGTAGAGTTGGTTAAAGACCGTCGATGAGAGGTTTCCACCAACCGAGAGTTTTAGTTGCGGCTTGGTCTTAAGCTCCATCTTAAAGCTATATTTCCGGGTATCGGGGTTGAACTCCACCACAGGATAGGCAGTTGTGAAGTCGCCATAGGCGAGTATCGAGTAGAGGTTCTCACGCAGCTCCTCGTATGTCATCTCCTCCTTGCGGCTCTTACCCGAAGCGATACCCTCGGTGACATGGAGCGAGTTGTGCATATAGAGCTGCTGCGAAGGGGTTAGACCCTCGATGTTGTAGGTGTCGAAGAGCATATCGTGTTGGCGTGAGGTGAACTCTTTGCGTTTCTGCTTAACTAGCTCTGGCGAGATAGCCTCGTTGACCGTTAGGCGTATGCTATCTATTTGAGCCATAGTGTCTTCATAACCCTGCTGGATACTCTTAGCCGAGGATGAAAAGTCCAACATCGAGACATCGACATCGCGCTGAATTGTGACATTCCCATCGGGGAGGGTGTAGTTGGTTTTATCGGTTGTCAGAGCGAAAAGTTGGGTTATCAGGTCGCTATTTTCATCTATGGTGGTGGCGGTGTCGCCCTGGTTACAAATCGAGCCGATAATCACTTTGGGGTTGTGTCTCTCGACCAACGCCTGCCAAGGGTAGTTGTCGTAAATTCCGCCATCGAAGAGAATCATTCCATCCTTCGAAACGGGTTTAAATGCCATAGGCAGAGCCATCGAGGCACGTATCGACTCGCCCAAATCGCCACTGGTTAGAGTCACCGCACTCTTCGAGACCATATCGCTCGCCACACACAAAAACGGCACCATCAAGTCATCGAAATCACCCTTAGCCACAACCGATGCTGGGGTGAATATCTCGCTTAGAGCCATGTCGATTTGTGCCGAAGAGATAAGGCTTTGAGGCATGAAAAATGAGGCTTTACTCCTCTTCGAGGTTGGTGACTCCTGCTCTGAGATATCGCCACCATAGCCATCCTCACCCTGTTCGTGGGCGATTTCGCTGATATTTTCACCCTTCTCTTTATTGGATTTACCCCACCCCTCGACGCCCAATCGAAACGAGACGAAGGATGGTAGCTCTTTATATTGGCGGTAGAGTGCACCGTAGTTCGAGTCGATATTGCGTGACAGCCACTTCTGAATCTGCCCCGATACGGCAAGCTCCTCCATCTGCTCTGGAGAGTAGCCCGCAGCGTAGAATCCTGCGATAATTGCACCCATCGAAGTTCCTGCGACATAGTCGATAGGTATTCCACTCTCTTCGAGTGCTTTGATTACCCCGATATGGTAGATACCCTTAGCTCCACCTCCCGATAAGACCAACCCCACCCCACGCTTTGAATCGACCGGGGTAACCTCCTGAGAGTAAAGAGCATTCATCCCGAAAAGAGAGAAAAGAGCCAACACAAAAACTCTTCGAAGTGACGTGTTGCTAAAAATATATCTTGATAATGGTCTCATAAGCACTTCTCTTTAGGATAATCCATTGGCAAATATAGTGAAAAATAAAAAAAAATGTATAAATTTGCGCATTATATTTTTTACATCAGAGCGTATGAACAATAAAATAGAGTCTATTCTAAAGGAATTAGAGAGTTTCAAGCCAAAAGTTGCGGCAGATGTCGAGCAGCTACGTATCAAGATTTTGGGTAAAAAGGGTGAGCTTAATGCCCTTATGGAGGAGTTCAAGAGTGTCTCTCCTGAGCTAAAGCGTGAGTTCGGACAGAAACTCAACTCCCTTAAAAACAGAGCCACAGAGCAGATTAATCAGTGGCGCGAGCAGGTAGAATCGAGCAGCGAGTCGACATCTTCATCTATCGATGATATGACACGCCCTGGCGGAGGATACACCTTGGCATCTCGCCACCCAATATCGTTGGTTAAGAATAGAATCGTTGAGCTATTTGCTCGACTTGGTTACTCGGTGGCGGATGGTCCCGAAATCGAGGATGATTGGCATGTATTCTCAGCGTTGAACTTCCCACCAGAGCACCCTGCACGTGATATGCAGGATACATTCTTTATCGCTCCCGATGTGTTGTTGCGCACCCATACCTCTTCGATTCAGGTTCGTGCGATGGAGCATGCTCAGCCACCTCTGCGTGTGATATGCCCAGGAAGGGTGTTCCGTAACGAGGCTATCTCATACCGTGCACACTGCATCTTCCACCAAATCGAGGGACTATATATCGACGAGGGGGTCTCTTTTGCCGATATGAAACAATCTATCCTCTACTTCGCCAAGGAGCTATTTGGCGAGAGAGCAACAATCAGAATGCGACCATCATACTTCCCATTCACCGAGCCATCAGCCGAGGTCGATGTTTCGTGTGTTTTGTGTGGCGGTAAGGGTTGCAACGTCTGCAAAGGTAGCGGCTGGTTAGAGATTATGGGTTGTGGAATGGTCGACCCAAATGTACTCACAGCAAATGGCATTGACACCCAGAAATATTCGGGATTCGCCTTTGGTATGGGAGTTGAGCGTATCGCCATGTTGTTATATGGGGTACGAGATTTGCGTTTGTACTTCGAGAACGATATACGTTTCCTAAATCAGTTTGATAAAGCGTTGTAGGGTTGAAAAAAATAGCCTCCATATTAGCACTGCTATCACTGCTCTGCACCATCTCAATAATTGGCGCAGAGCAGGAGTTAACAGAGCTTATACCAACCGACTCCTTAAAGGAGAGTCGCGCTGTGAGGTTAACACTCGATGGAGTTGTCGCTCAGAAGATTAAGGGTGATTTAGCCACCGCCAAGGAGCTATATCTCCAAGCTGTGAACAGCGACCCTCTCTACTCGCCACCGCTCTACTACCTCTCGAATATCTACTCCTCGCAGAGCGCAGACACCGCACTCCACTACGCACAGCGAGCCTACCTGCTCGATTCGACGAATAGCTGGTACGCTAGGCGATATGCACTTCTGCTGTTGAACACGGGGAGTGCAGATATGTCCATGAAACTATACGACAAGTTAATAGAGGGCGACGATGCCGATGTCGACGTCTACCGTCAAAAGGCTGTGGCTCACCGACATAGTGGCGATTTTGAAGGAGCTATCGAGGTGTTGGATAGCGCTCGAAGTAGATTTGGTTTCGACCCATCGACCTCCTTGATGCAGCTTGAGATATATGCCAACAACATCAAGGATTATGAAAAGAGCCAAGATATCGCACAAAACATTATCCAGCTATGGGGTGAGGATATCGAGCTGCGCTTGGCTATCGCATCGCTCTATATGTCAAATGGATTGGATTCGCTTGCCAAAGCGGAGATAGAGCGTGCACAGAGTCTCGACACGATGAATATCCAACCCAAGATGATGCTTATCGAGTGGTACGACGCCAAGGGCGACTACCCCGCTCTATTCAAGGTGGCGCGCGAGGTTGTGGAGAGCGATAATCTAAGCGTTGAGTATAAAGCGGGGCTATTCGAGAGCTTTATCGCCGACAGGAACTTCTACTCCAAATTCTATATGGAGATAAACTCCGTTGCGCTATCGCTATGGCATAAACACCCCACCTCGCCAGTGGTGCTCGATATCTACACCAAGCATCTGGCTGCGGGTGGAATGCTCGATGTTATCTCGAATATATACTCCGATTTGGTCTACGACAACCCCACCCCAGAGTATGACCATATCGAGACGTTGATTGATGTGGAGTTTTTCCTAAAACGTCCTGAGAGTGTCGAAAAAGGCGTGCGCTATGCACTGAGCCTCTACCCCGACTCGCTTAATCTATACCCCAGGGTTGGGAATGCATATCAATTCGCAGGTGAGCTGCCCAAGGCGATAGATAAGCTGAAGTGGGCTATACGCAACACTAAATCCGACCCGGTAATACAGAGCACACTGTGGGGTGCGGTGGGTGATTGCTACCAAAATATAGCTCAAAGTAGCCAGGGGAAAGCTCGCAGCAGCAGTGCTAAGCAGAGCTTCTCAGCATACGAAAAATCACTCAAAGCAGACAAAAATAACCACCTCACACTCAATAACTACGCCTACGCTCTAACCCAATTCAACCCCTCGCCTGAGAGCATCTCAAAGGCTCTGGTTATGTCGACCCGCTCGAATAGCATTGTCGAGAATAACGCAAGCTATATCGACACTCAGGGGCATATCCTCTACCTGGTGGGGAACTATCAGCAGGCTAAGAGCACTCTGCAACAGGCGATGGCTCTCGATAGTACCAATAGCGAGATTCTCCTCCACTACGCTGAGGTGTTGGTGGCTCTGGGCGAGTACTTCTTGGCTGATGTCTACTTCGACAGAGCAGCTGCGGCAGGCTATCCGCAGGAGATTATAGAGGAGAAAAAGAGTGAGATGGAGAGGCTTAAAAAAGAGATAAAATGAGTGGAGTAAGGGTATCTATTATCATTGCGCTGATTGTAGCCATTGCGCTACCAATCTCAGCGCAGAGCGATAAAATCGCAGTACAGAGGGCTAAAATTGCAACTCTCGAAAAGCAGATTGCACAGAGCCAGAGCGAGGCCGAAAAGTTGCGTAAGAGTCGAAGTGCTCACGAGAGTCAAGTGCGCTCGTTGGCTAATCAAATCGAGCAGCGTAATCAGCTGATACGTGTGCAGCAGGGGCAGATTAATATTCTCAACGATGATATCAAGCTCTGTAACCACAACCTCGATAGTCTGGAGGTGCTCTTCTCGCAGCAGCGTGATGCCTACTCCTCGATGGTGCGTGATGCCTATCGAACATATCGCCAAAACACTATCCTGAGCTATATCTTCACCTCGGAGGACTTTTCGGATTTGAGCCGCAGGTTGGTCTATGTTCGTTCGGTTGCTCGAATCAGGTCTGAGCGAATTGAGCGCATACGTGAGCTGAGCCACGAGATGGAACAGCAGCGTGATAGGTTGGAGAACTCGTCGCAGGAGCTAACCTCAACAGTCGATAAGCTGGCTAAGCAACGTGTTAATCTAGAGCATAATATATCCTCCGCTCGCTCTAGCATCAGCCAGATGAGCCGTCAAGAGAAGCAGGCTCTAGCTGCCTCTCAGCTCAAACAGAAACAGTTGGATTCGGCTATCTCCGAACTTCAGAAGATGGTCAAAGGTAACCAGCAGGGTGCTTCGTTCAGCAATAAAACATCGAATCTGAACCTCCCCGTAGTTGGCGGAAAGGTGAAACGATATATGGATAATATGGCGGAAATTGTCGGTTCGCAAGGCTCGAAGGTTATCTCGATATATGAGGGTAAAGTGGTCGAGGTGAAACAGAACCGTATCACTGGCAACTACGATGTCTATGTGGCTCATGGTGAGTATATTACCACCTACGCAGGACTCTCTGCTGTGATGGTTAGCAAGGGGTCGAGTGTTACACGAAATGCAGCTCTTGGAGTGGTGGGTACGGCTATCGACCTCACCACGATGAATAGCGAGTATAAGATAGTCTTTGGAATCTATCCGCCAAATGCCTCAACCAAGATGAAGGCGTCGGACTGCTTTAAAAAATAGAGAGATGGCAATACGTTACTATATTGATTGTGAGGGATTTCATTTCAATCAGAGGCGATTGATTTCTGCCTGGCTTAAGGCTGTGGCTCTATCCCTTGGTTACAGAGTGGGGGATGTGAATGTAATCTTCACCTCGTCGGAAAAACTCCTCGAAGTGAATCGTCAATTCCTTCAACACGACTACCTCACCGATATCATTACATTCGACGAGAGCGACCTCGACGAAGGGTTCATTTCGGGGGAGTTATACATTGATACCCAAACTGTTAACGACAATGCTGCCCTATTCTCTCGTCCCGCTATCGAGGAGCTACACCGAGTAGTTGTTCATGGTGTTATCCACCTCTGCGGACAGGGCGACAAGAGCGAGGTCGAGGCCACCGAGATGAGAGAGAAGGAGCAAGCAGCCCTTGCGCTACTGGCAAAGATGAGCAAGATTTAAATTTTAAACTATTATAAACCTACTGATTATGAAAAAGTTAACCCTATTACTTCTGGCTATTGCCGCGACCCTATCGCTCAACGCACAAAACAACCCGATACTTCGCCTCGAAGATAAGGGATTCCTATATTTAGCAGACCCAGCAGCTGAGGTCTACGAAGGTCGAGTTTACGTCTACTGCTCTCACGACCAGGCTGATGCTACCAACTACAGCTCGATGCAGGACTATGCGCTTATCTCAAGCGACGACTTGGTTAACTGGACAAATCATGGGGTCTTTATCTACCCTCGTGAGTACTCATGGGCTGAGGGTCAGATGAACGCTCCCGACTCAGCGTATAAGGATGGATGGTACTACTTCTACTTCCCTTATGATAAGACACATATCGGCGTGGCTAAGAGCCGTACACCCTACGGACCTTGGGAGGAGGCTGTGACCGATAAAATCACATCTATCTTCGACCCGACGGTATTTGTCGACGACGATGGACAGGCATATATCTACGGAAACGACCATAAAATAGACCTTGGCGAGCCAGGTAACCATATCATGGGCGCTAAACTCAAAGATAATATGGTTGAGCTGGATGGCGACTGGGTTCGCCTAAGCGAGGAGGAGATTGCTGAGGCTGTACACGTATTCAAACGTGATGGCAAGTACCACTTCACCGCACGCAAAGGCTGGCGCACAGGACATTGGGTATCAGACTCTCCTCTATTCGATGGTAAGTATGCCGAGTTCAAAGGCTATATCACTGAACAGCAACGCGATGCCCCAGCCCATAACTCAGTAATTGAGTATAAGGGCAAGTGGTATATCTTCTACCAACGTGGCGACGTTAACCAAGGTACATTCCACCGCCGCTCGGCTTGCTTCGAGGAGCTACAATTCAACGACGACCACTCTATCGTGCCCGTTGTCTACACCCTTGGCGAGGGCGTCAAACTGAACGAACCGGCAAAGAAATAAGAATTTCTGAGAAGGGCTGAGACTTCCTGAGAAAAACTGAGACCCAAATCGTCATTGCGGCCTACGAGCCGCAATCTCGAAAAGACTGAGAAAAATGAGAAAAATGAGACTCAGTAAGACTCAGTAAATTCTCAGTAAGACTCAGTAATTCTCAGCACAGACGAAAAAATGAGATTGCGGCTCAAAAGCCCGCAATGACAAAAAGAAAATATTTTAGGAATATTTTTAGGTTATCCGATAAAACTTTTCTAACTTTGTAGGTCGATTCTAAACAGATTCTTAATGACCCAGATGGATAGATTCAATTTTAACCCTGATGGAGTGGGGGTGGATAATGGTAACTACTTCGCGCTGCCCTTCGATGAGCAGAGTGCCAGGTTGGTTCTCGTGTCGCTGCCTTGGGATGTTACTGTCTCCTATGGCGATGGTACGGCTCTAGCTCCTGCGGCGATTCTTGAGGAGTCCTCTCAAATTGATTTTTATGACGAACTAGCCCCCGATGCATGGCGTCGAGGTATAGCTACCGTACCCATCAACCCTGAGGTAGAGAAAAAATCCAAGGAGCTACGCTCCGCAGCACAGGAGGTTATCAGCGATTTGGAGATGGGTCGAGAGCCCTCACTATCACAAACGGAGGTGGTAAATCGTGGCTGCGAGGAGTTCAACGCTAAGGTTAAGGCGCAGTGTGAGGAGCTTATCCAACGAGGCAAGATTGTCGGTGTGGTTGGTGGCGACCACTCAACACCCTATGGAGCAATCGCTGCATTGGCTGAGTCGTGTGACGATTTCGGGATTCTACACATAGATGCACACCGTGATTTGCGCAGGGCTTACGAGGGTTTCGACTACTCCCACGCCTCGGTGATGTATAATGTATTGGAGAGGATTCCGCAGGTGAGTCGTCTGGTTCAGGTCGCCGTGCGCGACTTCTCGCAAGGTGAGAGCGACTATGCTCAAAGCTGGGGCGAGAGGGTGGCTACATTTAGCGACTACACACTCTCACGAGCCGCTTTCCAAGGCAAAACCTGGAGCGAGCAGTGTCGAGAGATTGTCGACAAACTACCGCAAAGGGTCTATATCAGCTTCGATATTGATGGCCTATCCATCGAGCTAACCCCCTCGACTGGCACTCCGGTCCCTGGTGGGCTGAGTTTCAATCAAGCGACCCTGCTACTAGAGATGGTCGCAGAGTCGGGGCGTGAGATAATTGGTTTCGACCTAGTTGAGGTGACTCCATTTAGCCGTGTCGACACTATAGTCGGGGTGAGGATGTTGTGGAAACTGTGTGGCGTGACATTGAAAAGAGCAAAATAGATAACAACAATTTACAAAATTTATAACTCAAACTTCTACAAATTATGAGGTACATTTCTAAATACAGCTGGGTTAAGTACAACTACGGCTTTGGAGAGCGCCGCCGTGAACTATTCCGTGAGCCATGGATGGGTGGTATAGTGCTACTAGTGGGTGTTATCATCGCAATGATTGTGGCTAATGTCCCAGATTTAGCGGTGATATATCACAAGATTCTATCGACTGATACATCTATGATTATCCAATCCAAAAATGGAGGTCTGGATCTGGTGTTCCCTAGGGGAATGACTGTCGAGACCTTTATCAATGATGGTCTGATGGTGATATTCTTCTTCGGTGTAGGTCTGGAGATTAAGCGCGAGTTGAGCAAAGGAGGCGAGCTATCTAGTCGCGATAGGGCTATCCTTCCAGCTATTGCCGCACTGGGTGGTATGGTTGTGCCAGCTCTTATCTACACCTCGCTCAATGCAGGCACGTTCGGTGCAGGTGGTTGGGGTATCCCAACAGCTACCGACATTGCATTCGCTATTGGTATTATCTCGCTATTGGGTGATAGAGTGCCTCTCTCGTTGAAGGTGTTCCTAACGGCACTGGCTATCGTCGACGACCTTGGTGCGATATTGGTTATCGCGCTATTCTATGGTGGAGCTATCAAGCTCAACTACCTTGCGATGGCTATCGTGTTGATGATATTTATGTATGTTATTAACCGCCTGGGTGAGCGTAGAGGTATATGGTATGGTATCCCTGCAATCCTGATATGGGGACTATTCTACTACTCAGGAGTCCATGCTACCCTATCGGGAGTTATCGTAGCACTACTTATCCCATCGAAACCTCGATACACTAAGCAGTACTTTATCCACAAATCCGAAAACCTCGAACAGAGGCTACGTGATATGCTCAAAGATGGATACAAGCTCGACGAGCATGGAAACCATAGCGAAGATAAATTCCGTGAGGAGATGCGTGAGATGTACTCTCTATCGAGAGGTTCGATTGATATGAGCCACCGTGTTGAGAGGGTTCTAGCGCCATATATCACATTCTTCATAATGCCTATCTTCGCACTAGCTAATGCGGGTGTGACTATCAACTTGGAGTACCTCAATATCTTCGCGCACCACGCTCAAGAGGGGTATATCGGGCTGGGTGTATTCTTGGGATTGGTTGTGGGTAAACCACTAGGTATCACACTATTCAGCTATCTAGCGGTGAAGTTCAAAATCGCAGCTATGCCCGAAGGTGGAACTTGGCCTATGTTGATAGCTGTCGCTTGTTTCGGAGGTATCGGATTTACCATGTCGCTCTTTGTCGACTCGCTAGCCTTCGGTGGAGTGAGTGAGACATTCGTCAACCAGGGTAAAATCGCCATACTCCTAAGTTCGCTCAGCGCAACACTACTTGGTATATTACTTGTTAATATCTTCCACAAAAGAGAGAAAAAAGAATGTTTAAAATAGCAGTGAAACTATCCACACTACTGCTACTACTACTGAGTGTAGCGTGTGGCGGTGGCGGCGAGAGTAGAGGTAAAGTAGCCTCTATTAATAACTCGATGGACTCGGTGTCGTATATTATAGGTATGAATATCGCCGATAATATCGCCGATATCGACTCGATAAATGTCGAGGTGGTGTGTCGTGCTATCCGCGAGAGATTCTCGAAAAAGAGCCTCTTCTCGGATGAGGACGCACGAGACTACTTCCTTAAGTATCACACCTACCTGCTCCCTGAGAGCCACCGTGCTGTCGAGGAGATATACCTTAGCGAGCTAGCTAATGCGAATCGTCGATTTACTCGCACAAAGAGCGGACTCACATACCATATCCAAGAGATTGGTGATGAGAAGTTTACGCCTCGCTACGACAACGACCTAATCAAAGTTTGCTACAATATCTACTCTGTTTCAGGCGACACGCTCTACTCGTCGAAAATCAAGGGCGACACAATCGTCGCAGCACTCGATGAGATGCCCGATGGCGTTAAAGAGAGCCTTAAGATGTTGGGGCAAGGTGGTAAGTTAGAGGCTGTTATCCCATCGAAGTTGATGTATGGCGAGCAGGGTGATGAGTCGATGGGTGTTAAACCCTACCAGACCCTACGCTACGAGATTGAACTTATCGAGATGGAGAAGTATGGCGCGAATAAGCTAGAGAATCGTTTCAATAAAGGTTTCTAACCAGAGGTAGTCTCAAAACAGAAAAAACGCTAATCATCAGTGATGATTAGCGTTTTTTGAAGTGATCCCGCTGGGACTCGAACCCAGGACCCCAACATTAAAAGTGTTGTGCTCTACCTGCTGAGCTACAGGATCTCCGATTACCAATTAAACAAATCTGATATTTAACCCTATTTGTTCCTTTTGGTGGTGCAAATGTAGAGGTTTTTTTTGTAATACCAAAATTTTTTGGTAAATTTGTCGAGATTTTTGTGATTTTAGTTATTTAACAATATATAGAAACATGTGTAAAGTGCTGATTATAGGGGCTGGAGGTGTAGGAACAGTTGTAGCCCATAAAATTGCGGCAAACCCAATTTTTACGGATATCGTGTTGGCATCACGTACCAAATCGAAATGTGATGCTATCGCTCAGGCGATTGGTGGCAATCGAGTAAAGAGCGCGCAAGTTGATGCGGATAGTGTCGAGGAGCTGGTTGCTCTATTCAATGAGCACACTCCGGATATCGTTGTAAACGTTGCGCTGCCTTATCAGGACCTAACCATTATGGATGCATGTTTGGAGTGTGGTTGCAACTACCTCGATACGGCGAACTACGAGCCTAAGGACGAAGCTAAATTTGAGTATTCATGGCAGTGGGCGTATCAAGATAGGTTTAAGGCGAAGGGGCTGACTGCGATTTTGGGTTGTGGATTCGACCCTGGTGTAACCTCGGTATTCACCGCCTATGCAGCAAAGCACCACTTCGACGAGATTCACTACCTCGATATCGTGGACTGCAACGCCGGAAATCACGGAATGGCATTTGCCACCAACTTCAACCCTGAGATTAATATCCGCGAGGTGAGCCAACGAGGCAAGTACTACGAGAATGGCGAGTGGATTGAGACCGAACCACACGAGATACATAAGGGGTTGAACTACCCAGGCATTGGCGAGAGAGAGTCTTATGTTATCTACCACGAGGAGTTGGAGTCGTTGGTTAAGAACTTCCCAACTCTGAAGAGGGCACGTTTCTGGATGACTTTCGGACAGGAGTACCTAACGCATCTACGTGTTATTCAGAATATTGGCATGGCGCGTATCGACCCGATTATCTACGAGGGTGTCGAGATTGTACCTATCCAGTTCCTTAAGGCTGTTCTTCCAGACCCTAAATCGTTGGGCGAGAACTACTCAGGGCAGACCTCGATAGGATGCCGCATTAAGGGAGTCAAAGATGGAGTTGAGCGCACCTACTATATCTACAACAACTGCGACCACGAGAGCGCTTTCCACGAGACTGGAACACAAGCTGTTAGCTACACAACGGGAGTTCCCGCAGCACTTGGAGCTGCGATGTTCGCCAAGGGATTGTGGCGTGGTGAGGGAGTCTTCAATGTCGAGGATTTCGACCCAGACCCATTCCTTAAGGAGTTGGGTGAGCAGGGTCTGCCTTGGGTCGAGATGTTTGATGTAGACCTAGAGTTGTAACCCAAGCTCTGCGTCATTGCAGCCAAATCGTCATTGCGGGCTACGACCCAATCCTGTCCTAAATAAATTACAGAATAAAATTCACCATGTAATTATATCTATAATATACGTCATTGCGGCCTCCGAGCCGCAATCTCAACACACTGATGATGAAGAGATTGCGGGTCAAGCCCGCAATGACGTTTGTGGGTTTTAATAACGTAAAGAGGGTGTTTTTTGTGGAATTAATACTAGGGGGGATTCCTATATGTAACTTTCTAATAATAAGTATTTTAAACACTTGTTTAGGACACGATTGGGCTACGACCCGCAATCTCAAAAAACTGAGACAGACTGAGAAGAACTGAGACAGACTGAGACTCAGAAAATTCTTAGTAAATTCTCAGTAAAAAAAAGGATAAGATTGCGGCTCGGAGTCCGCAATGACGTATATGGGTAATAGTCTCGCTTAATAACCACCTCTTTTGTACCAAATGGTTAGCTAATCATCGAGAAGTCACGCTCTCTTTTTGGGGCGTACCTATCTCGTAGCTCGGTAAGGGATTGATTATCAGGGTTAGTGAGTGATATATCATCCGCGAGGATACGTTCGGCAAGCGAGCGAGTGGCGGTGAGGATATTGATATCACGTGTTGGGTTTGCCACCTTTAGCTCCATAATATCGCCGCTCTGCTGTGTTCCGCTCATATCTCCTGCGCCACGTAGCTGAAGGTCAAGCTCCGAGAGGCGGAATCCATCATTTGTCTCACACATCGCCTCAAGCCTACGGCGCGACTCACGTGATAGTTTTTCACCCGACATAAGGATACAGAACGACTGCTCAGCACCTCGTCCCACACGACCACGTAGCTGATGCATCTGCGAGAGACCGAACCTCTCGGCTGACTCTATCACCATCACCGAGGCGTTGGGCACATCTACTCCCACCTCAATTACCGAAGTGGCGACCAATATCTGAGCCTCGCCACTCTTGAATTGACGCATCGACTCCTCCTTATCCGCCGCCTTCATCTTACCATGACAGACACTAACGTTGTACTCAGGCAGAGGAAAATCACGTGTCATCGAGAGGAATCCATCCTCCAAATCTTTATAATCCATCGCCTCGGACTCCTTGATAAGTGGATAGACCACATAAATCTGCCTACCTAGCGCAATCTGCTCACGCATAAAGCCTTGCAGGCGGAGTCGTGCCGAGTCCATATAGTGGACTGTGCGGATTGGTTTACGCCCTGGGGGCAGCTCGTCGATAACCGAAACATCGAGGTCTCCATATAGAGTCATCGCCAGGGTTCGAGGTATCGGTGTTGCGGTCATCACCAGCACATGAGGTGGCTGAGCACTCTTTCGCCAGAGCTTAGCACGCTGCTCAACTCCGAAACGGTGCTGCTCGTCGATAACCACAAAGCCAAGATTTTGAAACTGAACGCTATCCTCCAACAGAGCGTGCGTTCCGATAATGATATCGACCTCGCCTGAGATAAGAGCCTGTAATATTTCGCGACGCTCCTTGACACGAGTTGAACCACACAACACCCTGATATTCAACCCCAGAGACGAACACATCCGCTCGATTGAGGCGTAGTGTTGACGTGCGAGAATCTCGGTTGGAGCTATCATCACCGCTTGGAAACCGTTGTCGATGGCGAGCAACATCGAGATTAGCGCAACGATAGTCTTTCCACTACCCACATCACCTTGAAGCAGACGATTCATCTGATATCCCGAAACGGTATCTTGGCGTATCTCCTTGATTACTCTCTTCTGAGCACCCGTTAGCGGAAAGGGCAACATGGTGTTGTAGAATGTGTTGAACTTCTCGCCCACCTTGGGGAGTAGATAACCGTTGAGTTTAGCTACTCTCTCGCTACGTTGCCCAATGATATTTAGCTGCAAACCAAGCAGTTCGTCAAACTTGAGGCGATACTGCCCACGCTCTAACAGTTCGTTTGATTGCGGAAAGTGGGTGTTGAATAGTGCAGCCTCCAACGGCAGGAGGTTAAACTCCTTGATTATCCACTGAGGCATATAGTCGACCACCTTCCCCTCGATAGCAGACCAGGTCGAGGTGATTATATTGTGGATACCCTTCACGCCAATCGAGCGTGAGAGCTTCTCGGTGGTGCTATATATACCCTGCAAGGGGCTACGTACCTTCGAGGTTAGTGCTTTGTCGATGTTCTCAATTTCGGGATGAACCATCGACAGAGAGTCTCGAAAGATGGTTGGACGACCGAAGATAAGGTACTCACGTCCAATCTCCAACCGTTTCTCAATCCACTTAATCCCCTGAAACCACACCAGCTCAGCACTCGAAGAGCCATCACCCACCAGAGCCGTGAGACGACGTTTGCGACCCTCACCCGAATAGCTGATATTCAGCACTCTAGCCCTGATTTGGATATATGGAATCTGCTCGTCGGTAATCTCCGATATACGGTAAATTCTCGAACGGTCGATATATCTAAATGGGATATGCAGCAGCATATCTCGCAGCGAGTGGATAGAGAGTTCACTCGCCAGAAGTCGAGCACGCTCCTCGCCTACACCGCTGATAAACTTAATATCGTTATCAAGAATCGTTTTCATATTGCAAATATAGTCAAAATATAAATTTGTATCGAAAAAATTTGTATATTTGTTGCATATTACACATTGTTTGAGAAATTTTAATGGTAACAAAAATTATAGATATACTACCTCGTGCCATATTGGTTGGTGTTGCGGCATCGATAACCGTTGGGCCAGTGGCGATTATGACCATACAACGAACTTTGAGTCGAGGAGTCCACGCGGGAGTACATTCAGCTCTTGGGGTGTCGAGTGCTGATACCTTTCTTGCGTTGATATCATATATGTTCTACTCGCTAATTAGCAACGAGTTAGAGGAGTATAGCTTCCCTTTGAGGATTATCGGAGGGATGATAGTCTCGGTTATCGGACTCTCGATTATGTTGCGAACTAATGTGAGTAATATCCGCAGAAATAGCAAGAAAACACCCTCTCCATGGCGCGACTATATATCGACTGTGGGGTTGACTATGGCTAACTTTATCGCCGTTGTACCATACATTCTGGCATTCTTCGCGCTGTTTCATATCAAACCAGTCGACCACTTTATGCGAGGTGAGCTACCCACCACAGTTATAGTTATATCGGGCTTTTTTATCGGTTCAATATTGTGGTGGTTTGCGGTGGTTTTTGGGATAAACAGGCTGCGAAATAACTTCCGCCTCAAACACCTCCTCGTTATAAATAGAGTGGCCGGGGGGTTAATCCTGCTACTTGGTTTGATAACGATGCTATCGACAATTTTCTAACCTACAACCTGATAATGAAGAAGATAACTAGAGATATAATTATCGCCATTGATGGCTACTCGTCGTGTGGTAAGAGCACCTTCGCTAAGGCTATAGCCGCACGATTGGGCTATATCTTTATCGACACAGGTGCGATGTATCGTGCTATCACTCTCTCGGCGCTGCGTGGTGGAGGTATCACCAACGGAGTACTCAACCGAGAGGCTGTGGAGGAGATGTTACCAGGAATCGAACTATCGTTCCAATTCAACCCGCAGCGTGGCGCCAGCGACATCTACGTCAATGGCGAGTGTGTCGAGGGGGATATACGAGGTCTTGAGGTGAGCCAATTTGTTAGCCACGTCAGCTCGATACCCCAGGTGAGGGAGAAATTGACCTTAATCCAACAGCAGATGGGGCGTCGTGATGGCGTTGTGATGGATGGACGAGATATTGGCACAGCGGTATTCCCAGCAGCTGAGTTCAAGATATTTATGACCGCTCAAAGTTCGGTGAGGGCAGAGCGCAGATACCTAGAGCTAAAGGGTAAAGGCGAAGATGTACGGCTCGAAGATATCGAGCGTAATATCGTCGAGAGGGATTTAGCAGACGAGAGCCGCGAGGTCTCACCACTACGCAGAGCCGACGATGCGGTGGTTTTAGATAATAGCTTTATGAGCCCTGCGGAGCAGATGGAGTGGTTCGATGAGCACTTTGCAAAGGTGATAAATGGATAGATTACGTGTTGAAATAGATAGTAATTCGGGGTTCTGCTTCGGGGTAGTTCGAGCAATCAACCAGGCTCAGAGCGCGCTCGAAGATGGTGGCAAGGTCTACTCACTAGGTGATATAGTCCACAATCGTGGCGAGGTACAACGCCTCGAAACGATGGGTATGTCGACCATCTCGCAGCGAGAGTTATCCTCGTTGAACCCAGGCGAGAGGGTGCTTATACGAGCACATGGCGAGCCACCTCTGACCTACTCGCTCGCTCAGAGTGGAGGCTTAGAGCTTCTCGATGCGACATGTCCTGTGGTTGCTCGCTTGCAGAGGGTTGTCAAACGTGCACACGCCTTGATGGGTGAAGTTGCAGGCTCGGTGGTTCTACTGGGCAAGAGAGGACACGCCGAGGTTGTCGGACTCACCGGGCAGGTCGACGACGATGTTATTGTTATAGAGGGAGTTGACGACGTTGAGGCGGTCGACTTCTCGCACCCGATATACTTCCTTTCGCAGACCACACAGAGCATCGCTCTATTCGAGCAGATTGCCCAGATTCTGCGGGAGAGAATCTACTCCGCCGAGGAGTTGACTATCGACGACACTATCTGCCGACAGCTCTCCTCGCGCGAGGATGATTTGCGTAAATTCGCTATGTGTCACGATGTTATAATCTTCGTGAGTGGTCGTAAGTCGTCGAATGGCAAGGTTCTATTCGGGGTGTGTAAAGGGGCGAATGAGCGCAGTTATAATGTCGAGGAGGCGAGCGAGGTTGACCCTGCATGGTTTCATGGTGGCGAATCGGTTGGAGTGTGTGGTGCAACATCTACTCCGTTGTGGCTGATGGAGAGTGTAGCGAATAGGGTCGAGGGGATAGAGTAAATTAGAATAGACTTAAGGGGAGTTCTAATTTCTCCCTAAAATACTTTTAAGCTACTAACCACGCCTTTTTAATTTTACAAAAATAGGTAATAGGAGTCACTATAACCCACTTTTGAA
>JBCQSY010000033.1:0-17680 GCA_047178865.1 Rikenellaceae bacterium
TTTAACTTTGATGTTAGATAAACGCTTCAATTTAGGATGTTACGGGTTCTTGTCCTAAATCTTGGAGTGAAAAAGCAATTTTTAGAACCCACCTTATAATATACGTCATTGCGGCCTCCGAGCCGCAATCTCAACACACTGATGATGAAGAGATTGCGGGTCAAGCCCGCAATGACGTTTTGGGAGTGTTTGAGATTCTTCGACTCACTTCGTTCGCTCTGAATGACATAGTGGGGTTATTAATAGAGAATGGAGTTCTCGGCGTTGTGGATGTTGATATAGGGTGCTAAAGCTCGCTTTAAAGCACCCTATATCAATAGCCACAAAAGATTGTGAAACAATCGCTTAATAACCCACAACCACAACGGTAAAAACGAATAGCTCAGCGGGGAGCACCCCGCCGCTGTCCGCGCAGGACAGTTGTAGAAAATAAAAACGCCGTTAGGCAGTTGTCTGAATGGAAAACAGTGTTAGAACTTGAAATTTTTGGATGCGACACCACGGTGAAGCAGGGTATCGAGGATAATTGAGCGAGGTACTACGCATCTCGATTCGCAGAGGCGTGAGGAGCGTATTTGATGGCGTTCACGCAGTAGGCGTGGGAGTGAGCAGAGCGTGCTGATATATGCTCTGAGTGGTGCTACGAAGGATGCTACGCTACCTTGGAGCAGGTAGCTGAATGCTGCGATGGTGTCGAGTGGTGGGCGAAGAATCACAGCCACAAGTAGCTGAGGGAGTGGAGCACATCGCAGCAGCATCCATAGGTTATTACGATGATTGAGGTATCTTTTACGTGCGGAGTCGACTTTGAGAGTCCCTCCACCCAGGTGGTAGACAACGCTTTGGGGTTGATATCGGATGGTGTAGCCTGCAAGCTGCATGCGCCAACAGAGGTCAATCTCCTCCATATGTGCGAAGAAGTGGGGGTCGAATCCACCCATCGACTTAAATAGCTCGGCTCGACAAGCGAACACCGCGCCACTAGCCCAGAAGATGTCACGTGGGTCGTTATACTGCCCATCGTCACTTTCAACTCGACCCATCACACGCCCACGACAGAGGGGATAACCCAGGTAGTCGATAAAACCTCCCGCAGCCCCTGCATGCTCAAAGTGGGTAGGTTGTTGATATGAGAGCACCTTTGGTGCTACAGCTGCATAATCGCTATACTCTTCGAGTGTTTGGATAAGAGGAGGCAACCAATCGTGTGTCACTTTAACATCGGAGTTAAGCAGCACGAAGTATTTGTAATCTAGCGAGTTAAGTGCAAGGTTATACCCTTGGGCAAAGCCGTAGTTTCTGTCCAGCGAGATGATTTCGACCTCCGGAAAGTTACTCGCCAACATCTGTACCGAACCGTCTGTCGAGCCATTATCCGCCACTATGATATCCACCTCACGGGGAGTCGATGCCACCACCGAGGGGAGGAACTCTAGCAGATGATGCTCGCCATTCCAGTTAAGAATTATAACGGCTACCTCTCTCACTAATCTATCTTTTTACGCTTCCAACGCCTATGCGACCAGAGCCACAAGTGTGGAGCTTGCTCGATTATCGATTCGAGTTTTCGGACATATACATCGGTTATATCACCCTCTACGACCGGCTCGACACCGTCGTAAATCTGCTCGATAAAGAATTGATAACGACCTGCTGAGAGGCGTTTTTGATAGGTGAAAAATACTGGCATTCCGAGCCTTAGAGCAAGTTTCTCGCCTCCGTCATAGAATTGAGTATCTTGGTTGAGGAATGTGTACCACTTGGCATTAGTTCGTCGTGGCGGAGCTTGGTCGGCAATCAACCCCAACGAGAATGGTCTGCCCTCGACTCCATCACGATGCTTCACACAGAAACGCGACGCCTCGGCGATAGGCAGTAGGATAACTCCCCTATCCATACGCAGCCTAAGGAATAGAGCGTCGAAGATAGGATTTTGCAATTTGTGGTAGACCCCAGCAGCATATCTGCCGTAGATATCCGCCGCAAAGCTAAGGTACTCCCACAGCCCGTAGTGTGCCGTGAGAATGATATTATTCTGCCCCTTGGTATCGAAAACACCTATATCGCTATAGGCTTTGCCACCATTCGCGCTGATAATAGTGCCCTTTTCGGGACGTCGCCTGGCTAGTGAAATGGTGCTAACAACCCCCTCGGAGAGGAAGGTGTAGAAGTCACGTGCGATAACTTCGCGCTCGGCATAACTCCTATTAGGGAATGCATTTGAGAGGTTCTCGCGCACTACGCCTATACGATACTTAAATACCCTATAGACAAGTAGATAGATAGCCTTTGCCAACACCCTATATCGAAACCAGTGGGGTAAAATCGCCACCAACCACGACATCGACCAGACTATCTCTAGGGCTACTCTCTGAAGGAAGTTTAGTTTTTTACTACTCATCTGACTCTCTATTATGTTTCGACTTAGGTTTTCCTGCCACGACCATAACAAACTCACCCTTAGGCTCATGCTCGGTAAAGTGGGCAAGTAGCTCGGTGAGAGTGCCTCGCACGGTCTGTTCAAATTTCTTGGTTATCTCGCGCGATAGAGATGCCTCTCTATCCCCTCCGAAGTGCTCAATCATCTGCGTTAGGCTCTTGACTACTCGATATGGCGATTCGTAGAAAACCATCGTTCGCTCCTGCTCCGCAAGGGCTGTAAGTAGCTTAACACGACCCTTTTTGTGGGGTAGGAAACCCTCGAAAGTGAACCTATCACAAGGCAATCCACTCTGAACCAAGGCGGGAACAAAGGCTGTAGCACCAGGCAGAGTCTCCACCTCAACATCCGCCTCAACACAGCTACGCACCAGCAGGAAACCAGGGTCTGAGATGCCAGGAGTACCTGCATCGCTCACCAGAGCCACATCACGCCCTGCGTTAATCGACTCGACAACCATATCGACCTTGGCGTGTTCGTTGAATTTATGGTGTGAAAACATCCTCTTTTCGATACCCAAATGTTTGAGCAGAAATGCCGTAGTTCGAGTATCTTCGGCAAGGATAAAATCCACACTCTCAAGCACTTTGATTGCTCTTAAGGTGATATCTTCAAGATTCCCAATAGGGGTCGGAACTATATATAACTTAGCCAAAGTAGTCTGTTTTATGCGAACCTACGTTCGAGTAGATTTAGGAACATATCAACTGTTGGGGTGTTGCTCGAAAAGTTGTAGTTTTCGGAGATGTAGATAACGCACTCGTCGAAACTGCTGAGCTTGTCTAGCTCTTCGAGCAGAGAGACGAACTTCTCGACATCGCCTGAGAATAACTCGTTGGCTATCTCGTACTTATCGTTGAGACTAAGACCACCGGTAAGAGAGGCAATCTTATCAGCTACAAATGTCTGACTGTTATCAGATTGCAGCTTGTCGGATAGACGCTCGATATTCTCGGATAGTCGCTCAGCAATGTTTTTGATTTCGGGCGAGAAGCTATCTTTTTTGACACTCTCCTCGGTTTGCTCCTCGGCTATCTCTTCGATTTTTTCTTCAACTTGTTCTTCGATTTGCTCCTCGATTATCTCCTCAACCAAACTCTCTGGTTCTGGTTCTAACTCTGGAGTAACATCCTGTACCACAGTGTTTACCTCCTCGTTATCCTCATCATCATCGTAGAGGGATAGAATCGCAGCACGACGTGCAGAGCGTGGCTTTGCCTCAAACCCAGTTGTTGGTTCAGGTTCTGGTTCAGGCTCTGGCTCAGGAGTTGGCTCTGACTCAGGCTGATCCTCCTCTTGCTCCTCCTCTTGGTCGTAGAGTATCATCTCGACCTCGATTTCAGGCTCATCTTCGCCCTGGGATTCGCTCTCTTTGAAAGTCTCAACCTCTTGATTATCTTCATCGTAGAGTACAACCTCGACCTCAACTTCTGGCTCAGCCTCAGCCTCAGCCTCCACCTCCGCCTCAATCTCTTGATTCAGAAGTGATGATATCGCCTCAACAACGCTCTCTTGCGCCTCTATCGGCTTTTGCTCAACTACCTCATCCTCATAATCTTCTTCATCTGGCTCTGAGGTGCTGAGAAGTATCGACTCGTAGATAGCTGATAGTTTCGACAACGCCATATCTCGTTCGAGAGTGGTTAGTTCGCCCCTCTCGCGCCATCTCTCAATTAGTGATAAGAGACTCTTAGCCTCTTTATAACATCTCTTCTTTACTCCCATTTTATCCTTTCTGCTACTACTCTTATTCAATTACTTTAAACTCTATCTTATCACTATTCCACTGTCCTTGGCTGTCGAGGTAGATTATAGCTCGACTATCACCCTTCGCTTTGAGGTGGAGGTAGCTGTGGTATAGATTATCTGCATTGAGCGAACTCTCGCCAATGGCAAAGGCTACGACCGATGGGTGAGCCTGTGTTACACAGTAGATATCATCGCTGCGTGAGGTGTAGATTTCACGCCATGCAGGGTCGTTGGTTGGGTTGTCGCCACGTTTGATTGTTGCTCCACCCTTGCTGCTATTTATCGCTGCGGTTGGGATAAGGTAAGCCCCTTGGCTATCTGCCCAACTATATATCTGACTATTGTAACGCCCCGCTGAGATGATAAAGGTGTTGAACCCTTCGGCTTTGAACCTCTCTAGCTCCTCTATCGAGATACTCGCATCGACCCTCTTGGCTGAGATTTCAACCTCCTCGCCATTGATGTATAGTTTGCCACTTTCACCCCACTCCACCGAGCGGAATCCTACGCTAAAGCTCATGTGCTCCATCTTGCGACCGCTCTTTTGATTCCTTAAATTGAGGCTGTAAAGAGTCGGAGATGCAGCACTCCACAACATCGAGTCGGGAACTATAGCTGAGAAGGTAACGCTCTGCTCACCACGCATTTGGATAGCGACATCACGTGAACCCTGAGTCAATAGCTCACCCTGAGGGGAGGTCACATCGTAGAATATACGCGCCTGCTGCTCGCCCAGAGCGGTGGATTGTAGCCTCACCCCAATCATCGAGCTAGCTACGCCACTTGCGGCAATCGTAGTTTTTTCGAAAATATCGACAATATGTAGCGTTGGTTGCGAGATGATATATGCATCCTCGACCATATCGCCTCTGCTACTCCAGCCCTCGATACGCTCAACGCCCTCGAAGGGTAGATATTTGAAAACCACTTCATTACGCTCACCCTGCTGAGCCGCTTTGGTTATGTTGAAGATTGATGGAGTCGCTCCCGTCGAGGAGTAGCCTACGACCTCACCATTCACCAAAACCTCGTATGGCTGAGGTGATGAACCCACCACCAACTTCAGCTGACGACCTACCCAGCTATTGAGATATCCAAAGCTCGACTTCGAGCCACCCTCCATCCTCTCGATGCTCAACGCTCGGTAGTAACTCGATAGGGTATCGAGCTGCTCAGTGAGGCTAGCGGCAGCCTGCTCGGCTGAATCGAATGGGTAGATAGCAACTCCGCGCCCTTCACGATTGTGCGATAGAGTGCCCTGCAAGGCACTATTCTCCGCTGCCAAAGGTAGCACGACGAGAGATATTAGCATAAATAGGAGTTTTTTCATAAAAATTCTATACTTTTGTACAATTTTACAGGGGTTAAAGATAGTAATATTTTTTCATTAAAACAATATGACCAAGCTACCTAGGCTCAATTTACCACCTATTAAACTGCGTGTGCGACAAATTACCGGCACCACGCAGATGGAGGTGTGGGATATACTGCGCAAGAAATTCCTTCGCCTAACCCCCGAAGAGTGGGTGCGTCAACACATCCTCGCCTTCCTTACCAAGGAGTGCGGAGTGGCGACTCAGCTTATTAGGTGTGAATACCCTGTGAATATTAATGGACAGGCGCAACGTGCTGATATTATCGTAGTTAACCCCAATAACCAGATCCTTCTACTGGTCGAATGCAAAGCCCCAGATGTAGCTTTGGATAGCGAGGCTACATCTCAAATTGCACGCTATAATAGGGTATTTGCAGCCAAACATCTACTCCTCACCAACGGTATTACACATCGACTCCTCTCGCTCGATAATGGTGAGTACACCCCACAAGATATCGCGACTCTGAAAAATCCGCAATAAGGTATAAATAAATTGTCTACTTCAAAACCTCGCTCTGCTCGATTAATCCGTTAAGCAGTGCGTAGACCACAAGACCCGATATAGAGCGGATGCCAGTCTTGCGCGAGATATTTTTGCGGTGTGCCATTACGGTGTGTATCGAGATGTTGAGAGTGTCGGCTATCTCTTTGCTAATCAAACCCCTAGCCACTGCTGCAACGACCTCCATTTCACGCTCCGATAGCTCGCCAGCCTCAACTTTCGGAGTGAGTGTATCCTCCTCCTTGATATCAACACCCTGACATAGAGTCTGCGCAACTTTAGACGGAGAGTCGTAGATGTCGATAACTCCATCACACACAGCACGTTGGTCGGGTGACGAGTAGCCATAGATTATACCAATAATATCGGCGTTGGGATACAACTCCGCGACCACCCCACGCCCCTTGGCTGCGAGCTTGTCGATATTTATAATGAGGATATCCACCTCCTCGCGGAGCACCTCGATAAACTCCTTATCGCTATGAACGATAGAGAGTTGCGGTTTGCTGTCGACGATATGTTCGATACCTATACGGATAATATCGCTAGTCTCGACAATCGCTATTTTTACTCGTTTATTTGCCATTGTCGTGTTCGATATTTTTAACTAAAGGGATTAAAATTCGCTCCTCGATGCAGGTGTGTTTGCTCAAATCATCCTCTAAGATAAAGATATCATTGAGAATTTCGATTCTCCTCTCTGAAGGATAACTCTCTGGCAAGTACTTGATTATAATACTCTTAAGATCGCTAAGTTTGTCGTCGATATTCTCATGATTCTTCTCATACTGCTCGACATCGAATGTCTGCTCGATTCTCTCACGCACCAAACTCTTGATATATGGGAAGATAACCCTATCCTCGTAGTCGAAGTGGTTGAGCACCTCCTGCTTATACTCCCCAAAGAACTTGGCGACAATTTGATGGTGAGCAGAGTCGCACCCCTGCTTGATAAGCTCCAATTTAGACTCAATCCCCGATAGTCGTTCATCGGCGTAGTAGCTGTGTGAGCGAGTGAGATACTCCACCAACTCCTCGATTTTGATACTCTCCAACTCCTCGGCATTGGGGGTATAGTGGTCGTAACTATTTATATTACAAATCATTAAGAATAGCTCCTGGCTAATATTAGCCTCTTTGCATATTGTCGAGACGCTCTTCTCGTTGAAACCCAATGTGATACCGAAACGTGGCAACATCGAGAGCAGTTTATAGTTCTCTAAAATAAGGTCTGCCATCTTTGCCGTAGCGGTGAATAGGGGTTCATCTTTGTGATATTTCATGTGCAATATTTTATTTTTGGTAAAGGTATAAAATATTATCTACATAGATGTAGTTAATAGAGAAAAAAGTGTTATTTTTGTTCTGCGGAAAATATGAGGGTGACTATTAAGTATAGACCTCACCTATACACGTCATTGCGGACTTGATCCGCAATCTCTAAATAGGCTTGATTATCTTCATATTATGAGATTGCGGCTCGTAGGCCGCAATGACGAAATGGATTGTTTTTACAACTTATTAGTCACCCTCGTAACAAATGGGGTAGCGAAGCGACCCAAAGTCCCCTCCCTGAGGGAGGGTATTAGGGGTGGGGTAAGAATATAAGATAAAAAACAGCTGCTTCACTGCTCAAAGCCGCTAAATTTAGTATAAAACTTTCAAACCTTAAATAGGCATGAAAAACAAGGAAATCTTTACATACCAGGATGCCATCAAGCAGAGCGCACCTGTCTCGTTCTCGACAATGTTGAAACCCGCAGGTTCGGCGTGTAACCTCGACTGTCACTACTGCTACTACCTCGATAAAGCGCTGCAATATGGAGGCAAACAGGCCGTTATGAGCGACGAGCTGCTCGAACTCTACGTCAAACAGTATATCGAGAGCAACGAGGTCGAGGAGGTGGTTTTCTGCTGGCATGGTGGCGAGCCTCTACTTCTTGGGGTGGAGTTCTACGAAAAGGCGATGGCTTTTCAAGCCAAATACGCAGAGGGCAAGAAGATATCTAACACACTCCAAACCAACGGTTTATTAGTCAATGACGAGTGGTGTAAGCTCTTCGCCAAGTATGACTTTCTGATTGGAGTGTCGATTGATGGACCAGAGGATATCCACGACTCATTCCGCCTAACCAAGAGCCAAAAACCGACCTTCAAGCAGGTGATGGCAGCAATCGACCTATTCAAAAAACATGGTGTCGAGTTCAACACCCTAAGCGTTGTTAATAGCAAGTGTGAGGGTCGTGGCGCTGAGATTTACCGATTCTTCAAGAGGCTGGGTAGCACCTACATGCAGTTCCTACCAGCTGTCGAACATGTGGTCGATAAAGAGGGTTTTCACCGTCCACTCATCGTCTCACCAGAGCACGAAGGGGCTCACCTAGCTCCATGGTCTGTCTCGGCTAAGGGGTATGGGCAATTCCTTATAGACATCTTCGACGAGTGGGTTATCTCGGATGTGGGTCGATACTATGTTCAGATGTTCGACGCAACTCTTGCCAACTGGTGCGGAGTTCAAGCCGGGGTCTGCTCGATGTGTGAGACGTGTGGTGATGCACTGGTGGTGGAGCATAATGGCGATGTCTACTCATGCGACCACTTCGTATATCCCGAATTTAAACTTGGAAATATCACACAGACACACCTTGCAGATATCTACTCCTCACGTCGTAGAATCGACTTCGGGTTGGCTAAGCGTAATGGGCTGCCAAGGGAGTGTATGCAGTGTAAATACTACTTTGCGTGTCGTGGTGAGTGCCCTAAACACCGTTTCAATAGCGACGATGAGGGGTATCGCAAAAATACGCTCTGCGAGGGGTTGTTGAAGTACTTCAAACATGTCGCTCCATATATGGATTTTATGCGCGACCAAATCAACAAACAGCAAGCTCCAGCCTGGGTTATGGCGTATGCTCGCCAACGTATGGGTCTAATGTAGAGCACAATGGAGAGTTTATGGAGGCGTGTAGCCCAATCCCCTCAGCTCTTCGAGAGCTGCGCAGTTGAGCTATTCGCTTTTCAGGCTCAACGCTGCGAGCCATATCGTCGCTACCTCGAACTTATCGAGTGCGACCCGACTGCGGTGAAATCCGTGGCTCAGATTCCATTTATGCCAATTGAGCTATTCAAACACTGCGATGTCTACTGCGCAGAGAGCGCCCCAGAGGTGGTATTCACATCGAGCGCCACAACTGGCTCGGTTCAGTCTCGTCACGCTATGCCCTCGCTCAGCCACTACGAGCAGGTTGCCGTGGCAGCCTTCGAACTACAATTCGGAGCACTTAGCGAGCTCTCAATCTACGCTCTACTTCCAGGCTACCTCGAACGCGAAGGCTCTTCGCTGATATACATGGTCGAGCGATTTATCGACCGCAGTGCCGGGGGTGGTTTCTTCTTGAGAAACCACGACGAACTTATCAAAAAACTCACCCAGGACGACCGTCCCAAACTACTACTTGCGGTGAGCTACGCACTGCTCGACCTGGCGGAGAGGGGTGAGCTACACCTGGAAAACACTATCGTAATGGAGACTGGCGGCATGAAGGGACAACGTCGTGAACTACCTAAAAGCGAGCTACATAAGACACTCCGCTCAGCTCTCAATGTCGAGAAGATAGCCTCGGAGTATGGTATGGCTGAGCTGACTAGCCAAGCCTACTCTCTCGGTGATGGACTCTTCACCACACCCCCATGGATGAGGGTGGTAATACGAGATGTCAACAACCCATTCGCACAGCTCGAAGCGGGCTCTAGAGGCGGAATAAACATCGTCGACCTGGCATCGTGGCACTCGTGCGCATTTATCCAGACCCAGGATATGGGCGTGGTAACCCCCAGCGGATTCCGCATCGAAGGACGCATCGACCGCAGCGAAATCAGAGGCTGCAACCTGCTGGTCGACCTCCCATAATTTTCTTCTCCATTCGGGAAACTGAGAAGGACTGAGACTTTCTGAGAAAAAACTGAGAAAAACTGAGAAAAACTGAGACTCAGTAAGACTCAGAAATTCTCAGTATGACTCAGTAAATTCTCAGAAAAATAACATCAACTAACTATCAAACTCAACCAGAGCACCTTTGAGGTTGAACTTTAGCTCGATGTCGTTGTTCAGGTCGATGTCGATGAATCTCTTATCGCGCTCGATTTTCTCGATTTTGCTCTTAGGGAAGCTGCTCTTTACGTAAGAGTTGATATTCGCCGGGATAATCTCCGCTGGCACTTGACTACCTTTTTTACACTCCACGCTGCTCCAGTTACCTTTACCATCGAACTCGACCTTTACGCCATTGGTGAGGATAACCTTATAATCCTTATCTAGGACGCTCTTCTCCATTGTCGCCAGCGACACTTTGTCGTTTGGATAATACTCTTTGATAAACGATTGAGCGCTCATAGGAAGTTGGCTCTTGTCGATAACTCTCTCCTCTGCTGATAGGGTTGTGATGCTCACTAGCATTGCTACAACTACAAATAATAACTTTTTCATAATACTCTATTTTTAATTGGTTTTTAATCTTAACACAAAAGTAGAACCCAATTCTGAAGAGAAACTGAAGATTGCAACAAAAAGTAGAATTATTTGAATTTTATCTGGAAGCGGTGGAGTCCATCGGCGAAGAAGTAGCCTAGCTTAAATCCGTATAACTTACAGATAGAGTGGGTTATAGCTAACCCCAGTCCGGCACTTCCCGATTTGGATTTACCTTGGTAGAAACGTGTAAATATTTTTTCGCTATCAACCTCACCCTCCACTCCACTATTGGCAACAGTGAGGCTCTCTGAGCTAATATCCACCACAATTCTGCCACCATCGACATTGTGTGAGTAGCTATTTTTCACAAGATTTACGATCATTGTCGAGGCTAATTCTCGATTGGCTTGAATGATAGCACTACCACTCTGGTTAACCTCTACGCTGATATGACGATGCTCATATAGCTCTTGTAGCTGCTCTACACTACTCTCAACCAGGGCATTAAGGTCAACCTGGGAGCTCTCGAAGCCTCCATTCTCGATTTTCGAGAGCATAAGCAGCGAACGATTAAGTCGCGCAAGACGTGAAAGGGTCGAGAGACACTCCGCCACATCCTCCATCTGCTTCTCGGTCAAACCGCTATCGCAGAGCAATTCCAGTCGATTTTGACATATCGCTATTGGGGTTTGCAGCTCGTGTGAGGCGTTGCCTATAAACTCTTTTTGCTGCTCGAATGCATATTGGCTACGTTGAGCAAACGACTCAACCGCTGCTATCAACTCGTTGATTTCACGGACATTACCTCTCTCAATTGATGGCAGCAGCGAGTTCTCGACACTACTATTATGAAGCCACATCATAAATCTATCGAGTGGATTAAGAGCACTCTTTATCGCAAAGATATTGATAAGGAGTGTTAGTATCAACAGCAGCAGAAATAGAGCCACCAGAGAGCGATATATTGCCTCGACGAGGTCGTCGCTGTCGATAGTCGGGGTGAGAACCCTCACTTGGTAGTAGTTACCATCGGCATCCATAAATACCTGTCGCAGAACCCTGGCAGGTTCACTCTCCCCCTTATATTTAATATAGATATCCTCATTGGAGAACCCCTGCTCGCTCTTGGCTATAGCCAAACTATCACGGCTCACAGGGCGTAGGTAATAGGTGCTATTCGAGCCATTATCGTTGGTTGGCATCTGCTCCCCCGATAGGAAGTTCTGGATAATCATCACAGAGTAATCCTCCAGGACATCATCGGTCTCGTCGTTCACCTCGTCGACGATGATATAGTAGAATATCACAGCCCACACCCCTATAACCACCGACAGCGAGATGGCTACACGCAACATTATATGGTTCAAAAACTTCATTTACTCTATTTTATAACCAAAACCGTAGATAGCCTTAATCTCGACTTGAGAGTGTGAGGCAGTGAGTTTACGGCGCAGATTCTTCATATGGGTGTAGATAAAGTCGAAGTTGTCGACCTGGTCGATAAAGTCGCCCCAAACAGCCTCAGCCAAGCTCTCCTTGCTGATTATATGCCCTCGGCGCATAGCCAAGTGGAGAAGAATATCATACTCCTTGCGGCTCAAATCGAGCATCACACCATCCACCGCAACAGTCGATTTATCCAGCGAGATGGTAAGGTTGTCGATGGTGACGACATTTCCGCCACCATTGCCTTTGCGTCGAATAATGCTATTGACTCTGGCTGTTAGCTCCGAGAGGTGGAAGGGTTTGGCAAGGTAGTCATCAGCCCCAAGGTTGAGTCCATCGACCTTATCATCTATCGAATCCTTGGCTGAGATAATTATCACTCCGCCCGATAGGTTACTCGCCTTTATCTCGCGCAGAATATCAAGTCCACTACCCCCTGGCAACATAATATCGAGCAGGATGCAGTCATACTCGAAGAGGCCTATCTTCGAGCGAGCCTGCGAAAAGGTGTGGGCTACCTCAGTGAGATAGCCCTCCTTATTTAGAGTTCTTACAATACTCTCCGCCAAAGCGGCTTCATCTTCGATAATGAGTACCTTCATAGACCTCCTTAGAATGCCCAGCTGACACCCAAAGCTAACGTGTGAGCCTTAGCTGTGTAGGTTGCGGCAAAGGTCTCAGTGCCATTAGCACATGAGCCTGAACGCTCAGAGCCAGCTGGCATGATATATCCGTATGCGATATCTATCGAGAAGTCGCGGCAGCTCTTAACAGGCATAAAGCTAGCTCCACATGTATATCCCAACTTAGTCATAGATGGGGTCTCAGGGTTGAGGTAGTCATCTGCCACAGGGCTCTGGTCGATGTAGAATCCAACGCGAGCTGTTATCGCGTCGCAAAGCTCATATTGACCTCCGAAACGAAACATAAATGTGTCGGAGTAGTTCTTCTCGTAGCTTATCTCCGAGCCTGAGAAGTTGATATCCAAGCTATCGTAAGCGCTCCACTGTACCCACTGCATCTCAGCTGATACAGTTAACCTCTTAGTTGGGTAGAATGTAGTACCAACCGAAAGAGTTCCAGGAAGAGGCAACGCAGCGGTGAATCCGTTCGACATCAACGCCTCAGTTTCAACCAAAGTGGCGCAATCTTTGTCATAAGCTGCATAGGTGTAGATATAGTCCTTCATCTCCTCAGAAGAGTACTCAACCTCAGCCTCGCCATTGTTAACCTCCATCATAATCTTTGAGCGATACGATGCTCCAATGCTCCACTTATCGTTGATATCGTACATGATACCAACATTATATCCGAACTTTAGACCAGCCTCGCCGCTCATCGCAACATCTGCAACACCCGCAGATAGAGACTTCGCCTGCTCGTAGTTACCCCAAGTCATCATAAGACCTGCTCCGATTGACAATTTACCACCAAACATCTTATACGAGATGGTAGGCTGTGCAGTGTATGCCGTGAGGCTAATATTCTGAACAAGAGTCGAACCTACCCAGTTATCATCCCAACTCATCGACGAACCATAAGGGGTGTTGAGGCTGAAACCAACAGCTAGATTCTTGCCTACCTTATAGTTAGCGTAGATGTACAACGGAGTCGACATTGGGTTATTGGTTGTGTAGGTTGTGCCGTCCAAGGTCGCAGTAGCCTCAGACATAATGCCCGTAGCACCTGCTGAGATAGAGAATCTCTGCTCCTGATAGGCTGCTCCCGCAGGGTTGAACCATACAGATTCTGAGTTAAGTTTCTGAGAAACTGAAGTGTGTCCCATTCCTAACTGCTTAGTACTTAATGTGTTTACTTGATACCCCTCGGCGGAAGCGTTAAGGGTTAATGTTGCTGCAAGAGCAAATAGTAGAATTTTTTTCATCGTTACGTTTGTTTAATATTATTTAATCTATTGTGCCATAGTAACTTAGCCGGACTTTTTCAACAAAAGTCCGTGGTAAATATATGTGGAAAAATCTAAACTACCAAATTTTAGAGCAAAAAGATTCCCTCGCCGGAGTCTCAAAAGAGCTGAGAATTTGCTGAAAAAGACTCAGACCCCTCCCGTCATTGCGGGCTTGACCCGCAATGACGGGAGGGGGTAAGATTGCGGGGCAAAAGCCCGCAATGACGTTTTTTTCAAACCCGCAATGACGTGTGGGGGTAAGATTGCGGGGCAAAAGCCCGCAATGACGTTTTTTTCAAACCCGCAATGACGTGTGGGATTAGTACTCCAGGGTGAGGGTGAAGATGCTTCGTTTCTCGATTACACCCTCGATTTGCACCCGATTGGGGTGTTGAGGTGTTGAGCGTAGAGTCACCAACTCGCCATACTTCGCCTCGTGGTTGAAGTTGATAGTGAGGGTTTTGAAGCGGTTCTGCGACTCCATTGATTGTGGAGCGTGGTCGCATGCCCACTCTAGGTATTTTGTGTTGTTGACATGTTGATTGATATCAATATCTGAGTAGAGCACCCTATGCTCCCCCACCGCTTGCCCATCACTCAAGGGGTTAACACGCTCTGCCTCGCTCTGGATAGCATCGCCTTGGTAGACCAACCTCGACAGGGTGCTATCGCCACTAAAGAGTTTGTCGATGCGTGTGATACGTCGGGTCTCGATATTTATAACCAACCACGAAGATGTCGCTCGGATAATGGCTCTATCCTCGCTATCATAGATAATGAAGTCGCGCAGCGAGAATAGCCCCGACTCCTTGGATTGCCCCTTATGCCATGTACGCACTCGAATCCGCTCGTGCAACTCAGGCAGCCTCTCAGCCTCGACCCTAACACGCGAGAGCACCCATGTCACATTCTGCTCATGGAGAGCATCCACCCCCATTCGTCGCTGCTCGGAGTGGAGGTAAGCCGCCTCTTGCAATATCGCGAGAATCGCCGTAGGGCGCAGATATCCCCAGAGGTCGATATCCGAAGAGGTTACCGTTATGTTATAATCGATGTAGTTTTCCATAGGAGTTAAGTTACTTTTTACCTTTACCTTTACGCTGTAGCGAGATGGATTTATCCTCACCCACCTCAACAAGAGCGGGGAGGTGTAGATGGTACTTTATCGCCAGAATACGCACCACGACAACGGAGAGCGCAGAGGAGAGGAAAGCAGCAGGTTCGTTAACACCACACGCCAAGAGAACACCAAGCAGTGCACCACCAATCAGTGATGCCAGTGCATAGATATCACGTCGAAACAGCAGAGGCACATCCCCCACCAACATATCTCGCATCACACCACCAAACGAACCAGTCACAATACCCATAATTATAGCGACCCACAACGGGAATCCCGCATCGAGGCTCTTATCCAACCCCACCACAGTGAACAGAGCCAACCCGATGGTGTCGAAGATAAGGAATGTGTTCTTGAAAAAGAGGATACGTCGCCCCATAACTATCACAAACAGCAGCGATATAGCGGTGATGATAAGGTATATCTTCTGCTCCATCCAGATTGGAGTAAGCCCCAGTAGCACATCGCGGATAGTTCCACCACCAATCGCGGTAACCATCCCGACAACGTACGCTCCGAATAGGTCGAAATGTTTACTCGCAGCGAGCCTTATGCCACTTATCGCAAATGCCATAGTTCCCGCCATCTCGACGATAGATATGATGGTTGTAGTCTGCATAGTTCACCCTTTATCGACTACAAATATAGATATAATCTAGTTAAAAAAACAATTACGCAGAGAAAAATAGCCCATCCATTGAACAATTATATCAATCCTCACCCGATTGTTTTGAGATTATAGGTCAAGCCATTTGGTTTGTTCAATATTTTTTCATACATTTGTAGTGCTTAACATTTTCAACAAAGGCTGGGAAACCTGCCTTTTCATAGCGAGGCGGGCATTTTTATGCTCGTAGCTCACTATATACATGGGTGGTTTTACCCCCCGTGTAGGCTATTAATGTACCTACTGCCTTTGTTGGTGTTAAGCAGCGGGTCAGGTGAAATCACCCTCTTTTTTTTTCTCCTGCCCGATATGTTTAACCAACTAAAAACTAAGGCAATGGACAAAAGACACAACGTGAAGTTAACAACCTCTAACTCGTTCGAGCTAGACCCTCAAGAGATTAAGCAAATCTACATCGGTTTATCTCTTCTCCACCACCGCTATATGCGGATTCCCAACTATCCAGAACGCCCCCTTATTGAGGCTCTCGAAAAGGATTTCAAGAGGTTCTATCAAGAGATGGTTATTCAAACCAGCCAAGAACCCAATAATCTAACACTTAGCAAGATACGTGCATTCTTCGAAATTAATCATAAGTATCTAAAGGGATTTGTCCTCGATTATAAGGAGCAGGAATAACCAAGAGATTGCGGCTCGTAGGCCGCAATGACGTATGTGGAATGAGATTGCGGCTCGTAGGCCGCAATGACGTATGTGGAATGAGATTGCGGCTCGTAGGCCGCAATGACGTATGTGGAATGAGATTGCGGCTCGTAGGCCAATCTCATTCTAGGCTGTCATCCTGAGCGAAGTGCAACGTAGTCGAAGGATCTCATGTTGGGTTACACCCTACTCCGCAGTGAGGAAGGTGACACCGCCAGTCGAGATATCGTAGAGCGCAGGGAGAATCTGCAGCTCACCCGCCTCAACTCTACTCTTGATATTCTCCGAGAGCATCAGGGCATCGACCTGCACATTGATATTGTCCAAGATAGCTTGGTCGAGATTCTCGTTTGTCCCCTTGTGTTGCGAGATATGCTCGGCGATATGGTCGAGTAGCAGAGTAACATTCTCATCACCGTGGATATGGTGGTTTGAATCTCCCGCCATAACCACTCCCGTTACAGCACCACATGAGGTGTGTCCCAATACGACAACAGTGTTGACATCCAGATGGTTAACCGAGTACTCGACACTGCCCAAAGAGACCTTGTCCAGAACTGTGTTACCAGCATTACGTATCACGAATATATCCCCGAAACCCTGGTCGAAGATAAACTCCACGGGCACACGCGAATCCGAACAAGCGACGACCGTAGCAAATGGAGATTGCCCCGACGAGAGGGTCTGGGTATAGTCTAACGATGTGTGAGGATAGCTCATCTCACCCTCAACAAAACGTGCGTTACCCTCTTTAAGTGCTGCTAGAACCTGCTCCTGGCTCTCAGGACGTGGAGACTCCACCCCACATGAAATAGCCAAACATAGTGCTAAAAATGTAATTACTCTTCTCATATTCGCATTTTTTAATTTATTACTACAAAGATAGTTATTTTTCGCAAGGAACAGATATCCTCTGCCTAAATTTAACACAAGATAGACAATTATGCCTGATTGGAGAGAAAATTATCTATTTTTTAACATTTTTCAGAATCTGTTTAAGTTTTTCTGCTTAAAAATAGTATGAGCTATTTTGCTTTGATTTTTGATTTTGATATCGAAGCTAATAGTTACTCTATTAGCAAGATAGTAAAATTAGAAAGCGAAGTGAAATAGCCATAGTAGATTAAGTTAGAAAAATTTAAACAGATTTTTAATATCGTTGTAATATTTTACTTACCTTTGCAGCTGAGAGTTATCTCTCTTATAGAGAGATTTTGATTTATAAAGAACAGAGAAATGAAAAGAAATTTTGTAAAATTAATGAGCGCTGCGCTACTATGCGTAGCAGTATTTATGGCTACTAGCTGCTCGAAAGATGACGACAACCTATCGACACTG
>JBCQSY010000034.1:0-16412 GCA_047178865.1 Rikenellaceae bacterium
TGAATTATTTGTACTATATTTGTAGCCAACTAAAAACGGAATTGCGAACCTATACCGTCATTCTAAACTTGATTCAGAATCTCGTTATTGTGTTTTGAGATTGCGAGTCAAGCCCGGAATTATGAGTTAAGAATTAAGACCCAAAACGTCATTGCGGCCTCCGAGCCGCAATCTCAACACACTGATGATGAAGAGATTGCAGGTCAAGCCCGCAATGACGTGAGGGATAGTTAATTCAATAATGCTGAATTCAACCTGCAAATGCAACTGAATTGAGGTCAAGAAACTATAGGGACATAAGAAAAGGCGAAACAAATTATTAATATGAATTCAGTTGCATTTGCAGGTTGAATTCAGCAAAGAAAAGAAAAATATATGTCTGAATTTGAAAAGTTTGCCCATCTACATTGTGGGATTAGTTCACTTAAATTACACGATTTTAGCTCTGTAGCACAGGGTTATATCTCACCAACAATCATCGAGGAGAGGCAGCTAAACGTCGCTGCGATGGATGTATTCTCGCGCTTGATGATGGATAGGATTATATTCCTCGGAGCTCCGATATATGACGATGCAGCCAATATTATCCAGGCGCAGCTTCTATTCTTGGAGTCGGCAGACCCTGATAAAGATATCCAGATATATATCAACTCGCCAGGTGGCTCGGTCTCAGCTGGTTTGGGTATATACGACACCATGCAGCTGGTTGCTCCCGATGTGGCTACGATATGTACGGGTCTTGCGGCGTCGATGGGTGCTGTGTTGTTGTCGGCAGGAGCTGCGGGTAAGCGTAATGCTCTGCCTCACTCTAGAGTTATGATACATCAACCACTAGGTGGGGTTCAGGGTCAAGCCTCAGATATCGAGATTACAGCTCGCGAGATAGCCAAACTTCGCGATGAGTTATACTCGATAATGTCCCACCACTCAGGTGTTTCGGTTAAGAAGTTGGCTAAAGATGCTGATAGAGATTACTGGATGAATGCCGCTGAGGCGAAGGCTTATGGTTTGATAGATGAAGTGTTGATTAAGAGATAGTTATGTCAAAAAATAGTAATAATAAGGTCGATAGGTGTTCATTTTGCGGTGGTACTCGCTTACAAGTTGGGGTGATGTTCCAAGGCGAAGGTGGAGCTAATATTTGTGGTAGCTGTATCGAGAATGGATACCAAATTCTTATCGAGAATGAGATAGTAAAGAACCCATCTAAGAGGAGTGCAGCCGCTGTCGAAGGGGCTGATTTCACCTTAGAGCAGATTCTAAAACCTGCTGAGATTAAAGCCTCTCTAGACCAATATGTGATAGGTCAAGATGGTGCTAAGCGTTATATGTCGGTTGCGGTCTATAATCACTATAAACGTCTGATTTTCAACGAGGGTAGAGGTGCTGAAGAGTCTGTCGAGATTGATAAATCGAATATTATCTTAGTTGGGCCAACAGGAACAGGTAAGACCTTGATAGCTCGTACGATAGCTCGTTTGTTGAATGTTCCATTTACCATTGTCGATGCTACGGTTCTAACCGAGGCTGGATATGTTGGCGAGGATGTCGAGGGTATTCTTTCACGACTCCTTCAAGCGGCGGATTACAACCTAGAGTTGGCTCAGAAGGGTATCGTTTTTATCGACGAGATTGATAAAATTGCTCGCAAAGGCGACAACCCAAGTATCACACGTGATGTTTCGGGTGAGGGTGTTCAACAGGCTCTCTTAAAGATACTTGAAGGCACTGTGGTTAATGTTCCACCTCAGGGTGGACGCAAACATCCAGACCAGAAATTTATCCAGGTCGACACCCGCAATATCCTCTTTATATGTGGTGGTGCGTTCGATGGTATCGAGTCGAAAATAGCACAACGTATGAATCGTCGTTCGTTGGGTTATGGAAAGTTGTCAGCCTCTGAAAGGGTTGACTCTGAGAACATTATGAAACATATCACACCTCAAGATTTACGCTCATTCGGGCTTATTCCCGAATTGATTGGTCGTATGCCTGTGGTTACCTACCTCGAACCATTGAATAGAGAGGCTCTGCGTCAGATTTTGACTCAACCCAAAAATGCGATAATTCGTCAATATAGCGAGCTATTCCTAATGGATGGTGTGGAGCTACACTTCGACGAGGATGTGTTGGACTATATCGTCGATAAGGCGGTTGAGTTCAAACTCGGAGCACGTGGTCTGCGTTCGATATGTGAGAGTATTATGATAGATACCATGTTCGAACTCCCTTCGATGGATGTCAAGGAGTATCGTGTGACACTCGACTACGCTAAGCTAAAGATTGAGACCGCGGGATTCACCTCGATAAAGAGGGTGAGTTAATCGTGATAAATAGATAATAACTACTAAAATAAATTAAATAAATAAAAGAGACTATGTTTGAAAATTCTAAGCTGAACCGCTCAGCTGATAATATCCGCCTGCTTGCCGCAGCAATGGTTGAGCGTTCGAAATCTGGACACCCAGGGGGAGCTATGGGTGGAGCTGATTTTATCAATATCTTGTATGCTGAGTTCTTGAATTACGACCCAGCACAGATGGACTATCCATTCCGCGACCGTATGTTCCTCGACCCAGGGCATATGTCTCCGATGTTATACTCTATCCTTGCCGCTACGGGCAACTACACAATCGAGGATTTGATGTCTCTGCGCCAGTGGGGTAGTATCACTCCAGGTCACCCTGAGGTTGATGTTATGCGTGGTGTTGAGAATACTTCAGGACCTCTAGGTCAAGGTCATGCAATGGCTCTAGGTGCAGCTATCGCTGAGAGATTCTTGGTGGCTCGATTCGGTGAGTGGATGGCACACAAAACCTACGCCTATATCTCGGATGGTGCGGTGCAGGAGGAGATTTCTCAAGGTGTTGGACGTATCGCAGGTCACTTGGGATTGAGTAACTTTATTATGTACTACGATGCAAATAATGTTCAGCTGTCGACTCGTGTTGAGGATGTTGATACCGAAGATGTTGCAATGAAATACAAGGCTTGGGGATGGAACGTAATACAAGTCAACGGACACTGTGCCGATGAGCTTCGTGCAGCACTTAAAGCAGCTAACGCCGAGAGTGAGCGACCAACCATAATTATCGGTAAAACTATTATGGGTAAGGGTGCTCGTACTGCCAGCAATGAGAGTTTCGAGGATAAAGTATCGACTCACGGACAGCCTCTCTCGGATGCTGGAGCCGACTTTACAGCAACTTGTCTAAACTTGGGCGGAGACCCTGAGAATCCATTCACCTTCTTCGAGGAGACTAAGGAGATTTTCGCCACTCGTCGCACAGAGTTGGAGCAGTGGGCTACTGAGTTCCGTAAAGGTGAGGCTGCATGGAGAGCTGAGAATCCTGTGTTGGCTCAGAAACTCGACTCATTTATCAAGGGCGAGATTCCTGAAATTGATTACAACTCAATCGAGATAGGTGCCGACGTTGCAACACGTGCTGCATCTGCCTCTGTACTATCGGTTTATGGCGATAAAATTGAGAATATGATTGTTGCATCTGCCGATTTGAGCAACTCAGATAAGACAGATGGATACCTTAAAAAGACCAAGCACTTCACAAAGGGTGACTTTAGCGGTAAGTTCTTCAACGCTGGAGTAACCGAGTTTACTATGGCTTGTGTTATGAATGGTATGGCTCTACATGGTGGAGTTATCCCTGCATGTGGAACATTCTTCGTATTCTCAGACTATATGAAACCAGCGGTACGTCTATCAGCTTTGATGCGCCTTCACGTTATCTATATCTGGACACACGACTCGTTCCGTGTAGGAGAGGATGGCCCAACTCACCAACCTATCGAGCAGGAGGCTCAGATTCGTTTGATGGAGCATCTTCACAACCACCACTCGGAGCGTTCGATGGTTGTACTACGTCCAGCTGATGGAGCTGAGACCGTTGCAGCTTGGAAGTTCGCTCTCGAAGAGAGTCGCCCAGTGGGTCTGATTCTTTCGCGCCAGAATATCAAGAGCCTACCAGCTCTAGGCACGAGTCGTCGAGCAGAGTCTGCACAACTATCAAAAGGTGGTTATGTAGTGGTTGATTCAGCTAATCTTCAAGTTGTTATGTTGGCATCAGGTTCTGAGGTTTCGACTCTTGTTCAGGGTGCTGAGCTACTTAAGGAGAAGGGTATTTCAGCACGCGTTGTGAGCATCCCAAGTGAGGGTCTGTTCCGCGACCAATCATTGTCGTACCAAAATAGCGTACTTCCAGTTGGAGTGCCTCGCTATGGTTTGACTTCGGGATTGTCGGTAAACCTTCAAGGTCTTGTTGGCGAGAATGGCAAGATTCACGGTATGAACCACTTCGGATACTCTGCTCCGTTCAAGGTACTCGACGAGAAGTTCGGGTATAATGGCGAGAGTGTTTGCCAGGAGGTGCTAGAGATGCTACAGTAGTCGCTCTCTATAATATAAGAGATATAATAGAACAAAACCTCAGCTTAACGGCTGAGGTTTTGTTGTTGTAGATATCTGAGAATAACTGAGAATAACTGAGTCTTGCTGAGAACTAACTCTTAACTCATAATTCATAATTTTTAATTGATTTGTTCTTCGATTAGTAGCTCAGCGTACTTCATATCTAGAGGTGTTGTTATCTTGATATTTCCGCGCTCTCCTTGGCAGAGGAATACCCTCTCGCCCATCGCCTCGACAACCGTAGCGTCGTCGGTGAACTTCTCGGTGAACTCCTGTCGATAGGCGCGACGAAGTGTTATTGCATCGAATATTTGTGGGGTCTGCACAGCTCGTAGTTTTGCTCTATCGTAATATGAGGAGTTATCCTCTTGCGATAGGGTTCTAATCGAGTCGAATAGCTCGATTGCAGGGATAGCCGAACCATCGGATGCAGCCTGCTGAGTTGCTCGACGAATTAGCTCGGAGCTAACCAATGGTCGTGCTCCATCGTGTATAGCTATCACATCGACACTTTGGCTTAGAGCCTCGATTCCCGCCTTTGACGAATGGAAACGTTGGCATCCACCCTCGACTGTCGTGTGTGGTGCGATGGAGAAACGTCCAGCCAGATTACCCCAGTAGTCGATATGCTCCTTAGATAGAACCACAACAATCTCGCATGATGGATATGTTACGGCAAATTGATTTATCGAGTGTGCCAAAACGGGGAGCTGTCCCAAAAATTGGAACTGCTTAGGTGTTGAACTACCCATTCTACTGCCGCTACCCGCAGCGACAATCACTACACCTAGCTTTACGCTGATGTTACTATCTACTCCTTGCTCCATAATATCTTTTTTCCAAATCCTAATCTGTTGTCTGTGAGTTTGTAGTGCGATGGTTTGAGCACCCATAGCTCCAAGTCGCTCATTACGGCTGCGTATAGATATTTCGAGAAGTATATATCGTGCTGCTCTCTGCTAGCACGAACGACCTCTCCTTCGATTTGTAGACCTTGTAGCTTTCCAACGACTCTGCTTTCGAGAACGATGGATGCCGCAACTCGACCATCCTCGATAAACTCCTGGGTGTGACGAGTCTGGCTGCTCGACGAGAAAACAAATATATTCGACTCCTTATCGTAGGCGTAGAATAGGTTGGAGCAGTATGCTCCGCTCTGGGATATTGTCGCCAGAGTCATCACATGATGCTTTGTGATAAAGTTAATTACTCTCTTCTCCAGCATCTGCTACAAGCGTGGTTTTAGCGAGCGAATCGATAACAGCTCTGTCGAGTATAGTCAATGGATTCTCGGTAGCCTCTTGAGAGTTTAACTCATCTATTATTAATGATTTAACATACTCGAATGCGGCTCTGTTCTGCTCTGATATAGGCTCAGATGGCTCTTGTGGAATCGTTAGTGGATTGATAGGTGTTGTTCCCTTCCAGACTCTATAGTCGAGGTGAGGTCCAGTTGAAGCACCTGTCGAGCCGACGTAACCAATCGTTTGACCCTGTTTCACGGCACTGCCTACCTTTAATCCATTTGCGAACTTGCTGAGGTGGAGGTATCCAGTTGTGATATTGTTAGGGTGTTTGATTTTGACCATATTACCAGCTCCGCCGCTGCCCCAGCCTCTGAAGATTACGACTCCATCACTAACCGAGTGAACCTCAGTTCCTGCTGGTGCTGCGTAGTCGACTCCTGTGTGTGGTCGGTAGACTTTGTAGATTGGGTGTAGACGAGCGTATGAGAAGGTTGAGCTAATACGTGAATATTTCAGTGGAGCTTTAAGCATCTGTTTTTTAAGGCTTCCGCCATCCTCCTCCCAGAACTCGACCTTGTCATTTTGGTCGAATGGAATAGCGTAGTGCTCAACTCCTGCGTGTTCGAATTTAGCACCCCATATCTGCCCAACACCTATCGAGACGCTATCGTCTACGATAATCTCATCGTAGATTACCGTGAAATTGTCGCCCTTCTGAATTGCGAAGAAGTCGACACTCCATTGATATATATCCTCGATATTTGCCGCTAGTGCGTATGGTAATTTAGCCTCCATCATAGCACCCCACATCGAACTCTCGATAACGGCGCTGCTCTTCATGCGTCTGGCTGTGCTGGGTTTAACTCCGGTATATGTTGAGATGCTATCACCTGCCATTGAGAATACAACGTAGTCGAGTTTGTTCACCTCGTAGACCAAGTAGTCGAGCTTTTGAGTTGAGTCTTGGCGCACAAATGTTGAGTAGCGATTGCCACCACGAATCTTGCGTAGTGAGAATATATCACTCGATACTCTATCCAATTTGTCGATATCCACAGCTGATACCCCATACGAGTTGAGTATCTTACCCATAGTCTCGCCCTGCTTTATCACGTCGGAGGTTATGGTGTAGTCATCCGAGAGGATACCAAATATTCTATTCTCCTCAACGACAACCTCTTCAACGATATCTTCGCTAGGTTCTTTACTCTTTTGAGTTGCGATGCAGCTCACCGCGCTGGCAGCCATTAGGGTGGCTAGGAATATTTTTGAGATGTATGATTTCATGTTTTTGTAAAAGTCAATTTCTAAAATTCAACGCAAAGTTAAAAAAATAATTTAACAAAAACGATTTAGTGTCAGAATCTGTTTAAATTTCTCTCACTTAATCTACTATGGCTCTTTTATTTCGCTTTTTAATTTTACTATCTTGCTAATATAATCACTATTAGCTTCGATATCAAAATCAAAAATCAAAGCAAAATAGCTCATACTATTTTTAAGTAGAAAAACTTAAACAGATTCTCAGAATATATTTTGCGAATCAAAAAAAAATAATTAACTTTGAACGACTATAATATTACTTACTTGAATGATTAAACATCTACTACTGGTATTAGCGGCTTCTCTGTATAAACTCGGTGTTGTTTTGAGAGGTAAACTTTTCGATGCGGGAGTATTCCACTCAGAAAAGTTTAAGACTCCTATTATCTGTATAGGTAATATAACTGTCGGAGGCACAGGTAAAACACCCATGTCGGAACTTGTTATATCACACTTTGTAAAGAGCCACTCGGTTGCTCTGATATCAAGAGGTTATAGTCGTAAAACTAAGGGATATCGCGAAGTTGAAGTCGATTCAAACTACCTTGATGTAGGTGATGAACCTCTCCAAATTAAGCGTAAATTCCCTACTGTTAAGGTTATCGTGTGTGAAAATAGGGTTGAGGGTATTCGTCGAATCGAGTCTAAATATCCAGAGGTTGGTGTGATTATTATGGATGATGGATTCCAACACCGCCACGTTAGTGCTCCGATAAATATAGTGATGCTTGATGCCACACGCCCAGTTCAAGATGATAACTTCTTGCCATTAGGCTCTCTGCGTGATACAATCAACTCTCTGCATCGAGCAAACTACTTTGTGGTGACTAAGTGTCCATTGACAATATCTCCTCTTGATAGGCGAATTATCCACAAAGTCGTTGTTAGTGTTGCTTACCAGCATATATATTACACTCGTTACAAGGCATTTAGTCCTGAATCGGTTATTCCTGGTGTCGAGATACCTATGCCAACACGCAACACCGAAGTTATTGCAATGTCGGGTATTGCTAATAATACCCAGTTTGTTCGCGAGATTCAGAACCGATACAAGGTGGTTGATTCACTCGCTTTTAACGACCATCACCGTTATGTTAAAGGCGACCTTAAGATGATGACTTCAATGTTGAATCGCCATCCAAATGCAGTTATTATCACAACCGAAAAGGATGCTGTGAAACTTATGCGCTCTCGTAAAATACCTGCTACACTAGCCTCAAGGTTGCTATATATCCCAATATCAATAGATTTTATTGATGATAATTTAAATGTGTTCTTAGAAAAATTGACAGCCGATGTTAAAAAATATTCATAATAGCGTTGAGTATATTCGTAATATCATCGCAGATTTTACGCCTCAAGTGGGTGTAATACTTGGTAGTGGATTGGGTGATTTTGTAGATAGTATCGATGTGAACTATTCGGTGGACTATAGCCAGATACCTAACTTTCCACTATCCACTGTCGAGGGACATAAGGGTCGTCTGATTTTCGGATATGTCGCCCAACGTCGGGTGGTTGCTATGCAGGGTCGTTTCCACTTCTACGAAGGTTACACCATGGAGCAGGTCACCTTTCCGGTGAGAGTGCTCAAACTACTGGGGATTGAGACCCTATTCGTGTCGAACGCTGCGGGTGGTATAAATGGCTCTTTCAGAGTGGGTGACTTGATGGTTATAACCGACCATATCAACTTGATGCCTAACCCTTTAGTTGGTCGAAATATTGATGAGCTAGGTCCTCGTTTTCCAGATATGCACGACCCATACTCTCCAAAGTTAATCTCGTTGGCGACTTCCATAGCTGAGGAGTGTGGTATGAAGTTGCAATATGGTGTCTATGTCGGTGGTACAGGTCCAACTTTTGAGACTCAAGCGGAGTATCGATACTTCAAGATAATAGGTGGTGATGCGTGTGGTATGTCGACCGTGCCCGAAGTGATTGTAGCACGACACATGAGTATTCCCGTTTTTGGAGTCTCGGTGGTGACTAATTGCGGATTGAGCAGTGAGATAGCAGACCATGAAGATGTTCAAAAACAGGGAGCTATGGCATCGAGTAGAATGTCGAAACTGTTCGCCGAGCTAATTAAAAGAGTTTAAGGGGGAGTTCTAATTTAAATCTTAATTATATGATTAACAAAGTAATATTGGTAGGTAATGTGGGTGCAGACCCTGAGGTTCGAACTCTAGAGTCTGGTACTAAAATGGCTCGTATTCGCCTGGCAACAACCGAGAGAGTCTTTAATCGTGAGGCTAACGAGAGCAAAGAGTACACCGAGTGGCATACACTTATTCTGTGGCGCGGATTGGCTGACGTGGCAGATAAATATATACGTAAAGGTAGCCAAATATATGTTGAAGGCTCTCTACGTACTCGCGAATGGTTGGATAAAGATAATGTAAAGCACTATACCACAGAGATTAACGTAAACGAGATGAAGATGCTCGGACGACGCTCCGATGGCTCGACTCAACCTTCTCAAACGGGTGGTGAAGCCGCTGCTTCAACTCCTGCATATATGCCACAGTCAACAGTTGCCGCTCCAGCACCTGCTCCACAAGTAGCCCCAGTGAGCGAGGATGTGGACGACCTGCCATTCTAATCTTCTCAACTACAGCAAACTATACGCCATTGCTGATAAGAAAAACGTCATTGCGGGCTTTTGACCCGCAATCTCTTGGTTTTCTGAGTCTTTCTGAGTCTTTCTGAGAATTTGCTGAGTCTTTCTGAGTCTTTGCTGAGAATTAATTCATAACTCTTAATTCTTAACTCATAACTCATTTTGGGTTAGCAGTTGGTGGGCGACTTCGAGTGAGGTGTAGAACTCCTCGCCAAAGCGGCGCACGATAGCTGAGCGCAGGGATTTATAGATAGGTATTCCCAATTTTTTACCATTGTTACATGCTGATTTACAGACACTCCAGCGGTGGTAGTTTAGACCCACTCCGCCATTCGAGAAGTTGAGTAGTCGGATAGGGTAGAGGTGGCATGATATCGGTTTTTGGAAGTCGCACTCGCCATTAAGCCATGCCTTTTCGATAGCGCAGAGTGTCACGCCATCTTGATTGTAGGTGTAGGCGCACTCGGCATCGTTTACGAGAGGGGTGGTTAGGTCTCCATCCGAATCAATCACCATAAACCCCTGAGCCTCAACTGCTACTATGCCTTCGGGTGTCATATATTTTCGGTATGCAGGGTAGTCGCGTTCGAGCAAATCGACCTCGTCTTCATCGAGCGGAGCACCTGAGTTACCCTCGACGCAGCATATTCCTTTGCATGCAGCGATATCGCAAGCGAAGTGTTGCAGGAGGATATCTTCGCTGATTATTTTTCCATCAATATCTATCATCTCGGTGGGGGGATTACTTTATAATACTGTCGATTGAGATTGAGAATAGCTCGCCAATAGTCATACCTGCTGCACGAGCCTGCTGTGGGATGATACTTGCGCTGCTCAGTCCAGGGATTGAGTTAATCTCGATAAGATATGGTTCGTTCGACTCTGTGACGATGAAATCTATGCGGACAATACCTCTGCATCGACATGCTCTGTATGCTGAGGCTGCGAGAGATTGAATTTTATCTCGCAATGAATCAGGGATTTGAGCAGGTGTTATCTCCTCGCTCAGTCCCGACATATATTTAGCCTCATAGTCGAAGAACTCCCTCTTGGAGCATATCTCGGTGATGGGTAGGAGAATCTCTTTATCGGAGGTGATTAAGACTCCGCAACCAAACTCACGACCCGATATAGCCTCCTCGATAAGCACTGTATCGCTCTCGGCAAGAGCCGCTTGGATAGCATCGGTTATCTCGGATAGATGCTTAACTTTGCTCACTCCAAATGACGAACCACTGGCGTTGGGCTTGATGAATAGAGGTAGACCTAACTTCTCGACAATCTTTTCGGGGTCGATTTGCTCACCCTTTGTGAATAGGATTTCGCGAGCTAAGTTCAAGCCCTCGATATGAGATACGGTACGTTTTGTGGTGATTTTATCGAAGGTAATAACCGATGAAGTCATTGAAGATGAGCAGTATGGAACTCCCATCATCTCAAGATATCCCTGCACCATTCCATCTTCGCCAGGTGTGCCGTGTATGATGATAAGAGCGCAATCGAATGTGTGGCACTCTTTGGCGATAGTTAGGGTGAAGTCGTTGAGGTTCATTTTCCACTCTTGGGCGTTTGAGTCGGTGTGAATCCACTCTCGACCCTTGACATCTATCACCTTAATATCGTAGCGAGAGGTGTCGAGCGACTCGGCAATTTGTGCTGCGCTCTTTAGTGCTATCTCTCTCTCGGATGAACATCCACCCGAAAGTAGGGCTATCTTTAACTTTTCCATAGTTTATGTGAATTGTAGTTATATTCTATTTTATTGCCTGCTTCCAGAGTCCGCTATCTTTGATATGTTTCTCTACTGATGGGTGAATCATCTCCTTGACGCTCACACCTTTAACTAGAGCCTCACGCACCGAAGTGGATGAGAAGTTGTGTAGCGGAGCATCGTGTAACACTGTCACACAGTCGATGAATCGCGTGGCATCAACTCCCTCACGAGGATATACATAGACCTTGAAGTCGGTGAGGATGGTCTGGTAATCACGCCACTTATCGATAATGGCGAGGTTATCCTCACCCATAAGAATCGAAAACTCCATCAGCTCACCATGATTTGCGGTGAGGTAGTCGAGGGTGTTGAGTGTGTAGGATGGTTTTTCGAGTAGAAACTCGATGATTGAGGCTTTGATTCTATCGGGGTATTTCGACTCCTTAGTAGCTAATTCGGTCATTGTAAACCGCTCGAACTCAGGGGCTAACCCCGTAGCCTCTTTGAGTGGATTGTGTGGTGATACAACTAGAGCCACCTCATCACACAGCCCCTGCTCGATAACATATTCACACAGTGCGATATGCCCTCGATGCACAGGGTTGAACGACCCGAAGTATAACATTACCCTCTTTTTCATAAGTGCAAAGATACAAAAAAAACGAGATAACTTCATCGAAGTTACCCCGTTTTATCGTTAGTTAAAAGAGATTTAACTCTCTTTCGTCGTTAGCTCAATGAGATTTACGCCTCAGCTACTACGCTTAGAGCGATTGTAGCCTTAACATCGCGGTGAATCTTAACTGTAGCGGTGTACTCACCAACAGTTTTGATAGAGTCAACAGAGATGTTTTTGCGCTCCAACTCAACACCTTTAGCAGCCATTGCCTCAGCGATGTTAGCAGATGTGATAGTTCCGAAAAGACGACCCTCCTCAGCTTTCACAGAAAGCGAGATAGGAAGAGCTGCAATCTTCTCAGCTAGAGCCTGAGCATCAGCAAGGATTTTAGCATCTTTGTGTGCACGTTGCTTAAGATTCTCAGCTAGAACCTTCTTAGCAGAAGGGGTAGCTAGTTTTGCAAAACCTTGTGGGATAAGGTAGTTGTTTGCATAACCTGGCTTAACGGCAACGATGTCGTTAGCGTAACCTAGGTTCTCGATATCTTTGATAAGTATTACTTCCATAATTTTTCTTTGTTAATGGGTGGTTTGCTTTGAAAGCTAACCCCCTATTTCATACAATCGGTTACGAATGGAAGAATCGCAAGGTGACGTGCACGCTTAACAGCTTGAGCCACTTTCTTTTGAAACTTCTGAGAAGTACCAGTAAGACGACGAGGAAGGATTTTACCCTGCTCGTTAAGGAACTTCTTAAGGAACTCGCCATCCTTATAGTCTACGTACTTGATACCTAGCTTTTTGAAACGGCAATATTTCTTCTTTTTAACGTCTACCGCAACTGGGTTGAGGTAACGAATCTCTGATTGTTGGTTGTTTGCTGCCATTGTTTACTCCTCCTGCTTGTTAGAAAGTTTAGCGATACGACGTGCTGAGTACTCAACAGCGTATTTGTCCTGCTTGAAAGTTAAAAATCTGATAACACGCTCGTCACGACGATATTGTGTCTCAAGTTTAGCGATGATGTCACCCTCTGCTTCAAACTCAACGAGGAAGTAAAAACCGGTAGTCTTCTTCTGAATAGGGTATGCTAGCTTCTTCAAGCCCCATGACTCCTTATTCACAATCTGACCGCCGTTTTCGGTGATAACACCGTGGAATTTGTCCGCTACCTCGCCTACCTGAGCCTCAGATAGAACTGGCGTAACAATGAAAACGGTTTCGTAGTTGTTCATAACTATTTTATTATTAAATTATTAGTCGCTATTAGTGTACCATTTACACCAATAGCGACCGCAAAGATAGTTATAATTTCTTAAGTTACAAAAAATTATCAGAAAAAAGTGAAATCAATCTAGATTTAGAATCTGTTTAAACAGAGAAATTCAAACAGATTCTTACCCTCCGCAACGAGAGTCACCGCAGTTCATACAGATTAGACATCCATCCTGGTAGACCAGACCCTCTTGTCCACATGCTGGGCATAACCCTTTGCACTTAGTTCCATCTGCGATATACTGTTTCAAGGCGCGCTCAACACCCGCTTTCCAGTTGTTGATACTATCCGAGTTGAAGTATAGTCCTCCGATTAGAGTCACTACATTCTCGATTGGCATACCCTGGCGAAGCACTCCCGAAATAAGTTTAGCGTAGTTCCAGAAATCCTCAGAGAACAGACGAGAGATACCTCCGATTGTGTTGATATATCCCCATCTATCCTTATATTGGAAGTCGTAGCGTTTTGTGCCACCCTCTTCACGTACCTTAAGGATATATCCCGAAGTGATTTTTGGTGGGATATACATAGCATCCTCTTCGAGCTTTCCTGTGAATATCTCGTAAGGTTTTCCATTTTGAAGTCCAACAAATGCAATCCAATCCTCGCTACCATTCTTGAAACGAACGATGTCGGCAGGAATTGAGCTAGGTCGTTTGATAGCGTTTGGTAGAGGTTCGCTCTTGTCGCTCTTGCTCTTCTCGATAAGAACTCCATCACGGCTACCATCACGATATACCGTAACTCCCTTACAACCACACTCCCATGCTGTGCGATATACATCACCCACTAGCTCCTCGGTAACACTATTTGGAAGATTTACAGTCACCGAGATAGAGTGGTCTACCCACTTCTGGATAGCTCCCTGCATCTTAACTTTAGCAACCCAGTCGATATCGTTTGCTGTAGCTTTATAATAAGGTGATGCTGCAACCCATTTGTCAAGTTCGCTATCGCTAATCGAGCTTAGACGCTCCGTGTCGTAACCGTTAGCCTCTAACCACTTGACGAAACTGTGGTGGTAGACATTGTACTCCTCGAATTTCTCGCCTGTCTCATCGATAAATGACGCCTCTTTGTTCACATCCGAAGGGTTGATTTTACGACGACGTTTGTAGACTGGTCTAAATACTGGCTCGATACCAGATGTAGTCTGCGACATAAGCGACGTAGTTCCCGTTGGTGCGATGGTGAGCATAGCGATATTACGACGTCCTACTTTCAACATATCTTCGTATAGCTGAGGGTCTACCTCACGGATACGATTAACAAATGGATTCTCCGCCTCGCGCTGTGAATCATATACGGGGAATGCACCACGCTCTTTTGCCATCTCGATAGATGTGCGGTATGCCTCAACGGCTAGTGCCTTTTGGACCTCGACAGCGAAATCGGTCGCCTCCTGTGATCCATATCTCAGTCCAAGTGCTGCGAGCATATCTCCCTCGGCTGTGATACCTAGGCCAGTACGACGTCCCTTTTGAGCCATCTCCTTAATGTTGTTCCATAGGTTTAGCTCAACTCGGCGGATATCCTCCTCCTCTGGGTCGTCAGATATCTTCGAGATAATTAAATCAATCTTCTCAAGCTCCAAATCGATGATATCATCCATAAGGCGCATAGCACTATTTACATGGCTCTTGAATAGCTCCATGTCGAAGTAAGCCTGCTCGGTGAATGACTCCTTGACATAGCTCAATAGGTTGATGGCTAGAAGTCGACATGAGTCGTATGGACACAACGGAATCTCACCACATGGGTTAGTCGATACCGTTTTGAAACCTAAATCGGCATAGCAGTCAGGTACACTCTCCGAGATAATCGTATCCCAGAATAGGATTCCAGGCTCAGCTGATTTCCATGCATTGTGTACAATCTTGCTCCATAGCGCCTTAGCATCGATATTCTTGACAATCTTAGGGCTTTCGCTATCTATTGGGAACTGCTGCTGATACTCCGTTTGAGAGATTACAGCACGCATAAATTCATCATCAATCTTAACCGATACGTTAGCCCCGGTTACCTTGCCTAACTCCACTTTTGCATCGATAAAGTTCTCAGCATCAGGGTGCTTGATAGCCAATGATAACATCAACGCTCCGCGGCGACCATCTTGAGCAACCTCGCGTGTTGAGTTAGAGTAACGCTCCATAAATGGAACAATACCCGTTGAAGTTAGAGCTGAGTTTAACACAGGACTTCCACAAGGACGAATGTGCGATAGGTCGTGTCCGACACCACCACGTCTCTTCATCAACTGCACCTGCTCCTCGTCCATGCGGAATATTCCACCGTATGAATCGGCTGGGTTCTTATGTCCGATAACAAAGCAGTTAGATAGAGATGCCACCTGAAGAGAGTTGCCAATACCGGTCATCGGGCCACCCTGTGGGATTAGATAGTTGAAGTGGTCAAGTAGCGAAAAGATATGCTCTTCGCTCATCGGATTCTCATACTTAGACTCTACTCTAGCAAGCTCCGATGCAATTCTTTTGTGCATCTGCTCAGGACTCTTCTCGTAGATTTTCCCGAAAGAGTCTTTTAATGCATATTTACTCACCCATACCGTAGCTGCCAAATCGTCGCCTTTAAAGTACTCCTTAGAGGCATCGACAGCATCAGCATAGCTTACCACCCCTGAATTTGATGTTTTACTCATATCTATTTTTATGTTAACCGTGAAAAACTCGACTACAAATGTCTCTATTTTTTTCTATAAAACCAAATTTTTTTCGTGATATTTTTCCAATAAAATTGATATCCTACTCCTACGTTAACAGAGGGTGTTTTTGCTCCAATTTAGATGGTGATTGATGCTATGTTTTTATTTGCGACACGAAAATTAAACATCTTTTTTTGTTATACATATATAATATGACGAGATGTGCGTAAATTTAAATTAGTATAGGCGTTTTGCGTTATAAATTGATTATCAACGAGTTGATGAATAGGCGGTAATTTTCTTTGAAAAAAGATGTTATTTTTTTTGCAGAATAAAAAAAAATATCTACTTTTGTGCCCGGAGAGATGGCAGAGTGGTCGAATGCGGCGGTCTTGAAAACCGTTGTGCTGCGAGGCACCGGGGGTTCGAATCCCTCTCTCTCCGCCAATAGGCTTGATTATCAGGCGGTTAGCGGATCGACACCCAATTTCACACCCAGTTTTGTGAAATTGGGTGTTTTCTT
>JBCQSY010000035.1:0-15933 GCA_047178865.1 Rikenellaceae bacterium
CGGAGGCCGCAATGACGTATATTATAGATATAATTACATGGTGAATTTTATTCTGTAATTTATTTAGGACAGGATTGAGTCAAGCCCGCAATGACGTTTTTGTTGTTTCGAGATTGCGGCTCGGAGGCCGCAATGACGTATATTATAGATATAATTACATGGTGAATTTTATTCTGTAATTTATTTAGGACAGGATTGAGTCAAGCCCGCAATGACGTTCTTGTTGTTTCGAGATTGCGGGTCAAGCCCGCAATGACGTTTTTGTTGTTTCGAGATTGCGGGTCAACCCCGCAATGACGTTCTATAAACCCCGCAATGACGTTCTATAAACCCCGCAATGACGTGTTATAATACCTGCAATGACGTTTTGGATTATAAGTTAAAAGTTATGAATTGCTGAGTAATTCTCTTAACTCATAATTCATAACTCTTAATTAACTATTACATAGTCTAATAACTTCTTGCAAAGAGCACACGCATTGAGGATGGTTTGCCGGTGAAGATACACTTGCCTTGCTCCTCGACTGCGTCCATTGGGATGCAGCGGATTGTCGCTTTGGTTGCCTCTTTGATAGCCTGTTCGGTTTCGGGAGTACCATCCCAGTGAGCTGAGATAAAACCACCCTTTGAGTCGAGCAGCTCCACGAACTCCTCCCATGTGTCGGCAGGGGTAATCATCGAGTCGCGGAATTGGAGCGACTTATTATATATAGAGTGTTGAATCTCATCTAGAAGTGATGTGATACGCTCCGTTAGACCCTCTTGCGATACGGTCTCTTTGGTTAGGGTATCACGTCGAGCTAGCTCGATAGTGCCATTCTCTAGGTCGCGAGGTCCAATAGCTAGGCGCACAGGCACTCCCTTTAGCTCCCACTCGGCGAACTTAAATCCTGAGCGGATATTGTCACGGTCGTCGACCTTGATTGTCAGACCCTTTTCACGAAGAGGTGCAGCGATAGCCTCCATCTTCTCACGCATTACTGCAAGCTGCTCCTCGCCTTTGTAAATCGGAACAAGAACCACATGGATTGGAGCGAGAGCTGGTGGCAAGACCAGACCGTTATTGTCGGAGTGAGCCATAATCAACGCACCCATCAGGCGAGTTGAAACACCCCAAGATGTAGCCCATACATACTCCTGCTTACCCTCCTTTGTTGCGAACTGCACATCGAAAGCCTTAGCGAAGTTCTGAGCTAGGAAGTGTGATGTACCACTCTGTAGAGCCTTTCCATCCTGCATCAGAGCTTCGATTGTTAGGGTATCCTCCGCTCCGGCGAATCGCTCGTTAGGTGATTTGTGTCCTACGATTACTGGCAGAGCCATAAAGTCACGAGCAAATGTCTCGTAGACCCTAATCATGCGCTCGGTCTCCTCGATAGCCTCTTCGCGAGTAGCATGTGCGGTGTGACCCTCCTGCCACAAGAACTCGGCAGTACGAAGGAATAGGCGTGTACGCATCTCCCAACGAACCACATTAGCCCACTGGTTGCAGAGGATTGGTAGGTCGCGATATGATTGAATCCAGTTTTTGTATGTGTTCCAGATAATAGTCTCGGATGTTGGGCGCACGATAAGCTCCTCCTCCAATCGAGCATCTTCATCGACCACTACGCCACCATCTTCGCTATTTTTAAGGCGGTAGTGAGTCACCACAGCGCACTCCTTGGCGAATCCTTCGACATGGTTAGCCTCCTTCGAGAAGAATGACTTAGGGATAAATATTGGGAAGTATGCGTTCTGGTGACCTGTCTCTTTGAACATCTTGTCGAGTGCCGCCTGCATCTTCTCCCATATAGCATATCCGTAGGGTTTAATCACCATACATCCACGCACTGCTGAGTTCTCAGCCAATCCCGCTTTGACAACTAGGTCGTTGTACCACTGCGAGTAGTTATCCTCTATCTTTGTTAAATCTTTTAGTTCCTTTGCCATAATTATTCAGTTGTGAATTATGAATTATGAATTATGAATTATGAATTATGAATTATGAATTATGAATTATGAATTATGAATTATGAATTATTTTAACCGTATAAACTCTTAATTTTTAATTCTTAATTTGTGTTCGAGATTGCGGGTCGAGCCCGCAATGACGTTTTTTTGGTTAATTTCTAATTTTTAATTCTTAATTTGTGTTCGAGATTGCGGGTCGAGCCCGCAATGACGTTTTTTGGGTTAATTTCTAATTGTTAATTCTTAATTGTTAACTCTTAATTGTTAATTATTACCTCTTCGCTATTAATTGCTCGTTTTGGTTTTGCCTCAGCGGCTCCGTAGCCAATCGCCACCACACATAACACCGCCCAATCTTGCGGCATATCAACCACCTCACGCAATTTATCCACCGCCTTTACGCCATCTGGCTCTGAGGCGATAGCTGGGCGATTTATCACATTAACCCAACATGACGCCAACCCCTCGTCGGTGCAAGCGAGTTGAAGAATCGTTGTCGAAATCGTTGCGTTAATCTCCCATATATCGGTTGTTGAGGTGTCGCCTGCCACAACTATAGCCAGTGGTGCAGCTGCCATAAAAGCCGCTCCGTGGTCGCGTATCTGCGCCAATTTGGCAATCTTTTCGCTATCGGTAACCACCACAAAACGTGAGGAGTTACAGCTCTTCGACGATGGCGCTGTGAGCGTAGCATCCAACAACCTGTCAATCACCTCACTGCTCACCTTCTGCTCGGTAAACTTGCGACACGAGCGTCTTTTATTTAACACCTCTTTAAATTCCATATTACTTTTTCAATTATGAATTATGAATTATGAATTATGAATTATGAATTATGAATTATGAATTATGAATTATGAATTATTTTAATCGTATAAACTCTTAACTCTTAATTGTTAATTAATCATCAAATAGCGCCACTTCGCCCTGCTCGCTCTGGTGGTATATCTTAACCAACTCAGCTATCACGGGTGAGATATACTCTATCGTGTCGCTCACAGCGTTCTTGCCACCTTCACCCTTGATACGGTAGAGCATCGCGGCGTATAGAGCCCTGAACGATAGCTCAGTGTCGCTCATCGTCTCACCCTGCTCGCTTGGAATCAACGCCCTCAAATCGGGCAATACCTCCTCCAGTCGGGTGTAGAGAACTCTGTAACGAGCACCAATCTCGACCTTTTGCAGTTGGAGGTGCAGGTTGTGCAGGTCGGCTATTAAGTGGAGAGTGTGCTCTAAGTGCCCCTTCTCCTCCTTCTCCTCCTTGCTGAGCAGTTCGCCCAGCTCGACATACCAAGCCAATAGAGTCTGCTGCGCCTCTGAAGATAGCTCCTTGCGTGGTGCAACAAATTGAGAGTATATCGCCTCAGGGCTAAATTGTAGAGCTCTGAGTAGAGCCTCAATCTGCCACAGGTAGAGGATATACTCCGCTACATTCTCGCCTCTTAAACGGTGCGCCGTATCCATCTACAGCTCGGCAGTGGTGTAGACGTTGGTTACGTCGTCATCCTCCTCCATTCTCTCCACGAGTTTCTCGATATCGGCACGCTCCTCCTCGCTGAGAGCCTTGCAGTCGGCAGGGATACGAACACCCTCACCCGATAGAATCTCGTAGCCAGCCTCGTCTAACCACTTCTGGATAGCACCGAACGACTCGTATGGAGCAAAGATGCTAACGTCACCCTCCTCTGGGTAGAACTCATCTACTCCTAAATCAATCATCTCCAACTCTAGCTCCTCTAAATCAACCCCTTCGGCTGGTTTGAACTTAAAGCTACACTTATGCTCAAACATAAATGCCACGCTACCGTTCGTACCCAACGAACCGCCACACTTGTTGAAGTGCATACGCACACTCGCCACCGTACGGTTGATGTTGTCGGTTGCGGTCTCGACCAATACGGCGATACCGTGAGGACCATATCCCTCGTAAACCACCTCTTTGTAGTCGGCGGTATCCTTGCTAGTTGCACGTTTGATAGCACGCTCGATATTCTCCTTGGGCATATTCTCCGACTTTGCATTCTGCATTAGGATGCGTAGTCGAGTGTTCGATGAGGGGTCTGCACCAGCTGCTTTAACGGCAATCTCAATCTCCTTACCCAACTTAGTAAAGACACGTGCCATGTTACCCCAACGTTTCAATTTTCTTGCTTTGCGAAATTCAAAGGCTCTTCCCATGATATAGAAACTATTTTAAATTTGTTAACTTTATTTCTCTGCGGATAAATTTTCGACAAAATTATAAAAAAAAAGTTATATTTGCGCTTTATTAACGATAATAAATAGGTAAAACATGCAAATTAAATCATCATTCTACCACGCAAATATCAATATCACCGATATCGAACGCAGCCTTGAGTTCTACGATAAGGCGTTGGGACTAACCTTAGCTAACCGTATTGATGGCAAGGATGGCTCATACTCAATCCTCTACCTAAAGGATAGCGGCTCGACCACATTCCTCGAATTAACCTATCTTGCAGAGCATACCGAGCCTTACGAGCTGGGCGAGAATGAGTCACATCTATGTTACTGTGTTGAAGGTGATTATGATGCTATTCGTGAGTACCATCGCCAGATGGGATGTCTCTGTTACGAGAACTTCGATATGGGTCTCTACTTTATCGAAGACCCCGATGGATATTGGATTGAAATTCTCCCAAATAGAATGTTTTAAAGCTATGGAAAACGTTATCAACCAAGCGGTCGAAGTGCTGCGCAAGGGTGGTCTGATTCTCTACCCAACGGATACGGTCTGGGGAGTGGGTTGCGATGCCACAAACAGGGAGGCGGTCGATAGGGTCTATCGCCTCAAAGGCAACACCTCAAAGGAGGCGATGCTCGTGCTGTGTAAATCATCTGATATGGTTCTGCGCTACTCCTCGAATATCCCATCCGTGGCGCTCGATGTGATGGATATAACCGATAAACCAACAACCCTAATCCTTCCCAACGCAGTGGGTGTGGCTAAGAACCTTATCCCTGAGGCTCGAACCATCGGGGTTAGAGTTCCCGACCATGAGTTCTGTCAGCGACTACTCCATAAATTTGGACGTGCGATAGTCTCGACCTCGGCTAATCTGTCGGGCGAGGTGACGCCTCTCTACTTCGGGGATATTAGCTCGAAGATAGTCGATGGGGTGGACTACGTTGTCGATAAAAAGTGTGAGGGTAACCCCACTCGCAAACCCTCGGCGATTATCTCATTCAACGAACTAGGCGGAGTGAAGATTATCCGCAGCTAAATCCTCCGCTTTTGGGGTATAAATTGGCTGAATTTGGGAGTGTGATTGATGCTCTCTTACTGTTAAGTAGATAGGGTTTTGTTATTTAGTTTTTGATATTTTTTAATTAACACCCTCGACCCATTGCGGCCTCCGAGCCGCAATCTCTTGGGTCTCTGAGACTTTCTGAGACTTACTGAGAATTTACTGAGTCTCAGTTCTTCTCACTCTTTTGAGATTGCGGCTCGGAGGCTGCAATGACGTGAGGGGTTGAGATTGCAAAAAAAAGAGGTGACTCCCGTATGGGAATCACCTCTGGTTATTTGTGAGCTTGGTCTACTATAGTTGTGGACCAGCTGGGATAAGAGCTTTAGCAGCATCGTTGTCACAATATTGCTCGAAGTTCTTAAGGTACATTGCCGCAAGTTTCTTAGCGTTCTCCTCCCACTGTGATGCATCAGCATAAGTGTTACGTGGGTCAAGGATATCAGATACTCCTGGAAGGCTCTTAGGTGCTGTAAGGTTCATGATTGGGATATGAACTGTCTCAACATCGTGGATAGAACCGTCGATGATAGCATCGATGATAGCACGAGTATCCTTCAATGAGATACGCTTGCCTGTTCCGTTCCAACCTGTGTTAACTAGGTAAGCCTCTGCTCCGTGCTCCTCCATCTTAGATACAAGAGTTGAAGCGTACATTGTTGGGTGAAGAGTCAAGAAAGCCTCACCGAACGCTGGAGAGAATGATGGAACTGGCTCAGTGATACCGCGCTCAGTACCTGCCAACTTAGAGGTAAATCCTGAAAGGAAGTGGTATTGTGCCTGTGCTCCGTCAAGGATAGAAACTGGAGGAAGTACTCCAAATGCATCAGCTGAAAGATAGATAATCTTCTTAGCGTGACCTGCTCTTGAAGGAAGAACAATCTTGTTGATGTGGTGGATAGGGTAAGATACACGAGTGTTCTCAGTCTTAGCATCAACGTAGTCTGGTGTACCATCCTCTTTAACTGTAACGTTCTCCAAAAGTGCATCACGTTTGATAGCTCTCCAGATATCTGGCTCCTGAGTCTCGCTTAGGTTGATAACCTTAGCGTAGCAACCACCCTCGTAGTTGAATACACCGTTGTCATCCCATCCGTGCTCGTCGTCACCGATTAGGTAACGCTTAGGATCTGCTGAAAGAGTAGTCTTACCAGTTCCTGAAAGACCGAAGAATACAGCTACATCACCCTCTTTACCTACGTTAGCAGAGCAGTGCATTGAAGCAACGCCTCTTAGTGGAAGGTAGAAGTTCTGCATTGCGAACATACCCTTCTTCATCTCGCCACCGTACCATGTACCACCGATAACCTGCATCTTCTCAGCTAGGTTGAAACATACGAATACCTCAGAGTTCAAACCGTGCTCTTTCCAATTAGGATTAGTAATCTTAGATGAGTTCAACACAACGAAATCTGGCTCACCGAAGTGCTCCAACTCATAGTGTGATGGACGGATAAACATGTTTGTTACGAAGTGAGCCTGCCATGCAACCTCAACGATGAAACGAATCTTAAGACGAGTATCCTCGTTAGTTCCGCAATATGCGTCAACTACGTAAAGTTTCTCAGCGCCTGAAAGCTCCTTTACTGAAAGTGCTTTAAGGTCGTCCCAGATCTCCTCAGATACTGGTTTGTTGATAGTTCCATCCCACCAGATTTGCTCCGATGCTGCGTTCTTAACGATGTAACGGTCTTTAGGAGAACGACCTGTGAACTTACCTGTGTCAACAGCTACTGCACCAGTAGTTGTTAGAACACCCCTCTCAAAACCTTCGTTTGATGGATCTACCTCATCTTGAAACAAAGTCTCGTACGATGGGTTGTGTACAATCTCGATATCGCCTGTGATACCGTACTTGCTTAAATCAATTGTTGCCATAAATTTAATTTAAAATATAGTTAATAAAATCTCTTTTCTGCTCCATTGTGACCTATAAAAAACAGACAGTCACACTTATCCGGTGCAAATATACAAATAATTTTGATACGTTAATCAAATAACACTATTTTTTTTATCTTTTTTTTCTACCCTCAACAAATTTCGAGCCTAGAGTAAAACTATTATTATATAGGTATGCAATAATATCTCGAAAAAAAAGTGACTATGTATTGTATTTCTTCAAAAAAAATAATATTTTTGTATATTAGAATCTGTTTAAATTCTTCTCACTTAAACAGATTCTTAGAAGTAAAAATAAAACCTAAAAATAAAACCTAAAATGGAACAGAAAGTATCGAATCAGTTTGAAGCTATCTTCAACACAACGCAAGGTAACCTATACTCTGCGGCAGGACGTATCAATCTAATTGGTGAACACACCGACTACAACGAGGGCTTCGTTATGCCTGGTGCTATCGACAAGGTGATGGTGGCAAAGATTCTACCAACCGAAAGCTCGATGGTTAAGGTCTACGCTATCGACCTTGATGAGATGGGCGAGTTCGACCCATACGTCGAGTGTGAGTTGGAGCAGAGCTGGTTGCGCTACATCTATGGAGTGTGCCGCGAGGTGATTAAAAGAGGTGGCAATGTCGAGGGATTCAAGGCTGCATTTTCAGGCTCTGTGCCATTGGGTTCGGGTCTATCATCGTCGGCTGCATTGGAGTCGGTCTTTGCATTTGCTATCAACGACCTATTCAACGAGAACACCATCGACAAGATGGAGCTAGCTCGTATCGGTCAATCAACCGAGCACAACTACTGCGGGGTTAAGTGTGGTATTATGGATCAGTTCGCCTCAATCTTCGGACTCGAAGGCAACCTTATCCGCCTGGATTGTCGTTCGATGGAGTATGAGTATCTTCCATTTGATGCCAAGGGGTATCGTTTGGTGCTGCTCAACACCTGCGTAAAGCATGAGTTGGTCGACTCACCTTACAACCGTCGTCGCGAGAGCTGCGAGAGGGTAGCTGCTACTCTTGGAATGCCATCACTTCGTGGTGCAACTATGGAGCAGCTGGATGCAGTGAAGGGTAAAATCAGCGAGGAGGATTACTCACGTGCTCGTTTCGTTATCGGCGAGGAGCAGAGGGTTTATACCGTGTCTGATGCACTCAAGGCTGGCGATATGGAGCGAGTTGGAAAGGCTATGTACCAGACTCACGATGGGCTATCGGGTGACTATGAGGTGAGCTGCGAGGAGCTTGACTTCTTGGCTAACGTCGCTAAGGAGTGTGGTGTGACTGGTGCTCGTATGATGGGTGGTGGCTTTGGTGGTTGTACCATCAACTTGGTTAAGGATGAGGCTTACGACTCGTTTATCGAGACCGCTTTGGCTAAGTACAAGGCTCAATATGGAATCGATGCTGAGGTTATCGCCGTTAACATTAAGAACGGAGCACAAAAACTTGGCTAACAATTAAGAGTTAAGAATTAGAAATTAAGAATTAAGAGTTTATACGATTAAAATTCATAATTCATAATTGAATAATTCTTAACTCATAACTCATAATTTAAACATGAAACCTACACTTTTTCTCTTGGCTGCTGGAATGGGCAGTCGTTATGGAGGTCTCAAACAGATGGATGGCTTAGGCCCCAATGGTGAGACAATTATGGACTACTCAATCTACGACGCTATTCGTGCAGGATTTGGTAAGGTGGTCTTTGTTATTAGACGTGATTTTGAGGAGGCTTTCCGCGAGCAGATTCTCCCTAAATACCAGAACCACATCCCAGTGGAGTTGGTATTCCAATCCGTTGATGCTCTCCCTGAAGGGTTCACCCCTCCAGCCGAGAGGAGTAAACCATGGGGTACGAACCATGCGGTGATGATGGGAGAGAGTGCTATCAAAGAGCCATTCGCTGTAATCAACGCTGACGACTTCTACGGTCGTGACGGTTTTGCTGTGTTGGCGGAGTATCTCAACGAGGTGGCTGGAAGCCAGGGTAACTACTCGATGGTTGGTTTCCGTGTGGGTAACACCCTATCGGAGAGTGGCTCTGTTGCACGTGGAGTGTGTTCGAAGAGCGACGAGGGCTACCTTACGGGAGTTGTCGAGCGCACAGCAATCGAGCGTATCAATGGCGACATTTGCTTTACTGACGAGAGTGGTGAGTGTGTAACACTCGAAGAGCAGACTCCGGTCTCGATGAATATGTGGGGATTCACTCCCGACTACTTTGCCCACTCGGAGCGTATATTTAAGGAGTTCCTTAAGGAGAATATCGACAACTTGAAGTCGGAGTTCTATATACCTATCGTTATAGATGAGCTAATCAAGAGTGGCAAGGCTCAGGTCAAGGTGCTCGATACAACATCGAAGTGGTTCGGTGTAACCTACGCTGCCGATAGAGCGGGCGTTGTTGAGAAGATTCAGGAGCTTGTCGATAAGGGCGAATATCCAGCTAAATTGTTCGAGTAGAGCTGAGAGGTCGAACCTTTAACAAGGCGTGTTATTATAGTAACAGAGGGGTGTTTCTGCACTTCTCTGTTCTTTTTTTGTAAAAAAAGTTAAAAAGTCCTCAATTTTCTTGGTGGTTATCCGAAAAGTTCCTATTTTTGCGGTGGAAAAGAAATTAATTTATTTTAAAACATAAAAAATAAAACTATGTCAAAAATTAAAATTGGTATCAACGGTTTCGGACGTATCGGCCGTTTGGTATTCCGTGCAGCTTGCACAAACCCTAATGTAGAGGTTGTAGGTATTAATGACCTTATCGATGTTGAGTATATGTCATATATGCTTCGTTATGACTCAGTACACGGTCGTTTCAACGGTACAGTAGAGGTTAAGGATGGTGCTCTTGTAGTAAACGGTAACGCTATCCGTGTAACAGCTGAGCGCAACCCAGCAGACCTTAAGTGGGATGCAGTAGGTGCTGAGTATGTAGTTGAGTCAACTGGTTTGTTCCTTACTGAGGAGACTGCTCAAAAACACATCGAGGCTGGTGCTAAATATGTAGTAATGTCAGCTCCATCAAAGGATGCTACTCCAATGTTCGTATGTGGTGTTAACACTGACTCTTACGCTGGACAAAAAATCGTTTCTAACGCATCTTGTACTACTAACTGTCTTGCTCCACTTGCTAAGGTTATCAACGACAAGTTTGGTATCGTAGAGGGTCTTATGACAACAGTTCACGCTACAACAGCTACTCAAAAGACTGTTGACGGTCCTTCAGCTAAGGATTGGAGAGGTGGACGTGCTGCAGGTGGCAACATCATCCCATCTTCAACAGGTGCTGCTAAGGCTGTAGGTGTAGTTATCCCTGAGTTGAAGGGTAAACTTACAGGTATGGCTTTCCGTGTTCCAACTCTTGATGTATCAGTTGTTGACCTTACATGTCGTCTTGACAAGGCTGCTTCTTACGACGAGATCAAGGCTGCTGTTAAGGCTGCTTCTGAGAACGAGATGGCAGGTATCTTGGGTTACACTGAGGATGCAGTTGTTTCAGCTGACTTCATCGGTGAGGCTCGTACTTCAGTATTCGACGCTGACGCAGGTATCGCTTTGAATGGCAACTTCGTTAAGTTGGTATCATGGTATGACAACGAGTGGGGTTACTCAAACAAAGTTGTTATGCTTATCGAGAAGATGAACGCTTACAACAAGTAATTCATACAATATTAAGATAAGGGGTTAGCAATCTGCTAACCCCTTATTTTTTTGTTGTCATTGTGAACCAAAATTAAACTGTCATTCCAATCCGTAGGAGATTCCTCGACTTGGCTTGGAATGACAGTTGTAATAGTGTTTTGTAGGATTATTTACTCTCGACTGTTCCGCCATCTACGACATCCCAACCATTAATTACTGAATCTAGCGTCACCTCTCTGTTGGCTAAGCTCCAGTTGAATAGATATTGTTTACCTGATACCATCTCGAAGTCAGCATCCAACTCCCAGTCGTAGGTGAGTGAACCAACGGTATATGTTGCAAACACCACCCCCGACGATATGGTCTGAGGAGCGAGAATCACTTTATAGCTTGCTGTGCCATTTGAGGCTGGTATTACGGAAGAGCTCTCACCAAGTGTCGATACTGAACCAGTTTTAACACCGTAGCGTAGACCGGTTTTTGCATTAAATGTGATTGAGCCACTATCGTCTCCCACAATAGTAATTGCAATAGAACTCATCTTGTGGTCGAACGACAAATTAGGAGTGGCATCAGAAGATGACACCGATGCAAATAGCATATCACTCGCTGTGAATGCACCATCCACACTTTGGTCTACCATAGCGTAGAAATCCAATGAAGTCTGCATTGAGCTAACAGAGGGATATACTGCATAGAAACTATACGTAACATCGTCGGCATCATAAATAATCGGATCGTCGCTCGCAAAGAGGGTTCCGTTGTTAGTGTACTGCACAGCATCAGCCACAAGGGTGCTGCTTGCATCGTATGCCGTTACGGCAATCACCTCGTTTGACTCAAAATTTGTATCGGTAACCTTTGTCAACTCATTGATAGATGTGGTAAAAGATAGCTCTTTAACGCTTGTTGTTGTATCATCCGTAGTATCAACTGTTGAATCAGCACTATCAGCGCTCTGTTCCAAAGCCTCACAAGAGGTAAACATAGCCACTGCGGCTAACATAAATATTATCTTTTTCATTGTTTTTTTTTGTTTTTATTGTTGTATTAATCAGTTACTATAATTTCGTAGAATGTGCAATCTCTAATAGTTGAAGAGGTAGAACTAAATACCGTGAATACATTGCCGTTAACATGCTCCATATTATCTTTACCTATAGTTAAAGTAATATACGCTGTTGTTAATCCAGCGAATAAATCATTGCAACCTACTATTTTTGACTCTGTAGCGAGGGTTATGCTCCTTAGGTTTCCTACTCCAGAATAAAAAACCGCATTAGTTCCAGAAGCTGTCGTTGTTGTAAACTTTGGTATTGATAATGTGTTTATTGATGAGCAGCCATTAAAAACTTTGTTGCCAAGTGTTGTTACATTTGGTATGTATATATTTGCTAAATTCGAACAATGCTCTAACGAACTCCCCTCTAAGATAGTAGCGTTTGGCAGTGAAACAGAAACAAGGTTTGTGATATAACTCAACGACTCTTCCCCCACAGAGACAATTGATTCAAGTGTAAGTTCTAATAATGAGGAGCAATGATAAAAAGCATCACTTCCAACAGAGACAACCTTTGGTAGATAGACATTACTTAGTGATGTGCAATAGCTAAATGCAGAGCTACCTATCGATGTGGCGCTTGGAAGGCTAATACTTACAAGACAAGTTGATTGCGGAAGGGTACTGCTCACAGAGGAGCTGTTTGTGTTACTACTTAATGCAGAAGATGGTACACTGACAAGATTAGGGAACTCAAGCGAGATATTTCTGGTGTCAACTTCAGAAACAGAGATTGCATTAAGAGCAGCTTGCAAACCATCGAAACCATCGGTGCTTGCGTAGACATCATAGATTACCCAGGTTGTTGCTGTCGAGGGGTATGATGTTGCGTTATAATCATCGAGTCGAGAGTAGATGATATCGGTACTTACCTCACCTTCAGCACCCTCCCAGCCATTGATTATACCCTCTGGGGTAAAGTTGTTAATATCTAGATCCCAGACATATGAGTATTGGTAGCCTGACTCAAATGCCATAGCTTCGAGGGTCGTCCATTCATAGACATTCTCACCGACAGTGAGTGTTGCAAAGAGAGTATTTGCACTAATCTCCTGTGGTACGATGATACTCTTATATTTTGTATCAACATCTTTCATGGCTGTAATTGTAGTAGTGCTGCCAGTGGCTGTGTATGTCTGTGTAGAGAGGTTACATGTTGCATTATTTAGGGCATTTAACGTTAGAGTAGCATCTTCGTAACCATCATCCGAGATAATACTTATTACAACATTTGACATTACGTGGTCGAAAATAAGTTCTGGTTGACGATCTGATGTCACACCACTAACTGCAACTAACAAGTCGCTCTTCTCGTAGGCATCATCTACCCTCTGGTCGGCAATAACCTCAAAATTGAAACTCATAATAGAGTTGCTCTCTTGCGCAGGGTAAACAGCTGTAAAAGTTAATTCTTGGGTAGATGACTCATACTGGATAGGTGTTTCACTATCGAAATAGTAACCATTGTAACCATAGAGGGTGTTAGTTGATATCGCCTTTGTATTATCATAAGCGGCAACAGATATTGTGTCGCTTATTTCAAATCCACTTGAATAGACACGCGTAGTGATTCCACTTGTAAAAGTTACACTCATTGTTGAATCTGAAGAGTCAACGATTTCCGAATCTTTCTCGCAGCTCCACAGTAGAAGCGAACATAAAGAGAGTGTTAATAATTTCTTCATTAAATTGGTGTTTTATTCTGCTCTGCCCCATAAGCATCGATTATTTAAGTTTTATATAATTCATATATATGTATATACATACAAAAAAAAACGTGGGACAATACTTTTTATCTGTTCTCTGAGGTCTTAGGATACCTATGCAGTCAAATAATAGAGTAAAGCCCACGAGCGATGGGCTGTAGATAACAACCCAACTCGTGAACGCTTACACTTTACCCTTGACTGCTTTTTTTGAAATTTCCTAAGTTTCAGAGAAGCAAGATTAAAGTTAACGTTTATATGTATGTTCAAGCAATGAAAGTTCTGTCACATCACCCGAAAGTGTTTTTTTGATATTATTTTACCATAGGCATTTTTTATTTTTACAAAAATACAGATAATTTGCTAAAAATCAAACGTTCTCCTCCATTTTTATTAAAATTCACCATGTAATTATATCTATAATATACGTCATTGCGGGCTCCGAGCCGCAATCTCAATACCCTGATAATGATTAGATTGCGGCTCGGAGGCCGCAATGACGTAGATAGCAACCACATTTTAATGCGTATAGACCTTGCCCATTTGTGCCTCGCTGCGCTCATACGCCAGGCGTGTTGCTGTGGGGTACTCCAACGCCTCGAACTCCTCGACTGCGGTGCGGATATCGGAGAGTAGCATATCAGCCATATCGCGGCTCATATCTTGGCGCACCACCACCCTCATAACGATAACATCCGAGATGCTTTCGGGCATGGTGTAGGCGGGAATCATCCAACCATTCTGCTGCAACCTGGCTTGAAGGTCGTAGAGAGTCCACTTAGCGCTCTTGCTATAATCCTTGCACATGCGCCATATAAATAGGGGGTTAACCAACTCCTTGCTGAATGTGGCGAAACAATCCATCTTGGATATCTCCTCGTGGCAATATCGGGCTAACTTCATCGAGGTGGTGTGTATAGTACGATACCCCTCGAATCCGTAGCGGATAAAGTTGTAGTATTGCCCCAAGACCTGAGCTGCTGGGCGTGAGAAATTTAATCCGACCTGCGTTATAGTTGCACCTAAATAGTTGACACTAAACGACATCTCGTCGGGCAAGAACTCCTTATCACGCCACACGACCCACCCTAATCCAGGGTAGACCAAGCCATATTTATGACCCGATGTCGAGATGGAACGAACAGACTCCAACCGAAAATCCCACTTGGTATCGGGGTTCAGGAATGGCAGAATAAAGCCTCCTGAGGCGGCATCGACATGGATTGGGATATCGGTCTGATGACTCTTATTGAACTTCACAAGCGCCTTGTCGAGAGCCTCGACATCGTCGTTTAACCCAGTCCAAGTCACACCGACTATCGGTACAACACAGATGGTATTCTCGTCGCAGAGGGCTATCGCCTTGTCGACGTCGAGAGTTCTACACTCCTCGGTGAGGGGCACTTGGCGCAGCTCAATCTGCCACATCTGGCAGAACTTCTCCCACACCACCTGGAACGCCGCGGACATCACCAAGTTGGGCTTGTCGAATGGTTGGTTGGCATCTTTACGCCTCTTGCGCCACCTGAGCCAAGCAGCCACACCACCCAACATACACGCCTCGGAAGAGCCTATACCCAACGCTCCGCTCTTCCACTCATCCTCTTGCGGGGTGTGCCACAAATTCGCCAGGATATTGATACACCGCCCCGCCATAACCGCAACGTGAGGATACTCCGTCTCGTCGATATAGTTGACATCTATCGCCTCGTTCATCAACGCACGAGCCTGTTCATCCATCTGCGTTGTGACAAAAGTCGCCAGGTTCAATCGAGGCTGAGTCTGAGGATATGTCTCATCTCGCACCATCCGATATGCCACATCTGGGGTGCTCTCATCCATAGGAATAAATTGCGAAGGTGCTTCATTTAGAGCACTTTCAATACTATTATTTGCCATAGTGATAATATTTTAAATTCCCATTACACATTTCAAAAGAAGTGCCACGATAAAATAATGCAAAAAAAACGCTCACAAATTTGGTAGTTAAAAAAAAAACTCCTATATTTGCACCCGAATTGGTAGTAAAACACCATTCAACGGGGTGTAGCGCAGTCCGGTTAGCGTATCTGCTTTGGGAGCAGAGGGTCCCAGGTTCGAATCCTGGTACCCCGACAAAAAGAGTTATTAGCTTATGCTAGTGACTCTTTTTTTTGTGCACAATCTCAAAGGGCTGAGAAGGGCTGAGAAGGGCTGAGAAAGGCTGAGAAAGGCTGAGAAAGGCTGAGAAGAACGGAGACTCAGAAAGACTCAGAAATTCTCGGAGAACCAAGCTAGCTTGGTACACAAAAAAATGAGACCTGCGGAGGGGGAAATTACCGCAGGTCTCTGTCTAGCTAATTACACTAGTAATTATGAGTGCTAGAACCAGGTTGATTATGAAAACCTTATTTTTTACTCTACGT
>JBCQSY010000036.1:0-15679 GCA_047178865.1 Rikenellaceae bacterium
TCGCCCTCGTAAAAGGCTCGGCTACCTCACACCAAATGAAAAATTTAAACAAATATTAACTATGAATTCAGTTGCATTTGCAGGTTGAATTCAGCTAAGATGATTTAAGATGATTTCAATTATCGTTCCCATATATAATGTCGAGGAGTATCTGCCTAAATGTTTGGAAAGCATTATCAATCAAAGCTATCGTAATATTGAGATAATATTGGTTGATGATGGTTCGCCAGATAATGCGGGGGAAATATGCGATGAGTATGCAACGAAGGATGAACGTGTTCGAGTATTTCATATTCCAAATGGAGGTGTTGCCAAGGCTCGTCAATTAGGTGTTGAGAACTCGACTGGGGATTATATAGTTTTTGTCGACCCCGACGATTGGTTGCCGCTAGATGCAATCGAGATAATGTATAGTAATATTAATCCTGAGATTGACATAGTTATTGGCAACCTTACTACGAATTATAAATCAGATGAAACTTCTTACAAAAAGGAAACTCTCCGTATTTTAACAGGAGATAAATATCTAAATCAGCTTCTAAAAAAGCAGATCCTGTTTTCTCCATGTGCTAAGTTATATAGAAGATCATTATTTGATAATAACTCTTTTCCCATAAGAAAAAGAGGTGAAGATTGTTTGATGAATATTACAATCTCTCCTCGTGTGCGATCTGTTGCTATAATTAATAAATTGGTATATTATTACTTCTCAAGACCAAATTCAGCTACGAATAGTACAACGAATAGTTACGAAAAGGTTAAAGACTTTTGTTTGACAATAGAACAATTATTAAAAGATATAGGAGCATATGAAAAATCAAAATATTCATACCTATCATTAGTTCTAATGGAATTAAATCACGCAAACTTAGGACATTATGATAATGGAATAGAAGATGATATATGGATAATGAAAATTATAGATTTAGCAAAAGAGTCAAATTCACTCTCTAATTTTGAGAGATTTATGATATTTGCACTATCAAATAAAAGTGCATTAAAAATAAGGTATCAATACTATAAATTAAAGCATAATCTAAAAATGCTTATAAAAAAAGGATTAATGATTAAATGATCTCAATTGTAGTTCCCATATATAATGTCGAGGAGTATCTGCCTAAATGTTTGGAAAGCATTATCAATCAAAGCTATCGTAATATTGAGATAATATTAGTAGATGATGGTTCGCCAGATAATGCTGGGGAAATATGCGATGAGTATGCAACGAAGGATGAACGTGTTCGAGTATTTCATATTCCAAATGGAGGTGTCGCCAAAGCTCGACAATTAGGTATTGAGAACTCTACTGGGGATTATATAGTTTTTGTCGACCCCGACGATTGGTTGCCGCTAGACTCTATTGAAATACTCTACTCAAATATGAGAGATGATGTGGATATTGTAATAGGAGGCATTGTTTACAAATCAGATAGAGCTGACTTTAATAGATTATACACGCCTGCAAAGATTAACAAAAATGAGTTTATTGTATCTCTTTTAACTGATAAAATAGAGGGGTTTCCTTGGAGAAGTTTATATAGAAAGAGCCTATTTGATTTCGACTGTTTCCCATCTATTAAACGCAGGCAGGATCTACTGATGAATATTAAGTTAAGTCGAAAAGTGAACAATGTAGTATTAATTGACAAAATTGTTTACTACTACTTCCAAAGAGACAACTCAACTAGTTATCAATATAAATACGATTTTGAGTATGAAAAAGGGTACTATTTGATGTTAAAACAGCAGCTTGATGATGATGGTATGTTAAATACTTTTTTCAACGAATATATACAACGCTCTTTTCAGTCTCTGCGAAATGTCTTTAAAGCAGGTAACTTAATCAATATTGAAGATAGATGGGTTAATGAGATTATAGATAATGTCAATCACAGCCAATTATCTATATCAGAGAAAAATTTTATTACGCTCCTACACAACAAATCTCTACAACGAGTTGTGATATCTTGCTGCAAGATGATCTATTGTATCAAACAACTAATAAAAAAAGTTCTGCGACGTAGATGAAACAACGGATATTCATAGCCATACACTATATGGAGATTGGTGGGGCGGAGATAAGTCTTATTGGGCTGCTCAATGCTATTGACTACTCGCTTTATGATGTTGACCTATTCGTATATAGCCATCGGGGGGAGTTTATGTCATTGATTCCAAAGGAGGTGAATCTTCTCTCCGAAGATATGAAATATGCCTCTATCGAGAAACCTATGACTACCGCTTTAAAAAGTGGCTATGTGGATATTGTCGCAGCGAGACTGTGGGCAAAGGTGCAATTCAAGAGATACGCAAAAAAGAGCAACCTCACTGATGGCTCAGCTATACTACAATATATCTCTGATAACACTACGCCTCTGTTAAAGTCATTGCACTATTTAGGCGAGTACGACCTTGCTATTAGTTTTGTGACACCTCACACCATTGTACGTAAAAAAGTCCGAGCTAAAAAGAAGATAGCATGGATTCATACCGACTACACCAATATCAGTGTTAATAGCGAAAAAGAGCTACCCGACTGGAGTAGCTATGACTATATCGCCTCCATATCGGAGGAGGTGGGTAAGAAGTTTTGCCAAGTATTCCCTACCCTAAAGGAGAAATTAGCTCTTATCGAGAATATTCTATCGCCCACTTTTGTCAGAGAGCGTAGCAGGATGGCGAGTGCTGAAGATATGCCACAAATAGATGGTGAATATCGTTTTTTGTCAGTGGGTAGATACTCTCACCCGAAAAACTTTGACAACCTACCATTTATAGCGAAAAGCCTATTGGTGAAAGGTCTAAAATTCAAGTGGTATATCATTGGATATGGTGGTGATGAGGCGTTGATAAAGTCAAAGATTGCGGAGGCTGGAGTTGAACAGACGGTGATTCTACTTGGCAAAAAGAGTAATCCATATCCATATATGGCAGCTTGTGACTTTTACATCCAACCATCACGCTACGAGGGTAAATCGGTAACGGTACGCGAGGCACAGATGCTCTACAAGCCTGTTGTCGTAACGAACTACCCTACTGCTTCATCGCAAATAAAGAGCGGAGTAGATGGCGTTATAGTGCCGCTTGAGAATGATAGCTGCGCCAGTGGGATTTATGAATTTATAGCGAATAAAGAGCTGCAAGAGAGCATAATAGGCCATCTACGAGATAACGACTATGGCAATGAGACCGAGGTCGAAAAATTATATAAATTGATATAGAATGATACCAAAAATAATTCACTACTGTTGGTTTGGACGGGGTGATAAACCAAAATCTGTACTTAATTGCATCGCTTCTTGGCGAACAATCTGTCCAGATTATACAATAAAGGAGTGGAATGAGGATAATTTTGATATTAGAGCTAATCAATATATAAGCGAAGCGTATGATAGTAGAAAATATGCCTTTGTCTCAGACTACGCAAGGCTATATGCGTTGTTTAATGAAGGCGGTATCTATTTAGATACAGATGTTGAGATAAAAAAAACATTTGACAATTTTTTACACCACAGCTCTTTCATCGGATTTGAATCTCCTATCCATATACAAACAGGAGTAATGGCTAGTGTAGCGAATGTCGAGTGGGTTTCATATCTTCTTGAAGAGTATAAAAATCGAGTGTTTATCACAGCAGATGGCAAACTTGACACTACAACCAACGTAGTCAAAACAACTGAATATTTTATTCAGCAAAAGCTAATCACTAACGGCAAACATCAAAGTATAGCTAACTGCGAGATCTACCCAGAAGATTTCTTTTGTGCAAAAGATCATAGAACAGGAGTAATTACACAAACGAAAAATACTGTTTGCATACATCATTACGAAGGATCTTGGATCAAAAATAGTAGCATAAGTAATTTAAAACATTGGTTAAAATTACAGTTTGCGCAATTATTTGGAGGTAAAATAACAACAGTTATCTCAAATATAATTACAGGTAGGATTTTTAAGAGCAAGTAATGTTCCCAGCCCAATATTACTATCCGGTATATATTCACATAGCACTATTTATGGTAGTGCTTAGCTGGATGTGGTTATATAATAGTGACTCTACTCGTATTATTACAGAGAAACGAGATGAGCTGAACGGGTGGATAGTTGCTATTCTATTCACTGTTATTGTCGGTTTGAGACCTATATCATGGCAATATTTTGGCGATACTGGTAATTACGCTATTGGGTACTACGCTTTACAAGCTAATATTGGCAATAGTATATTATTAACCACCGACGGTGATTGGCTATTTTATCTACTCATGTCTGCATGCAGCCATGTAATGGATGTAGAGTGGTTCTTCCTAATAGTCGAGGTGTTTTATATTATCCCTATCGTTATTGCATGCAAGCGGTGGTTTCCCAACAATTTAACACTAGCTTTATTATTCTGTTTTACGGCATTCTCCTTCTTTACGTATGGTGTAAATGGTATTCGTAATGGTATGGCTTGTAGCTTGGTTATACTTGCTTTATCATATATTAATGGTGAAAATCGTGATAAGGTAATTGCTGCCGTATTAACTCTTGCCGCTATCTCAATCCATAAGAGTGTAGTGTTACCAGCACTGATGATGTTTATTAGCCTCTACTATCGCAACACAAGGGTTATAATTGGAGTGTGGATATTCTCTATCTTCATCAGCCTTACTGTGGGTGGATTTATCGAGTCCATATTTGCAGGGCTTGGTTTTGATGACCGTTTAGCTGGTTATATTACAAATGAGGATAGCAACGAGCAATTTAGCAACACAGGGTTTAGGTTTGACTTCCTATTATACAGCATGATGCCTATTGTGTTGGGGTATTATACAGTAATAAAGAGAGAGCTTCAAGACGAAAACTACCTTCTGCTTCTACATACATACATCCTCTCAAATGCCTTTTGGGTTATGTTGATTAGAGCATCATTCTCTAATAGGTTTGCATATCTTTCGTGGTTTTTGTACCCTTTAGTTTTGGCATACCCACTTCTGAAGTTACACGTATGGGAGGAGACCCAAGGTCGTAAATGTGCCTATATCCTCTTTGGGCATGTCGCATTTACATATTTAATGTGGTTAATATAAGAGAAGAGATATTATGGAGAATAAAACGGTAACTATATTTACTCCTGCCTATAATAGGGCACATACCATAGGTCGGACCTATGAGAGTCTATGTCGCCAGACCTCGGATGATTTCTGCTGGTTAGTGGTAGACGATGGTTCGCAAGATAATACAGAAGAGATGGTTGCAGGGTGGATTAAAGAGAAAAAAATCCCGATAACGTATATAAAGCAGCAAAATCAAGGAATGCATGGTGCTCATAACACAGCATATCGCAATATCCATACTGAGTTGAATGTATGTATCGACTCCGACGATTTTATGCCCGATGATGCTGTTGAGACAATCGTTCGCTTCTGGCGAGAAAACGGTTCGGATAAGTATGCAGGGATGATTGGGTTGGATAAGGCTATAGATGGAGATATTATTGGCAAATCATTTCCTGAGAATCTAAAAGAGACAACTCTACTAGGATACTACGAAAGAGGAGGTGCAGGAGATAAGAAACTAATATATAGAACCGAAGTGGTGAAAAAATATCCTGAATATCCAATCTTTGAGGGGGAAAAATATGTAGGATTAGCATATAAGTTCTATTTGATAGATTCTGATTATAAACTACTTGTGATGAATAGTACTCTATGTATAGTAGATTATCAACTAGATGGTTCAAGTATGTCGATGTATAAGCAGTATTGGAACAACCCTAAAGGTTTTGCTTTTTACCGCATAACAAGAATGCAAAAGGTATCAAGTTTAAAACGTAAGTTTATCGAGTGTATTCATTATGTATCAAGCTCAATTATATCAAAGGATATTAGTTTCTTAAAGAAATCGCCCTATAAAACACTTACATTTTTGGCTATCCCGTTTGGTGTTATATTAACTGCATTGGTTTATTATAAGGTTAAACGTAATTCATTATTTAAGTTTAAATAAGTTTCAGATAGATGAAAATAGCACACGTAATAACATCGTTGCGCATTGGTGGAGCTGAAAAATTAATGGTTGAGATTCTTCCGCGGCTGCGTGATATGGGGTGCGAAGTTGAGTTGGTGCTCTTCTGTGGTGTGCAAACAAGTTTCAAGGAGCAACTATCAGAGCAGGGTATTAAAATCACCGATTTGAGTAGCAGTGGGTCGGTATATAACCTCAAGTATATATTCAAGTTACGCAAATATATCAGGGAGTTTGATATTGTACATACACACAACACCTCGCCTCAATACTTCGCTGCAATAGCTCGATTCATAACCAAAGGCAGGGCTAAATTAGTAACAACTGAACATAGCACACACAATAGACGACGTGATATCTGGGGAGCTAAACTCATCGACAGATTCATCTATAGGCAGTACGACTCAATTATCGCGATATCAGCTAAGGCAGCAGATAATTTAGTTGAGTTTATCTCCACTAATCGCGGTGTCACCACTATCGAGAATGGAGTTGATATTCAGAGATATTATAGTGCGACTGCTCTCAATAGAGAGTTGGATTTAAATATCCCTAGCAATGTTGTTCTAGTGACACAGGTTGCTGGCTTTAGAGAGCCAAAAGATCAAGACACTGTTATACGTTCACTGGTGCATCTACCCCAAAACATACACCTTGCTTTTGTTGGGGATGGAGTGCGTCGAGGGGTATGTGAATCTCTTGCCAAGCAGTTAGGAGTTAGCGATAGAGTCCATTTCTTGGGTCTACGCTCTGATGTTCCTACGATATTGAAAAGCTCTGACATTGTTGTGATGTCATCGCACTGGGAGGGGTTATCGTTAGCTGCTGTCGAAGGTATGGCAGCAGGCAAACCAATGATTGCAAGTGATGTACAGGGACTCAGAGAGGTAGTTAACGGTGCTGGAGTCTTATTTGAGCGGAGTAATGACAAAGCACTCGCAGAGGAGATTAGCCACCTAATCTCTGATAAGAGTTATTACGACGAGGTCTGCGCAGCGTGTCAAGAGCGAGCAAAGCAGTATGACATAAATACCATGGTCGAGAGGTACTTCCAGGAGTATCAAAAGTTGTTAAAATGAAGAAAATAATCCGAACCTCAACAGTTCCTGTATCGCTGCGCTCACTGCTAAAAGGGCAGCTAAGGATGCTTTCGAAGCACTATAAGGTGATTGGAGTATCTTCTCGTGGCGAGGCATTGGAGCAACTCATAGAGCAGGAGGGGGTAGAGATTCGAGAGCTAGATATGGAGCGAAAAATATCCATATTTAAAGATTTAACTTCGCTGTTTAAGATGATTACCCTACTGCGCAAAGAGCGTCCCGATATGGTTCACTCCATCACACCAAAAGCGGGACTCATAACTATGCTAGCAGCTAAGATAGTGGGAGTACCCATTCGAGTGCACACCTTTACAGGTCTTATATTCCCAACTGCGACTGGCTTTAAGCAGAGGCTACTGATAGCAATGGATAGGCTTTTGTGTCGTTGTGCTACGAATATATACCCTGAGGGATTGGGCGTTAAAAAAGCACTTCAGGCATATAACATAACAAATAAACCGCTCAAAGTATTAGCTAATGGCAACGTTAATGGCATTGATATAGAGTATTTCAACCCCTCTGGATTTAAGAAACAGAGTGATGATATTTTCCGATTCTGTTTTATCGGGCGTATGGTTGGTGATAAAGGTATCAATGAGTTGGCTGAGGCGTTCACGAAACTCAATGCGAACTATCCCAAGACTGAGTTGGTTTTAGTCGGTGGTTTCGAGCAAGACCTCGACCCATTAAGACCAGAAACAAAAGAGGTAATAGATAGTCACACAGCCATAAACTTTGTGGGTTTTCAAGCGGATGTACGCCCATTTTTGGCGATGTCGGATGCATTTGTCTTTCCGAGCTACAGGGAGGGTTTCCCAAATGTTGTGATGCAGGCGGGAGCGATGGGGCTACCACAGATAGTTACCGATATCAATGGCTGCAACGAGATTATTGTCGAAGATGAGAATGGCGTAATTATTCCGCCACAAGATGAAAAAGCTCTCTATAATGCGATGGAGCGATTTATCACCTCCCCAGATGAGGTGGCTGAAATGGCAAAAAATGCACGAGAGATGATAACCTCTCGTTACGAACAGAGTATTGTATGGGATGCTATTCTTAGTGAATATAAATTATTGTTAGGAGAATAAAATTATAATAAAACTACATATGAAAGAGAGAACTAATATATTAGTATCGGTTATTGTACCAGCATATAATGCGGAGCGTTATATCGATCAATGTTTAAATTCGATTAGAAAGCAATCTTTACACGAGATAGAGATTATCATTATCAATGATGGTTCAAAAGATCAAACACTTTCAAAAATTAAAAAACATAGCGATAAAGATAATCGAATAGTTTTGATTGATAAAGATAATGAGGGTGTAGATAAGGCGAGTTTTGATGGAATCGCAATAGCTAAAGGTAAATATATAACCTTTGTAGATAGTGATGATTGGTTAGAAAATCCTAACCTACTAAAAACTGTCTATCATCAAGCTGAGGAGAATAGTGCCGATGTTGTTGAATTTGCTTATAGAAAAGTGTTTGATTCTTTGGGGCTTATTAGCATTTCTCACAACCTTAAATTACCGACTGGAGTCTACCCTCCCCCTCAATTATTTAACGACTTATTCATCTCTTTTTTTGGCGTAAATAGGCTAGGAGTACAGATGTGGTGTCATTTGTATCGTAGAGATCTTATTCAAAGCGCAAACTTATCGATGTCGGGATATAGTAGAGGTCAAGATCTCGTTTTTAATATGAAACTATTTCCTTTTATAAAGAGATATTATATCTCAAATGCAAAGGGATATTGCTATAGACATGGTGGAGTTACAGATAATCCAGATTCAAGTCTCTTAGCTAATCATAAGAAAATATACTACCTCAAAAAGAGTTACCTTGATAAATATAACTACACAAAGGGTTACTTCTATATAAAAATTGAGATGAAGAATATTCTTAAAACTCATATATTACAGATATTGAGTTGGGATAAGAAGAGCGAGAGTGAAGTAAAGCAGATTATAGCAGAGGAGTTGCAGGATGAACTATGGCGCGAAGTTGTAGATGTAGAGAGTCAAGAACCATTCTTCTTAGCACTAAAGAGTGGTGATGTAGATCAAATCTATAACAACGTATATAGTGACTATAAAAGAGGTTTATGGAAAAGCAAGTTTAAAAGATTTGCTTTCAAATTAGTTAGCTCTATTATACGATAATAATGTACAAACACTTTTTCAAACGAGTAATTGATTTTACGGCGGCACTTGTGGCGTTGCTACTTCTACTGCCATTCTTGGTGGTTGTGTGGCTGTGGCTCACGGTGGCAAATAAGGGGGCTGGTGCGCTATTCTTTCAGCAGCGACCAGGTCGTGGTGAGCGGATATTCAAAATTATCAAGTTCAAAACGATGAGCGACGAGCGTGATGCAGAGGGAAATCTATTACCCGATGCTGAGAGGTTGACGAGAGTTGGCAAATTTGTGCGTTCCACCTCGATAGACGAACTTCCGCAACTAATCAATGTCCTCAAAGGTGATATGAGTTTTATTGGCCCTCGTCCGCTACTTATAGAGTACCTGCCTCTATACAGCCAAGAGCAGTCTCGCAGACATCATGTTCGCCCTGGCATAAGCGGATGGGCACAATGCAATGGACGTAATGCAATTAGTTGGTCTAAAAAATTTGAATTAGATGTGTGGTATGTCGATAATATCTCATTTATAACCGATTTGAAGATACTATTCACAACCTTCAAAAAAGTTGTAATAAGAGATGGAATATCATCGCAGACAAGTGCTACGATGGAGATATTTAACGGTAAAAATTAGGGGTATGTATTTATATGGTGCAAGCGGTCACGCGAAAGTTATTCTCGATATTCTACGAGCAAATGAGGTCAAAGTAACAGCCTTGATAGATGATAATAGAGAGTTATCATCGTTGTCTGGTTTTCCAGTACTACATAATAAGAGAACTGATATCTCACCGCTTATTATTAGTATTGGCAATAATGAAATCAGAAAGAAAATAGCCACCACACTCGTTGCAGAGTATGCCGTGGCTATCCATCCATCAGCAATTATCTCTGATTCTGTCACTATCGGTTGTGGAAGTGTAGTGATGCAGGGAGCTATAATACAGATTGATTCTAAAATCGGAGAGCATACAATTATAAATAGTGGTGCGTCAATAGATCACGATTGTAAAATCGGGAGTTTTACACATATAGCACCTCACTCTACTCTTTGCGGAGATGTTACAGTTGGAGAGGGTGCATGGATAGGTGCTGGTGCAACTGTGATACAGGGCATAAAAATTGGCAAGTGGGCAACGGTCGGTGCAGGAGCAGTAGTTATTAAAGATGTTCCAGACTATGCTGTTGTTGCAGGAGTTCCAGCTAAAGTTATAAAGTATAAAAATCAAGAGTAGATGAATAGAGCAATATACCTATCTCTTGCGCGGATGAGTGGCAAGGAGCAGGGGTTTATCGAGGAGGCTTTCGAGACCAACTGGGTTGTGCCTTTAGGCCCAAACGTTAATGGTTTCGAGCAGAGCTTGAAGGGGTATCTTACCCAAGACAAGGAGGTTGCGGCGCTATCGTCTGGTACGGCAGCTATACATTTGGCACTAGTTGAGTTGGGGGTAGGTGTGGGTGACGAGGTGATTTGTCAATCATTTACCTTCTGTGCCTCAGCCAATCCGATTGTTTACCAGGGTGCAACGCCGGTTTTTGTGGATAGCGAAGCCCAGACGTGGAATATGTCACCTGAGCTATTAGAGATTGCAATAAAGGAAAGAATCGAGAAAACAGGCAAAACGCCAAAGGCGATAATCCCTGTTCATCTTTATGGTATGCCCGCCAAGATGGATGAGATTTGCGCCATAGCTCAAAAATATAATATCCCGATTGTTGAGGATGCAGCAGAGGCGTTAGGCTCACAATATAATGGGCAGAAGTGTGGAACGTTTGGTCGTTTTGGAATACTTTCGTTCAATGGCAACAAGATGATTACCACCTCAGGAGGTGGTGCGGCAGTTTGTGAGAGCGAAGAGGCTAAGAGCAAGATTGTTTTTTACGCCACTCAAGCTCGTGAAAACTACCCATACTATCAGCACGAGAAGATTGGTTACAACTACCGCATGAGTAATATATGTGCAGGGATTGGGCGCGGTCAGATGACGGTTCTCGATGAGCACGTTGAGCATCACCGTCATCTTAACGCTCTCTATCGTGAGGCTTTTGCTGAGATAGATGGTGTTACCGTGATGTCAAATCCGAGCTATAAATTCAACTCAAACTTCTGGCTCACAACAATTTTAATCGACAAGCAGATAACGGGCGTAGATTACAACGAAGTTATGGAGGCTCTAAAAGAGCACTCTATAGAGAGTCGTCCTCTCTGGAAACCACTACACTTACAGCCTATTTTTGCATCGTGCCCATCGTATGTTAACGGGGTGTCGGAGGCTCTATTCAAGCAGGGATTATGCCTTCCATCAGGACCTTGTGTGGGCGAAGATGATATAAAACGTATAGTTGCGAAGATAATAAATAGACTAAAATAATGAAAAAATTACTACTACTCTCACTAATCATTATGGCTTGTTCTTGCTCGACGGTTAAGAACATAAGCTACTTCCAAGACACTACAAATGGCACAAGCTATTCACTAGCGGAGGCTCAAATAATCAAGGTGCAGCCCGACGATAAAATCTCTATTGTTGTAAATAGTAAAGACCCGATGTTGATGCAGCTTGTCAACTTAGTCGAGGCTAATGTTAATATTTCGGGGCAATCTAGCTCTGGGAGCAGTGTCGTTGGCTACACGGTCAACAAACAGGGCAATATAGAGTTCCCCGTCTTGGGTAAAATCCATGTTGAGGGGATGACACGAGAGGAGATTGCTCTATTAATCAAGGAGAAATTAATCAGCGAAGAGGTTGTTAAAGACCCTACGGTAACTGTCGAATTTGTCAATCTAACAGTATCGGTTATGGGTGAGGTTGCCTCTCCTGGAAGGTATAGTATCGATAAGGATAAAATGACAATACTCGATGCTTTAACCCTGGCGGGTGATATGACAATATACGGAGTACGTGAAAATGTAACAATCCTTAGAGAGAGTGAGGGTAAGAAGACCACCTATAAGGTAAATCTTCTAGATGCCGAGAGCTTGTTACAATCTCCTGCCTACTATCTGGCTCAGAACGATGTTATCTATATTGAACCAAATGGTGTCAGAGCTAGACAATCTACCGTTAATGGCAACACCGTACGTACGACCGCATTCTGGATGTCATTGGCATCATTTATCACTACCCTAACTCTTCTTTTTATAAATTAATAGCACTATGAATCCTAACAGAAATAAAGATATCACGCTAAAAGATCTATTAGAGATATTCAGAGCTAATATAACTCTTTTCATCTCGTCTGTTCTCGTTGCGATGGTTGTGGCCTTTGTATATTTGGCCTCAATTCCTCCAACCTACACCCGCAAGGCATCTATATTGATTAAAGATGAAAAGGCTGGCAAGGGTATAAGTTCGGGACAAACTCAAGGCTTTGACGAACTTGGACTCTTTCAATCCAACACAAATATAAACAACGAGTTAACGGTTCTTAAAACCCCCGCATTTATGCAGGAGGTTGTTACGCGATTGGCTCTTGACAACAACTATCAAATCAAGAGCAATATGTTGAGATGGAGTGATTTGTACAACAACACACCTTTCAAAGTAGAGCTTGATAGCCTTATCAAAATCTCGACAGTTAGGTTTAATGTATCTTTTCACTCAAATGATGAGTTTGTAATTACCGAACTGATGGTCGATGCAGAGATGTATGATAATTCGATTAGGGGTAAATTAGGTGATAGCGTAGAGACTCCATGGGGTAATATTAAGCTAACAAAGACACCTTTCCACAGTGAGAGGGTCACTAAAAACCTATACTCATTCTCTCATGGTCGAGTTAAAAATATAGCTGACACCTACCTCTCTAGGTTGAATGTCGCTCTTCAGAAGAAGGATGCTACAGTTGTCGACCTCTCGATTACAGATAAAGTTCCACAAAGAGCAGATAATATTCTCAACACTCTAATCTCTGTCTACAACGAGAACTGGATTAAAGATAAGAACGAGATAACTCTAAACACAAATGCCTTTATCGAGGATAGGCTTAGAGTCATTGAGCAGGAGTTGAATATCGTCGATGGCGATATATCCAGTTTCAAAAGCGAGCACTTAATCCCCGATGTTACAGCAGCAGCCAATATTCAACTAGCTCAATCAACCGAGAATAGAGCGCAGCAGCTCCTACTTGAAAATCGACTCTCGATGGCTCGATATATTAGCGACTACCTGAAAGACGCAACTAAGAGTAATGAGTTGATACCTGCCAGCACAGGAATAGAGAACGGTGCTATCGAGGTCGAGATATCGAAATATAATGAGATGTTGCTACAACGCGACGTATTACTTGCAAATAGTGGACTACGCAACCCGCTGGTTGTGGATATGAACGAACAACTTATGGCTATTCGAGCAGGTATCGTCCGCTCGGTCGATGAGTTAACAAATACGCTATCTATTCAGATAGCTAGTGCACAAAGAGTCGAGCAGCAGAATAAAGCTCAGCTTGCCGACAATCCAAATCAGGCAAAAGAGCTTATCAATATCGAGAGGCAGCAGAGTGTCAAAGCTTCGCTATACCTCTTCCTACTACAGAAGAGAGAGGAGAATGAACTATCTCAAGCATTTACAGCCTACAACACAAAGATTATCAGTTTGGCTGATGGCTCTTCTGCACCAACAGAGCCTCGCAAATTGATGGTTCTACTATTTGCACTTATCGCTGGAGTTGCCGCACCCGTGGTATATCTATTCCTGAGAGACTCCTTGGATACTTTGGTTAAGAGTAAAAAGGATGTCGAGTGGCTAAATATTCCATTTGTAGGCTCTATCCCCGCTATTGACACTGGCTCGAAGGGTGGATGGTTTAGTAAGAGTAGTGAAACTGTTATTGGTAAACTCTTTAACTCTAACAGCAGTCGAAGTGTATCAAATGAGTCGTTTAGGGTGATTAGAACCAATCTAGATTTTATCTTGGGAAAGAGTGATGCCTGTCAAGTTATTCAGATTATCTCGCTCAACCCTTCATCGGGAAAGAGCTTTATCTCTGCAAACCTTGCAAATAGTATGTCGATGAAAAAAGATGCACGAGTATTGGTCGTCGACTGCGACATGAGAAAATATGCTCTTAGTCAACACCTTAACAACCCAAAACATGGTCTTTCAAACTACCTTAACGGAACTATCGACAGCCTTGACGAGATTATTATAAAGGGTAAAATCTCCTCTAACCTAGACGTTATACCAGTTGGAACTACCCCACCAAATCCTTCAGAGTTACTTCTCACGGAAGGATTCGAGAGTATGATTACAGAGTTAAAATCTCGTTACGACTATATATTTATCGACTGTCCACCTGTTGAGGTTGTGCCCGATGCTGCCATCATTGGCAAATATTGCGACAGTTCAATCTTCGTAATTCGTGCTGGCAAGTTCGATAAACGTCACCTATCCGAGGTCGTAACAGCTAAAGATAGCGGTAAGTATAACAATATGTGCCTACTACTCAATGATGTTAACCTCTCTTCACGAGGTTACGGTTATGGTTATGGATACGGTTATGGATATGGCAACAGTTACGGATATGGTTACGGATATGGTTACGGCGATTCAGAGAATCAAAGTACAGGAGGTATAATTCACTTGCAATAAGATAATTATCAAAATGTTCAACCCGTTCTCACAAAAGAAGCCCCTAATCAAGAGTGACTTTTTCGACCACTTCACAGATTACCACTCACATATTCTACCATCGGTGGATGATGGCGTAAGGAGTGTTGAGGATTCACTTCTAACGTTGGCGGAGTATGAGAGATATGGAGTTCGAAGAGTTATCTTCACACCCCATATTATGGAGGCTTTTCCAGAAAATAGTGCTATATCTCTACGCAAGGAGTTTGAGAGTTTCAAATCTATCTATAGCGGCAATATAGAGTTGAGCCTAGCTGCGGAGTATATGTTGGACTCTAGCTTCGAGGAGCATCTAAATAGTGGCGAAGTGTTAACCCTATGGGGTAATTATCTACTTGTCGAGACCTCATATATATCACCTCCTATCAACTTTTATGATATGTTGGAGGCGATTACATCACACGGGTACTTCCCAATATTAGCTCATCCAGAGCGATATCTATATATGAGCAGTGACGAGTTGAAATCACTCAAAGCCAGAGGCATTCTATTTCAACTAAACCTGCTATCTTTGTCGGGATTCTATGGTGTAGCAGTAGAAAAGAGAGCTGCGTATCTATTAGAAAATGGTATGTATGATATTATTGGTAGCGATATGCATAACTGGAAATCGTTCCAAGAGTGGATATCGAGAGTTAAATTATCACCAAAGAGAGAGAAAAAATTAAGAGAATTAAAAACAAAATATTAAATATAAACGTATACGCCCAAAAATGGCGTCTATGAAATTTAGTTAAAATATCCCACCTTTGTAACGAACCAAAAATTATGAATAGATGGCAAGTTACAGAGATTTT
>JBCQSY010000037.1:0-14744 GCA_047178865.1 Rikenellaceae bacterium
GAAGTAGTCGAACATCTCACGATAGCCAACAGTCTGCAATGAGTTCAATGCTCGCCACTGGTAGACACTCCTCGCCTCGGACTCTAACCCCGCCTCAATCATCAGCTCAACACGTCGATTAATCCTCTCGTAGAGATGCTCACGTGGCATATCGATACCAACTTTAACCACTTGGAATGCTCTCTCTTTTGCCCTGTTTTGTCGCAGGGTGGAGTAGGGTTGCCCCGATGTTTTGATTATCTCCAATGCTCTAACGATGCGCGAAGGGTTTGCCTTATCGACTTGAGCATAGTAGTCGGGGTCGAGCTGTTGCAGCTCTTTGAGTAGACCATCAACACCCTCACTCTTAGCTCTTTCACGCAGCTCAACACGGAGCGATTCGTCCACTTTGGGCAGTGAGTCTAGTCCATTGCACAGTGCGTCGATATAGAGTCCTGAGCCTCCGACCGCCACCGCCGTGTCGCATCGTGTGAAGATATCCTCCAGACGAGCAATCGCCTCCGCCTCGTAAGCTCCGCAGTTGTAGTTGTCGTGAATCGACCTATCGGCTATGAAGTGGTGTCGCACCGCAGCCATCTGCTCCGAGGTTGGTTGCGCTGTTCCGATGGGTATCTCACGATAGAACTGTCGCGAGTCGGTCGAGATAATCTCAGCGCTGAAGTGGCGAGCTACCTCGATACTCACATCGCTCTTGCCCGAACCCGTAGGCCCAACGATAACGATAAGGGTTTTAATACTCATCTTGGTAGTACTCATCATCCTCCATATCGCCAAACTCGTCCATCATCTCATCGAAGATTGAGCCATCATTATTCACTGCATCCGCATCGTACTGGTCGGATGGCGTTCCATGTGCAAAGCTCTCACGAGGGTACTCTCCGCCATCGCCATGCATCATCTCAAGCAGGGTTATGTAGTAGCCTCGATTCTCGAATGCATCGTAGAGGTAGATCATCCTATCGCCCTCTTTTCTAAGCAAATCACACACTCTCACCCCATCCATAGGCACGCTCTGCTCAGCCCCCATATCAATCAAGGTGTACTCAACCTCTCGCTCCCACTCGTCGTTTGAGGAGAATATCGACGAGATGCACTCCTCGTAATCGAGGCTCTCGATAATGAAGTTGTGCAGCTCAACTAGGCTAGTTTGAGCTTCGAGTAGGTAGTCGCGCACGAAGTTGTCGTTCTCGTCGCTAACCATTCTTAATCTGAATATTATCATATCGCTTTTATGGTTTAAAAGTTATTCGTTGTTTGAGCAAATAGATTAGTCAAACAACTACTATTTTTTATTTTATTTTCTTACCCCACCCCTAAGAGGGTGACTAACAAGTTATAAAAACAACTCATTTCGTCATTGCGGCCTACGAGCCGCAATCTCATAATGCGTAGATAGTCAATGTTATTTAGAGATTGCGGGTCAAGCCCGCAATGACGTTTAGTAAAAATTGACTTGTTAGTCATCCTCCTTTGAGTCGCTAAAGCTCCTTAATTAATGTTTTAAAGGTTCATTAAATCATTGTAGTCCTATTATTTTTAGCAAATATACAAAACTTTATGTATCTTTGCACAATATTGAGAATGAAGATGAAAAAGATACGTAATTTTTGCATTATAGCACATATTGACCATGGTAAGAGTACCCTGGCTGACCGCCTATTGGAGAGCACTAACACTCTGTCCCAAAGGGATATGCAGTCTCAAGTGCTCGATGATATGGATTTGGAACGCGAGAAGGGTATAACCATCAAGAGCCACGCCATTCAGATGGAGTACACCGCTCGTGATGGCCAGAAGTACACGCTCAACCTTATCGACACCCCAGGACACGTTGACTTCTCGTATGAGGTGTCGCGCGCTATCGCCTCGTGTGAGGGTGCTCTGTTGGTGGTCGATGCTACGCAAGGTATTCAGGCTCAGACCATTTCTAACCTATATCTCGCTGTTGGTAACGACCTTGAGATTATCCCTGTGTTGAATAAAATCGACGTTGAGTCGGCGATGATTGATGAGGTTAAGGACCAAATTATTGACCTTATCGGTTGCAAAGATGAGGAGATTCTACTCGCATCGGGTAAGACCGGATTGGGTGTCGAGGAGGTTCTGGAGGCTATCGTAGAGAGAGTTCCCCAACCTAAAGGCGACCCAAAAGCGCCACTTCAAGCTCTTATCTTCGACTCTGTTTTTAACCCCTTCCGTGGCGTTATAGCCTACTTCAGGGTATTTAATGGCACGATTAAAAAGGGCGACAATGTCCGTTATTTTAATACTGGCTCGGACTACTACGCTGACGAGATTGGTGTATTGAAGCTCAAGATGTCGCCTCAGAACGAGATTACCGTGGGTGATGTGGGTTATATCTGTTCGGGTATTAAGAACTCACACGACGTGAAAGTTGGTGACACTATCACCCTCCACGCAGAGCCTTGTGATGAGGCTATCGCTGGTTTCGAGGATGTTAAACCGATGGTCTTTGCGGGAGTCTATCCTGTTGAGGCAGACCAATATGAGGACCTTAGAGCCTCTTTGGAGAAGTTGCGCCTCAACGATGCGTCATTGACATTTGAGCCTGAGAGCTCTCTAGCGCTGGGTTTTGGTTTTAGATGTGGTTTCTTGGGTCTGCTCCACATGGAGATTATCCAGGAGAGGCTCTATCGTGAGTTCGATATGGATGTAATCACCACTGTGCCCAACGTATCCTACACAATAACCACAAATTCGGGCGAGGTTATCGAGGTACACAACCCATCGGGACTACCCGAAGTGACTAAGATTGCGAAGATTGAAGAGCCATATATCAAGGCTCAAATTATCACCAAATCGGAGTTCTTGGGAAATGTTATGTCGCTATGTATTGGCAAGCGCGGAGTGCTTACTAATCAGACTTTTATCACCCAAGATAGGGTTGAGGTTAACTTCGAGATGCCACTCTCGGAGATTGTATTTGACTTCTACGACAAGCTAAAGAGTGTCTCGAAGGGTTACGCCTCATTCGACTATAATCGTTGTGGGTATCAAACCAGCAAGCTAGCTAAGTTGGATATCCTGCTCAATGGTGAGCCAGTCGATGCTCTTTCGTCGTTGATATATGCCGACAACTCCTACGATTTCGGGCGTAAGATGTGCGAGAAGTTAAAGGAGTTAATCCCACGTCAGCAGTTCGATATCGCTATTCAGGCAGCTATCGGTGCTAAAATCATCGCACGTGAGACTGTGAAGGCTGTGCGTAAGGATGTTACGGCGAAGTGCTATGGTGGTGATATCACTCGTAAACGTAAGCTGCTCGAAAAGCAGAAGGCTGGTAAGAAACGTATGCGCCAGGTGGGGCAGGTTCAAGTGCCTCAATCTGCATTCCTTGCCGTGCTGAAGATGGATTAGAAAATATATTTCGTCATTGCAGCGTGAGATTGCGGCTCTCAGGCTGCAATGACGTATATAGGTGAAATTAATAAAACGTTTAAACCTATAAATTATGAAGTGCCAATACTTATTACTATCGACGCTGCCTTTTGCATATAGTGCAGAGGCTTTGGCTCAAACCACACAGGAGCAGCCACAGAATATGATATGGGTCTTTGGAGACCAACATCGAGCGCAGGCTCTAGGGTATATGGGCGACCCAAATGCCAATACTCCGAACTTGGATGCTTTGGCTCAGGAGAGCATAACATTCACCAACGCCTTTTCGGGGTGTCCTTGGTCGACGCCATTTCGTGGCTCTCTATTTACGGGATTATACCCCAATAAGGCGGTATATCGCACTCCTCAGAAGTTAGACCCTACTCTTCCAATGGTGTCGGACGCCTTCAACGAGCATGGCTACATCACAGCTCTTTATGGTAAGTGGCATCTTAATGGACATAATAAAAAGACCTTTGTTCCAAAGGATGAAAGGGGCCGTTTCGATATCTGGTTGGCTTATGAGAATAACAACGCTCAATATGATGTGCATCTTCACGGGCATGATATCTGGGGTCGAGAGGATGATAACGCCTTGGCTGAGAAGCTAGAAGGTTACGAGACCGATGCTCTAACAGATAAGGTTATTGAGTTTCTGCGCAATAGACCCAAGGACAAACCATTCTTTATAGTTCTATCGGTGCAGCCACCACACGACCCTTATATCGCACCTGCGGAGTATATGGAAAAATATAGTGCTGACTCTATAATATTGCGTATCAATGTTCCGCCAATCAAGAGGTTGGAGGATGATGCACGTAGGGAGCTAGCAGGGTATTATGCTCAAATAGAGAATCTGGATATGAATGTCGGACGCCTATATAGCGCATTGGAGGAGCTGGGCTTGCTCGAAACAACAAACCTCGCCTTCTTCTCAGACCATGGCGATTGTCACTATTCACACGGCTATACACGCAAGAGTAGCCCGTGGCAGGAGTCGGTAAATATTCCATTTATATTCCGCCCAGCGGGAGGACGTGCCGAGGGTGTAGCAGCTCAAAGTGATGTTATGTTCCAGACTGTAGATATCGCTCCAACATCATTGGGTATGTGTGGAATCGAGACCCCTGAATATATGATGGGATTTGATTTTTCGCAGGTGTTAACCGATGGCGTTGTGGTCGAAGGAGTGCCCGATGCAGTATTGCTACAACATATCTACCCAAAAGATTTTAGATGTCTGGATAGACCATGGAGAGGTCTCGTTACCTCTGATGGTTGGAAATATGTAGTTGTTGAGAATCAGCCAATTATGATGTTTGACCTTAACGAAGACCCTTATGAGTTAAACAATGTAGTCTATCTCGCTCCATATCGGGAGAAACGAGCTGTACTCGCGGCAAAACTTCAAGAGATGTTGGACAAGGTAGGTGATGAGTTTGTGGTAACACAATAATCTTCAATTAAGAGTTAAGAATTATGAATTAAGAATTGTTTTTTTAGTTATGAAATATTATTAATTCATAATTCATAATTCATAATTACTGCTGATGCGTTAACTTTTTATTAATCTTTATAAATCTCTTATATATAGCAGTTTACAAGTGTTATAACTATTTTCGATTTGAAAATAAATTATTACAAACTCGTCATTGCGGACTCCGATCCGCAATCTCTAATAATCTGATAATAAGTCTATTTTGAGATTCTGAATCAAGTTCAGAATGACGACTTAGGTTTAACGCATCAGTACTAATTATAAATTATAAATTAAGAATTGTTTTTATAGTTATGAAATATTATTAATTCTTAATTTATAATTCTTAACTTTTAATTCAAAAAAATCAGCTTGGTTTTGAGCCAAAATTATAGTTATTATCCTGGTCTCCTTGTGAGATAGATATCTCGCCAAGTTTACTCTCATAACGCGCGATATTTTCCTGTAAAGAGTAGAGTAGTCGCTTGGCGTGCTCCGGGGTTAAGATAATCCTCGACTTAATCTTAGACTTTGGTAAACCTGGTAACACCGCCGCAAAATCAACTATAAACTCCGATGGTGAGTGAGATATAATCGCTAAATTAGCGTAGTGCCCTTGGGCGATATCATCATCTAAATGTAGTTCTATCTGCCCTATTTTTTTACTATCCGACATATAATTTTTTTTTACTATCTTTGCAAAGATAATATAATTCTTGTTAAAATCATAGAGTATTGATGGTAAATTGTATAAATCCGCCCGAAAATGAGAGAGTCGCTCCACCTGCTGAATTTAACGGTAGAAGGTTCAACTCCTACTCTGCGCACTTTAAACGGATATTCGGGGAGAGGATGCAGAAAGTTACCATAAATGCAGGATTTACCTGCCCTAATCGTGATGGTGTGAAAGGGGTTGGAGGGTGCTCATTTTGTAATAACGAGGCGTTTACACCATCATACTGCACCAAGGAGAAGAGTGTAGCTCAACAGATTAATGAAGGGATTGAGTTCCACACAAATCGCTACCGTAAAGCTACTCGATACCTGGCATATTTCCAATCTTTTTCAAACACCTACGCTCCACTTTCTGAGCTTAAAAAGCTCTACGACCAAGCACTCGACAACCCATTAATCGCAGGTTTGATTATCGGAACACGCCCCGATTGTGTCGACGAAGAGAAGTTAGACTACTTTGCACAACTATCTAAGAGTAAATATGTTACCTTAGAGTATGGAGTGGAGTCAACCTATGATTCGATACTCGAAAGGATTAATCGAGGTCACGACTTCGCCACAGCAAAATGGGCTATCGAACAGAGCGCCCAGCGTGGAATTGATTGTGGTGCTCACTTTATCCTCGGACTCCCAGGTGAGAATGAGAAGATGCTACATCACCAGATAGACACTATTAATTCGCTACCTATCACGATGATTAAATTCCACCAACTTCAGATATTCAAAGGGACAACAATGGCGCAGGAGTGGTTGGATAACCCATCTGAATTTCACTTTTGGAGCTTGGAGGAGTATATCGATATATTTATCTCACTACTCGAAAGACTTCGCCCCGATATTATCGTCGAACGTTTTGCTAGCGAAGCACCACCTCGCTACCACCTTGGCCCAACATGGGGTCTAATCCGTAATGAATCAATCCTCTCGAAGTTCGAAAAACGCCTCGAAGAGCTAGATACCTTCCAAGGACGACTCTATTAAGTTAAGAGTTATTTCTCAGAGATTCTCAGTATGACTCAGTTATTCTCAGTAAATTCTCAGTGTATTTCCAAAAAACGTCATTGCGGGCTTTTGACCCGCAATCTCATTTATGAATTAATTCTTAATTTCTAATTCTTAATTCATAATTCAAACCTAAAAATTTCTCTCCTTAGGGTTTATCATCCTAATAATAGAACCTTCGGCTTTTTTGCGGATATCCTCGTCGATGGTGATTTCGGGTGTGAAGTTCTCCAGCGTGTTGATTATATCATCCAGGGATATCATCTTCATATATTTACACTCGTTACATCCACATGTCGAGTCCAACGGCGGTGCTGGGATAAAACGCTTACCAGGGTACAACCTCTTGAGCTCAAACAAGATACCCGACTCCGTAACCACAATAAATTCATCAACCCCATCCTGGGCACAGTAATCGATAATAGCAGATGTCGAACCTACGAAATCGGCAACTTCCAAAATATAAGCTCGACACTCAGGGTGTGCCACAATATGAGCTTCGGGATTACTCCTTTTGAGTTCAACGATAGCCTCCAGCGAGAACTCCTCATGAACATGACAAGCACCATCCCATATAACCATATTTTCACGCCCTGTGATGCGTTTAATATACGAACCGAGGTTCCTATCAGGAGTGAATATAATAGACCTTGTTAGGGGTATAGAATTAACCACATCAAGCGCATTAGATGAAGTGCAACAGACATCCGTCAGAGCCTTGACCTCAACCGAGGTATTAACATAACTCACCACGAGATGGTCGGGATATTGAGCCTTCAACTGAGCCAACCCCTCCGCCGAACATGAATCCGCCAACGAACAACCAGCATCCATACATGGAAGCAACACCCTCTTCTGTGGAGATAACACCTTCGCTGTTTGAGCCATAAAGTTGACACCCGCAAAGAGTATAGTATCACTCTCAACACTCTGCGCGGCGATAGATAACGCCAGTGAGTCACCCAGGAAATCCGCCACACGCTGCACATCATCCTGTGTGTAGTAGTGCGATAATATCGTCACACCTTTACTCCTCTTTAGCTCCTCTATACGAGCTATCTTTTCACTACTTTGCATATCTTCCAAATTCAAACTTTTTCAACACTTTCACTCTCTCTTTTATTTATCTTTTATTAAATATATATTATATAAAGAGTAATAATAATAGCTATTGAAACTGTTAATAACTTTATTCCCAAAATACTTTTCAACACTCACCACTAATAAAATCACAATCTATATCACTGGTAATTAAGCCTTAATCTAAAAGTTATTAACAACTGTTAACTTTTATCAACAGCAAAAATACACCTTTTTTTTCAACAATCCAACCTTTATTTCTGTTTATATTCCAATCAATAACTTTTAATAAGTTTATCTTGCATTTGAACTTTTATTGTATATACAAACTAAATAGGTTCAAAGTCAATACTTTTTTCCCGAAACTTATTGTTTTTTATCAACAATTTTTCAACCACCATTTCCCCACTTATTAACCACTTATCAACACTATTTTCCGAGTTATCAATACCACTTTTCCACCACTAACCAAACACAAACTACCCCCGGAAAGCCAAGCTCTCCGGGGGTGGTTGTATAATTGAATAACTATCTACTTAAACTTTTTTATAACCGCTTTTACAGCATAATGTACAAAACAATATAGTGCATATATTATTGAAAGGTTCTCTTTATGTCGTAAAATATTCCACGTCCAAACTGATGCCTGTAATTTATTAGAAGATACAGATCCCTCATGAACTCGGTATAATGCCAATGTTGAGTTTGTATTTTTTGCTACTGTTCCCATCTTTAGTATTGTTAACCATAGTGCATAATCTTCAGCTTTAATATACTCCATAAAAACCTTTCCAACTTTAAATGTATCGTACATTCCTGTTAGACAACCTATACTAGATCCTTTAAGTAGCATTTGATAGTTTAATATTGATGGAGAAGATATAATTTTACCACGCTGTTCACCATTATGATTAATTTTTCTATAGTTAGAAAATACAATTCCGACATTAGGCTCAACGATAATAGCAAGCTGTTCTTCCAATTTTCTAGGAAGCCAAAGATCATCACTATCCAAAAAAGCAATATATCTACCTTTTGCCTTTTCAATAGCCATATTACGTGGTAATGTGGGAGAACCCGATGGCTTATCTGTTTTATAATATAAAATACGTTTATCTATTCGTTTAAATTCTTCAACTATACTAGCAGTATTATCAGTTGATGAGTCATCAACTATAATAAGCTCCCAGTTTTGATAAGTTTGAGATAATACAGACTTTATATTAGCCCCAATTAAACCCGAGCACAAAAAATGTTAATAAAAAAACGTATATTTGTGCATTATGGGAGAGAAAAAGATGACCTCGAAGATTAAAGGCGAGGCAGTATTGCGCCTATTACAAGGCGAAGAGATTGAGTTTTTGAGTCGTGAATATGGCGTTACGATCGCCGAATTGAGCGATTGGCGTGAGAAATTTATCTCAGGAGGGATAAACAACTTCAAGCGTAAACCCGACGATTCGAAGCTGAGTGCTGCCGAGCGCAAGATCGGTCAACTGCAGATGGAACTCGAACTAACAAAAAAAAAGAACGAAATAATTGCAAAACTAAGAAAGAAGTAGTTCGCCGACTCCAAAAAGAGCGTTACAGCCTCACTGGCGAGCCATTTCCGATGCGGATGATCCTCCGAGTAGCAGGTTGCAGTAGTAGCACGTGGTACGAGAAATCGAACTCCACCGAGCAGAAAAGAGGAGTCAAACCCAAGCACTCCGATGCTGAGGTTCTCGCTGGTATAAGAAAGGTTATCTCATCGAATGAGTTCAAGGGTGAGGGGTATAAAAAGGTCTGTTTCAGGCTTCGTAAACTGCCCTCTGGCGCTATTCACGCCTCGAAAGAGAGAGTGAATCGTTTGATGCGAGAGAACAATCTTCTGAGTCCATTTCGGATCAAAAAGAGTGTTGAGAAGCGTGAACACAAAGGTAAGATCAAGACCCGAGAGTTCAACCAGATGTGGGCAACCGATGGCAAGAAGTTTTGGGTCGATAGTGTTGGGTGGTGTTGGTTTTTCGGAGTTATTGAACACTGTAATAATGAGATTCTATCGTGGCACATAGCTAAGAAAGGGAGTCGTTTCGCAGCGTTAGAGCCTGTTAAAGAGGCGATTAGAGCTCAGTTTGGAGGCATCGGAAAGGATGTTTGTGAAGGAATGACACTGAAGCTTCGGAGTGATCACGGATCGCAATATACATCTGATGTTTTTCAGAATCAGATGAAATTTTGGGGTTTGAAGATGTCGATGTCGTTTGTTGCCGAGCCTGAGTGCAATGGTATTATTGAGCGGTTTCACAGGACGCTTGAAGAGGAGGTTTTTGCGGTGAATAGATTTACGTCCATTGAACACGCAAGAGAGGTAATCAACAGATTTATAGATAGTTACAATAAAAACTGGATATTACATAGGTTAAAACTTCTCTCTCCGATAGAGTATCGAGAGAGGGAGGCGCAGAGAAGCAGAGCGAAAGAAAATGATGCTGCATAACCCCAACGGGTAATGCTGAGTTGGAGGAGGTGTTTGTCCTCAATTCGAGGGGCTCAATGCCCCGAAGAGTTGAATTTTACAAGCAAAAAAGAGTACTACAAAAATGCAATACTCTTAATGTTCCGCCAACGGTTCAAAGCTTCGCCATCGGAGGTGCTTGTCCGATACAAAGGTAAACAAAAATTACAAAAAATATGCTCGGTTTTTACGGGTCAATACACCTAAATAAATTACAGAATAAAATTCACCATGTAATTATATCTATAATATACGTCATTGCGGCCTCCGAGCCGCAATCTCAACACATTGGTAATTAGGAGATTGCGGGTCAAGCCCGCAATGACGTAAGAAAGGACGAAGTGACGAAAAAATGAGATTGCGGGTCAAGCCCGCAATGACGTAAGAAAGGACGAAGTGACGAAAAAATGAGATTGCGGCTCGGAGGCCGCAATGACGTAAGAAAGCCCGCAATGACGAAATTATTTCCGCAATAACGATATCAAAAAAAGAAAAAATATGAGAATCAAACTATTGACATACAGCCTATTACTATCACTATTTTCGTGTAGCTCAGATGGGTATCAGAGTATCGAGGGGTCGATGTTAGGGACGACTATGTTGATAACTTGCGACCTGGATATCTCGCCAGATGAGATTAGAGCATACGCCATGGAGTTGGACTCGCAGCTCAAGTCGGAGATGTCGATATTCAATCCCGACTCGCAGCTGTCGAGGATTAACCGAGGCGAGAGCGACTCGCTCACCAATGGTTTGACATACAACATCGAGCTGGCGGATTCGATAAGCAGGATTAGTGGCGGGGTCTACGACATCACGGTTATGCCGTTGGTTCGAGCGTGGGGTTTTGCCAGAGAGCAGGCTGAGCTTAAACCCAACATCGACTCTCTGTTGGAGTTTGTTGGGTATGAAAAGATATCTATCGAGGATGGGCGACTAATCAAGAGCGATGAGAGGGTTCAGCTCGATTTAAACTCTATCGCCAAGGGGTATGGAGTGGATTGCCTGGCTCAAAGGATTGAGGCGTTGGGTAGCGAGAACTACCTTGTGGATATTGGTGGCGAGATTAGGTGTCGTGGAGTCAACCCCAGCGGAAAGCCATGGCGTATAGGCATCGAGACACCATTTGATGGCAATATCTCCGATGGGGAGTACTTAGAGGCAATTATCTCGATAGGTGGTGATATGCCACTCACGGGAATGGCGACTTCGGGAAACTATCGTCGTTTCTACCTCGATGCGGATAGTGTCAAGATTTCACACACGATAGACCCACACAGCGGATATTCAACCACCTCGACACTACTCTCGGCAACGGTTATCGCCAGCAGCTGTGCCAAGGCGGATGCTATAGCTACGATGTTGTTAGCGTTGGGTGATACGGCAGCGGTTGAGGCGTTAGGCAGCCTCGACGTCGATGCATATCTTATCTTCGGTGCGGAGGATGGCTACACCCACCATATCACAGAGGGTATGCGCGAGAGAGTCCTCAGCGCAGCTAGGTAGACTACTCCACACGGAAGTAGTCCACATCCATCCACGAACGCTGCCCTGTGGGGTTCGTTGTGAGGACAAACATACCAATCTTACCCCCAATCCAACGACCTTTAGTTGCGGCGAACTCCTCACCCAAAGGTAGGAACTTCTTACCATCGCAGCTGTAGTAGAGAGAGGTTTTTCCACCCTGCTCCATGCGGAGTTGGAAGTATATCTCCACCTCCTGGAAACGAGTTGTTCCATTCGACACCTGTGTTATCTTTAGATTTTTTGGCGACACTTCAGCCACAACCCTCTCCGCAGAGCCACCTCTAGCGTCGTTGCAGGCAATCTGTTTTATGGTGTATTGGTTGTTATCATCCCTCGATATTGCGATATATGAGTAGCTACCACCCATCGAGAGCATCGCAGCCATATCGCCTGCATTACGCAGCACAACTTTGCTCTTCATAGTTGCAGTGATGATTGGTGCTGCGAGCTTCTGTAGCAGCAGATTTGGCACACTCCACAAATTGACAAACTCTTCGGGGCGGAACTCGCCATATAGTCGACAGTAACCCATCGCAGTAGGGAGTGCCCATGTCGACTTAGGGTTGGCATGCCACTGCCACTGTAGCGAGAGTTTTGGCTGGTCGAACTCGTCGCTTGTCGCAGGGGTCTGGATAGGATATGTAGCCCCGACATTGGGTTTGGTGTAACTCATAGCTGGCTCGCCACAGTAACCCTTACGCTTCACACCCATCACAGGCCATCCATCACGCCACTCAACACTCTGAAGGTGCGCGATACGACCATAAACACCCATATCCTGGAAGTGCATAAACCACCACTCACCGCTCTGGGTCTCGATTAGAGCACCCTGGTGAGGACCATTAATCTCGCTGCTACCCACATCGAGAGTGCGCATCACCTCATAAGGACCATAGACACTCTCGGAGCGCAGAGCGAGCTGCCATCCATCTATCACACCACCCGCAGGCGAGAGGATATAGTAGTATCCACCCATCTTGTAGAACTTACCACCCTCAATAGTATGGTTTTTGTCGGGGTGTCCGTCATAGACCAATACCTCCTCGCCCACCGCCTTTGTACCCTCGGCATTAAGCTCAACAACGCTCAATATACTATTAACCTTAGCCCTGCTCGCAGCCCATGCAAAGGCGAGATATACCCTACCATCATCGTCAAAAAGAGGTGTTGGGTCGATACGTCCCCTGCCAGGGATTACACATATAGGCTCACTCCACTGCCCGAATGGGTCGTCGCTCTTGACAACATATATTCCGAAATCGGGATCGCCCCAATATATCATAAACTCACCATTATGGTAGCGCATACATGGCGCATAGACTCCATTTCCGTGCTGAGGAGTCGAATAGTGGTCAGCGGGCTCTACACCCTCCATATCGAGCGTGGGTAGAGCGTGGTTAATCAGCTCCCAATTAATCAAATCCTTAGAGTGGAGAATAGGCAACCCAGGAACAACATTAAAGCTCGACGAGGTCATAAAGTAGTCGTCACCCACCCTTATAACATCGGGGTCGGAGTAGTCGGCATATAGTACCGGATTTTTGAATGTTCCATCGCCCTGGTCCGAAACCCAGCTCTTTGATTGCTCCCCTGCGAAGATATTGCCTGAGATAATTATTGCCAATGTTAGTAGTAGCGCTCTCTTCATGATATGATATTATTTAGTGTAATTTCCCTATAGCACAAAGGTAGCAAAAAAAACGTAACCAGCAAGTTGAAAGGTTATGGACTGAGACAGGCTGAGAACTACTGAGAAATAACTCTTAACTCTTAATTCAATTAAAACGTCAAGAGCTGCACCGAGAGTTGTAGGTAGGCTTGATTGCTTTGTGGGTTCCACATCGCTAGAAAGGATGTTGGGATGGAGTAGCTTCTTAATTCAAGTAGGTATGAGACCCTAAGAGTCGCCTCGACCACTCCACCCTTCTCGCCATAGAAGTTAGCTGAGCTACCTGGGTTGTGTAGTGCAAAGGCTGCACCTGCTCCAAGGTCGACCTGCCATCCCTCGCGATTATATAGGGTGTACTCCGCAGCGCAGTAGGCTGAGTATATATTCTTCTCGTTAGCCTCATCTCTATCGCGCCCGAATACTACAGTTGCGTAGGTCAACTCAAGAGGGAATTTATCACCGAATTGATACCTTATCGCAGCATCGAGGAATCGACCAGTCTGCGAAGGGCGGTAGTTGAAGAACTCCTCATTATTATATGTAGCGTATGTCGAGAAGTTATATGTATCAGCTAGAGTCAGCGAGAATCCACCTGTGCGATATACGGCGTAGTAGTTAAACTCCTTATACTCACCCACGGCATTCATTCCACCCCAAACTCCCAGGGTGAAGTGTTCATCTTTTGAGGTGATGCTAAGGTCTGTTGTTAGCACAAATCCATCGGCGACTTCGCCGCCTCGCCATAGGTGCATGTTTTGAATTGTTGCGCTCGCGCCTAATTGAGCAAAAAGAGGCAGATTAAGAGATAGTGCAATTACTAGAGCGGTTAAGTGTCTCATACGGGTTAAATTTTCAGGTTTATGGAGTGGTTAATCTCCTGGTTTTGTGGCAAAATAGAGATTTATTCAGTAGGTATTGTAACTTTTTTTTAACTTATTTTTTGAGAACGTTCCCGCAAACGATTGCAGATTCTGGGAACGTTTTCAATTTGAGGTGTTGTAAAAAAAGAGCTAATTGTTTTGCAGATAGGGGTTTGAAGTAGTAGTTTTGCTCACAACTTAAAACCTTAAAACCCTTAAAACTATGAAAAGTTCAAATCTAAATCTGAGGCGAAGTCGCTCACCCCGAAAAATTACCTCTATTAGAGTGTAATATACCTATTTATTTTTTAGAATCTATTTAAGGGGAGTTCTAATTTCTCCCTAAAATACTTTTAAGCTACTAGCCACGCCTTTTTAATTTTACAAAAACAGGTAATAGGAGTCGCTATAACCTACTTTTGAAAAATCAAAAATGCGCAATTATTAACTAAAAATTAAAATTAGGGAGAAAATAGAACTCCCCTTAAGAATTAAACC
>JBCQSY010000038.1:0-11968 GCA_047178865.1 Rikenellaceae bacterium
CAAACTTTGCCAACAGGTTATGGATATGAGTTTGGAGGTCTTACGCTCGAAGAGACTAGTTCGGCAGATTCATCGACTATCATCTTTGCGATCTGTATTGCTTTTGTGTTCCTGATTTTGTGCGCCCTCTATGAGTCGCTATTTATTCCGCTGGCGGTGATTCTTTCGATTCCATTTGGTCTGTTTGGTAGCTTTTTGTTTGCCAATATCTTTGGGCTTACCAACGACATCTATATGCAGACAGGACTTATAATGCTTATCGGACTCTTGGCAAAGACTGCGATTCTGCTCACCGAGTTCGCCTCGGAACAGCGTCGTCAAGGATACTCGATTACCCAATCAGCAATCAATGCAGCAAAGATTCGTCTACGACCAATCCTTATGACCTCGCTTACGTTGGTCTTTGGTATGTTGCCGCTCGTCTTTGCTTCGGGCGTTGGTGCTAACGGAAATATCTCGCTTGGTGTGGGTGTTGTAGGAGGTATGATTGTGGGAACTGTTTCGCTTATATTTATCGTTCCTGCCCTCTTTGTTATCTTCCAAAACATCGAGGAGCGACTTATTCCTAAACGTGTGCAAACCTCTAAAAAATAGTTTAAAATGAAAGAGATAAAATATATAATTTGTTCACTTTTGGTGGCACTTACGATGTCGAGTTGCGGTATCTACTCTTCTTATCAAAGGTCGTCAGATGTGGAGACCTTGACAGATGACCTTTACAAATATTCTGAGACCCCTGCCGACACCTCAATAGCCTCGCTCTCGTGGCGAGAGCTATTCACCGACCCTGCTTTGGGGTCGCTTATCGAGCAAGCGTTGGCGCAGAACACAGATTTGAATGTTGCACAACTCAATGTCGAGCAGGCAGAGATAGCTCTCTCGACAGCTCGCAAGGCATTCTTGCCATCGCTTTGGCTTGAACCACAAGGCTCTATATCATCCTTTAATGGCTCAACGACCAAGACCTATAACGTCTCGCTCACATCATCGTGGGAGATAGATGTTTTCGGTAAACTTCGCAATGCTAAAGAGCAAAACAAAGCTCTCTTGGAGCAGAGCGAGGCTTATGCTCAAGCGGTGCAAACATCGCTTATTGCGACCATTGCACAGAGCTACTACTCACTCTTGATGCTCGATGAGCAGCTTCAAATTAGTGAAGAGACTCGTGAAAATTGGGAGAAGAACCTACGTGTGATGAATGCAATGAAGAGTGCAGGGCGCATAAACGAAACTTCGGTATTGCAATCCCAGGCGAGTAGCATTGCTCTTAACTCTTCGATTGTAACCATCAAGGAGCAGATTGCAGCGTTGGAAAATTCACTCTCTCAACTCTTGGCACAACCCACCTCGCATATCGAGCGTGGAGATATATTGTCGGTCGAGTTTTCAGATAAACTCTCCACTGGTTTGCCAATCGAGCTACTTAGCAATCGCCCCGATGTGCGAATGGCAGAGGGCTACCTCACCGAGATGTTCTACGCCACAGCACAGGCTCGCTCGTCGCTCTACCCATCGCTAACGTTGAGTGGTTCGGCAGGCTACACAAATAGCTCTGGCGTGGTTCTTAACCCAGGTGATATGCTATACAATTTAGCTGGTTCAATCTTGCAGCCAATCTTCAATCGAGGAACTCTCAAAGCACAACTAAAGATTAGCAAGTCGCAACAGGAGCAAGCTCTTTTGCAGTTCAAGCAGTCAATATTAGATGCAGGAGCAGAGGTAAATAACGCCATCAGCGAGCTACAAAGCTCTCGTGAGAGGTTGCAGTATGGCGAGGAGCAGATTGCCGTTTTGGAGAAAACAGTCACCAAAACAGAGCTGCTAATGAAGCACGGCAGTGTCACCACCTTAGATGTGCTGACAGCACAACTAAGCCTACTCCAAACCCAACTCTCGCAAACCACAGAGAAGTATAACCAAACCCAAGGGGTGATAAATCTCTACCGAGCTTTGGGTGGCGGCGAGGAGTAAAATATTACATTCCTATTTACAGAATGTGTTGAGATTGCGGGTCAAGTTCAATCCTGTTCTAAATAAATTACAGAATAAAATTCACCATGTAATTATATCTATAATATACGTCATTGCGGGTCAAGCCCCGCAATGACGAGGTGTAGCAGATTGTGATTATATCACCTCTTCGGATGGGGCGTAGAGGACTCTTTCGTCGAGGAGCGAAGGGAGGTAGCCATCGCGATTGACGGTGAAGTATGTGCTGCCTGCCGCTTGGTTCATGTAGTAGACAATCTCTGCGGTGTTGAGTGCGTCGAAGTAGACCTGCTCTACGTTGCCAGCGGAGTCGGTTACGCCGTAGACTCCCACCCTGGCTGAGCTGAATGGGATGTAGTAGCAGCCAGTGAGTGTCGCTACTGTCGATGCGCCAGAGATACTACCCAAATCGGTGGTGGTGGCTGCGTTTTTCACCACTCCGGCGTTGTAGCAACCCTTTATTGCGATTGATATCGAGTTGTTCGAATAGCCCAATATACCACCGACGTAGCTGCCGGTTGTCTCGATTTTCACATCTCCTGCGCTGTAGCACGCCGTAATCGTTAGCGACTCGGAGCTTGTGCCATCTGTATATCCGGCGATGCCACCAACGCCAACTGAGCCGCCCGTAACACCTCCGATATTGTAGCAACGCTCGATGGTAAAGCTACTCTTGACATAACCCACTACCCCACCAACGCCATAATTCGACGAGGTTGTTGCGCCCTCGACGCTTCCGCTATTGTAGCAGCTGCTAACGCTGATAGCACTCTGCGCATAGCCGACAATGCCACCAACGCTACTCTCAGCCTTGATAGTTCCACCCACGAATGCGCAATTTGCTACGGTCGTGTTATTTTTAATATCGCCTACGATACCACCCGCAATCGAGCCGATGGCTGTTATCGCGCTATTCACCGCCTTGCAGTTGGCGATAGTTATGGTTGTGCCATCGCTGTTGGCGCTACCTATCACCGCACCTAGAGTGCCACCACCATTAACTATTGGTTTGTCGAGATATACATTCTTAATTGTCGCACCTGCGCCCACACAACCGAATAGACCCTGATTAGAGGCGACGGAGCGGTTGATTACCAAGTTGTATATACCATAGTTATCACCATTGAACGAGCCGGTGTAGAGAAGGGTGGTGCTACCTATCGGACTCCATCCCTCGCCTGAGCTGTAGGCCGAGAGGTCTATATCGGAGGTTAACACTCCGTTGGTTTTGAGGTTGTCGCCACCTTGATTGACATAGTCGGTAAAGGCTTTAAGACCAGCGCCGGTGTAGATGCTCCATGTGCCATCTGAGCCGATGTAGTAGCCTAAATCGCCAGTGCCTGTTCCTGTGTAGATAATCTGCTCGCCCATGAGCGAAGGGAGGTAACCATCCGCCGCCACCGAGAAACTGCTGCTCGCTGCGGTGTTCATAGCATCGACTGTCGCCTGGGAGTTGAGCGTCGAGTAGCCTACACTCTCAACTTGCCCTGCGACATCTGTTGCGGCATACGCACCAACACCTGCCCCACCCTCTGGGATGTAGTAGTTGCTGTTAAGGGTAACGTATTCAGCGGTTTGTGACCCTAGAATACCACCTAAATCTGTAGAGCTCCAATTATCTGCGAGAGCTCCTACGTTGTAGCAGCCGCTAATTGAGAGTGAAGATGTCGATTCAGTAGAGCTAAAGTATCCAACGATACCGCCCACAGTGCCTTTATAGAGAGTGGAAGTAGTCGATTGATTCACCTCGCCACTATTGTAGCAGCCGTTGATGGTTATAGGTCTAGAGGCGTAGGTGTATGATGCACTACCGACAATACCACCAACATTATAACTACCTGAGATAGATGCTGCGTTATAACACTCTGAAATTGTAATAGAACCTGTACACTGCCCAGCAATACCACCTACACCATTATTACTCTTTGCGGAGATAGTTCCACTAACGTAGCTTCGTTCAACAACAGTCGTTCCAGTTACCAGACCGCATATTCCACCTACCGCATAGTTACTGCTATTACTACTACTAATAGTTCCATTGAATGAGCAATCTCTTATCACGACACTACTGCAATAAGCTACTATTCCTCCGAAAGAATAAGTGCCTGTCAGCGATCCATTTATCACCTTACAACCCTCGATGGTAGCACTACTGCTATTCGCAGCACCAGCAAGAATTGAGGCTCTAAATGATGAACTTATCACCTCTGGCGAATCTAATATTACGTTTTTAACTGTTGCCGATGTCACAAGAGTTCCGAATAGACCTATCTTTTGCCACGCTGTGTTGATATATAGACCAGAGATTGTGTAACCTCCTCCATCAAAAGTGCCACTATAACCTATTGAACCTAAGTTTTGACTCTTATCAAGTCCGATAGGCATCCATCCTGTGATGCTACTACCATCAACAACTTCGCTGTTAGAAACATCCTTGTAGGTAAATATAGTTACAACACTCTTATAACTAGATATATCAATATCATTCATCAATTTAGCATTGAGCAAAGAGCTTCCAGTGTTGTCAACCTCATTATTCACAGCATCGCGGAAGGCGGCGAGACCCTTACCGGTGTAGATATAGTATGTTCCATCTTCAACGACATAGTTAAGGTTCTCGATATCGTCTACGTTGTTATCGCCTTCGTAGTAGATATTCTCGCCCATAACAGATGGCAGATAGTGGGTCGAGGGCGAACCTGCGGTGAAGTAACCACTCGATACAAGCGCCGAGCTATTGAGCGCCGAGACGTTAGCGCACGAGGCGACATTGGTGACATAACTTGACTCAGAATTACCAATTTCTGGTAGTAAGGAAGAGGTTGTAGATTGCGTGATATAGTAGCAATTGTCAATAGTTGCAGCAGTAGTAATATTTGCATTTCCGATAATAACTCCAGAGTTGTTATAGCTAGTTGAACCTGTGCCAATAATAGTTGCTCCAACGTGATAGCAATACTTGGCACTACTTGCACTTGACATGTACCCTGCAATGCCTCCAAACGCTTTAGATGTACTGGTGACATCGCCCGTGTTATAACACGTCTCTATATCCGTTCCCGATGCCAAACCTACAATACCTCCACAGCGTTCAGCTGTTGAGGAGATATCAGCAGTATTGTAGCAATTTGTAATGTTACCACCATATAAATCACCAGCGATACCGCCAACGCCTTGACCAGTGCCAGATATATTACCCGTATTCCAACACTTGATGATATGCGTAGAGTGGACATTGGAAGCTGAGCCTCCAAGAATACCTGCGACTCTGGTAGCACCGCTAAGCGCTACCGAATTAGAACATTCAGAGATTGTTAGTTCATATTCGTCTAAGTACTCATTTCCCTGTGTGTAACCCACCACACCAGCGGAGTAACCTATAGCGGAGATATTGCCTGTGTTGTGGCAGTTGGTGACATCGCTATTGTTTCCGCCCACGATGCCGCCCACACGTCTTGCTGAGGTGATTATCTCTCCATAGTTGTTACAGTTGGTGATAACACCTGAGCACAACGAACGCCCAACGATGCCGCCTATGCGTAGAGCATCTACATTGTCGAGAGTTGTATCAGAGACTGTTCCTGTACATGTCACTGTGCCGTAGTTGTGGCAGTTGTCAATCTCACCGTGATTTCCACCCACTACGCCACCTGTGTTTTGTGCTGCGCCAGTGACTGCTGCATAGTTGATGCAGTTGATAATCTTGATATGGGAGTAGTAGTCGTCGGAGTCGCTGTAATCGCTAGGCTCGTCACCACAAGCTCCTGTGATACCACCCACCGAGCTAAAGAGCTGAGTGCCATAGATCGTTGTATTAGTAGACGTTATTCCACTCGTACTCTCGACTGTACCGCCCAACGTTTGACACCTTTTGATAGTGGTGTAGTTATCATTGGTGTATGGCGAGATTGTATAATTATTTACATCGCCATCTTTATGGTTGTGCGAATATGCTGCAATACCACCCACATAGCGAGTGCCTGTGATAGTTCCGCTATAGAGTATGCAATCCTCTATAGTCGATATATTGGTAAATATTCCAGCTATTCCGCCAGCAAATCTAGCCGCTGATTTAATAGTCACATCACTCGCCGTACAGTTGGAGATGTAGCTATATTCGCGAGCATCACCCACAATACCGCCCACCCTCTCATTAGCGGTTATCGCTCCTCCACTAATGTGGCAATTGGTAATCTTGGTCTGGTTTGCAAAGCCGACAATGCCGCCCACAGCGATATCTCCACTCACAATGGGGTCGATTAGCTTGATGTTCTTTATCTCGGTGGTTGTGGTTTTGTCGCTGGGTGAGCTAATTACATTAGTATAGCCAAAGAGCCCCTGGTAGGATAATGAACTATTGTCTATATAGAGATTATAGATAGCTTTGTTGTTGCCATCGAACGAGCCAGAGTAATTATTGGTATCATCGCCTATCGGAGTCCAGCTGGTGGTTGCGCCAAGCTCGCTTAGGTCGATATCGTTCATCAAGAGTGCGTTGCTTGAGGGTTTTGCGCTGCTGAATGTAAAGTAACTATCGTCGACATCACTCTTATTAGTTGTTACGCCACCGCCGCTACTATCCGCTGAGCCATTCACCAAATCGGCAAAGGTGCGAAGTCCCACCACTGTGTAGATAAGGTAGCAGTCATTGGTTGCATCGTAGGTGATGTCGTAATCTCCATCGCCGGCTGTGCCTATATTATACCTATAGGCTGTGCCACTCTGCCATGCGCCCTCACCGACCGCAAGGTTCTGGATTGCTCCATCCGAGGTGGTAACCTTTATATCGAGGCTGCTGAAGGTTTGCGGAATCATAAATAGATATCCGCTTGTGGTGGTGAGCATCACCTTGTCGTCGTCGCTCCCCGAATCAACTTCGGGAATCACCGAACTGTCGATATCGCCATCGAATACCGTAGCGAGGAAACTAGTCTGGGCATCGGTGGTTGTCTTCCACGTGAAGAGTCCATCCTTATCTATCGAGACCGTTCCCTGGTTGTGGAGTGTGCCTAGCTCAATCTGCGAAAATGCCACATCGCCAGTGCCATAGACTCCGAAACTCACCTGAGCGAGTGGGTGGCTAAATGATAGACTCACCACTCCATCACTGCTTGGGGTGCTCTGTGCTGAGAGGAGCATATCCTTCTGCTCGCTCACCGAGCTGCTGATTGTGTAGTCGAACGATGGGTAGCCCGTAATCGAGGAGAAGTCGACCGAGGCATCGTAGGGGTAGTATGCGTAGAAGTAGGTCGTGCCCTCCGATGGGAGGTAGTAGTAGTAGTTGACCCCATCGAAGGAGAATACATACTCCGAATCTGTGTCGCTGGCGGTGTATCCCCATGTGCCATCATCGCCATAGGTTACGCAGAGGTTATTGATATACGATGGGTTAGTGGTGGCGATATCACTGCCATCTGCGACGTGATACGCCACAACACCAAAGGAGTCACCCACATCGAAAGCGCCATCTTTCACCTCGCCACGTGTTGAGCTCGCCTCGGTCTCACCCCACATAGATGGGACATCAAACGTGATTGCAACGCTCTCCTGCTCAGGGTAGATTGGGGTTTCGGTGTCATCCTTAAAGCACGCCACGGCGATAACCATCAATAGTATGTATGTCAATAACCTTCTCATTGTTTTTTGTTTTCGGGGGTTTGTCTACTCTTGTTTGCCCCTCATTGTGAGTATAGGAGGTTTCAATCTCCTATACCCTAGAATTGCTTAGTTATTAGCAGATGCTCCATTTTCAGTTGCATTGCCCCAACTTTCAATTGAGGAAACAGTAAATGTAATCTCAGTGTAACCCGATGTAGATGGAGTAAGAGAGACGTTGTACTGGTATGCTGTTCCTTTAACCCAATTAGCTGAAATATTATCTGTTGTTGCTGAGACAGCACTACCAAAGGTCTCCCAAACGCCAGTAGATGTCTCCTCATACCATTGACCCTGAACTGTGATTGTAACTGAGCTGCTGTAGTTGTTAGGTATCATAAATAGATAACCAGAGTCAGCTGTTGCGTCAGTTGCGCTAGTTTGACCTCCTGCGATACCGCCTTTATCTAGAGTACCACTATTATCAGAAACAGCCATATCATCTGCAAGACCTATAGAGGCAGTGTTTGCATAAGAGCCACTCTCAGCCCAAGTAAGATCAGTAGTCGAAAGATCAGCATCCTCTGCTAAAGTTGCAGTAGCAGTAGCTAGTAGATCGTTAAATTTAATACTGGTAACTGCCAACTTAAGGTTAGAGAGGTCTGTGTCAGCCTTTACATGTACACCAACCTTTGAGAGTGCGTGTTTGAACGTTAGCTCTGCTTGACCAGCAGTGCCACCACTACTATAATCAGTACTCGATTTACCCTTTAACGCTGAATATACAAGGTCGTGGTGAGGTGTAGTAGAGCCATCAGCAGTTGTGTAGGTGAATGAAGTGACTCCAGTATCGCTAACATTAAAACTTGAGACGTTATTGGCGTCATCCGTACTATTCATCATAAAGAAGTTTAGAGCACTCTCACCAGGCCAGTAGACGTTACCAGAGTAAGAGCTGCTATTATCATAAGAGAATGGAATAGATGAGAAGTAGCTTGCGTAGCTAGTAGCATCATAGTTAGCCCAAACGTAGAAACCGCTTGTCTCCAAAGATTCTACGACAGCAGCCTTAGTAGAGATACCTGTGTAGGCATCGAAAGAGATTTTGTTGCTCTCAGACATGTTAGGAGCAACTTCGTTCTTTGAGCAAGAGCTCAGCGCCAAAACTGCCATGGCAGCGGCTAGAAAAATTCTTTTCATAATTGTTTGAAATTAAAATTGTTAAATTGTTTGTTTAAATTGTTTTTTGTAATTGTTATATATTATTTTGTAATTGGAATTTCGGTTACTACCGTATCGCCCCACTTATCGACTGTGGCGCTAAAGCCACCCTCAGAGCCACCCGCTTTGTCGACTTCGGGCAGGGTGATGCCTGTGTCGGGGTCGAAATCGGTATTGTCGCTGACTCCTCCGCCATCGCCAATATCAATATAGATTGAGGAGTTCTCGCCGCTGATATCCACAAGCACATCGTTGTCGAGCTCTATCTCGAAGTTCAGCGTTGTGGCGTTGTCGACAAGGAGTATCTCTAGATCCAACTTCGCAGACCAGTAGCTGTAATCATCATCGACGAGGATATCGCTATCGGTGGTGGTGTCGTAGTCGGGGTTGCCAACGATACCGAAGTTGGAGAATGTGAAGATAAGCTCACCCTCGCCATAGCTCCCCTCGGTCGCGTAATCCTCCAACACGTGGGTCACGCTAGTGGATGATGCGAGAGGTTGGCTCAGAACCTGTCCCTCGGCGAAACCCGTTATAGCGCCTCTGGCATCGAGCAGGTTCTCTATGCCCTGAATCTTGATTCTAACCGTTCCGTCGTTAGTCACCATTTCGGGTTTGAGCGAAACGGTGCTGCGGGTGTCGCTGTTTGTCACAGCGCGCGAGCGCGACTCGTTGCTGACTAGAACCATATCTTCGCTCACCTCAAAGCCCTCGTAGACAATGGCGGCGAAGTCCTCAGGGTCGCGGATAACACGCTCCGACTCCTCGCTACGGGTGTACCACGAACCCTTGGTGCTCTCGTCAACACCATAAATCTCAACGGTCTGGTAGCTATCGTCGCCTCGGAAGTTGATAGTTCCAAAATCGGATGGGATTTGGTTAAACACAACGATATTGTACTCACCCTCTTGTAGTGATGCGGAGATGCTGGAGATAGAGTTTGATTGAGACTTGGTTGGAGTGCCTCCATCGGTGGGATAGAACCAGACGCTAGCGCCGGTTGGGTACGCACTTCGTGTCTCGAAGACCGACCAATCTATCGAGATAGTTACGTCGCAGTATGATGTGTCGTAGTAGTCGTAGATTAAATCACGACGCTGGCACGAGATAACCGCAATGCTCAGGCATAATATATATAGTAGCCTCCTCATCGCTTACCTCCCCTCTGCCAATCGATAAACCAGACAAGCGAAACCTTCGCCTTGGTCGGGCCTATCCACGTATATTTACCATCGTGTTGCCACACCAGATATTCGTTATCCTGTCGACCCTCGTAGTAGCGGTACTCAGTGCTCAAATAGCCCAAACCAAGGGAGTACTCCATGCGGAGATTCCCCTTTTTGTTGATAGTGTGTGCATAACCGCCACCCACACCTGCCGCGATATAGAACTCACCCTGATAGCCATTGCCATCCCATTGCAGGTCGTATAGACCACCACCTGCGTAGAGTCCTGCGAACCAGCCTGTTAGCTGTGGTTTGAGTGTGCGATTACCAAACCAGTAACGCCCCTCGATTTGCCCCGACATAATTTGCAGAGCATAACCATTACTCTTTGTCACCCACCAGGGAGATATCCACTCGCCCGCAACGCTCCAACGGTTGCCAATCGGTACTTCTAATTCAATATTAAGGATTGTCGCAGCATCGTAGAGTAGGTTGGTTTTGAGTGCAAATTTGAGCGGTTTTCGCTCTCTCTGCGCAAGCTCGATTGGCTCTGGCTCTACCTCTGGCTCTATATTTATCTCTGGCTCTATATTTATCTCTGGCTCTGGTTCAGGCTCTGGCTCTTCATCAACGGCGATTTCGATAGGGGTCGCAACAATCTCTGCAGTGGTGGTCTCAATGATATCTTTCTCCATCTCCGCCACTATCTCTATTGGAGTCTCGACAATAGGCGGCATAGTGACCTTGAAATATATTGTAACGATTGAGCCTCGACGCAGCTGAGGAAATAGATTGACAAGCATATATTTATAAGATACACCCATCCTTAGATCCATAAGGTGTTTATTACGACTGTCCACAAGAGTCTTCCACCTATCGGTTGGATTTACCCTGCGCCACGTCTCCTCTGGAGTATTCTCTATAATCGCCAAAGCCTCATCCTTGTAGGGAGTATGTGAATCTTGGATCAATCTTGACAGATTACTCCAATCGACACCTATACTATTAGCATCGATAAGTTCACTTGGAAGAGATAGGTTGCTGGTTAGATAGTTGAGTAGAGCATCGGTTCGACGTTGAGTTAATTTGTCGTTGCTTGTACGATCTCCATCGGGCGAAGCCTAACTGCTGATTTCAACCTTCGAGATAGTGGTTAGCGAATCACTCCGTAGTCGGGCAAGCAACTCAAGGCTCGCTCCATTATCTCGGAAAAGAGAGTCTACAACATAGCTATTCAAATCGAAATATATCTCGATTCGCTCAGCCTTTTGCTCCACCACTCCCTCTGTCAGACCTTCGTTTTGGCTATAGACAGGAAAACTGAGTGAAAGCAGTAATAGTATGTTTATTACTCTTTTCATTATTTATATGTTCTCCTCTCTCTTATTGTTGTTCATACATTGCCGTAGTAGATAGAATAGTCTCACGACAATCTATCATCTTTTGTAGTTTTTTGTTTCAAAAAATATCTCTTATCAAGAGACAATTCTCACTACAAAATTACCTTAGTTTTCGTCATAATACAAACTTTATAGAATAAAAATTACGTAGCATCGCCTATTTATTTTATATAACTGTTTGATGCAAAACTATATATCGCCCATACAGCGCACTCTACGTAGGATTTTACCTGAAAAACGCTCTATTGACAAGAGACGTACATCCCCCCTCAAAATCCGATGCTATCACCCGATGCTACGTAATTTTTCGTGGGAAATATTGTATAGAGTGAAGAAAATAGCAAAAAAAAACGTCATTGTGAGCGAATCACAATGACGTTTTTTTTCAGTTAAGGAAATAACTCTTAACTCTTAATTCTTCATTCATTTAGAATCCTTTACCGATATCGATTTAATGCCCTCTGGGCTCGATTAGTGGGATAAATCGCTAAACTGCATATAAGTCAAATAGTTAATGTGATTTTTTCTGCTACTTTTTTGATAATATTGTGATGTTTTTATTATCTTTGTGGGGAGAGTTACCTGTTTTTATATAAA
>JBCQSY010000039.1:0-11847 GCA_047178865.1 Rikenellaceae bacterium
AGGGGTTGGGGTGAAAAATAAAAATAAAACTACGGTTTGTGAAGATAGACCGACAAAGAATAACATGAAGGAAAGATTAATTTTCGTAACCAATGACGATGGTTACTACGCCAAGGGCATTGAAGCCCTTATTGAGGTTGCATCGGAGTTTGGACGAGTGGTTGCAGTTGCACCGAAAACACATCAGAGCGGTATGAGTCATGCCATCACTATGCATATGCCTTTGTACCCTGAGACCATATATAAAAACGAGCGAGTAGAGCTGTGTGCTTTGAATGGTACGCCAGTCGATTGCGTGAAGTATGCTCTCGACTATAAGCTCAAAGATGAGAGTGTCGACCTTGTTCTGTCGGGCATAAATCACGGCTCTAACTCAGCGATTAATGTGCTCTACTCTGGAACGATGGGTGCAGCTATAGAGGGTAGTTTCTACGCTCCAGCGATAGGTTTCTCTCTGGAGAATCACCTTGAGAGTGCCTCGTTGGAGGCATCGAAGCAGATTGTGCGTGAGGTGTTGATTAAAGTTCTCGCCACCGAGCCTCAGCGAGGTGTGTGCCTCAATGTTAATATCCCAGACCTGCCAAAGGAGCAGATTAAGGGGATTAAGGTGTGTCGTCAGAATATGGGCTATTGGCGCGAGAAGTTCTATTCGAGGGTCGACCCACGTGGTCGCGAATACCTATGGCTCACTGGCGAGTTTGTCAATAGCGAGCCAGACGCCACCGATAGCGATACTGCTGCTATAGCCAATGGCTACGCAGCGATTGTACCTATCCAGGTCGATATGACAGATTATAAGAGCTTGGAGAGTTTGCAAGCGTTGGATTTTGAGGTGTAGGGAGTTTTAGAGTAAAAAAAGTAGAGCATTGCCGCAGTGGCAATGCTCTACTTTTTGTTTACTAACGGAGTTGAGTTACTCTAGTGTAATACACTCAGAGAGTTTGATATCCTCGCAGTTTGCACCAATCATAATCTCGAACTCACCTGGCTCAACGCTCCAGTTCATATTCTTATCGAGAATCTGAAGGTCTCTTGGAGTGAGTGTAAAGCTAAGAGTCTTGCTTTCACCAGCGTCGAGCTTAACACGTTCGAATCCACGAAGTTGTGAGTCGTAGGTGATAACCGACGACACCTTATCACGAACGTAGAGCTGAACAATCTCATCACCCTCACGCTCGCCTATGTTCTTAACATCTACTGTGATGTCAATCTTGCCTTGGGTCTTGCCAGTTTTCGAGATGACTTTAAGGTTGCTATACTCAAATTGAGTGTAGCTCAAACCGTAACCAAATGGATAGAGCGAGCCTCTCGACTCGGTGTTACCAAATCCGTTAGGGCCACCCTGTCCCATATTATCCTGAGAACCTGGTTTGAAAGGGAAGTTCCACTCAACCTGTCCGATACTCTTAGGGAATGTAACAGGGAGTTTTCCACCTGGGTTGTAGTCGCCAAAGATAGTTTGAGCCATAGCCTTACCGCCATAGATGCTTGGGAAGAAGTTGCTCAATATCGCATCCATATATCTATTCTCCCAGTTGATAGTCAACGGACGACCCGAAATAAGCACCATAACGATAGGTTTGCCTGTCTTTTCAAGGGCTATAAGTAGGTCGCGTTGCTTGCCAGGTAGATTCATCGAAGTACGAGTTCTACACTCGCCACATCTCATCTCATCCTCGCCGACAATGGCGATAACTACATCTGAGTTTTTAGCTGCCTCAACCGCTCTGTCGATTGCTGCTTGCTCCTCCGCGCTCATTACGCTTGGGAAATCCTCGCTCTCAGGGTAGTCGATATCAACCACCTCGCAGCCCAACTCGAAGTTAACCTCTACTCTGTCGCCAACATACTCCTTGATTGACTCATACATATTGGCAAACTCCAACTCCTGAGGTCCATAACGGCTGATATATACTGTCTTATCAACTGCCAAAGGTCCTGTAACAAGGATATTATCTAGTTTGTTGAGGTCGAGAGGAAGGAGATTCTCCTCGTTCTTCAAGAGTACAATCGACTCGCAAGCTATCTGCATCGAGAACTCCTCAGCCTCCTTAGAGGCTACAATCTTATCGGCTGCCTTAGGGTCCTCAACATACGGAGCATCGAATAGACCTATCTCGAATTTGACTCTCAATACCTCAGCTACATTCTTGTTGAACATCTCCTCCGATAGTAGACCTTCGTTAACTAGCTCGATTAGAGGGTCAACGTAATCTGCTGGAGGGGTGAAGGTTGTACGTACATTCATACCCGCTGCTGCCACCTGGCGCACAGCCTCCTTGTATGTGTCAGCCACACGGTGCTTAGTATATACATACTCAACAGCGTCGCTATCCGAAACAACATAACCCTTGAATCCATACTCGTTTCTGAGAATTTCGGTTAGGAAGTAGTAGCTGCTAGTCACTGGCTCGCCATCGTAGTCGTTATAGCTACTCATAACACCCTTTGGTTGGCTCTCGCGAATAACCTCACGGAATGGATAGAGGTGCATCTCGTGCATCTCACGAGGTGATACGTGTGGGTTAGTACGAACCGCTCCATCACGTCCTCCCTTTGGAACGCTATAGACCGCGAAGTGCTTGATAGTGGCTGCAAGACCCGTATCCTGGATTCCATCAACCATCTGGCGACCCAACTGAGCCACTAGGTATGGATCTTCACCATAACACTCCAAGACACGTCCCCAACGAGGGTCACGAGCAAGGTCGAGAATCGGAGCGTAGATATTGGTGTAACCCAACGCTTTACCCTCGGTTGCTACCAGATGTCCCGCTTGATAGACTAGGTCTCTGTTCCAAGTAGCTCCGATAGTTATCGGTGCTGGAAGTGGAGTCGCCTTAGTGTGGTTCAAACCGTGGATACCCTCATTTGTGAAGTCGACAGGGATACCCAAGCGAGTATTCTCAATGAACCAACGCTGCACGGTATTTATCGCATCGGCATGGACGCTAAATGGGTAGTCGTAATCATTCTCCTTAACTCCATTGAGGTGCTCGTCGATATTTGCGATACCATGTTTCCAAACCTCATTGTCCCACTGTGGAGTTGGTAGTGCATCCTCCAAAACTCGTTTGTAACCATAGAGTGTGGCACACTGCACAGCCTTCTCCTCGACGCTCATCTGGCTAAGTAGGTCATCAACCCTCTTCTCGATAGGTTGTGAGGCATCCTCGTAGATATCCTTCACTCCATTTTTGTTGTAGTCAATCCACCCCTTTTGGTAGATTTTGTTGCTCTTAGCCTGAATGCTCGTTGTGAGCAGCAGCGCAAAGAGTATTAATAAGAGTCTTCTTCTCATCTTTTTAATATTATATTAGTTTTAATTTATTTCATCTCAAAATTCGCAACGCTACCTCTATATCCGCTCTGGGTAGGTAGCTCAACTTGTTGTGATTTACCGCTAAGTGATATGATTACGCTATCCAACTTCTGGGTAGCATCCGCAACGCTTACGTAGTAACCCTCTTGGCTCTTTTCTAGCATCATTACGATAGGCTCACTTGCGCTAATCTCCAACCCGCTATTGAGTTTCAAGCTGCCAGCTTTGTAGAATACAACTCCAACGGTTGATTCGTCTTTGGTTGCAACAGCTTGGATTTCTGCACTGTTAGCGATAATATCAACGCTCGGTGCTGAGGCGAATGCTGCAACTTGAGCAGCTGTTCGATTTGGTAGAGTAATATAGCTATAACTTCCGCCGCTCAACCTTGTAGGGTGTTTAATTGATGCGGTAAATACCTCGCCACTACCCACTTTGTCAGCCTCGAAGAAGTCGGCGATTCGTCTCCATGGCTCTGTTCGACTCTGCTGCGATAGCTCGATAAGGGTTGGTTCTGGGAGGTAATAACCCACCTTGTCGTGGTGTAACCAGCTCAATGTACGCTCGTCGCTCTCGCCATTCAAGACTCTGCGACGTCCATTTTTAGCCCCCATTGTGATTGGTGAACCTTTGCGAAGTAGTCGTTGGTTAAGGGTGGTAGTTGCAGGGTAGTCGTTGTCGATATTGATATCCGCACCCAGCGATACGATAAGGTTGTCGATAAAGAAGTTAGCCTTACGCAGCTCTATATAGCTATTTTCGATATGCATCACAGCCACTCCATTATCACCTTGGCTCACTCCACCAACAAAGTCCGACCTGTTGATTGGGGTTTTTGGGTCTGTGTATGGAATCTTCTCTCCATTCTCGAAACAGGTCACACCAGGCAACCTCTTCCAATCCCAGATAGGGTAGATATTCTCATACTCGTCGCCATCAACCCAGACTACGAGAGCACCATCCGAAGCGTAGATACCCTGCAAATTCTCACGATTAGTCATCTCAAAGCCCAAGATTCTATCTGAGTTCATACGTACCGAGGCGTACCAATCACTGCTCCTCTTGACAAAGTAGTCCGAGTGCCAGAAGTGTGAAGTGCCTATCAAGTTGTTATCCATCTTCTGATTGAAGATGTTGCGCTCCAAGAAGTTATCATACTTTTCTACGTTCCTAGAGTCGGTCTCCCTCATATTCTTAACCGATAGCGACAGTGAGTAACCCTTGCCTCTTTGAGAGTCCTCAAAGACTTGACGACCCGCAGCACTTGGATCCATCGCACCACGCCATACTGTCCATTGGATTCCCTTCAAGATGTAGTCGCTCAACATTCGAACTTTGTATTGAGGCACCGACAGTCTACTATCACGAAACACACGTGCCCAGTAGACCTGTGAGTTGATATATGCCAAACCGTAGTTTCCGAACTGCATCTGCTCGCCATGTTGGTGGAATGAACTGTCATATTGAAGTCCCTCACCCAAAGAGAGATATGCCTCCTCGACAATCTGGTCACGAGCCTGCTCAACTAGCTCTATATCACCGAGTAGCAGACCTCGCATAAGTACATTGCCTGCAACCCAGACCTTGTTCTGTCCCGTTCCGGCAAACTGCGATTGGTTCATAATCTCGATAGCTATCTCTTTCTGCTCATCAGAGAATTTATCCCAGAATAGAAGGTACATCGGGCCTAAGTGTCGAGGGATAAGGATATCGTTATACCACCAGTTATTACATACATAGATATCTCGGTGAGCATGCCAGTGGTCGATAGCTTGCATTATTACTGTGAATAACTTCTCGTCCTGATATAGCGAGGATTCCTTATTGAAGTAGACCTTCGAGAGGACGAATATACGTGCTAGATGCACAGATGGTTCCCATGGTCCACGTCTTGTATCGCCGTAGTTTATGTCGTTCCAGTTGTGCTCTGGGGTGAACTCGTCGATGAGTTTCTGAGCTTTTTCATCGGGAAGAATCGTTGCGGTGTAGAGCTCAATTATCATAACGTCATTGAAACGACCCTCGATTGAGATGTCGATAAACTCCTCAGCCATAGCATCATCTGCTGCGCCATTTTCGAGAGTTATCTCGTTGAGGTTGGAGATAAGTTTCTCAATAGTTTGGGCTTGGATGTTGCCCATAAAAAGTGTTGATAATAGTAGTAAAGTTAGCGCTTTTCTCATTATTTTTATCTCTATTTAGTAGTGAAATTAATTACAAAGATATAATATTTTTGGGGATATCAAAAATATTATATAGCTTTGCCTCTATAAATTATGACAATTCTACCATCAACATACCTGCCCTCAATCGAGTGGATGATGCACCTCCTTAGAGGAGATGCCGTGATTGATATTGGCGAAAACTACGTTAAACGCTCCGAGCGTAATCGAGCTAAGATAATGAGTGCCAATGGAGTACTAGATTTGAGTGTCCATCTAAAAGATGCCAATAGACCTCGTACACCAATCCACTCCATCGAGATTGATTACAGCAAACGATGGCAGCATCAACACTGGATGGCTATCCTCTCGGCGTATAAAAATTCACCATATTTCGACCACTTCGCCCCATATCTCGAACCGCACTTCAATCGAGAGTATAAACATCTATGGGAGTTGAACACGGAGTTGCTCAAGAGTCTGCTGAAACTTATGGGTGCGTCAGTGGAGCTAAACTTCTCGCGTGACTACGTCGTTGCAACAGAGCAAGATATAGACCTTCGTCCAAAGTTGAGAGGTGAACTCTCGACACCTATGCCTGAGTACACCCAAGTCTTTTACGATAGAGAACCATTTGTTAAGAACCTCTCGATTTTGGATATGTTGCTCTGTGAGGGACGTGGTACGATGCCTCTTTTACAGCACTCTATTACAGCGATGGGAGAGTCTCGTGATTAATTTTATATATTTTATTTGCTAAAAAGTTTGCACAAATAAAAATAATCACTATCTTTGCAACCGCAAATGCCTCTTTAGCTCAGTTGGTAGAGCACGACACTCTTAATGTTGGGGTCCAGGGTTCGAGCCCCTGAGGGGGTACTAAAGCAGAAAAAGCTAATCATCTTTTAGGTGGTTAGCTTTTGTTTTTGTGTTGATGGGGGGAGAGATGTTGTTAACTTCTATTTTTTTACTATATTTATTATACGCATATAAAAAGAGAGATAATGGAACAAATTGAACTAATTCAGAGTAAAATCTACGAGATTCGGGGGCAAAAGGTGATGTTGGACAGAGACCTTGCCCAGATGTATGGGGTTGAGACATCACAACTAAAACGAGCCGTCAGACGTAATATAGAGCGTTTTGAGGGCGAAGACTTTATGTTTGAACTAACTAAGGAGGAGGCTTCAAGGTGTCAATTTGGCATCTTGAACGTTGGAGGGCGAGGTAGTAATGTTAAATACCTCCCTTTTGCCTTTACTGAACTTGGTGTGGCGATGCTTAGTAGTGTGCTTAACTCAAAAATCGCAATCCAAGTTAATATGGCTATTATGCGAGCCTTTGTAACCGTTCGTCACCTATCACCAGTCACAACATCCACCAATCAGATATCGGAGCTTAAAGCGGAGCTAACCGAGTTGAAGGAGTATATCGAGGAGGTTTTTACCGACTACAACGACATCAATGATGATACACGTATGCAGCTAGAGCTTATCAACGAGACCCTAGCTAAGTTGCAATCTAACAATAGGATAGCCACGCGCAGAGCTATCGGGTATAAGACCGAACCCAAAGAGTAGATAGTGGGTCTATTCAGTCAACTTGCTTATCGAGGATTAGAGCCTGCGCAACGAATTAACACAAAAAAAAGATGGTAACTCGCCTAAACGAGTTACCATCTCTCACTTAATTATAAAATAGTACTTAAACTATTTTACCTCGACATAAAAATAAGTCTTTGTAGTTCCAAGATTCGATACATTCATAGGAGGACATACGGTAAACATTACTGATTTACCTACATCACCAACAGCTGTAACAGTACCATAGTTAATAACACCGTCAGTACCCTCAACTGTAGCATCAAGATCGAAGCTAACAGTTGCGATAGTCTCGTCAGCAGAGGTCCACTCAATCTCAGGGAAAGTTACGTTGTAAGGAGTCATCAACGCCTTAAATGTAGCAGTAGAACCCTTTGTGATGTAATATTTCGCGTAATTACCATAAGTACCCTCATCCACGCTGTTCACATTGGAAACAGTCGTTGAGACTGGAGTGTATGCATACTCCAAATCTGGAATATCCTTTTCGGCCTCGATACAAGATGTAGCCACTCCGAGCAGTGCCACCATTGCCAAGCAGCACAATCCATATTTTAATTTGAATTTCATAAGTTTTAATCTTTTAATATGTTAAATACTCTTAACTACTCCCATCCTGGGTTTTGTCCCAAGTTTGGATTCAACTGAATCTGGTTTATTGGGATTGGTTTTAGGTAGTTCCTGTCAGTCCAGTTAAGGTCTCCATTTGCAGAACACTTAACCACTACACAACCAGAGTCGTCATGTGAGAAGAGATTCTCACCAGAGTACTTGCCACCATAACTATCAGAGATAACCCAGTTAAACTCCTCCCAATCAGTATCCGTAATCTTAGCACCTAGAACTGGTTGGTTGAATACCTCTTTTGCAGTACCCCAACGTCTCAAATCTTGAAGGTGTAGACACTCCATAATCAACTCAACGTTACGCTCACGACGAATCTCCTCGCGCATAGATAGGTTGTTAGAGTTAACTAGTGAGTTGCTAAGAGCTGGCATGTTAATTCCACCAACAGTTGTATCTTTACCATTAACACGTAGACGAACTTTGTTTAGTGAGTAATCCAACTCAGTATCAGTGATAGAGTTAGTCAACTCGTAAGTTGCCTCAGCGTAGTTAAGAAGAACCTCAGCGTAGCGAATGATTGGGTTGTCAGCAGATAGACCTCTAGTAATATACTGACGCTCAGTGTAGAACTTGTTGAAAGCGTAACCAGTCTTATAACCACCATCATAAACATTATCAGTTCTCATGTATGAAGTTTTAGTAGCATCGATAGTGTACTCGTCATCTGTCCAAGTAGTACGTGCACTACCATAGTACCAGTATGGCTCCTGCTCACAAACGAATGTATCGTTCATACGAGTATCACGGTTTTTGTGCTCATCGTAGATTCCTTTGAAATCTGTATCGTGAGGTATAAACACCTCTGAACAAGCATTGCCATCTTTGTCGTATGGAGGTAGACCATCAGAACATAGATACATCATAGCTGCCTTACGAGTAAGAAGTGCTAGGTTGGCGTGGTTGTGAACGTTAAGGTATAGGTAGTTACTATCACCATATCTGTAACGATAAGACCAGATAAACTCTTTGTTGTCAGCTGCGTTTGTTAGACCAGCAGCGTTACACTGAATATCATCTTCGAGTACGAACATCATAGCGTAGCTAGTGTTGGTGTTAACCTCGTCATAAGTGAATCCAGAAAGCTTTCTATATTCCTCAGTTGCAGCAACGTGCTCTAGTGCCGAAACAATTAGTTCGTCGCTATAGAAAAGCTCGAAACCTCCATTGTCGATAAGCAATTTAGATGCTTTTACACAATCGGTAAAGTACTCACTACTCTTAGTAGTGTTAGCAGTGTTGTCTGGCTGAGTTGCACCAGTTCCATCAAGTTTGTGGTACTTCTGCCAGCTACCCTCGAATAGAGCGATACGTGAAAGCCAAGCCAAAGCTGAATATTTAGTAGCTTTACCAGCAGTAGTAGTTGACTCAGGAAGAAGATCGTAAGCCTTCCAAAGGTCAGAGATAGCTTGGTCGATAACCTCAGTTCTGTCGTTACGCTCAGCTGAGTTCTCAGGAGAGTCAGTGTCGATAGCTGTAGTTACAAGGATTACATCACCATAAACACGTACTAGGTTGTAGTACTCGATAGCTCTAAATAGAAGAGCCTCACCCATTGGAGTAGCAATCGATTCTTGATCGCCATAACCCTCAGCGTTATCTAGTAGCAAAGATGCATCGTAGATACGAGTGTAAGGGGTAGAGTAGTTACTACTAGATGTCTCAAGCGAGTTCAATCCAGTAAAGAACTCATCATCACCATTAGTTACTAGAAGGTCACTATAGTAGCTATCATCAAAATCACCAGTGGAGTTTTTTGTTGTCATACCTGGCAACCAACCATAGAACTGATTAGCATAGAGCTGGAAGTTCTCAGCCGAGATCCAAACCTGATCCTCAGAGAGCGCAGTCTTTGGAAAGAAGTCCATACATGACGTGGTACAGAGTGCCATGGCAGCCATGCAGGCTATATATAACTTTTTCATATATTTCATCATTATAAAGTTAAACAATTAGAATGTAAGACCAAGTCCAACAATCCAGTTACGTGTGAATGTGTAGTAGTTTGAACCTGAGTAGCTTGAGTAAGATGCCTCAGGGTCAACGTCGATTGGTAGGTTATCATGCTCCCAGATATCAGTACCTGTTACATATACGCGAACTCCTGATATACCTCTAACATTCTCCAACTTCTTAGCTGGGATAGTGTAGGCTACTGTCAAGTTCTTTAGGCGTAGGTAGTTACCATTCAAAGCAGTGTGAGTTGATTGAATACCATAGTTCCAATTATTTACATTCGATGCATCATCAGTAATCCATGGGCTAAACCAACCATCTTGGTTCTCTAAAGACCAAGTGTTACCGAAACCTGCAGTAGTTGAGTTGAAGAACTTACTCTGGAATGGAGTTGTTACGTAACTCTGACCATAGTACATCACGCGGTTAGCAGCACCTTGGAATACCGCACTAATCTCAAGTCCCTTCCACTCAGCGCTAACGTTGAATGAGTAAGAGATCTCAGGGTTACCACTACCTAGGTAGATAAGGTCCTCCTGGGTGATTTTACCATCATCATTTTGGTCTTTATACATTAGCATACCTGTTGTCCAATATTTTGAAGCTGGGAAGGTAACAGTACTACCCTCACTATAAGTATCGTAGTAAGCCTGAGCCTCTTCATCAGAGAGTGCTCTACCGACACTCTCATAACCCATAAGACCACTAAGTGGATAACCCTCACGAGAAGATGAGTAACCAGCAGACCAAACATCTACGTCAGTTCCGTTGTCGATAACCTCGTTACGAGCGAATGATACAGTACCACCTGCTGAGAAGTTAACCTCACCAATCTTGCGTCTGTAGTTCAACGAACCCTCATAACCCCAACCTCTAAACTCACCAACGTTAGTATCTGGAGTACCAGTACCTAGGGTTTGTGGGTAAGTGATTGAGATAAGCATATTCTCGTTATACTTCTGCCAGTAGTCGAAGCTACCAGTGAAGCCGTAGAAGCTAAAGTCAACACCGACATTCCAGTTGTGGATACGCTCCCAAGTACGAGAGTCTGACGCTAGGTCTTGAGATGTGATATATGATAGGAACTCGTCGCCGATATAAGCACCCGTTCCTGTTGAAAGAGAGTAGAGCTGTACACCATCGTAGTTACCGATACCATCTTGGTTACCCATTACGGCGTAAGATCCACGAATCTTCAAGTCGTCTAACCATGTAGCGTTCTCCATGAAAGCCTCTTGGTTAAGTCTCCAACCAGCTGAAGCACCCCAGAAGAAGTTCCAGCGGTTACCAGCAGCAAACTTAGATGAACCATCATAACGCATATTAGCCTCAAGAAGGTAACGTGAGTCGTAGTCGTAGTTGAAACGAGCGAATACAGAAGCAAGAGCTGTCTCCCAGCTATTTACTCCCGAGCGAGTAACCTCGCCAGTACCATTAACAACATCCAAAGATGTATCGATATTAGTCATCTTGATACCGTAGTCGTTACTGTATGTGTACTCGTAAGATCCACCAAGGGTAGCACTAACTGCGTGTGCACCATACTGCTCGTGGAAGTTGAAGTAACCAGATCCAGTGTAGTATTCTTTGTTATCAACTGTCGCTTGAGTATATGAATCTGCTTGAACAGGAAGAGTCATAATTACGTTAGTCTCAGTGTAGTTATAGTAGTCAACTGATTGATATGTGATATTCTCGTTAGTAACACGTGAAGTGTAACCCAAGTTCATGTTGAAATCAAGGAAAGAGGTAATCTTAGCGTTGATAGTCTCGTTGATGGTCAACTGCTTCTTGGCATATTCAGTATCACCCGACATCTCAAGAGCTGCTGGGATTGACTCCAAGTTCTCATACGCGTAAGGAAGTCCACTAGGAGTCCATGATGGAAGACCTGGTTGGCTAAAGTTACCAGGAGTTAGTGAGCTTTGAGCTGTTGGCTCAACTAGCTGAGTACGATTGTACGTGATAGAAGAGTCGAGAGTAATATTGTCAGATAGTTTGAATGTGTTGTTCAGACGGATATTGTAACGTGAGTTACTGTTGTTACCCCACTTAAGGTTTGAGTCATCGTAGTTGTAACCCAAAGATAGACGATAAGAAGAACGCTCAGTACCACCACTAATACTTACAGTGTGCTCTTGTGATACTGCATTCTGCCAAAGGTCCTCCGAAAGGTCACTGT
>JBCQSY010000040.1:0-11226 GCA_047178865.1 Rikenellaceae bacterium
CGTCCTCGTAAAAGACTCGGATACCTCACACCAAATGAAAAATTTAAACAAATTATTAATATGAATTCAGTTGCATTTGCAGGTTGAATTCAGCTAGTTTATATCATAGGCTTTTATATAATACTTTGTAGCAAATATAGTAATTTATTCTGATTTTATACCCTTTTATACCAAATATTTTCTTGAATTGAGGTAAATATATTAAATAATTTTTCGCCGTCGTTGCCCAAGATTCGCAGAATGAATCCTGGATAGTGGGTTTGCGAGATTCCAAACCTCACATCTTCTGTTTCAGCGAGTTGAGCATATATCGACTCGATGATTGCTTTCGTGTCGCACTGCTCGCTTGTTTGGAATATGAGCGTGCCTTGGTGGGTGTATCCCTCCAGTAATCCGCACTCCATAAGAGGTGAGAGTGAAGGGTTCAGCACTATCTTATCTCTAAATCGTAGCACCCCCTGGGAGTATATCTCAACACTATTCGAGAAGCAGCGAAAAGCGAACTCCTCGCCATGATATTTACGTCCACATGTGATTATCTCACTCTGAAGAAAAGAGCTATTACACCCCATCTCGACCCTCGACGACGAGCTATACGACGAGTTGCGATGTGGTACAATCGGATGAGGCACTTGCGAGAAGTGGGCATTATCGCCCAGCTTGATACTCATAACCTGCTCAGCCTCACCATCCATATCGAAGAGTCGCTGATATGATTGCGAGAGCAGTTGAACTCGTCCACCACTCTCGACCTCGACCTTGATATCGTACCTATCACCACTCAGCACACCTGGCGAGGTGGACATCTGCATAAGGTAACACGCCCCATCGCGCTTTAGCTGACCCACTGAAACCAGACGAAACGGCGGAGTGACATAGAGTGAACGCACAAATGAGCGTTCACCCTTAAATCCGACCTTTAGTTCAATGGATGCCTGCATGCTATCTAACTAAAATTGGCTCTGCCGTATCCTCCAACAAGGCGTAGCGTTTAATCCATCCAATAACTGAATCGAGCCCTTCATCGCTCTTTAAGTTGCTGAAAACAAAAGGTTTACCACCTCTCATTCGTCGTGCATCACGCTCCATAACTTCGAGACTCGCACCAACATAAGGTGCAAGGTCTATCTTGTTGATTAACAGCAAATCCGAACGAGTTATACCAGGTCCTCCCTTACGAGGAATCTTCTCACCCTCGGCAACATCAATCACGAAGATACTAACATCTACCAAATCGGGACTAAACGTTGCAGAGAGGTTATCACCACCACTCTCGATAAAAATAATATCGATATCAGGGAAACGTGCCGCCATCTCCTCAACTGCCTCTAGATTCATACTTGCATCCTCGCGAATTGCAGTGTGAGGACACCCTCCGGTCTCAACACCTATAATCCTCTCGGCAGGCAGCGAGCTATTTTTTGTTAAAAACTCGGCATCCTCCTTAGTGTATATATCATTGGTTATAATACCAACGCTGTAATCATCACATATTCTGCGAGTTAATCGTTCCAATAGAGCTGTTTTTCCAGAACCTACAGGCCCTGCAACTCCAATTTTTATATATTTTCTATCCATTTTCTCCTAATTTTTACGACATATATAGGCGTGAATAGAGCCTTTCATGCTCCATACACGCAATATCAAAACCCACCGCACAGACTCCTCGCATCTGCTCGTCTAGTTCGATTGTTCGCTGTGTTAACTCCTCTAATTGCGCCTCAACTTCGAATATAATATCCTGCCCACTCAACTGCCCTAAAGGTATCAATTTCACGGCATTAGTCACCATGCAAACCATTGAGTTATAGTAAAATGAGAGGAGTGTATCGAATAGCTCCAACCCCAATATCGCAGAGATAACCCCATAAACTATCGAGTAGTGACCTCCTCCGTTTTGAACCAATAGTTCCAACTCTTGAATCAACTCCGAAGGTAGACGACGTGCAAATATTTTGAGCAGACGAACTCCCAATTTAAGACTCGCAGAGCGTATCTCGCTAGGTGATTTAGTGGCACTACACTCCATATCAAGAGTAGATAATCGCTCAACATCGCCATCCGTGTATGACTGCCATGCTAATCTTACATATAGAGCATCGTTGTATAACAAATTCTCCCTCAGCGAATTAACCACAAAAATTTTAGCACTCTGCTCACTCGACACCTCACCACGCTGCACATAGCTCTCCAACCCATACGAATGGGAGTAACCCCCGATAGGGAGTGTCGGATCGCTAATATGAAGCAGTGAAATGAGCCCTTTATGCATCATGGTGGTGATGTGTGTGGTGGTGGTGATGTTCATCACCATGTTCGTGCGAATGGTGATGGTGTGAGTGTTGACTAGTGTGGTGATTTGCCACAATACTCTTCAACCTCTTATCTAGCACCCTACTCTGCTTTACGGGGTGGAAACCTGCATCTTCTAACCACTTAAACATCGGAGCTTCGAATGGCAACAAGATATCTTCACCATCAATAAATAGCGGAACATGCTTATTACCAATTTCATAACAGACCGTAGCCATCTCAACCATGCTCTTGGGGGTAATTACAGCGCACTCGGTAGGTAACACCTTAACAACCACCGCTATCCCATCACTGAGCGACAAAACATCACCACCTTGGAGCGAGATATTTTCGTTGGTGAATCGACACACAACCTCACGACCTGCAACACTCTGCATGCGGAATATCCTCTTATTCAACTCATGCCACTCCAACTCCAAATAGTCCAACTCAACCCCACTATCCAGTTGCGAAACACGACCGTAAATCTTCTCTATTATCATATCAACCTAAATTTAGAACATAAAATAACGCTGTGCCAAAGGCAATACATCAGCTGCCTCGCAGGTGATATGCTTACCATCAACCTCGACACGGTAGTTCTCAGGATTAACCGTTATCTCAGGGGTTGCATCATTATGTATCATGTTAGCCTTTGAGATATTTCGGCAGTTCTTGACTGGCAACAACATCTTCTTGAGACCATACCCTTGAACAATACCCATATCAAGCGATGCTTGCGACACGAATGTAGCACAAGTAGCGGCAACGGCTGCACCAAAACCACCAAACATCGGACGATAAATCACTGGCTGAGGAGTTGGTATTGAGGCATTTGCATCGCCCATCTTCGAGAACGAGACAAATCCACCCTTGATAATCATCTCTGGTTTAGCACCAAAGAGCGAAGGTTTCCACAACACTAAATCTGCCATTTTACCAACCTCCACAGAGCCTATATAGCTATCAATACCCTGCGCTATTGCTGGGTTTATGGTATATTTTGCGATATATCTCTTAACACGGAAGTTGTCGTTTCCAGCCCCTTCATCCTCGGCCAGAGCTCCAAATTGAGACTTCATCTTGCTGGCAGTCTGCCATGTACGAGTCACAACCTCGCCTACTCGACCCATCGCCTGAGAGTCGGAACTCATAATACTAAAGACACCCATATCGTGTAGGATATCCTCCGCTGCGATAGTTTCAGGACGAATACGTGAATCGGCAAAGGCGACATCTTCGGGGATATTTTTGCTCAAATGGTGACACACCATCAACATATCGAGGTGTTCATCCACTGTGTTAGCAGTAAACGGACGAGTCGGATTGGTCGATGCTGGAAGTACATTCGGGAACATTGCAGCACGGATAATATCTGGAGCGTGTCCTCCACCTGCACCCTCGGTGTGGAATGTGTGTATCACACGCCCTTTGATTGCCTCCATCGTATCCTCCAAGAAACCAGCCTCGTTAAGTGTGTCGGTATGGATTGCCACCTGAATATCATATTTATCAGCAACCTTCAACGATGCATCAATAGCCGCAGGAGTCGAACCCCAATCCTCGTGAATCTTCAATCCTGCTGCACCAGCCTCAATCTGCTCCTCGATAGGACGAGTAGTCGCACAGTTACCCTTAGCCAAAAATCCTAGATTTACGGGGTATGCCTCAGCTGACTCCAACATCTTGCGGATATTCCATGCACCAGGGGTTATTGTCGTTGCGTTAGTTCCATCGTTTGGACCAGTTCCACCTCCAAAAAGAGTTGTCACACCTCCACACACTGCGGTCTCAACCTGCTGAGGACAGATAAAGTGGATATGTGAGTCGATACCTCCCGCAGTGAGGATATATCCATTACCTCCATGCATCTCGGTCGATGCTCCGATAACCATACCAGGAGTCACTCCATCCATCACATCGGGGTTACCAGCCTTGCCTATAGCTGCGATTTTACCATCACGGATACCAACATCCGCCTTTACGATACCCCAGTGGTCGATGATTATAACACCCGTGATACAGAGGTCGAGAACACCCTCATCACGCAGAGCCTCACTATTTTGACCCATACTCTCACGCACTGTCTTACCTCCACCAAACTTAACTTCATCGCCAAGTGTAGCGTAGTCTCTCTCTATCTCGATAATTAAATCGGTATCACCTAAGCGCACCTTATCGCCCGCTGTAGGCCCAAGAAGATTTGCATACTTCTCTCTACTAATTTTTAGCGCCATCGTTATAGGGTTTTAAAGTTATTTTCTCTTATTTTCTCCATTGCAGAGGCTCTATCCTCGGCTGTAGTAGTACCCGAACAGGTTAGATTATTGACACCTATAACCCTACGAGCACCGCCCAATTCGACCAATTCAACACTCTTCTTCTCGCCAGACTCGAAACGCACAGCAGTTCCTGCTGGGATATTGAGTCTCATTCCAAAAGCTGCCTCTCTATCGAATAGCAGAGCTTTGTTAATCTCGAAGAAGTGGATATGCGAACCCACCTGAATGGGTCTATCCCCACTATTAATCACATCAATAGTGGTAGTAGAGCGACCCTCATTGAGGAGGATATCGCCACTCTTTATAAAAAATTCTCCTGGTATCATGATTTCCTTATCTTATTGGGTCGTGGACAGTTACTAATTTAGTTCCATCGGGGAATGTCGCCTCAATCTGAACATCGTGTATCATCTCAGCTACACCCTCCATAACATCATCACGTGTTAGAATCTCTGCTCCCGACTGCATTAATTGGGCAACAGTTCGACCTTCACGTGCTCCGTCCAACAGGTGTTGACTAATATAGGCTATCGCCTCAGGATAGTTCAACTTTATCCCCTTAGCTAATCTTCTTGCTGCCACATCTCCTGCTAAGTAGAGCAACAACTTTTCGCTCTCGCGTGGTGTTAAATGCATAATTTTACTACTTTATAATTACAAATCCAATAGATAAATACTCCACAAATATAGAGATTTATCCTTAAAAATCCTTGCCAATTAAATGATAATTGTGAGGCTAATGCACTATAGCCCCACAATTATCTATCAACCAACCAACTAAATTTTATACTGACAAGAAGCTCTTCAACTCCTCGTAGTTTGCATTATCTTTCGAGAAGTTGCGCACAACGCGACCTCTATCCATTATCACATACTCATCGGTGAGCAACTTAGCGAAGTCCAACTTCTGCTCTACGAGTAGAACACCAAGACCTCGTTGCTTGATAAGTTGTTTTAGCACATCGGCTATTTCGAGAGTTATCGAAGGTTGGATTCCCTCGGTTGGCTCATCCAAGATAAGCAACTTAGGGTTACCCACCAACGCTCTAGCTATGGCTAGCTGCTGCTGTTGACCTCCACTCAAGTTTCCACCCAATCGGCTACGGAAAGCCTTCAAGATAGGGAAGATAGAGTAAATCTCATCCTCGTCAAATCGTTTGTCTCTGGTGGGGAGAGCTTCAGTTCCAATCATAATATTCTCGTAAACGGTAAGTTTAGGGATAATCTCACGCCCCTGTGGCACATAAGCGATACCGCTCTTTGCCCTCTGATGGGTCGAGAGCGATGTGATAGATTTGCCATCGAAGGTAATATCGCCACCTGTGCGAGTAACCAACCCCATAATCGTGCGCATAAGAGTGGTTTTACCAACTCCATTACGACCCATCACGGTTGTAACCTCACCCTGTTTAGCTACCATATCAACGCCCCATAGAATAGCACTCTGCCCATAGGCTGCTTGAAGCTCCTTTATTTCTAGTAAATTTTCCATTGTTAACCTCTCTTTACTTTGCGTTTAGAACCTGTGCTGAATCTGGTGCACCTAGGTAGCAGTCAATCACTTGTTTATTACTCTTAACCTCCTCGAAAGTGCCCTCGGTGAGTATCTCACCTCGCACCAACACAGTAACTTTATCCTTTGCAATCTGCTCAACGAAGTGCATATCATGCTCGATAACGATAACCGTGTGGTTTTTGCTCAACTCCAAAAGTAGCTCACCTGTCTTTGCGGTCTCGGCATCTGACATACCCGCTGCTGGCTCATCGATAAGCAGCAGTTCAGGGTCTTGCAACAGAACGATAGCTATCTCTAACCACTGTTTTTGCCCATGAGATAGAGAGCCTGCCAGAGTATCCATCTCCTGCGATAGATTAACTAGCTCGGCAGTCTGGAATATCTTAGCGCGCTGTGGAGGAGTCAACTTAAAGAATAGAGACTGGAATACACCACGAGCACCCTTAAGACCCATAACCATATTATCAAAGACCGAGAGCCCCTCGAACACCGAAGGTTTCTGGAACTTACGTCCTACTCCCATCTGATTAATCTCAATCTCACTACAACCTATCAACTCCTGGTCGTTGAATATCGCTGAACCCTGAGCTGGGAGAGTCTTTCCACACAAAACATCCATAAGTGTAGATTTACCCGCTCCATTTGGACCTATAATTACACGTAGTTCATTCTCGCCAACGTCAAAGCGGTTTAGACATAGTGCCACCACACCGCCAAAGGTCAATGTTATATTACGTACTTTCAACATATCAATTACATTTTAGAGAATTTAAAACCCTTAATTTTCAACTTACTCTTGATAATCTCGCCCAACCCCAAGACACCTTTATCAAGGTATAGAACCGTGATAACATAGAGTGCACCAAGGATATAAGGCCAAGCATCTGGCATTAATGAAGTGAAGAAACTATATAGCAGATTCACAATCAATGCTCCAATAACTGCGCCCTTCAAAGAACCACGTCCTCCAAGAGCAACCCATATCAACATCTCAATCGAGGCTCTAACATCCATTCTACCCGGAGTTACGATTCCTGTTTGAGGTAGGTATAACATACCCGCCACCATCGCAATAAGTGCTCCGATAATAAAGATTGCAGTTTGGAAATTCGACACCTTATAACCCGTAAAACGTAGACGAGACTCACTATCACGAACCGCAATCAAGAGTTTACCAAACTTAGATTGGGTGAGTTTTTTAGAGCCAATATATATTGCCGCCAAAACAATTACAGTTACAATATAGAAGCCCATCTTCACAGCATCTTGACGAAGGTCTAATCCCATGAAAGATTGGAAGTTAGTCAATCCATTCGTTCCACCTAGCAGCGTCTCATTACGAGAGAACAACAAGAACATCGCCCAAGCTATCGCCTGAGTAATAATTGCGAAGAACACACCCTTAATACGACGACGGAATATAAAATTACTAATCGAAGCGAATAGGATAGTCACCACAATGGTCGCTATGATAGCTCCAGCAAATGTCTGGAATGGTTGCCAAAATAGCGGAAGTGACTCTATTGAGTTCCACTCCATAAATAGCGGAACTGCTGAGGTCTCAGGGAGATTATATAGTGTGAGGTACATACCCATACCATAAGCTCCCAGACAGAAGAAGAACGCTTGACACATCGACATAATGCCTGTGTAACCCCATATTAGATCGACACCGATAGCGGCTATCGCGAAACATAGATAACGTCCCCAGATGGTTATCGTGTCGATAGATATAAGCCCCATCAAATATGCCGCAGGTAGCAGCACAATGAAGATTGCTAGTAGTACTAATAATAATTTATCTTTTTGCATAATAATGTTTAATTTTGAAGTAGAGCATTAATCGTCACCAATACGTCCCTTGTCGGCAAATAGACCCTTTGGACGATACTGTAGGAATACTATAATAAGTAGCAGGATTAATACCTTGCCATAGACTGCCTCGAAACCAACCTCGAAGAACTTAGATAGAACTCCAATACTCAATCCCGACACGGCACATCCAGCCAATTTACCTACTCCACCTGTTACAACAACCAGGAATGAATCGACGATATATGTCTGACCCATATTTGGTACAACATTACCGATAAGCGTAATAGCACATCCTGCCAATCCAGCCAATCCTGAACCCAACATAAAGGTTATCATATCAATGCGTTGAGTCGAGATACCAACACACGCACTCATATTACGATTCTGAGTCACCGCACGGATTCTAACTCCCAAGCGTGTGCGTTGGAATAGAAGATAGACTCCGATAAACACCACGATAGTTAAACCAATGATAAACAATCGGTTATATGGTAGTATTAGACCTGAACTAAGGGTATATCCTCCCGAAAGAATTGCTGGAGCTTTAACTGTGGTAAGGTCTCCGAATATCGAACGAGCCAACTGAATAAGTATCAAACTCAATCCAAGTGTTGCGAGCATACTCTCCAAAGGGCGTGAGTAGAGATGACGCAAGATAAGCCTCTCGACTACCAATCCAAATAGCGCAGCTACGATAAACGATAGCGGCAACGATAAGAAGAATGCAAAATCAAACATCGACTCTGGAAGGAACGCCACAAAGAACTGCTGTACGCAATATGTGGTGTAAGCTCCAATCATCAAGAACTCACCATGGCTCATATTGATAATACCAGCAAGACCATAGACAATCGACAATCCCAAAGATATCAATACCAAGATACTACCCAAGCTCAAACCGCTAAAGATATTTTGATACAACTTATTATTTCTCACTATCATCTGATAGTAGTTAGCCAAAGCCTTGCTCTTTGCGTGGTTATGTACCGACAAATCACTACGCTCGGCGTATGAAAGCATCGCTGTCGAGAAGCTCATATCGTGTGTTTCAGCGAGATAATCCAACGCTTTAGTCTGCTGTTGGTCATCACCACACACTAAATATATACCATATAGAGCTACTGTAGCTGCGCTCTTTAACTCCTCGCTCGCCTCTTGCTCGGTAGCCTTATGAAGGATAAGGGTATCGATAGCTGCCTTCTTAGCACCTATCAACTCATACGCCTCCATACGAAGTTCTGGGATAGAGCTAGTTACATTTATATATGGGCGAAGTGACTCTAACTGACGTAGCTCTCGCCTAGATAGCTCGATTTTGTGAGATACTCCATCTCTCATCCACTCACCCTGCTCTAACACAGAAGCCGCAAAGAGAAGCGTTGTATCACTGCGAGAAGAGGATAGAAACTCTAATGCCTCTTTAACACCATCCCTGCCAGAGATAACGGTATCAATCGCGCTACTTACTGTAGTAGTATTGTCTTGAGCGTATATCTGACACCCAAGCAGAGCACAGAGTGTGGTCAACAATATCTTTTTTAGCATAATAACTTAATTAAACTTTTATGAGAGGTGTGCCCTCGAAAGGCACACCTCTCATTATAAATTGAATTACCTGAAAATGAACCTCAATGGTCTATTTTGAAAACTCGCTGAATGGCTCTGGGATAACCAACTCTTCAGTTGAGCTCAACACCTCGAACTGTCCATCAGCCTTAATCTCACCGATGATAGCATATTTTGCCAAGTGGTGGTTATCTTTGTGCATCTTAACTTTACCTGCTGGTGAGTCAAACTCCATCTCCGAAAGAGCTGCGATAACATCCTCTACCTCGAATGAACCTGCCTTCTCAACAGCTGCTTTCCACAAGTATAGGTCTGTGTATGCCCAACAGATTGGGTCGTCAGTCACACGTGATGCTCCTCCAGGAAGTTTGTTCTTCTCGCAGTATGCTTTGAAATCAGCTACGAACTTCTGGTTTGCTGGGCTGCTATCGCTCTGGAAGTAGTTCCATGCTGCAAGGTGTCCAACCAATGACTCTGCATCCATTGCACGAAGCTCATCTTCAGCTACTGAGAATGCCATAATTGGGCACTTGTCAGCTGTTAGACCTTGGTTAGCAAACTCTTTGTAGAAAGGTACGTTGCTATCGCCATTGATTGTCGAGAGAACACATGCATCACCAGATGCTGCGAAAGTCTTAATCTTAGAGACGATTGTTTGGTAGTCCTGGTGCTGGAATGGAGTGTACTCCTCGATGATGTTCGCAGCAGGAACGCCTTGAGCCAAAAGATAGTTCTTCAAGATGTTGTTAGCTGTACGTGGGAAAACATAATCAGTACCAAGAAGATAGAACTTAGTGTACTCGCCACCATCCTCGCTCATTAGATATTGAGCCGCAGGGATTAGTTGTTGGTTAGGTGTAGCACCTGAGTAGATAATGTTTGGTGAACACTCCTGTCCCTCGTACTGTACAGGGTAGAATAGAAGACCCTCATACTCCTCGAATACTGGAAGAACCGCTTTACGAGATACTGAAGTCCAACATCCAAAGACCGCAGCAACCTTATCTTTACCTAAAAGCTCTTTAGCTTTCTCAGCAAATAGGTCGACATTTGACGCAGGGTCAACAATCTTTGCAGAAATCTGCTTTCCGAGAACACCGCCCGAAGCATTAATCTCCTCTACTCCCATCATAATAACATCACGAAGCGAAACCTCCGAGATTGCCATTGTTCCACTAAGCGAGTGCAAGATACCAATCTCAACAACATCGTCTGAAGATTTTGCACCTGTTGAAGGGCAACCTGTTAGCAGCAATGCTGCGCTGAAGAATGAGCCTAAATAAAGAGCTACCTTTGTAAATTTTTTCATAACCTAAATGTATTAAAACTAAATGTAAAATATTCCAACTACTGATATTCATCATTTTAAGTGGTAAAATTGCCACTTTTGACTCCTATTCTGGGTGCAAGATAGGGATTATTCACATCTAACTAAAAGATATCTGATGTCGTTTTTTATGAAAAATTTTTACTATATAAAATCAAAATTAAAATAGCAGATTTAGTTACTAATTTACTTTTGATGGGCTGAATCGATATAAAACTATCAAAAAAATAGTCGTCACTCGAAAGTAACGACTATTTAATAATATATATCTAGATTTTAGAATCTGTTTAAGTTTTCTGCTTAAAAATAGTATGAGACATTTTGCTTTGATTTTTGATTTTGATATCGAAGCTAATAGTGATTCTATTAGCAAGATAGTAAAATTAGAAAGCGAAGTAAAAGAGCCATAGTAGATTAAGTGAGAAGAA
>JBCQSY010000041.1:0-9994 GCA_047178865.1 Rikenellaceae bacterium
GGCGACGCTTCGGACAAACGTCTATTGGAGTGGAAGAAAAATGGAGTGCCTGAGTGGCTACAATAGAGTAACAAACTTAACTTAATATATAAATAATCTATGAAAGAACAATTGTTAACATCATTTAAGGCTGTAACACTTTTGACAGCCGGAGGTATGGCTATACAGGGGACAGCGACTGCTCAGCAGACGAAGTCACCGAATATAATTATCATGCTTGCAGATGATTTGGGATGGGGAGATGTTGGCTATAATGGCAACACCGAGATTAAAACCCCAGCTCTCGACAACATGGTCGAGAGTGGAGTAACGTTTAATAGCTTCTACACAGCTGCTCCGTTGAGTTCACCAACTAGAGCATCTGTTATGACTGGTCGTCACCCTTTCCGTACGGGTATCTACGCAGCTCACACCGAGGCTCTTAAGAACGCAGAGATTACTATCGCTGAGGTTTGTAAGAGCAATGGATATGCTACTGGATTCTTCGGAAAATGGCACCTTGGATGGATTGAACCAGAGGGAAAAGACAACAGAGGTTACTACTCACCTCCTCACAACCACGGATTCGACGAGACATTTGCAACTCGTTCGGCAGTACCTACTTGGAATCCAACAATCACACCTAAGGGATGGAAAGGTTTCACAGGCACTAGCGAAGAGGGTGATGGAACTAAACCTTGGACTGGCTCTCGTTACCTCCACAACGGAGTGGTTGAGACCGAGAACCTATCGGGAGATGACTCTCGCGTGATTATGGATCGTGTGATTCCATTTATCGACAAGTCGGTAGGTGAGGATAAACCATTTATGACATGTGTTTGGTTCCACGCACCACACGAGCCAGCAGTAGCAGGCCCTGACTACCTTGAGATGTACTCACACTTTGAGAATGAGGAGAAGAGACACTACTACGGTTGTATCACCGCAATGGACGACCAGATTGCTCGTCTTATTGCCCACCTAAAGGAGATTGGCGAGTATGAGAATACTATCATCTTCTTCACTAGTGACAATGGTGCATCAACTGGCGCCGTGAGCAGAGGCGTAGCATCAGTTGGCGATTTCAGAGGCTCGAAACATCACGTTTACGAGGGAGGACTTCGTGTTCCTAGCATCATGGTTTGGCCTGAGGGTATCGAGGCTGGTGTTGAGGTTAATACACAATCTACAACTTGTGATATCTTCCCAACACTTGTTGATTTAGCAGAGATGAAGTTCCGTCACAACGACGCATACTTCCTCGATGGTATCAGCATGGTTCCATCACTTAGCGACACTGAGCTTCCACGTGATAAGGCGTTCTTCTCAGGTTGGAGACGTGCTTACAGAGGTCAATATGGTCGTGCGGTGGTTGATGGTGACTACAAATATGTATATCCAGAGCTATCTGAGACTCCTGAGCTATACAACATCAAGCTAGATCCAAACGAGACTAACAACATCATCAAGAAGGAGAAGAAGAGAGCAGCCAAGATGGAGGCTCAACTCAATGAGATGATTGAGTCATTCAGATTCAGTGATATTGGTGGAGACTATAGTTCGTATTAGTAGTAAATATTAACTACATATAACTAAGAGCAGAGCCAGTATTTTTAATACTGGCTCTGTTTATTTAAACTTATTGCACTATGAAGAAATCTATTTTTGTTGCCCTATCACTACTATTAGCTACCGCTTGTGGTGAGGAGGCGAATCAAGAGCTGTTAAGCATTGATTTTGAGAAAATTACCCCAGACGTTGAGCGTATTTTGAACTCTGGTGAAGGTGAGCGTGTCGGTGGAATCGACGGAATTGAAGTGGTTGAAGGAGTTGGATATAATGGCTCTAAGGGTCTGGTTGTAACCTACATAGGAGAAGATATTGGCAGCAGGCGATATGTAGCAACCATTCCTCTCGCGCAACGCTGCACGGAGGCTACGCTTAACTTCAGGGTTATGTTCGAGGATGATTTCCAGTTTGTCAAAGGTGGCAAACTGCATGGCCTTGGCCCAAAAAATAGAGTGACTGGCGGAAAAGATATGCACCCCGAAGGGTGGAGCACACGTATTATGTTCTCTAAGGAGAACACCATCGTGCCCTACATCTACAACCAAAATAAGGAGGGACGATTTGGTATATCCCCTAAGCCCGACGAGCACTTTATCGAGACTGGCAAGTTCCACGATATTGCTATGTATGTAAAGATTAACTCACCTGTCGAGCAGGCAAATGGTTACTATGAAATTTGGCTCAATGGCGAGATGATTTCCAGTGTCGACAATCTTCAACTCCGCACAAAGGAGAGCGAGGAGTCGCAGATATATGACTTTCTGTTCAGCACCTTCTACGGCGGTCGTGCACCAGAGTGGGCACCTAAAAACCCCGATGGCTCTTATGCAACATGCCACGCTCGCTTCGATGATTTCCTCGTTACCAAGGGGAAATATATCAGAAAATAGAGAACTGAATATCATGCTAAAAAAAGTAATTATTTTTTAATAAAATTTAATATTCCCTTGAGGTAGGTATGCAAACGATGCCAAAACTACCTCCAATCATGGAAAATACCTAACAGTAGCTATTGTTAGGTATTTTTTATGCCCATATCTTTGTATCCGAAGATGTAAAGTATTTTTAAATAAAATACAAACCTAAGAAAAAGTACAAAGATGATGAGACAACTACTTATAGTAGCAATACTACTTATAATGCCTTTCAGCTCCTTAATGGCCGAAGCTCAAAACAGTAGTCATACAGAGGTGACAATACATGGACGAGTAACCTCAAAAGAGGATAATTCACCAATCCAATTTGCCGCAATTTTCATAGATGGCAACAATAAATTCAACGCCATAACCGACAAAAACGGAGAGTTCAAACTCAAAGCCCCACTGGGCACTCAGACCATCGTTGCGACATACCTAGGTTACGAGAACGCCTCACAAACCCTAGAGGTCGACCGTCGAGGTGAGAAGATATCAATCTCGATGCAACCCTCCTCAACAAGCATTGAGAATATCGTGGTGAGCGGCGAGAGTAGAAGTGCCAAGGTCAACAAGACAGCCTACAACGTTCAATCTATCGAGATTGGCGAGCTGAAGAACACCTCAGCTAGTATTACTCAGGCGATGTCGAAGATGAGTGGTATAAATATTCGCGAGAGCGGAGGTGTTGGTAGCGACACTCAACTTAGCCTAAACGGATTTACAGGTAGCCACGTCAAGATATTTATCGATGGAATACCTCAAAACGGCAATGCAGCATTCGCACTCAATAATATCCCAGCTGGTTTTGCAGAGCGTATCGAGATGTATAGCGGTGTTGTGCCTATCGAGTTTGGAGCGGATGCACTGGGTGGAGTTGTCAATATCATCACCAACAAGGCAAATCGTAGTAACCGCTTCAATGTTGATGCCTCATACTCTTTTGGTTCGTTCAACACCCACAAGACATACGCAAAGGTTAGTCAGACCATCGCAAAAAACGGTTTCTCATATAGCATCAATGCCTATCAGAACTACTCGGACAACAACTACAAGGTTGATAACTACATCATCTACTACGATATACTCCCAACAGGTCAAGTCACCTCATCATTTGATGCAAATGATATCGTTTATGGACTAGAGCGTTTCCACGACAAGTACCACAACGAGACTATTATCGCCTCTATCGGTTTCGACAACACGTCGTGGACAGACCACTTCGCTTTGAGCCTCAACTACTCGCAATACTACAAGGATATCCAGACTGGAACAACCCAGAACCTAGTCTACGGAGAGAAGTATAGCGAGGGTAACACTCTAACCCCAACCCTGGAGTACTCTAAAAGAGACCTCTTTGTCGATGGTCTTGATGTACGTCTTGTGGCTAACTACGACACGGGCTACACCCACAACGCAGACCCAGCGACGAGTCGATACAACTGGTATGGCGATAGCGTGGAGATGAATCTCACTCCATCTGCTAGCGAGTCGAAGAACCGCTCGTTGAACACAAACTTCATAGGCAAGTACGTAACCAAAGATAACAAACACAACATCACACTCTCGAACACGGTGACTTCGACATCTCGCATCACTCGTTCGCTAATTGATGGTACTAATACCTATGACTCTTTCGACGAGCCTCAAACTAGCTTAAAGGCGATATCGGGTCTTTCCTATTTGATTCGTCCAATCGAGAAATTAGAGGGCACTCTATTCGCTAAGCACTTCTATCAACTGGGCAAGAGCATGGTAGAGGATGAGACAACTGGTCTCACTTCGATGCAGAGCGTTCCCTACTCGAAGTTTGGATATGGCGCAGCTCTCTCTTACTTTATCATCCCGACCCATCTACAAGCTAAGTTATCATACGAGAGAGCTTATCGACTCCCGACAACCACCGAGATGTTTGGTGATACCGATATGGAGGTTGGTACATACAACCTGCTACCTGAGACAAGTGATAACGTCAACTTCAACTTGGTATATACACACACCTTCAACGATAAGCACTTCTTGCGACTTGATGCCTCATACATATACCGAGACACCCACGACTACATCATCCGTTCGACAAGTGGTGATGGTTCATCGGCAAGCTACAACAACTATGGACGAGTTCTAACAAAGGGTGTAAGCGTTATCGCCAGATATGATTACGGCAACCTATTTAGTGTTGGTGGTACGTTCAACTCTCTAAATCCTCGTGATGCAGAGGAGTATGTAGCAGAGGGCTCTTCTCAGTTAAACTTTACCTATGGTATGCGTATCCCGAACCAGCCATATCTATATGGAAATGGTGATGCTAGGTTCAACTTCTTCAAGGTGTTCAAGGATCACGACCAACTATCGATTATCTACGACCTGTTCTACCAAGAGGAGTTTGCACTCTACTGGGAGGCTATCGGAAATTCATCAACAAAGGCGAAAGTCCCTGAGCAACTATCTCACAGCATCGTGATTAACTACGCTTTCCGCAATAGTCGTTACAACATCTCGCTGGAGGCTCGTAATATCTCCGATGCAGACCTCTACGACAACTACAGCCTACAGAAGGCAGGACGTGCTTTCTACGCAAAATTCAGAGTAAACATATTTAAATAATACTAATTAAAAAAAGAAAGATGAAAAATTTAACATTATCATTAGTTGCTGCATTAGCACTATTTACAACTGCTTGTACAGTGGACGACTCTATCGACCTAGGAGATGGTCTAGTTGCTCTAGAGGATATGCGTTTCGCTATCACTACTCAGACAACTTCAGCCTCTACGGGCGATACAGTTATGGTACTCCTCACATCCGAAACTCTAGACGATGGTTCTATCTCTGTTGTTGGTAACGGAACTGAGCTATCTACCGAGGCAAGTGAGTGGTCACACTCTTTGGACAACAAGTACTTCTACTCAATCAAAGATAACGGAAGTACAGACGCAACCGACGTTGTTCAGTACTACCTTGAGGCATCATCAGGTATGATGAAGGCTAAGAGACAATACTCTGCTGCGGCATACCACACATGGGGTATGTGGGGTGATAAGTTCGCTACAACTCGTAACATGTCATCATCATTGGATACGGACTTTGTTACAGTTACAGGTAACAGCGATGGTTCAGTTGTTGACGTTAGCGCAGACTACTACGCAGCTATCTCGTTGACATCATATTGCGAGGCTGAGGCTATTACAGCAACAACATCATACTACTACACCAACAACTACATCGGCAAGTATGTTGACAAGTTTAACAATGGTGAGACTGCAACAGTCGTAGGTTTTGCAACAGCTGGCGACTACGTTTATGCATCTTACGCAACAACTGGTGTTACTCGCTACGCTATCGCAAAGGGTGCAGATTGTGGTTGGGATGGCTCGAACAGCGACTACGTAGCACAGGGTGATGGTTCATACACCAACTCTATCGATGCATCAAACTCGTTCGCAGCAACAAGCGGTGTTCCATTCCCACTTACTCCTGGTTCAGCATTTATCGCACGTTACCCAGTTAGCGGATCATTCGAGTCTGAGCCTACATTTATCACTACCGACAAGATGGGGCAAGCATTTGGTCGTACATACGGAAACCCACTCAACACAGTTGTTCCAAACGACGACGATGAGTATGTCTACATCTTTACTCCAGGTACAACTCGCCGTTACAGCCAAGACCTATCAAACGAGAACGATGTTGAGGTTACTCAATATGTAGATACTACTGACGAGACTTCGGCACTAAGCACTAAGCTAAAGGTTAACACAACTAACAAGGGTGCAAGTGTAATGCGTATTAAGTATGGTGACGACAAGTTCGACTCATCATTCGGAACAGATGGACTTCTTGAGTTTGAGTCACTTATGGACAACTACACATTCTCTCGTATATGGCACATCGCAGATTCGAAGTTCCTTCTTCGTGTTATCCACACTCAAAACCTCTACAACGCATCGCACAAGACCGACGTTGGTGACGCTGACTTCTATATCTTCGACACAGCGGCTAAAAGTGCAACAAAGGTAACTGGACTTCCTGAGGCTACAACAGCATTCGTAGACCAAGGTAGTAGAGCAATCGGTGAGCCATATATCGAGGATGGCAAAGCATACCTTCCAATGGCACCAAACACCGACAACTACCCATCAATCTACGTTATTGATTCAGCTTCTGCAACAGCTAAAAAGGGTCTTGAGGTTCAATGTTCAAGCATCCTTTGTATCGGTAAACTTATTGCTCAATAATTAATTTACAGCGATAAACTATAATTAAAGCTATACTCTCTCCATCTTTGAGGTGGAGGAGTATAGCGTTTAAACACTAACTCAAATTATAAAAATAAAATTATGATAAACGCAACATTAGATTTAATCACATTCTTGCAGAGTAACTTCTCGATGTTATTCGCTCTAGCTCTATACGCTATACTAGCAGTAGTACTATCGAAGTCTATCAAAAAACACTACAAGGTCTACTACTGGGTATTTGGTCTACTATGTGCTGGCTTTGTTATTCCGGTCATCGCTCGTCTATGTGGATTTAGCCTACCATTCAGTTTTGGTAAAATCCCATTCTTTGGACTATGTATCAGCGAGTTGTCGAGCGCGGCGAATTTCGTTCACCCAGTATTGATTATCATTATGTATATGGGAGCTTTTAGCCCTAAGAATCAATACGTTGGTCGCTTAATGTCAATCCGCAAGGAGCTATCTATTATCGTTGGTTTCCCAGTTATTGCCCACGCTATGAAGCGTCTATTCGGTTCGTTTGTTCAAGGATGGCAGTTCTTCTTCGATAACGAGACATATATGCAGAGCCCTCGTGTGAGTAGTGCTCTAGGTTCAGGTATTTCGAGCTTTGTATATGTTCTTGGTCTTGTGATGTTCGTGCTATTCCTTGTACTATGGATTACATCATTCGACTCAGTTCACAAAGCGCTGGGGGCTAAACGTTGGAAAGCGGTTCAGAAGTGGTCTTACGGACTCTACGCAATGTTATTTATCCACGCTATGGGTCTTAACTTGGGTGGATATATCAGCGACGTGGCTCGTGCAGAGCAACAAGCACAGCAGATTGCTAGAGTTGAGGTTGTAGAGCAACACGAGAGCCGTGGTGAGCGTCCACAGCAACAAAGTGGTGAGCAACGCCCACAAGGTGCTCAGCAGGGACAACAGCAAGGTCAAGCTCACGGACAGCAACAGGGACAACAGCCTCAGCAAGCTCACGGACAGCAACAGGGACAGCAGCAAGGTCAAGCTCAACAGGGCGGTCACGGACATGGTCCACAAGCCTTCAAGTTTAGCGATATTTCGATAAACCGTACCAACAAGCGCCTTGTCAATATGGCAATCCTTGTTCTTATATATGGTTCTTACCTCTACTTCCGCCTGCGTAAAGCACGCCAGGACAGAGCAAAGAAGAGCGCAGCAGCTAATAGAATCTAATTCAAATAGATTAAAAAGAGTGCCCGATAATCGTATAAACGATTATCGGGCACTCTTTTATGCTCTATTCTGGCACTAGATTTGCAACTATCCAATCCAAAAGTGATAGTTATGTGGAAGAGATGGTATGTAATCCCTATACTGTTGAGTATCAGCTATACAGCAAGAGCCATAACGCCTCTTATCGACTCTCTGCTAATATCCACACCCATGGAGCAGCAGCTAGAGTTCGACAATATACTCCCCGATGGAACAGCTCTGGATAACTACTACAACCTAGTAGAGCCACCCACAAAAGAGCTACCTGAACCGACATACCAGCAGCCTACAGTGGCGATATCACCTGAGATTTTCCGATTAGGGCGTATCATAATCAATCCACGAACACAGGTTCTATACCTAGCTCCAGGGTTTGTATTCTCAAATGGGCAGGCTCAGAATTGGAGCGTATATCCCGATGGATATATCGATGCTCGAACAATCTCGCTGCCAGTGCCATAAAATATGCGAATGGGAGTTGATAAAATCAAACTGCAAATTCGCACCAAACAGGGAGCTTTAGCGACACAAAGTCCCCTCCCTGAGGGAGGGGATTAGGGGTAGGGTAAGAATATAAAAGAAAAAATCGGTAGTTTCTTGCTCCGTAGTAGCTCAAAAAAAACGAATAATTTTTCTCTCCTTAATTCGCAAACTAGTAGACGATAACAGCGACACATCTAACTGGAACAACAGCTGTTGCAACAACTTCGTCACCCTCTCGACATGAGATAACCTTCACCTCATCGCTCTTATTATCGACAAAGATATGCATCTTATCACCACTCTTTATCGTCATTGCATCACCTCGCACATACGAGCCAACCCTCACCGCACCTGGCTGCATAAATCGGCTAATAAGTGCCATAACGGCATAGTCTGGATTATAGCTCACCTCCCCAGTTGTGCGGTTGATATTGATTAAGCTATTCTGTTTCCAGCCCCATCCACTCTCGGTTGTCTCGTCGAGAATCATATTCCAATAGGCGAAGTTGGTAGTGCCATTATTTATATATGAGGCAATCTCGCTAAATCGTGACACAGCCTGCTCTACACTATTTTTTCCATTAAAACACTTACTCTCGGTGTGGATTATTGGTTTATCACCCAAAAAGTGTTTCATATCGCTAATATATTGTGCACCAGTATATTGAATACCAACCCCATCAACTACCTCAAGATGTTTTGGGTTCGAGACGAAATCAATCGCGTGGATATCTCCCGCTGTGCGGAATGTTCCAGCCCAGATGCCTGTTTTGAGTTTAGATTTTTTGAATTGAGGGCGGATATAGTTGGCAACCAATTCATACATCTTCTCAGGCGAGAGGAAACATGATGGATACTTAGTCGATATATCTGTCTCGTTTTGAACAACAATTCTATCTACGGTAATACCTTCAGCGGCATACGCCTCGACATATTTCGAGAAGTATAGAGCATAAGCCTTATAGATTTTAGGGTCGTCGATAAGTCGATTCTTCTCAGGCATATCTCGTCCTCCATCCATCTTATTCGAGTACTTCATCCAAGCTGGAGGACTCCATGGCGAGGCAAAAAGTTTCATCTCAGGGTTATACTTAATCGCTGTTTGGATATATGGTATCACACTACTGCGCTCGCGCTCAATCGAGAAATGCTCCATCTTATAGTCGCCGGCAACCTCTGAGTAGCTATACGCATCGACGCCAAAATCACTAGCACCCAATGCAGTACGACAAAAAGAGAAGTTCGCTCCATCCTCGCTAAATAGAGTCTGCATAATGGTCCCACGCTCACTCTCTGGCAAGGTCATCCACGCCACAGCTCCAATTTCATTGAATGTAGCACCCACACCCTCGATGGTCTGAAACTCAATATCACGGTAGATTTTAAAGTTCTCTGCTCGCTGCTCGCTGGCATACTGCTCATACTCCTTAATTGGTTGAGACTCGATAGCCTCACCCTCTTTTAGCTCAACATAGTAGACTCTTGGTTGAGCCACCGCCACCGCAGCCACTAACGCAAATAGCGCAGTTGCAAAAAGTAGTTTTCTCATTTTAGGTTATTATTTTTGCTGAA
>JBCQSY010000042.1:0-9973 GCA_047178865.1 Rikenellaceae bacterium
AAGAGATTGCGGGTCGTAGCCCGCAATGACGTTCTGATTACTGAGAATTTCTGAGAATCATTCTTAATTCATAATTCATAACTCTTAATTCATAATTCATAATTCTTAACTCTTAAATGTGACGAACCTCGCCATAAGGTAGCTATAGAGCGAAGTGATAACCGAAGTGATTAACTTAGAGGGGGTTGCCCAGACTCCAAGCATCTCAACGAGAAGTTTCATCGCAACGTAGCTCAGCGCTAGCGACCCAAAAATCGTTCCGATATATATCAGAAGTTGCCTACCCACAGGTAGACTCTCCGCTCGAAATGCCACGTGACGATTGAGCCAAAATCCATTAAGCAGTGTTATAGGAAATAACAGAACCATCGAGGCTATATGTGACGAGACAGCCACCCCACACACCACAATCAGCGGCGAGGGGATAATGTAGTGGTAGATAAGGTAGTAGAGCAGCGTATCTAGGATAAAATAGTTAGCCACTCCACACACAGCATACCTAAATATAGTAGCTGAAATAAGCCCCCGAAGGGGCTTAATATATAGTCTATCCAGCAGCGAGATAATCGCCGCTGAGATAACTCTACTTAATCTCATATACCCAACTATCTGATATGATATCGTAGTTAGTGTTTAGGTAATCTTGCGCCTCACGCTTGCTCTCGCTCTCGAATATAACAACCGCTGTTTTAGTGAAATATTCGTGGGTTGTTACATTAACCTTGTCGCCAAAGATATCGGCAATCTCACCCTTCGAACGTGCTACATTCTCAGGAGTTGAATAGACTCCGTAAACCACACCATAAATCGTAGGTTTAACAACCTCAACCACTGGTTCTGGCTCTGGCTCTGGAATAGGCTCTGGCTCGACTATCTCAACTGTCTCAACAACAGGCTCCTCTTTGGTGTAGTAGTTGAATAGAAGATAGGCTACAACCCCCGCAATAAGAGCTGCAAGCAGAGTGATAAAGAGTAAATTATCACCCTTCTTCTTCGGTTTGCTTTGGATTGCAACATCGCCGCTCTGGCTCTGAGGATTTAGCTGTGATAGGAAATCCTTATCGATAACAAAACTCTTACCAACAAGAGTACCTACACCATCAATGGCAATGCCTTTCTCGGTACGAATTGCCTCTAAATAGCTATTATACAACTCAGTAGCTTGCTCTTCAGAGCACTCTGCGCTCTGTCCGATAAGCTCGATGATAGATAGGCTACCCTCCTGGCTACTCGAAAAATCGAGCCCGCGCATTGGTGGTGTAACACTCTTTTTCGAGCCACTAACCTTAGCTGGCTTTAATTTCACTACAATCGAACCTACGGATGGAAGATAGACTCCGTTAGACGAGAGTAGACTCTGGGCGATAACCTTGTTAACGCCTTCAATCATACGTTCTTTTGAACTCTCCATTTTATTTAAGTTTTTATGTTTATTTCACTTTAACCTCCTCCCTAGAGAGGCTATACCATATAAATCCTGCACCCAGAAGAACAAATGGCACACTAAGCCACTGCCCCATATTTAGACTCATACCCTGCTCGAAACCAACCTGCGAATACTTAATCGACTCGACCAATATACGACTCAAAAAGATACCCTGCATTCCTACTCCAAACAGCAACGCTGGACGACGACGCGCCAAGTCCCACTTGTAGTACATCAGAGCCAACACCCCAAAGGTGATAAGGTAGATTATCGCCTCGTAAATCTGAGTTGGATGAACAGCCATCCCACCCGATTCTCGCATCCACAACATCGAACGGTGGAACTTAAAGCCCCAAGGTAGAGTTGTCGGATAGCCAAATATCTCGGAGTTGAATAGGTTGCCAAATCTCACCAACGCACCACCCAGACCAACAGGTATCATAATCCTATCCAGAGCCCACACCATCGCTATCTTATACTTTCGCGACCACAACCACAAACCGATAATCATACCGATAGCTGCACCATGGCTCGCTAGACCTCCGTTGCGTATCTTGGTGATTATCTCCCAAGGGCGAACCAGGTAGGTCTCTGGCTCATAAAATAGGCAGTGTCCAATCCTAGCACCAAGCATCGCACCCAGAATAGTGTAGATAAATATCGCCTCGTTAGCCTCTTGGGATATACCCTCTCGCTTTGTGAAAGAGTTGAAAAAGAGAGTTCCAGCCCAGAAAGCCAGAATCCACATAAAGGTGTAGTAACGAAACTCGAAACCCGCAATGCTAAACATCACAGGGTCTAAAGTCCAATCTATATACATTAGGTTCATAACAGAACTACTTTACATAATTTTTAAGCAAACGAGCGATATATTTACCAATAATATCAAACTCCAAATTGACAACCGTTCCCACCGCGAAAGTGTGGAAATTGGTATGTTCGAAGGTGTAGGGAATAATCGCCACACGGAATGAGTTCTGAGTTGAATCACAAACCGTTAGGCTCACTCCATTGACAGTTATCGAACCCTTCTCAACTGTGCAGTTGTCCATCGAAGGCTCATACTCGAAGGTGTAGTACCAACTACCATCGGCATCCTCGACAGCCGTACACTTCGCCACCTGGTCGACATGCCCCTGGACGATATGTCCATCAAGCAGCGCATCGGGGCGCATACTACGCTCTAAGTTAACCTTATCACCCACTTTGAGTAGACCCAAGTTGCTCTTATCCAGAGTCTCACGCATCGCAGTTACGGTGTAACTCTTCTCGGTTAACTCCACCACCGTTAGGCACACTCCATTGTGTGCTATACTCTGGTCGATTTTAAGCTCCTCGCAAAAATCCGCCTCAAAGGTAAAGTGCTTATTCTCTCTATCTTGAACAACCTCCACTAAGGTCGCCATCCTTTCAACTATTCCTGAAAACATCTTGTTTTTCTTTTTATATATATGTCACCACAAAGGTAATCATTATTTTTTTATTCTGATAAAAATAGTGAAAATATTCGCTAATCACTGGCAATTAAGAGTTTTGCGACTACTCGATAGGCTGAGGTGATATCATCTTGATTGACTATAACATCGTCGAACTGCTCCGCTGCACCTGCCACCAATCTAAATCGACTCCGAGCGCTACCATAGTGTGCACGAGCCTGGCGCAATAGCGAGAATTTATCGGTTGATATGAGGTATTCACACCCCCCGATTATCATATCCGGGGTGACACGTTTAAGGATAACTACGCTATTTATCGGAGTGATGTCGCCCATCGCACGACCACGATATACCATAGCAAAATCGGCTTTAATCGAGAGCGGGATAGTCATATATGATGTGGGTTCTAGCTCTGTGCATCGTCCTATTTCTCGCTCAAGGTCAACATCATAGAATGGGATACGTGCTCCTCGCATAGTGCTCTTGGCGAACATCTCACCCTCGCCTGTCAACAACCACGAGAGGTCGATATCGGGATAGCGACGAACTATCATATCGGCTAACTTGCGTGAGATACCATTGTTACCACGCTTTATCTGATAGAGATTCTCACCACGTGTTAACCCTATCTCCCTTGCGAAAGCATTGGTGTTTAGATTTGCCCACTGAATCACCCCCTCTAGACGTAGCCATTCACTCTCTCTACCCTGCATAGTTGTGTAATTTAAAAATTTATCACTATATTTGCACTTCGAGGTTCCGTAGTTCAATGGATAGAATATAAGATTCCGGTTCTTACGATGAAGGTTCGATTCCTTCCGGGACTACCCAGCGTACTACTTTTAACTCACTTTATCCAATAAAGAGTAGCAAAACAACACTCTTTACGAGTGCAAATATAGTACAAAATAATAGATTATACAATAATAAGTTGCAATATTGCAAATAAAGGTTTCAGAGAGAGATTATGTTTTTATTACGAGTCACATTTTGCACACTGCTATACGCAATATTGTTGCGAAGCGTAGATTGCCAAGCTGCACCTGCCTTCTCTGGAGCGGTTACAGTAGAGCAGCCGGATGGCTCAACTCTTCAAATTAGGCTGCGTGGTGACGAGTTCTTCTCATGGCGTACCACCACCCAAGGTCACCCCATTGGCAAAAGAGATGGCTACTACTACTATGTTAAATACTCTGCTTCGGGCGAGCGAGAGTTTAGCTCACAGAGGGTCATGGAGGGTGGTCGGATGCAGAGTCCACCCGCCAACTTTAGCCAAAGCTCAGAGGAGGTTGCCGCAATCTCAAAGCAGATAGCCCCCACCAAACGAGCCCAGAGAGCCTCGACAACAACGACAACAAGCACCACTACCACCACCAGAAGCTCCTCCGAGGGTAGTTCAACCTCGGCTATCGGTTCATTCGACCCCTATTCACTTCGAGACTCCACCTTTCCAACCACAGGCGAGATAAAAAGCATGGTGCTACTACTCCAATTCTCCGACCTCTCGTTCACCACCTTCAACTCCAACACCGCCTTTACCAACCTTTTGAACAAAGAGGGTTACTCGACTAACGGAGCTACGGGCAGTGCTTGGGACTACTTCAACGATAATTCAGGGGGAGTTTTCGATTGTCAATTTGATGTCTATGGCCCATACACCCTACCCAACTCCATGGCATACTACGGAGCTAACAGTAGTTCAGGTTCGGATATGAGACCTCAACAGATGGTTATCGACGGAGCGAAGTTAGCCCTTGAGGCGGGGGTTGACTTCTCGCAATATGATTTCAACGAGGATGGTGTGGTGGATAATATCTTTATCTACTACGCAGGCTACAACGAGGCTTATGGAGCTGAGGAGGATACTATATGGCCTCACATGGGAAGTGTAATAACCTCGACCACATTCTCTGGCAAGAAGTTAGACACCTACGCCTGTAGCTCGGAGCTGATGTTTACGACAGGCTCGACCATGGCTGGAATCGGCACTTTCTGCCACGAATTTGGACATATACTTGGACTCTACGACCACTACGACACGAGCGGAAGTGATGATAGCTTTGGACTACTCTACTACGATATTATGAGTAGTGGAAACTACAATAAAAATGGTATGTCTCCGCCGCTATATAACTCTCTAGAGCTTCTGATGGTAGGTTGGGCAGAGGCTAAGAGCTATAATGGATTGAGCGAGGTAACCCAGCAACCCATCACCGAGAAGGATATATACTACATCGAGACCCAGACCCAAGGGGAGTTCTTCCTAATAGAGAATAGGCAGAGTTCCGCCTCGGCGTGGGATGAGTTTTACGAACCCAATGGCTCGAAATTGAGCGATGGTCTCTTTATCACCCATGTCGATATGTCGACTCCATACCAGAGTTTATGGTGGGCTAATAGCCCGAACAACAACGCCTCGCATGAGTGTTTTCGACTTATCCCAGCAAATGGAGCAAACCTAAACGCAGTAACCTACAAGGCCTTCTATACTAGCTATAGCATCTTCTCAGCACTCGAACTATGGAGTGGAGCGCCATATCCTCAGGAGTCGAACAGTAATTGGAGTGAAATCTCCTCGCCAAGGAGTGAGAGTTGGAGTGGCGAGCTTCTCAACTTCGGACTCAGCAATATAACCTCCTCAGGGGAGCAGATAACATACTCTATCGAGAACTACTTCTACTACACCAACATCTGGCAATACGACGCCCTTATCGGCTGGGTAGACAGTAGCTACGACAGCTACCAGATAGTCGTCACCTCACAGGTGGGCGAGAGCCAAACATTCACCTCGACCCAAGGGTGGGTCATAGTCGATGGACTCCTTGCTCAGAGCAGCTACGACTTCGAGGTCTATGGCGTTAATACGCAGCTAAACCTAGTGGCTCAGGGTTCGATAACGACCCTGCCACACAACACCCACCTTCCGATGATTGCACTCTCGGAGTGGGAGTACTCCACATCGAGTGGCATCTACCTCAAAGCGATAAACTTAGAGAGCGACGACACGGTGACGTGGTTCATCAACGACCAAGCAACAAATGAGGGCCAGCAGAGCCTCGACGAGGGTGAGTACACCATAAAATGCATAGTAACTCGTGAGGGTAAAAGCTATACAACAACTAAAGAGATTTGTGTAAAATGATAAAAAAAGCTATATACTTCGCACTATTTATGCTGCTTATCGGCTGCACCTCGACAAGTGTAGGTGACGAGCATAATCAAACAGACCCCAACGACACCACCACAGAGGGCAGCGAGGGTTTCTTAGAGCAGAGCAACGTTGGTATCTACTCCTCGCAGACTCCACTAAAGAGCTACGATAGAGAGTCAGACCAGATTATCTACTCCTCCTCGCTGGATGAGTATATGGTAACCAACTACGACAACTCGATATACCTCTACCTCAATATATCGGGTGAGCTGTCGCTCGACTCCTCTCCCTTGGTCGAGATAACATCATCGGGGATTGAGCAGCTGTCGGATACCACCCTTGTGATGAGCGTAGTGAAACAGAGCCAAACCCTCGACTCCCTCTGGCTATGGAGTGCGGAGGCTGAGAAAGGAGTTATAATTACAAAGAGATAGGTGAATTATGATAAATCGAAAAACTTATAAGCAGATTCTCGAAGTGTTGGTGGTTCTCGCCAGTGCTCTACTTATTGGTGCGCTCTCCTACGAGGTGATTTATGGCGATAAATCCAACTTCTCGACATGGTATTTAGAGATTCAATTCGTCGTCTGCCTACTATTTCTCGCCACATTCTTTGTCGAGCTATACGAGTCGCAAAAGCCACACCGATATCTGGTACGGAATATCCTCTTTCTGCTACTATCCATCCCCTACCTCAACATTGTGGTCTGGGTCATACCCAACGTTAGCAGAACCACCTCGATGTTGGCGAGTTCAGTCCCCATTGTCCGTTCGCTCCTGGCCCTATTTATTATTCTAAGATGGGTCATACGAGGCAACACCGCACGACGACTATTCTTCGCCTACACCCTGGCGGTACTACTCTTTACCTACGTCTCGGCACTTATCTTCTACGATTTGGAGTATGGTGTAAATAGCGAGCTAAAGAGCTTTGGCGATGCCCTATGGTGGGCATGGATGGGGCTATCAACCGCAGGAGCTCAGATATTTCCCATCACAACTATCGGTCGCACACTTGGGGTGATACTTCCAGTGATGGGTATGATGATACTTCCTATATTTACAGGTTATGTCCTATCGATAGATAGGGAGAGAATCGTTTCGCACCCATCTTCCAACAAATCCAAAACCAACTCAAACCCTTCAGAACCTGAGTAGTAGGGGTCGGGAATGTAGTGAACATCGTCGTGATGGCGCACAAGTGAGGCGAACCTCTCGACCTTATCCACAGACTCCGAGGTTGGAGCGATACGGCAAACATTGTGGTAGTTGCTATCATCCATGGTGATGATTCTATCGAACAGGTCGAAATCCTCAACCGATATCTGCCTCGCACGGTGAGTTAAGTTATACCCACGTCGAGAGGCTGCTTGCCTCATTCTCGAATCAGGCAGACTACCACTATGCCCTGCGTATGTCCCCGCAGAGTCAATCTCGAAGAGGTGGCTCACACCCCTATCTTCTGCCATCTTCTCCATCACACCATTCGCCGCCGCAGAGCGACATATATTCCCCAAGCAGACAAATAGAATCTTCTGTTTCATATTAAATTAAATGTCAATTAAGATTTGAAATATTATTCGTTGTTTGAGCCATTACGGAGTCTTTCTGAGAATTTCTGAGAATTTCTGAGAATTTCTGAGAATTTCTGAGTCTCAGTCTTTCTCAGTTTTTCTCAGTCTTTCTCAGTCTTTTGTCGTAGTACCTGGAAGTGTCGAAAATCGCCTTGTTAATTGCTCTCAACTCTTTGATACTCGTTGGTTAGCAAGTTATAGGTATCGGTGAACTTCTCACTCTCGATACGCAATACATCGCCGCTCTTTGTTAGCTTCACCTGTGTGGCGAACTCCTTGAATGGGTAGTGGATGGTGTAGAAGGTTGTCGAGGCACATTTGCGACGAAGCATCACCATCGGTTTACGCTCAGGCATACTGCCTCCGCCATCGGACACATCCCACGAGAATTTGTTTATATAGTATGGTACTCCCGCTGTGATTAGCTCGGTTGCATCCTCACAGAGAGTTGTAGCAGTAGCACCCACTCCATCAGCATCACGGAAGGTAACCACCAAGTTATCCGCCTCGACCTTTGATTTGCGACCATCGGCAATCCAGACATTACGCTCACGCTTTGCCCACTTATCGATGGGCTGGAGTCCATACTCCTCGTTGAGGGTGTTATACTCGAAACTCTCGCCTGCGCCACAGCTCGACACCGTACCAAACGAGTTGAGGATAAAGTCGTAGTTGCGTTCCCTATCCGAGCTCACCTCGAAGATGTCGATAACATACTCCCCAGTGAGGCAAATCGTACGTTTCGCCTCGACACCCTCATAAGGAGTCGCTGTAGCTATAACGCTTTGAGCACCCTGGCTCGCCCTGTCAATCTCGGAATAGAGAACATTGCTGATAGTCGGCTCCGAGAAGTCGACAGCAATAGTATTATGCGACAACACGCTCGGTGAGAATGGGGTCTGATTAGCGTAGTTATTCGCCTTGCGAGGTGCGATATAGTCGTAGTCGTGACTCCAATCCGAGTAGATACCCTTACCAAAAGCGTTCAATTTGATATGTAGTTGGTCTCGGTGGTTATGGTTGATAAGGGTCTCACCACCACGCACATGCACGGTTATAGCGTCCGAATACCAATACTCCTCTCCCTCGATAGATTTCAAGAGAACATCACCCACCGACTGCCTCACCACACTCTTTACCACAGGGGCTTGACACTGCTCCAACTCCACTCCATGCACCAGCGCGGAGTAGCTCCAGAAGTTACCAGAGTCACCACTTCTGTCGGGTGACTGAGCAACCGCCCATGCGAACTTAGGGTTGTCGTAGACACGATTATATACCTCCCACTTACCACGACCATCGAAGATAGAGGTGATATCATAAACAGGTCTATCATCCTTGATTGATGCCCTCTCGCCCATATCGCCACTCGAAGGTAACCAACCCTGAGGAGTCACCATATCGAACAGACCCTCCAAAACTCCCTCGAAGGTTGTACCCTGAGAGGAGGTGTAGCTATACATATCGGCAACGTCGTTATATTGGGCTATCTCGAATAGGATTGTCAAACACGAGGCTACATATCCGTAGTAGTATCTAACAGGTTCGGCACGCGAAACACCCCCGTCCTTAAATGAGTTGAGGATAGCTTCGGCTCCATAGTAGTCGTTGTAGAGTGCATCCTTGAAGGTCTCGACATCGTCCAACAACATAGCACACACTCCAAGTCCCATGGTTATAGTCCAGAATTGGGTATTGCCTGCATGGCGCATATAGGTTGTGTAGCGTTTAGTCTCACCGACAATCTCCTTAAGACGCAGCTCCATGGTTGGGATATAGGGCTGCATCAGAGGGTGGGTTTTAATTAGGTCGTAGGCTTGGAGCACTCCACCACGCACCATCAACCACAACCAAATCTCGATATTTTGCGACTCCTTATCGGGAAACAACACACCATCTTTATCATCTAGCTGGAATGCATCGATAATCCCCTCAACCACCAACGGAAGATACTTTTCGTCACCGCTTATCCTGTAGTATATCGCCATATCTTGGTAACACGGCGACATCGCCATAAGCGGCGGAAGTGACTGTTTGAGAGCGTGTGCTGCACTCTGCTCCGAGGCTTGATATCGCTGCTCGATACTCTCCTGCATCTTTTGATAGGCATCCGCTGCCCATTGATAGTTGTCGATTTTGTAGCGCATCTGAGCAATTCGCTCCTCACCATACATCAACTTCTCGCCACCACCCAACGACTCCGTAGGCCAGTTATTGGCAACACCTACACCCGCAAAGAGGTAGAGGCTCAAAAATAGCAGAATAGTTCTCTTCATAACATATTTAGTTTGCTGAATTCAACCTGCAAATGCAACTGAATTCATATTAATAATTTGTTTAAATTTTTCATTTGGTGTGAGGTATCCGAGTCTTTTACGAGGACGAT
>JBCQSY010000043.1:0-9751 GCA_047178865.1 Rikenellaceae bacterium
AATGACGAGTTTGTAATAATTTATTTTCAAATCGAAAATAGTTATAACACTTGTAAACTGCTATATATAAGAGATTTATAAAGATTAATAAAAAGTTAACGCATCAGCAATAATTCATAATTCATAATTGAAAATATCTCTTCGATTGAGGCATCTTTTAGCACTACTCGTTTTTGGGAGTCGAGCAGGTAGATTGTTGGGATTGCTTGGAGGTGGTATAATTCACCATCGCTAAGTTCGCGGCAGTAGCCATTAACCCAATCATTAGGGTAACTCTCAGATAACCAAGCCTTTAAATCAGAGTCGGGATATACTGCAACTACAAGAACTCCTTTTTGATTGAGGAGTTTCTTATTTTTAATAATCACCTTTTTAACCTCTTGACACTCAGCGCACTCTGGGTTATTGAATAGCAGTAAGATATATTCCGCCTCGATGCTATGTAGTGATATTGAAGAGCCATCACGAAGGGTTATTTCGAATGGTGTAGCGAGTTGCGATTGTTGGTTTTTTAGTAGTGCTGTGAGTTGATATTTCGGGCGAATCTTCTCATATTCATCGAGCGAAGGTTGCGCAATAATAGCGTTGAGAATATCGATATATAGCTGCTCATGGCGCACTGGCGATGATGGTTCGTAGAGATATTTTTCGCTCAACGAGATGATATGTCGCAGCGAAATAGGGTTCACCGCAGCGGAATCGAGTAGCGAAGTTATAGCGATTTGGCGTACCGAGTCGGTGGCTTGAGGTAGAGCGGTGAGGTAGCGAGCAAATGGTCGTTCGATAGTCTCAGGGCGTAGATTTATCGTATCTCGGAAGTCGAATCCATACCAATAAGTTGTGATATATCGGTTGAATTTCGCCTCACTATCGACACTCTTTACCTCTACTTGCTCACTCTTAACTTCACCTCTTTTTGGTGTGAGGTGACAACTGCTAACACAAAGAGCCACAACTAGATATATCACCCAACGCATCATAGTTTATCCACTCGATAAATTATCTCACTTTGGAGTGAATAGAGCTTGCGTTCAGCCTCGGTAAGTTCGCCATACATATCAAACTCGGTGACGCTGAATCCCACCTGGCGTAGTCGCTCGGCGTAGTCGCGTCCATAGATACGACGATGGTCATACTGCCCAAATATACGAGCACGCTCCGCAGGGTCGGTTATCGAGTCATCCTCGAATGTCGACTCCCTATCGTAGTCGATTGGTGCGAGTAGAATACCCCAGCCGCCAGGACGAAGTATGCGGTAGAGTTCACTCAATGCCTTCGTGTCGCTCTCGACATGCTCCATAACGTGGTTACACATCACCATCTCGACGCTATCGTCGGGGAGTGGAATATCCTGCACATCGAAGTGCATGGTGGCTAGTGGCGAGGATAAATCGGCGGTTATATATTGCTCTTTTTTATCGCTGTATAACCGCTTGAATCGCCTCATAAATAGCACCTCTGGGGCGATATGGAGCATGGTTGGTCTCTGGGTAAATAACGTGGTGTGGCGTGTGAAGTAGAGCCACAGTAGCCTATGACGTTCGAGCGATAGACACGATGGGCAGAGTGCATTTTGGCGAACATCTCCATAGCCGTAAGGTAGGAATCGGCGCCTTTTTGCTCCACATATCGGACACTCTTTACCTCTGCCAAGATAGAGTAGACCCACCACCGGCACAATCCATCCAGCCACACGTTGCAACGCCTCGCGTGGAATGTGGTTGAGTGTCGATTTTATAACTTTACCAATCATTACTCGATGATTTTCTTCAACTCGTCGTCTACCCCTTGTAGCTTCTCGCGGCACTTTGTTATCAGTTCCGTAGCCTTAGCAACCTGGCTCGAAAGCTCGTCGATTGTCATGGTTTGATTCTTGAATTTGCCAAGTATCGCGTTGATTTCGGCGATAGATGCTTCGTAGCTAAATTTTTCCATATCTTTAGAATCTATTTAAAATTTTTTCATCTAATTTGTTAAGGATCTGTCACTTCACTTTTCTCTTTTTGCACTCGTTACATAGCTACGGCTATGCGCCTCTTGCAAAGAGAGAAAATTAAAACAACATCTCTCTTAACAATTTTAGCGAGAAAAACTTAAACAGATTCTTACCCCTTTACTTCCGTTATTAAACAACCATCTTTCAGTCGAATAGTTACTCTGTCACCCTCTTTAACTTGCTCTACCGAGGTGACACTCTGTGAGTTATGTTGAACCATCGCAAACCCCATCGCTAGGATATGTTGGGGTGATTGAGCATCAACTTGTGCAGCTAATCCATTGAGTCGCTCTAACTGTGAGGCGAGGAGGATTTTACTCCACTCCGCTATTTGTTCATAACTTATTGATAACTTTTCAACTCCTTGATTTATAATATTTTGCGCAGAGTGTTTTACCTCGCTTTGGTGTGAAGATAACCTCTCTCGCTCCACCTCAATCATCTTTAGCGATAGTAGCGATAACTCTCTACTCGATACCCTCAGTTCGTTCTGGTTTTTGAGGATAATTTCGCGTGAAGAGTCGACCACTTTTGCCAAAGCGTTGGCTAACCACTCGTCAACTTTTTGAGCCCTCTCGCCCAACCATACAGCCACCGCAGTGGGTGTTTTCAGCGGAGTCGAGGCGACCATATCGGCAACCGATTCATCCCTCTGATGCCCAATTCCAGTGATTACGGGTAGCGGAAATTGTGCCACATTAGCACACAGACGATATGAGTTAAAACAGTTCATATCGGTAGTCGAGCCACCACCTCGAATAATCACCACCACATCGATTGGCTCTGCGCTCTGTGCGATATCCTCCAGAGCCAAGATAATCGACTCCTCGGCAGCCTCTCCCTGCATTGTGGCTGGGTAGAGAGTAAGATTGAATTTATAGGGGAGTGATGCTATCTGGTTGCAGAAATCTTGGTAGCCAGCAGCTCCTGTGCTCGAAATAATCGCTATATTTTGAGGGACATAGGGCATGGTAATCTCACGATTCATACTCCACACTCCATCGGCTTTAAGTCTTGAAATAGTCTCGCGTTTCACCCTCTCCATATCGCCTACGGTGTATGTTGGGTCGATATCACGAATCTGGAGTGACAGCCCATAAGAGGGGTGGAAGGTTACCTCAACACGTGCTAAAATCTTCATTCCACGCCCCAATTCGCACCCGGTTTGCGAGGTGAACATGCTCGATATAGCACCATAGCTCGACCTCCATATAGTGGCTCGAACCTGTGCTTGTGGTTGACTCTGCCCCTCACCCTTCTCGATAAGTTCAAGGTAGCAGTGTCCCGATGAGTGGTTCTGTATCTGTGATATCTCGGCACTCACCCATATCGGCGCTGCAAAAGAGGAGTGTAGAGTCTCTCTGATACGCTCGGTGAGTTGAAGTAGGGTTATGTGTCCATCGCCCTTCATCGGTAGATAAGGTGTTTTTGGATAGGTACGCTCATCCCTTCGGGGAGGGTCAGTGTAACCACACCATCCCACTCTACCCCCTCACCTCGTTTTTGGGCAGGGCGCCATTGTGGCATCTTGGAGAGTTGAGAGATTACACGTCGTTTAAATCTCGCAGAGGTCGAGTTGAGAAATTCACCTAAGATAAACTCTCCGCTAGCTGACACTTTATACCTAAACGATACTGATTGAACCCCCTCGTCGACACTCCATTTAACCCCATTGACAAGGAGACGATAGAGCGATTCGCCTGTCGATAACTGAGCTGGCACATCATACTTCAACTCGACGAAAATCACCCCTTTCGAGGCATCAAGTCCATACTTTGCGATAAGCGACTCGTCGACCTCTAACTCCTGGAATGAGGCTATCTGCTCGTGGGGGATATTGTCGATACTCTCCCTTGGCTCGCCATTGACTATATACATAGGTGATGCGGCATAAGCCACTGAGGCAGACACCATTAACACCAGTATGTATATAAGGCGCAACATCACATCTTCGACTACAATTCGCTCTCCTTCAACCTCTCTGCGTTCTCGGCAATAATCAGCTCGTCGATAACCCCTTGGATATCACCATCCATAAAGGCTGAAAGGTTGTATATGGTAAAGTTTATACGGTGGTCGGTGATACGACCCTGAGGGTAGTTATATGTACGAATCTTTGCCGAGCGGTCGCCAGTGGAAACCAACGTTTTACGCTTAGATGCAATCTCGTCGAGATACTTCGAGTACTCCAAGTTAAAGACACGTGTTCGAAGCTCCTCGAACGCCTTGTCGAAGTTCTTGAGCTGTGATTTTTGGTCCTGACACTGCACCACAATTCCCGTTGGGATGTGGGTTAGTCGAATAGCTGAGTAGGTGGTATTAACCGACTGACCACCAGGGCCTGACGAACAGAAAGTATCCTTGCGGATATCGTTCATCGAGATGTCGATATCGAACTCCTCAGCTTCGGGAAGTACCGCAACTGATGCAGCCGAGGTGTGGACACGACCTTGGGTCTCGGTTTGTGGAACACGCTGCACACGGTGCACTCCCGACTCATACTTCAACGTTCCATAGACGCTCGCACCCGACACCTTCAAAACAACCTCTTTGAAACCACCAGCTGCACCCTCCGACGAGGATGTCATCTCATACTTCCAACCCTTGGTCTCGATATATTTGATATACATACGCAGCAAATCTCCTGCGAATATAGCAGCCTCGTCACCACCCGTACCACCACGGATTTCAAGAATCGCATTCTTCTCATCCTGAGGGTCTTTGGGGATAAGCAGTAGCTTAATATCTGCCTCCATCTGCTCGATAGCTGGCTCTAGAGTAGCAATCTCCTCGCGAGCAATATCGCGGAAATCTTCATCCTTCTCGTTGGCGAGGATATCCTTAGCGTCAGCCAGGTTCGCAAGAGCCTTGCGGAAACGCTCCGAGGTCTCGATAAGTGGTTGAAGCTCTTTGAACTCCTTGGTTAGTTGGATAAAGCTCTTAACGTCTGCAATAACTTCAGGGTCAGTGAGCTTATCACCCATCTCTTCATATTTAAGTTTGAGGCCATCTAGGCGCATCAAGATTGAATTGTCTGCCATAATTAAAATTTTCTTTGCGCAAAGATACTATATAATATCTATATTATCAATATTATTCCATTTTATTGAGGTTTTTAACTAAATTTTTTTTATCTTTGCCAAGTATTATATACATCAACGAACTTATAACTATGTTTAGTCTAGAGCTAGAGGTAGCAGCTCATGCCGCAGTGGCGGCAGGGCGAGCTATTATCGAGATATATAGCGACCCTAATAGCGACTTCTCTGTTGAGAAGAAGGCGGATAACTCTCCGTTGACTATCGCCGATAGGGCTGCTCATCAGGTTATTGTAACCTATCTTTCGAAGTTGGACATCCCGATTCTCTCGGAGGAGGGAGCACACGCTCCATATAGCCAAAGAGAGGCGTGGAGGAGGTTGTGGATTGTCGACCCATTGGATGGAACTAAAGAGTTTATCAAGCGCAATGGCGAGTTCACCGTAAATATCGCCTTGGTCGAGGATGGAGTGCCGGTAGGTGGTGCTTTGTATGTTCCTGTGAGTGATGAACTCTATCTGGCTCAGAGTGGCGTTGGTGCTTACCTCTATTGTGGGGTGGCGGCGATGGAGAGCATAGATTTCTCTAAAGGTAAGGAGTTGATTCCTAGCAGAGTAAGCTGTGATAAGTTGAGGGTTGTGGCATCTCGTTCGCACCTTAGCGAGCAGACCGAGGCGTTTGTCGATGGGTTAAGAGCCCAGGGTCGTGAGGTTGAGTTTGTCTCGAAGGGGAGCTCGATAAAGATTGCCCTTATCGCCACAGGTGAGGCGGATGTATATCCACGTTTTGCTCCGACTATGGAGTGGGACACCGCAGCAGGCGATGCGCTTCTGCGTGCTCAGGGTTCAGCCTTGAAGTGTGCCGAGTCGGGTGAGCCGTTGCGCTATAACAAAGAGAATTTGTTGAATCCGTTCTTCATTGCGGACTTTGAATAAGGAGTAGTTAAAGGGAGAATTTATGATAAGATTAGTACGCTAGAGAGGGATGGGTGGTGAATCTATTTTTGTAATTGTTGGCATCTGTGTAATGGTGGCGGTGCTTCTTATGGACAAGATGCGTCCTGGGATTGCACTGTTTTTGGTAGCTATAGTCTTTATGGCAGCCGGGATTATTACGGCCGATGAGTTAGCAGCGGGATTCTCCAATAAAGGTGTTATGACCGTGGCGATGCTCTTCTTGGTGAGTGAGGGAATCCGTCGCAGTGGCGCTCTGGCGCTATTTGTCGACAAGGTCTTTCCACAAAACACCAAACCACGCACTGCCTCAGCGGTGATTGCACGTGTTCTACCCTCGATTGCTGCGATTTCAGCCTTTTTGAACAATACGGCGGTGGTTGTTATCTTCGCCCCGATTATCAAACGATGGGCTGAGAAGGTGGGTATATCTCCCAAAAAGTTACTTATTCCACTATCATACGCCACCATTTTGGGTGGAATGTGTACCCTGATTGGAACTTCGACCAACCTGGTGGTGCATGGTATGATGATTGAGTCGGGGTATCAAGGTTTCTCGATGTTCGAGTTGGGGCGTATCGGTATAGTTATCACGGTGGTGGGTATCGTCTACCTTATAATCTTTGGCGAGAGGCTACTTCCCAAAGAGTCGACAAGCCAAGTCGACGACCATAGTGAGACCCTATCACTCGGTGATAAGGAGTATATCTACGAGGTGGTTATCCCCGAATCAAGCCCATTTATTGGGCAGATGGTGGTCTCATCACGCCTTGCTGATTTGTCGATGTTTAGGGTGTGTGGAGTTCGTCGAGGCAAGAAGAGCCTCAACCCCAATAGGCGAGATGTCGCAATCGAGCCAGAGGATACCTTACTACTGGCTGGGCGTAGTGATAGTGTCGATATCATCCTCTCGACCAAGGGCATGGAGCTAGCCTCGATGCGTGGTGCGCTGATGCGTGAATTTGCTAAGAGAGCAACCACTCAGGTCGAGGTTGTTATCGCTAACCGCTGCCCTGGTGTGGGTAAGAGCATCAAGGAGTTTAACTTCTTCAACCACTACCATGCTGTGGTGTTGGCAATCCACCGTAATGGTCGAATTATCACCTCTGGAGTCAGCTCACACATCCTACAAGATGGTGACACTCTGGTGCTTATGACCGATGGAACTTTCGCCTCGACATGGGGTGAGTCGAGTGCTTTCTACCTTATCGCTGAGACTGGTGACCTTCCAGCTCCTCCAAACGGAACTAAGCGTTGGATTGGTATTGCGCTGGTGGCGGTGATGTTGCTAGGAGCGGTTCTTGGTGGTGTCTTGATGCCACGTCGTCTGGAGGGTGATTACGATATGTTCTACTTCGTCTCGTTGGTGATGGCGGTGATGGCGATATTTGGTCTGTTCCCGGCTAAGCGCTACACCAAATTCATCGGATGGGATATTTTGATAGCTATCGCCTCTGCCTTTGCGATATCCAAGGCGATGATTAATGCTGGTGTGGCTGAGGCTATCGCCGCAGCGATTATCAACGTCACCGAGAGCTATGGCACTATCGGAGCGTTGGTTATGTTATACCTCTTCACGATGATTCTCACCGAGCTTATCACCAACTCCGCTGCTGTGGCTTTGGCATTCCCGGTTGCGGTTGGGATATCCGATATATTAGTTGTCAACCCCACCCCACTCTTTGTGGCGATATGTGTTGCCGCTTCGTCGAGCTTCGCCTCACCGATTGGCTACCAAACCAACCTGATTGTTCAGGGTGTCGGAGGCTATAAAGCCCTTGATTTTCTTAGGGTGGGACTGCCTCTAAATTTGATTATTATGATAATTTCACTACTTTTGATACCTCTATTATGGAGTTTTTAAGATATGGCAGATAATATTTACCCTATATTCGACAGGATGCTACCCCGCAGCGAACGTGAGAAGTTACTCTCGCAACGCTCTGTGGTTGTGTGGTTTACTGGTCTTTCAGGCTCTGGAAAGAGCACCCTAGCGTTGGCTCTTGAGCGTGAACTTTTCAAACGCGAAAAGTTGGTTATGGTGCTCGATGGCGACAATATCCGTTCGGGTATTAATGCAAATTTAGGCTTCTCCTCTGAGGATAGAGTAGAAAATATTAGAAGAATCGCCCAGGTTAGTCGCCTGATGGTTGATGCGGGTGTTATAACCCTTGCGGCGTTTATCTCACCGACTAACGATATGCGAGATATGGCTCGTGGAATTATTGGCGATGAGGACTTCTTGGAGGTCTACGTCTCGACCCCGCTTGAAGAGTGCGAGAGGCGTGATGTGAAGGGTCTCTACGCCAAGGCACGCCGTGGCGAGATAGCCAACTTCACTGGAATAACAGACCCATTCGAGCCACCAGTGAGCCCTGCGTGTGAGATAGATACCTCTGTTTTGAGTATGGAGGAGAGTGTCGAGAAGTTGTTGGATGCAATATTGTTGAAAATTAATATCAATTCGCATTAGGATGCGAAAATAAAGAATAAGATGGATAAATATAGACTAAGTCACCTCCGAGAATTAGAGGCTGAGGCGATACATATTATTAGAGAGGTTGTTGCAGAGTTCGAGAACCCTGTGATGTTATACTCTATAGGTAAGGATTCGTCGGTTATGGTGCGTCTTGCCGAGAAGGCTTTTGCTCCGGGCAAAGTACCATTCCCTCTGATGCATATCGACTCGAAGTGGAAGTTCCGCGAGATGATAGATTTTCGTGATAAATATTGCAGCGAGCATGGCTGGAATCTAATCGTTGAGTCAAATGTTGAGGCTTTCGAGTCGGGAGTAGGACCATTCACTCACGGCAGCAAAGTACACACCGACCTGATGAAGACCCAGGCTCTGTTGGCAGCCCTGGATAAGCACCGTTTCGATGCAGCATTTGGTGGAGCACGCCGCGACGAGGAGAAGTCACGTGCCAAGGAGCGTATCTACTCATTCCGTGACCGTTTCCACCAGTGGGACCCTAAGAACCAACGCCCTGAGTTGTGGGATATCTACAACGCAAAGGTGCATAAGGGTGAGTCTATTCGTGTATTCCCTCTATCGAACTGGACGGAGCTAGATATCTGGCAATATATCCGTTTGGAGAATATACCCATCGTTCCGCTATACTACGCCGCTGAGCGTGATGTAGTTGAGCAGGATGGTAACCTAATCATGGTCGATGATGAGCGTATGCCAGAAGAGCTTCGCGCCAAAGCTCAAAAGAGGGTTGTTCGTTTCAGAACTTTGGGATGTTACCCCTTGACAGGCGCTGTCGAGAGTGAGGCTGCCACCATCGAGGAGATTGTCGAGGAGATGATGACAACCACCAAGAGCGAGCGCACAACACGTGTTATCGACTTCGACCAGGATGGTAGCATGGAGCAGAAGAAGAGAGAGGGATATTTTTAGTTAATTAAGAATTAACAATTAAGAGTTAAGAATTACCCAACGTCATTGCGGGCTTGACCCGCAATCTCGAAACAAAAGGATAAGTTAAAAGTTAAGAATTAAAAATTAGAAATTAAGAATTGTTTTTTCAATTAAGAATTAAAAATTACCCAACGTCATTGCGGGCTTGACCCGCAATCTCGAAACAAAAGGATAAGTTAAAAGTTAAGAATTAAAAATTAGAAATTAAGAATTGTTTTTTCAATTAAGAATTAAAAATTACCCAACGTCATTGCGGGCTTGACCCGCAATCTCGAAACAAAAGGATAAGTTAAAAGTTAAGAATTAAAAATTAGAAATTAAGAATTGTTTTTTCAATTAA
>JBCQSY010000044.1:0-9182 GCA_047178865.1 Rikenellaceae bacterium
TCGGAATGACGTGATGAGGATGAGATTGCGGGTCGAGCCCGCAATGACGTGATGAGGATGAGATTGCGGGTCGAGCCCGCAATGACGTGATGAGGATGAGATTGCGGGTCGAGCCCGCAATGACGTGATGAGGATGAGATTGCGGGTCAAGCCCGCAATGACGTTATGAGGACGAGAATAACGTGAGGTAATATACAAAACAAAAAGAGACCAGAGTCACACAGACTCTGGTCTCTTCTTGTATATATAGGTATATATCTACTTCTTCAAAAAGCAGCACTTTAGAACAATGCTACTGCCGTCGATTTTGCAGTCGACCTCCTCAGGGTTATCCGTAAGGCGGATGCTCTTAACCTTAGTGCCTCGTTTGATAACCATCGACGAGCCTCGAACTTTAAGGTCTTTGATTACCGTTACCGAATCACCATCCAAAAGTTCCGCTCCATTGCTGTCACGAGCAACGCTATCGCCAGACTCCTCGCCAGACTCTCCCCACTCAGCAAAGCAGTCGGGGCAGATATTCAACGAACCATCGAAGTAGCAATTCTCGCCCTGGCATTTTGGGCATGTTAGAATATCAGACACCTTACTTCTTATTAGCGATTAGCCACTCAGCAATCTGTACAGCGTTAAGAGCTGCTCCCTTGCGAATCTGGTCGCTTACACACCAGAATGTCAAGCCATTCTCCGAGGTCAAATCACGACGGATACGTCCTACATATACTGGGTCTTTGCCTGCGATGAATAGTGGCATTGGATATACCTTCTCAGCTGGCTCGTCCATTAGAACAACGCCCTGAGCCGATGCAAACGCTGCACGTGCAGCCTCTGGTGAGACTGGCTCAACGGTCTCAACCCATACGCTCTCAGAGTGAGCACGCATAACTGGAACACGAACACAAGTAGCTGATACCTTGATATCTGAGTGCATAATCTTGCGAGTCTCGTTATACATCTTAAGCTCCTCCTTGGTGTAGTCATCATCGCCAAACACGTCGATTTGTGGGATAACGTTGTATGCCAACTGGTATGCGAACTTCGAGATAGTTGGCTCATCACCACGTACAAGTTCAGCTTGTTGCTCCTCCAACTCAGCCATCGCAGCAGCTCCACCGCCACTAGCTGATTGGTATGTTGAGACGTGAACCTTAGTGATGTGTGACAAAGACTCGATAGCTTGAAGAGCTACAACCATCTGAATTGTAGTACAGTTAGGGTTTGCAATGATTCCACGTGGTGCGTCGAGAGCATCCTCAGCGTTAACCTCAGGCACAACCAATGGTACATCAGAGTCCATACGGAATGCGCTAGAGTTATCAATCATGATAGTGCCATGTTTTGTGATAGTTTCAGCAAACTCCTTTGAAGTCGAACCGCCAGCCGATACAAGAGCTATATCAATACCTTTGAAATCGTCGTTGTGCTCAAGAAGTCTTACTGTTAGCTCCTCACCACGGAATGTGTACTTTTTACCTGCACTACGCTCGCTACCAAATAGAATAAGCTCGTCAAAAGCTATATCACGATTCTCAAGAATTGCTAGGAACTCCTGTCCTACTGCGCCACTTGCGCCTACTACTGCTATTTTCATCCTTTTTTTAAGTTTGTTTTTGGGCTATTCTCATGCCCATTAATAAATATATGTTTTAATCAAAAAATTCGTCACTTCTGCTCGACTCACGATATGTGTTCAACTCCTTGCGTGAGGTCTCATCCTCGTCGCAGTTGAAGTTTAGAAGGTTAGCCGGGATATTGAAACTATCCTCTCGTGTAATGCCCGAAGCGGGGTTCTTGTGGAGTGTTTCGAGGAATCTACCAACAATAGGTAGAGCCATAACACTTCCCTCACCTCCTGCCTCCATATGCATCATCTGGTCCTCGCCTCCGACCCAAGCCGCAGCTACGATATTTGGAGTGACTCCAACAAACCACGCATCGCGTGAGTTCTGTGAAGTTCCTGTCTTACCTGCAATCTCGACCCCTGTCATATTGTGTGCCCAGTTAAGGCGGCGAGCTGTTCCATTTGTTACAACCTTGCGCAGCATGCCAAGCATAGTCTCTGCGATGGTTTTATTGATAGCATCCTGAGATGTTGTGGTGAATGTCGAGATTGTATTTCCCTGTCTATCCTCGATACGTGTCACGAACATAGGCTCGGTGAATACTCCCTGGCTAGCGAATGTGGCGTAAGCTCCCGCCAACTCATAAGGGTTTGATTCCGATGTACCCAACGCCAAGGCTGGAACTGGGTCGATATAGCTATGCATACCCATATTATGGATGAAGTCCGCCACTGCCGCAGGCTGCTTAGCCTGTTTCATAACCCACGCAGAGTAGTTGTTGCGGCTCAGAGCCAATCCCCAATAGAGAGGATTTGGATATCCATCATATTCCACCTTGCCCGACTCCTTTGGAGACCATGCCGTGCCACCCGCAGCCTCGATTGTGACGGGTAGATTCGGAACTCTGGTGCATGGAGTGTAGCCCAGATGGTCGATGGCGAAGGTGTAGATAAATGGTTTGATGGTTGAACCCACCTGTCGCTTACCCTGCTTTGCCATATCGTACTTGAAGTAGCGGAAGTTAGTGCCTCCTACATACGCCTTGACATGTCCTGTGTATGGTTCGATAGCTACGATACTACCCCTCATAAGTCCCTTGTAGTGCTTGATTGAGTCACGTGGAGTCATCTCAACCTGCTTATCACCGCTGTAGGTGAAGATACGCATTGGAACTTTTTTATCGAACGATGCCATAATCTCCTCGTGGCTACAACCTCCATGTTTCATATTGTAGTAGCGAGGTGAGGCTAGGATTGCGCTATGTATAATCTTCTCGGTTTGCTCTTTGTCAGCCTCGATAAATAGCTTTCCAGTGCGGCGTTGTTGTGCGTCGAGGGCTGGTTGTATGGTGTTCTTCATCTGGTGAAGTAGAGCCTCCTCGGCAGCGGCCTGCATCGTTGAGTTGATGGTGGTGTATATCTTCAAACCATCACGGTAGATGTCGTAGTTGCCGCCATCGCTTCGCTGATTCTTCTTGCACCATCCATAGACAGGGTTGCTGTTATACTGCTCTAGAGCCACCTTATAGTCCCACTCGGTGTAGTAGTTGCGGCGTTTTGGAGGCTCTGCGTTGAGTGTCAAACGGAGCATCTCGCGGAAATATGTCGCCTCACCTGAGTTGTGGGAGATAGGTTTGTAATCCAGAGTTATAGGTATCGCCTTGAGGCTATCAGCCTGAGCGGCGGTGATAGCGCCAGTTGTAGCCATACGATTAAGCACCGTGTTGCGACGAGTGAGCGAACGCTCAGGGTTAATCACAGGAGAGTAACGAGTTGGCGCGTTAACCACACCAATCATCAATGCCGCCTGCTCGATTGATAACTCGTGAGGCTCTTTGTTGAAGAAGGTCTGAGCCGCAGATTTTATTCCATAAGCGTTCGAGCCGTAGTTAACCACATTGAGATACATCGCAGCGATTTCGTCTTTGGTGTAGTTATACTCCAATTTGATAGATGTAATCCACTCCTTGAACTTCGTGATAACGAGTTTTAGAACCTTCTCGATAGGGTTCAATCCGATAGTTTCGTCACGAGGGAATAGACTCTTTGCCACCTGCTGAGTGATGGTTGAACCTCCACCCTGAGATTGATCCTGCATTGCGATGGTCTTGATTGCCACACGAAGAAGTGCTGGAACATCGATTCCGCCATGTGAGTGAAAACGCAAATCCTCGGTTGCGATAAGTGCTGCAACTAGAGGAGGCATCGCCTGCTGCTCTCCATTCAGAGTTAGATGCATACTCTCATCCACGGGGAAAAGCTCCTCGTATTGAACAAACGAGCGGTTCTCGATAAAGTAAGAGCCGATAAGTTTTCCATCCGAGGAGTATATCTCGGTGGCGAGGTTACTCTTTGGATTCTCAAGCTCCGCAAATGAGGGCAGCTTGCCAAAAGCACCCACCGCAGTGAGAGCCAACATCAGTGCCAATAATACAAATGGGGTCGCTGCAATCACCCATAGAGTAATTGCTATCTTCTTTCGATTGGAACCGCTACTTTTTGTTCTATTCATAACGCGGCAAAATTACAAAATTTTATAGACATAACAATATTTTTCGATGATTAATTGTTAATCAATATCAATTATGCGCTTTTTAGGTGTAAAGTTTGTATAATATAAAACCTTTTTGTACCTTTGCGCTCAATTAAATTGAATTATATTATGAGTTTTTTAGAGGAAAGAGTACAAACTGAAGGGCTAACATTTGATGATGTTCTGCTCGTTCCTGCTTATTCCGAGGTAATCCCTCGTGATGTCTCTGTAAAGAGCCGTTTTTCACGAAACATAACACTTAATATCCCGATGGTTTCAGCTGCGATGGATACAGTAACTGAAGCTCCATTGGCTATCGCTATAGCACGCGAGGGAGGTATCGGTGTTATCCATAAGAATATGTCTATCGCCGAGCAGGCGGCTAACGTCAAGAGGGTTAAGCGTGCTCAGAATGGTATGATTAGCGACCCTGTGACTATCAGCAAAGATAAGAGCGTGGCGGATGCTTTGGGCATGATGCGTGAGTATAAGATTGGAGGTATCCCAGTGGTTAGCGAAGATAATAAACTCATTGGTATTGTAACAAATCGCGACCTTCGTTTCCAGAGTGATATGACTCGTCTAATCGACGAAGTTATGACTAAGGAGAACCTAATCACCACAAATAGTCCTGACTTGGAGAGTGCAGCTAAAGTGTTGCTTAACAGCAAAATCGAGAAGTTGCCAGTGGTCGATAGTGAGGGTCACCTCATGGGTCTTATCACCTACAAAGATATCACAAAGGTTAAGGATAATCCACTAGCTTGTAAGGATAGTTCGGGTAGATTGCGTGTTGCCGCCGGTATCGGAGTGACTGCCGACACCATGGAGCGTGTTGCGGCTCTGGTTGATGCCGATGTTGATGCTGTGGTTTTGGACTCAGCTCACGGACACTCAGCAAATATCGTGGGTCTACTTCGCAAAGTTAAGCAGGCGTATCCTAACTTGGATGTTGTGGTTGGTAATATCGCAACAGCCGAGGCTGCGAAGTATCTAATCGAGGCTGGTGCAGATGGTGTGAAGGTGGGTATTGGCCCAGGTTCAATCTGTACTACTCGTATCGTTGCAGGTGTTGGAGTTCCTCAGTTGACAGCTATCTTCGAGGTTGCTAAGGCGGCCAAGGGTAGTGGTGTTCCAGTTATCGCTGATGGAGGTTTGCGCTATTCGGGTGATATCGTTAAGGCTATTGCCGCAGGAGGAGACTCTGTGATGATTGGTTCGATGTTCGCAGGAGTTGAGGAGTCACCAGGCAAGACCATTATATATAACGGACGTAAGTTCAAGAGCTATCGTGGAATGGGTTCTATCGAGGCTATGGGTAATGGTTCAAAGGATCGTTACTTCCAAGCAGAGGAGAGTAGCTCGAATAAGTTCGTGCCAGAGGGAATCGTTGCTCGTGTTCCTTATAAGGGAACTTTGGCGGAGACTGTCTACCAGTTGGTCGGAGGTCTTAAGTCGGGAATGGGATATTGTGGTGCTGGAACAATCGATAAGTTGCAGTCTGCCAGATTTATTCGTATCACATCATCGGGTGTGGTTGAGAACCACCCTCACGATGTAACAATCACTCAGGAAGCACCTAACTACTCACCTGCAAACTAATTTAAATGGAAAAGATTTTAATTCTAGATTTCGGATCTCAATATACCCAGCTTATTGCACGTCGTGTGCGTGAGTTGAATGTCTACTGCGAGATTCACCCATTCAATAATCCTCCTCAAATTGATGAGTCGATTAAGGGTGTAATCCTTTCGGGTAGCCCATACTCTGTGCGTGATGCAATAGCACCAAAGCCAGATTTGTCGCAAATTAAGGGCAAACTCCCTCTATTGGGTGTATGTTACGGAGCGCAATATCTAGCTAATGCCTATGGTGGAGTGGTTGAGATGGCAGATAGCCGTGAGTATGGACGTGCAATGTTGTCGGTAGTCGATGGCGAAGATGCACTACTTAAAGATGTTCCATCACCAACTCAGGTATGGATGTCGCATGGTGATACTATCACTTCATTGCCTGAAAACTATAAGGTTATCGCTAGCACTTCGGATGTTGAGAATGCAGCCTACAGAATCGAGGGTGAGTCAACTTGGGCTATCCAGTTCCACCCTGAGGTCTACCACTCGACAGATGGAAAGACTCTTCTAAGTAACTTTGTAGTAGGTATTTGCGGATGTGAGCAGAGCTGGACTCCAGCAAGTTTTGTCGACTCGACTATCGCTGAATTGCGAGCTAAGTTGGGTAACGATAAGGTTGTTTTGGGTCTATCGGGAGGTGTCGACTCTACCGTTGCTGCGATGTTGTTGCATGGTGCGATTGGTGATAAACTATACTGTATCTTTGTTGATTCGGGACTTCTCCGCAAGGATGAGTTCGAGGAGGTGCTTGATTCATATAAGGGTATGGGTCTCAATGTCAAGGGTGTTAAAGCGGGTGATAAATTTATCACCGATTTGGCAGGTGTGACTGAGCCTGAGGCTAAACGTAAAATCATTGGTCGTGACTTTGTTGAGGTGTTCAACGCTGAGGCTAAGCAGATTAAGGATGTTAAGTGGTTGGCTCAGGGTACTATCTATCCCGATGTTATCGAGTCAATCTCGGTAACGGGAGGTCCTTCTGCTACTATCAAATCACACCACAATGTGGGTGGTCTACCAAAGGAGATGAATCTAAAGGTTGTCGAGCCACTACGTCTGCTCTTCAAGGATGAGGTTCGTCGTGTTGGTCTATCGATGGGTATCTCGCCAATTTTGATTGGTCGCCATCCATTCCCAGGTCCTGGATTGGGTATCCGTATCTTGGGTGAGGTTACTGCCGAGAGGGTTGAGATTCTTCAAAATGTTGATAAGGTATTTATAGATGGACTTCGTTCATGGGGTCTATACGATAAGATATGGCAGGCAGGTGTTATGTTGTTACCTGTTCAGAGTGTGGGAGTTATGGGTGATGAGCGTACCTACGAGAGTTGTGTTGCGTTGCGTGCCGTAACCTCGACCGATGGAATGACAGCCGACTGGGCACACCTACCTTACGACTTCTTGGCTCAGGTATCTAACGATATCATCAACAAGGTGAAGGGCGTTAATAGAGTAGTCTATGATGTATCCTCTAAGCCGCCAGCGACTATAGAGTGGGAGTAAATTAAAGATAGAGCGACTAACAAGACGTAAAAATACTATACTTCGTCATTGCGGGCTTGACCCGCAATCTCATAATATGCAGATAATAAATACTGTTTAGAGATTGCGGATCAAGTCCGCAATGACGTATATGGGTGAGAGTCATTATTGTTAATTATTCTCTTATTGTAAAAAAGCAATTATATATGAACAGAAAAGAGGCTCGCAAGGCGTATAAGGAGAGCAACAAAAAGTTTTTGATAAAGCTCTCGCAACAAGAGGAGGTCACAACTCTCGACAAGCGAGTGTTGGCTAAAGTTATAGAGTCGGGTGGTGGTCGAGTCCACCCGACATTGAGCGATGTGGTTTCGATTCACTATCGTGGCATGCTTGTCGATGGGAGTGAGTTCGACTCGTCGTTGGGTAATGCTTACCCTGAGGTGTTCCGCTTGCGTGAGTTGGTCGAGGGTATGCAGATTGCCATTCAGCGAATGGTTGTAGGGGATAAATGGAGTATCTATCTCCCTTACGATGTGGGTTATGGTGATAAGGGAGTGGATAATATTCCACCATTTTCGACCCTTATCTTCGAGGTTGAACTATTAGCGATATCGTAGAGGTGTTAAGGGTTGGAGTTATAGGAGGAGGAGCTGCGGGATTCTTCGCAGCGATTAATCTCTTTGAGATGGTGGCGGATGTTGATGTGACGATTCTCGAAGCTAGTGATAAGGTGCTCTCAAAGGTGAGGGTGTCGGGTGGAGGTCGCTGTAACCTAACCAACACCTTCGAGAGTGTCGAATCGCTATCGAAGGTCTATCCACGTGGTGAGAAGATTATGCGCCGAGCTTTGAGAGAGTTTGGATGGCGTGAAAGTTATGATTGGTTCGAGGAGCATGGTGTGCCGTTGATGGTGCAGGAGGATGATTGTGTCTTTCCTGAGGCTCAATCCTCGGAGGCGATAATCAATATGTTTGCCGACTACTCCGCACGATTCGGAGTTAAGATATTAACCTCGAAAAGAGTGGCGAAAATCTCAAAGCCTCAAGATGAATTTGTGGTTGAAACCACTAAGGGAGAGGAGTTTAACTTCGACGTGGTTGTTGTGACGACTGGTGGAGCACCCACTCGCTCGTCATACTCTTTTATGGATTCGTTGCCTGTCTCGATTAAAGAGCCAACCCCTTCGCTATATACGTTGAACATCTCCGAAGGTGGATTGACCGATTTGATGGGTGTGGTTATTCCCGATGCGATAGTTGGTATCGCTTCGACTAAGTTTCGAGGTGAGGGCGCGCTGCTTATAACCCACTGGGGAGTGAGTGGCCCTGCGACCTTGAAGCTATCATCTTATGCTGCTGAGTATTTGAAGAGTGTCGACTATCGAGCCTCACTATTTATTAACTGGGTCGGTGTCACAAACGAAGATGAGGTGATGAGCGAATTGAACTCAATCGCTGGGAGTGAGGCTAAAAAACAGCTCTCGACAGCTCGCCCTTACGCTCTATCGAGCAGGGTGTGGCAATATCTACTGTCGAGAGGCGGAGTCGACTCAACTCGTCGATGGGGTGATGTGAGCCGCAAGAGCCTCAATACAATGGTGCGAATCTTAACCAACGATATCTACCACTGCTGTGGCAAGGCGAAACATAAGGAGGAGTTCGTCACTTGTGGCGGTGTTGATTTGAGCAAAATTAACCCCCACACTCTCTCTGCTACGGAGTGTGAGGGTCTATTCTTTGCAGGTGAGGTGCTCGATATCGACGCTATCACCGGAGGGTTTAACCTCCAAGCGGCGTGGAGCACTGCTCACAAGGTTGCCACCTCTATATCTAAGATATAATTATTCAGTTAAGAATTATGAATTAAGAATTATGAATTAGTACTGATGCGTTAAACCTAAGTCGTCATTCTGAACTTGATTCAGAATCTCAAAATAGACTTATTATCAGATTATTAGAGATTGCGGATCGGA
>JBCQSY010000045.1:0-8273 GCA_047178865.1 Rikenellaceae bacterium
ATGACGACAGAAGGACAACGCAATGACGTGAGGAAAATGAGATTGCGGCTCGGAGGCCGCAATGACGAAATTATTTCCGCAATGAAGATAAAAAAAGACAAAGACAAGAAAAAATAAAAGAGACACTATAATGAAAAGATTACTTTTTTATGTTGCAGCGCTTGCCATAGCGGTGGGCTGTAGCCAAGAGACCATTGATGAATTAACCACTCCAGGTGCGGTGAGCGACCAGACCACCTTCGTGACATTCAACCTCACGCAGCAGGAGCAGAGCGACACTCGTTTGTCGGTTACGCCAGGTGAGAGCAGCGACGACCCGTGGACAACAGATTGGAGCCAGGGGGATTATATCTGTGTCTACTCACTCGACAACGGTGCGGCTAAGTACCTGAGCGTCACTATCGACCAGAGCGGAGAGGCTACCTTCTCAGGCGAGGTCTACACCGGCAAGAATAGAGTACTCTACACACGCACTCAGAGCTGCTCGACCGAGAGTGGTAAGATTGTCGTAGACCTCACTCCATACAACTATACTGATGCGTTGAGCGACTACTCGATGATTAGCTCCGAGGTAATCGAGGTTGAGGGTGACGATGCATCTGCTACCGAGGAGATATATGTTGCGATGCAGAACCTCGCTAGCGCAATAGACCTTCAGATTGAGTTCACAGGAGTGCCCGATGGACTTACCATAAAGATGGATAGCCTTAAGTTTGGTGGCAAGCCAAGCAGCGGCGATGGTAGCTATGTCGATATCGTAGCCAAGGTGTTGATAGATGCTCAGAAGGGTGTCGACGAGGATGGTTTCTCGCAGAACTCTACTCTGTTATCAACGGCTACTCCGCTACAAATTAGCGAGAGTGTCGAGGTGACATCGAGCAGCGCAACATTTAGTGCTCCTATATTTCTAGCTCCATTCACAATGGCAGCAGACCAGATGATATACACCGAGTTAATCTTTAGCTTTGGTGGAGTATCCTACTCGAAGGAGTTCCCGATAACTAACACCACAGGTGCGGAGTTCTCGTTTGCGCGTGCTACTCACAGCTACATCAAGAAGAGCTTCGACATGAGCTACCTCTTCGAGGGTAGCTGGTTGGGAGCAGTCGAGGTATTCGACAACTCAGGTGGAGGGAGCGAGGCTAGCCCTATCGAGATTTCGACCGAGGGCGAACTAGCCTACTTAGCAGCTATCACCAATGGGTTAATCTCAGGCGAGACAACCAAGGGTAAATACTATAAGCTCGTCGCAGAGCTAGACCTTTCGGGCAGAGAGTGGATTCCGATAGGTAATGACTACGAGGTTGCATTCCAAGGCAACTTCGATGGTAACAACAAGAGCATCAGCAACCTAACAATCACATCGAAAGCTGACGATAGTGGACTATTCGGAAATACCATCGGTGCGAACATCTCGAATGTCGCACTATCAAAACCATCCATAAGCGGTTGGTTATATGTCGGCGGAGTGGTTGCATATTGTGACGACTCTACTGTGAGCTCTTGCTCTAGCGTAGATGGCACACTGTCGGGTTACGCTAATATCGGTGGCGTGGTTGGAGCTAGTTTAGGCTCTACTGTGACCGGTTGCTCTGGCGTAAATAACTCGCTATCGGGTTACGGTAATATCGGTGGCGTGGTTGGAAATGCTGATAGCTCTACAGTGATAGATTGCTTCAATACAGATAGCTCGGTCGAGGGTAGTGACTCTAATATCGGTGGCGTGGTTGGATATACTAACTCCTCCTCTACTGTGAGCTCTTGTTACAATACCGGCTCGGTCGAGGGAGCAGGCGATTGTATCGGTGGCGTGATTGGATTCAATTACTCCTCTAGTGTGATAGGTTGTTACAACACGGGAGATATCAAAGGAGCAGGCTCTTGTGTCGGTGGAGTGGTTGGAAATAATTACAAATCCTCTACTACGACCTCTTACAACAGTGGTTCAATCGAGGGTAGCTCTTATGTCGGTGGTGTAGCTGGATGGAGTGGCAATGCCTCCTCTACTGTGAGCTCTTGTTACAACACTGGTTCGGTAAAGGGAACAGGCGATAATGTCGGCGGCGTGGCTGGATATAACAACACTTTTGTGACTACTTGTTACAACACTGGTTCAATCGAGGGCAGCTCTAATGTCGGTGGCGTGGTTGGAGGTAACTACTACTCTACTGCGACAAGTTGCTACAACACTGGTTCGGTAGTGGGATTAAGCAACGTCGGCGGAGCAGTAGGATATAATGAGGATGGAACCATCACTGTATGTTACTACATATCGTTCTCAGCGATTGGCGACTACGGCACAAAACTTATCTCGACAAGTAGCCTCAACGATAAGGTCGACGAGATGAACACAGCGGCAGGAGACGACTACTACACCGTAGGCTCACCAGCTAACCAATATCTCCCAAGCCTTATGGGCGAGGTGATTGAGTTTACGCTTATGGATAGTGATATCGAGAGCCTAGAAGAGGGTGATACTCTAAACGACAATAACTAATAAGGTAAGAATCTAAAATATAATATAGATGAAAAAGTTACTATTCTACATAGCGGCGATGGCGATAACTATCGGCTGTAGCGACCAAATAGAGGAGGGTCTATCAACAGACCCTGCGACTCCATCAGAGGGTACTGTTCCTGTGAAGCTCTACCTAACATCCGAGGGCGACTCAGCAGCCTCTCGTGTGGTAATCAACGACGATTTGAGCGTCGATTGGCAGGTGGGTGATAAGATTGTTGCCTACTCGTTAGAGCAGAAGAAAACCACCGAAATATATGCCAAGGCGGATGAGACGACTGGCGAACTCTACTTCGAGGGTGAGCTATACACAGGCAAGAACCGTATCTACACGGGTAATGTCTACAACAAGAACAGTGACTATGCTTATGTGTGTTTGTTCACCATGCTCTCCACGGGTAGTTCAACCCCTATCTACCCCAAGATGGTTAGCTCCGATGTGATTGAGATTGAGGAGAGCGAGGATGCTACTGTGATTAAGAGCTACGATATCTATATGCAGCACATCAGCGCGATGGTTAAGCTAAACCTGACATTCAAAAATACCCCTACTGATTGGGCAGCTATTTTGGGCGATGGGTTCAAAATCTCAGAAATCCGCTTGGGAGGCTCACCCGATAGCTCAACGACCGAAGGCGACGAGTATGTCGATGTTATGACCTATGTCAAAACAGATCCCACTAAGGGGGCTCTTGAGGATGGTTTCCTTTTGGAGGCGGATGGTGTATATAACTACAATATATCTTATAGTACTAGTTTCCTGGACTCCTACACCACTCCCAACTACATTGCGGATGGTGATATGCTCTCGATAGAGCTGGCTGTCGACCCATCGACCTTCATCATCGAAGATGGCGAGAAGTTGAGGATTAGGTTGACATTTAATCCAGAAAACTCAGGTGATTTTAATAATATATATGTAGTAGACTATATCAGCAACAATTCGGGCGAGACATTCGAGGCGGCACGTGCCACCTACAACACCATCAACAAAACCTTCGACCTCGGACCGGTGGTCTATGGCGACACATGGCCTAATTACGCTGCTGAGTCGTTTGCTGGCGGCGCGGGAACATCGGAATCTCCTTACCAAATCGCAACAGCGGAGCAGCTAGCCTACCTCTCTAAGGTAGTGGCGTTGGGCGGTGATAGCACGGACACATACTACGAGTTGACCGACAATATCAACTTAGAGGGGCAGGAGTGGTATCCGATAGGCGACAGCGACAACCCATTCAAGGGTAACTTCGATGGTAACGACAAGAGCATCAGCAACCTAACAATCAATATCACAAGTAGTTATCAAGGTCTGTTCGGCTACGCAATTGCTGCAACAATCGAGAGTGTAACTCTCTCAGAGCCTTCGATATCGGGAAGCAGCTATGTCGGAGCGATTTGCGGTTACGCAAAGGGTAATAGTGACAATAAGGGCACAACCATTAGCAAATGCTCTGTAGATGGTGGCTCAGTTACAGGTTCGAGCTATGTCGGAGCGATTTGCGGTTACGCAAAGGGTAATAGTGACAATAAGGGCACAACCATTAGCAAATGCTGTGTGGATGGTGGCTCAGTTGCAGGTTCGAGCTGTGTCGGAGCGATTTGCGGTTACGCAAAGGGTACAACCATTAGCAAATGCTGTGTGGATGGTGGCTCAGTTACAGGTTCGGGCCATGTCGGTGGCGTGGTTGGAGAGAACTACACTTATTCAACAGTGACAGAGTGCTACAACACGGGGTCGGTTACGGGCAAGAGCATCTATACCGGGGGCGTGGTTGGATATAACAACACTTATTCAACAGTGACAGAGTGCTACAACACAGGCGATGTTGAGGGTTCGAGCAACTGTGTCGGCGGAGTAGTTGGATATAACAGAGATAATTCAACTGTGAAAGAGTGCTACAACACGGGAGATGTTGAGGGTTCGAGCGGCTATGTCGGCGGTGTGGTTGGATATAACTCCAATAGTTCAACAGCGACTGCTTGTTACAACACCGGTTCGGTCGAGGGCAGCGATTATGTCGGCGGCGTAGTTGGATGTAACTACAGTAGTTCAACAGCGACAGAGTGCTACAACACAGGGTCGGTTACGGGCAAGGGCATCTATACCGGTGGCGTGGTTGGAAATAACAGAGATAATTCAACTGTGAAAGAGTGCTACAACACGGGCGAAGTTGAGAGTTCGAGCGACTATGTCGGCGGCGTAGTTGGATATTGTGACGACTCTACTGTAACCTCTTGTTACAACAGGGGTGATATTGGAAGCAGAACCAGCTACTATGTCGGCGGTATAATTGGTTATACTAGCAGCAGTAGCTGTAGTTTAACAGCCTGCTACAATATTGGAGATGTTAATGGTTCGGCGTATATTGGAGGTATTGTTGGTGGAATAAAGACCGACTCGACAGACCCTACCGTCACAGCCTGCTACTATATAATAAAAACAAACGGTGCAGCTTTACATATACTTTATGGCACGCAGCTAAACACTGTCCAAGCGCTCAACAACTTGGTCGAGACGATGAACTCAGCGGCAGGAGATGACTACTACACCGCAGGCTCGCCATCCGACTCTGTCATCCCATGGTTGTTTGATGAGGCGATTGAGAGGTATGAGTATGAAGATTACTACACTCTAGAGGGTTACACCCCTGGAGGCTCACTCAACGGCGACTTAAGTTTGTAGGGGATTAAAAGAGAAAAAGTATTAAGATATGAAAAAGTATATATTTTACATAGCAGCGATAGCGATGGCTGTAGGCTGCAACGACATGGTAGAGGAGCTAGATAACAGCCTCGACACCCAAACCCAGGAGGGCGACACCTTCGTGACTCTAAAGCTCACAATGGAGCAACCCGATACCCAGACACGTGTCGAGGTGAATGAACAATGGGAGAGCCTGTGGGAGGATGGCGATATTATCTACCTTTTGAGTGAGGATAGCGATATTTACTCCTCAATGAATTACGACGATTCCGATGATACATTCTCAGGCACTCTAAATAGCGGTAGCACCTATCGTATCTACTATACTGGAGGGGAGGAGATTATCAAATTCACTACTGAAGATGATAAAAAGGTTATGATTAACGTAGTGAATAGCTCTCTCGACCCCAAGATGGTGAGCTCGGAGACTATTACAATCAGCAGCGATATCGATGAACTATATCTAGAACAATTAGAACAACAATACGAGCTATTCATGCAGAACATAACTGCGGCGGTGACGCTCGATTTGACCTTCGACCTAGAGTCTCTCTTCGGTAGTGATTACGTTAACTACACCACCCTAACCATAGGCGACCTAACCCTAGGTGGTGAGGAGGTGGGTGAGACTCAGTTCCCAACCCAACGCTATGTCTATCTAAATAAGGATATCGACGATGCGGAGTTCTACGTCGACGACCCTCAGTTTCAAAGCTATAATGAGACCCTTGTAGGTACAGGCGCAACAGTTACCGCAGCTGCGCAGAGCAAATATAGCATTATGCTCCACTCCCTGCCCTTCACAATCAAGAGTGGCGAGAGCCTCCCTATCATGTTCTATGCAGAGCTATCGGATGACGCAGGCAACACTCTGAAAGCGATAGTCCAGGATAATATCTACAACACCACAGCCGCAGATTTCGAGATAGAGCGCTCGAAGTACTACACCCTCAGCAAGAGTATCTCCAAAACGATAGAATTTGCAGGTGGCGATGGCTCGGAGGATGCACCATACCAAATCGCAACAGAGTTGCAGTTGGCTAACCTCGCTATTATAACCAATAATGGCGAGACCACCTCAGGGGTCTACTACGAGCTAACCGACGATATCGACCTGGCAGGTTACAACTGGACTCCGATAGGTAACAGTAGCAGCACTCCATTCAGTGGCAACATCAACGGTAACGACCACACTATCAGCAACCTAACAAGCTCCACAGCAGAAGAGAACGACATTGGACTATTTGGATATATCAGCGGTGCGAACATCTCGAATATCATCATATCTAAACCATCCATAAGCGGTGGTTACGCTTATATCGGTGGCGTGGTTGGAAATTGTGATAACTCTACTGTAACCTCTTGCTCCGTCTTAGGTGGTTCGATATCGGGTTATAATGTAATCGGTGGTGTGGTTGGATATAACAACTCCTCCTCTACTGTGACTGATTGTTACAATACGAGTTCAGTACTAGATGGTGGCAATATCGGCGGCGTGGTTGGATATAACAACTCCTCTACTGTAAAAGATTGTTACAACGCCGGTTCGGTCAAGGGTAGTGACGGCTCTGATAATGTCGGTGGCGTGGTTGGATATAACCACAGTAGTTCAACAGTGACAGAGTGCTACAACACAGGGTCGGTTACGGGCAAGGGCAGCTATACCGGCGGCGTGGTTGGAAATAATTACTCTAAATCTACTGTATCCTCTTGCTACAACACTGGTTCGGTCGAGGGCAGTGATTATGTCGGTGGTGTGGTTGGAAATAACATCAATTCGGGCTCTACTGTATCCTCTTGTTACAATACGGCGTCGGTAAAGGGAACAGGCAATAATGTCGGTGGCGTAGTTGGATATAACGCCAATAATGTGATTGCTTGTTACAACACCGGTTCGGTCGAGGGCAGCGATTATGTCGGCGGCGTAGTTGGATATAACGCCAACAGCTCCTATGTTATGACTGCGTGTTACAACACTGGTTCGGTCAAGGGCGGTGTCGGCTCTGCTAATGTCGGTGACGTGGCTGGATATAACCACTATAGTATAACATATTGTTACTACATTGATTCAGCAAGTAGTGGCGTTGGTGTAAGTTATGCGGGTGAGGGAGACTCAAGTACTCCTGATTATATTTCTCCTGCTACTACCGCGGTATATTCATTCGATACTCTCTCGGTGTTGAATGGTTATGTCGACGCGATGAACTCAGAGGCTAACACCGCTCTAAAAACTACAAGCGTGGTCTACTTCACCGCAGGAGTTGATAGAAACAGCAACCCACCATCGCTTATGGGCGAGATAGTGACAATTAACGACACAACTCCGCTAGAGAGTTATAACGAAGGCGTGACAATAGGTGATTAAGAGTTAAGAGTTAAGAATTATTTCTCAGTATGACTCAGTAATTCTCAGCACAGACAATAAAAAAAATATATATTTATGAAAAAGTACTTTAATATAGTTGTAGCAGTAGTTATATGCTCGCTGCTCGCTGCATCGGGATGTAAGAAATCTACCATAGAGGGCGATACCACCCTGATAACTTTTCAGAGCGCTGAGTTCGAGGCAGCCCTAATCGCAGCAGGTGTCGATAAAAATGGCGATGGTGCAATCAACCAGGCCGAGGCAGCCGCGGTAACCTCGATAGATGTGTCGGGTATCACAGCTATCACCTCACTCGCAGAGTTGAGCTACTTCACCTCGCTCACATCACTCGACTGTAGCGGAACAAGCATCACATCGCTCGATGTTACCAGCAACTCGCTACTCGTCTCGCTCGATGTCTCAGGGTGTAGCAGCCTTGTCGAGATAAAGTTCAACTCCGATACCCTCAACTCCGATAATATCAGCGGCGCAGACGATATCCTAAACCCCGATAGCGGTTCTGGTGATGGTTCTGGTGATGGTTCTGGTGATGGTTCGGGTGATGGTTCGGGCGGTGACGACACAACAACCGGCGGCGATGGCTCAACCGGTGGTGACACAACAACAGGCGGCGATGGTTCAACCGGCTGCGATGGTTCAACCGGTGGTTATGGCTCAACCGGTGG
>JBCQSY010000046.1:0-2572 GCA_047178865.1 Rikenellaceae bacterium
GCAATTATTAACTAAAAATTAAAATTAGGGAGAAAATAGAACTCCCCTTAAGTTTCTCTGCTTAAAAATAGTATGAGTTATTTTGCTTTGATTTTTAATTTTGATATCGAAGCTAATAGTGACTCTATTAGCAAGATAGTAAAATTAAAAAGCGAAGTAAAAGAGCCATAGAAGATTAAGCGAGAGTAATTTAAATAGATTCTTAGATTATTTAAAAATAATTTACTACCTTTGCGCGTCATTTTCGGATAACAATATACTAAACGCCCTCTGAGCGGAGTTATAGCTATGTAACAGAGCATAATAGGGAGTTTGTCAAGATATATTTTATTCGTTGCAACAAGATTGTAGTCTGAAAATATTTAATAAAAGATGGAAAAATATATTGTTGGTATCGGTGAGGCATTATGGGATATGCTTCCCGAAGGGAGAAAAATTGGTGGTGCTCCTGCTAACTTCGCCTACCATATCTCACAATTTGGATATAACTCAAAGGTCGTTAGTGCCGTGGGTGATGATGAACTAGGGCATGAGTTGCTCTCGAAGTTCGACGAGAACGGAGTCGAATATGTGGTCGATAAAGTGTCGTATCCTACTGGCACTGTTGATGTTGAGCTAGACTCGGATGGTGTGCCAATCTACGATATCCGCGAGGGTGTCGCTTGGGATAACATCCCATTCACTCCCGAATTGGAGGAGTTGGCTAAAAACACACAGGTTGTATGTTTCGGTTCGTTGGCTCAACGTAGCGAGGTGACTCGAAAAACTATCCACAGCTTTGTCGATGCTATGCCCAACGAGAAGGGCAACTACAAGATTTTCGATATCAACCTGCGCCAAGGTTTCTACACTAAAGAGACCCTATGCGGCTCGATGGAGCGTTGTAATATTCTGAAAATCAACGACGAGGAGTTGGTTGCGATAAGTCGTCTTTTTGGCTACCCAGGCATCGACCTACAGGATAAATGTTGGATTCTCTTGGCGAAGTACAACCTTGAGATTCTAATCTTGACGTGTGGTGTGAATGGTAGCTATATCTTCACTCCAGGCACTGTCTCGTTCGTTGCAACACCTAAGGTTCGAGTAGCCGACACGGTGGGAGCAGGTGATTCGTTCACTGCAACCTTTATCTCGTCGCTACTAAAGGGTGATGACATCCGCACAGCACACGCCAGAGCGGTAAAGGTCTCAGCCTATGTCTGTACTCAGAGGGGTGCAATGCCTAAGATTTCAGCCGAGAAGTTTGGCTTAAAGTAAATTACCATGGAGAGAACACCAAATGCAAATCGTCTTCACGTAGCGATATATGGAGTTCGTAATAGCGGTAAATCATCACTGATAAATGCTATTACCGGCGAGCAGACCTCGGTGGTCTCACCTTTGGCGGGAACGACAACCGATAGTGTAGCTCGTGCTATGGAGCTACACGGCATTGGTGCTCTGCTACTTATCGACACCCCCGGCTTCGACGACTATGGTGAGGTTGGTGAGGAGCGTGTTAAACGTGCCCATCGCACCATCGAGCGTAGCGATATGGCTATGTTGATATGCCAGGCGGGTGATATGTCGCAGGAGAGGGAGTGGATGGAGAGGCTCAAAGAGCTATCTATCCCAGTTATCCCCATTATCAATAAGATAGATGAGCGCAGTGATGCTCAAATATCGCAGATGAAGAGCCAGATAGAGGAGCTATTCAACCAGCCGCCTCTACTGTTGAGTGCTAAGCGAGGGGTCGATATAGAGCTTATCCGCGAGGAGATACTTCGACACATCAACCCCGATATGGCGGAGCGGAGTATCACCGCAGGGTTGGTCGAAAAGGGTGATGTGGTGATGTTGGTGATGCCACAAGACCCACAAGCTCCCAAGGGTAGATTGATTCTGCCCCAGGTGCAGACGCTGCGCGAATTGTTAGACATCGACGCTACCGTTATCAGCACAACTAGCAGTGGGTTGAAGGCAGCTTTGAGTATGCTTAATCAACCGCCGAAACTAATTATCACCGATTCGCAAGCCTTCGAGTATGTCCACTCGCTCAAACCCGAATCATCGCAGCTCACCTCATTTTCGATATTGATGGCTGGGTATAAGGGTGATATCGAGAGCTTTGTGCGAGGTGCGAGAGCGATTGACTCCTTAACTCCCAACTCCAGAGTGTTGATAGCTGAAGCGTGTTCACATGCCCCCATGAGCGAGGATATAGGGCGTGTTAAGATACCAAGGATGTTGCGCACAAGGTTTGGCGAGCAGCTAGGAGTTGATGTTGTGGCAGGGCGTAACTTCCCCGAAGATTTAACCCCATACTCACTTATTATTCACTGCGGAGGTTGTATGTTTAACCGCAAGTATATGATGCACCGAGTCGAGATGGCTCACAAGCAGGGAGTTCCGATTACAAATTATGGTGTGGCGATGGCTCACTTAACGGGAATCCTGCCGCATGTAACAATTAAGAGTTATGAATTATGAATTATGAATTAGTACTGATGCGTTAAACCTAAGTCGTCATTCTGAACTTGATTCAGAATCTCAAAATAGACTTATTATCAGATTATTAGAGATTGCGGATCGG
>JBCQSY010000046.1:2582-7355 GCA_047178865.1 Rikenellaceae bacterium
ATAAGAGATTTACAAAGATTAATAAAAAGTTAACGCATCAGCAGTAATTATGAATTATGAATTATGAATTATGAATTATGAATTATGAATTATGAATTAATAATATTTCATAACTAAAAAACAATTCTTAATTCTTAATTTATAACTCTTAATTGAATAAGAATATTTATATATATTTGCACCAGATAAAAACACCATATAACAAGATAGAAGATGGCAATTGTTAATAACGTGATGATTGTTCGCCACAGATTGATGGCGGAGTTGATTAAACTATGGAAGAGTAGTTCGTTGGTTGAGAATATCGACCACCTACCAATCTCTCTAACACCCAAGGGTTCTCGTCATAGTGGCCGCTGTTGTATCCACAAGGAGAGAGCTGTTTGGAGGTATAAATCACTACCTCTTTTGGGATTGGATATGTCGGACGAATTTAGCGAGGCTGCACCTCTATCCTACTACGCACACAAAACCTTGGAGCGTGCCACTAATGGCAAACCTAAGGATAATATCATGTGTGTTATCGACGAGGCGTGCTCGTCGTGTATCCAGATAAACTACGAGGTTACTAGCCTCTGTCGTGGATGTATCGCCAGAAGTTGCCAGACCAACTGCCCGAAAGGAGCGGTCCACACACGAGGAACTAACGGCACTGCGTGGATAGACCACGACGCATGTACAAGTTGCGGAATATGCTACAGGAGCTGCCCATACCACGCTATCGTCTACATCCCAGTTCCATGCGAGGAGGTCTGCCCGGTGGGTGCTATCAAGAAGGATAAGAATGGTATCGAGAGGATTGACGAGAGTAAGTGCATCTACTGCGGTAAGTGTCTGAATGCTTGTCCTTTCGGTGCGATATTTGAGATATCACACGTATTTGACGTGTTACAGAAGATTAGAAACGAAAAGCAGGTCGTAGCAATCGTTGCACCATCTATCCTTGGGCAGTTCGATGCCCCAACAGAGAGTGTCTACGGAGCAATCAAGGAGATTGGTTTCACCGATGTTATCGAGGTGGCACAGGGAGCTATGGAGACCGTGAAGAACGAGGGAGCTGAGCTTTTGGAGAAGATTGAGGAGGGACAACCATTTATGACCACTTCGTGTTGCCCATCGTATGTCGAGTTGGTGGATAAACATATCCCCGATATGAAGAAGTATGTCTCGTCGACTGGCTCGCCTATGTACTACACCGCACGTATCGCCAAGGAGAAGTACCCCGATGCATATATCGTCTTTATTGGCCCATGTGTGGCTAAGCGCAAGGAGGCACAGAGGGACGAGGCGGTCGATTATGTTATGACATTCGAGGAGGTATCATCCATTTTCGATGGATTATCTATCGACATAGCTCAGAGCGAGCCATACCCAATGTCGTTTGTCTCGGTTCGTGAGGCTCACGGATTTGCCCAAGCGGGAGGCGTTAGTGGTGCTGTCAATGCATTCTTGAAGAGTGCAGCTGTTGGAGCGCTTCAGGTCTCGGATATCAACAAGAAAAATATCTCTCTACTACGCACATACGCCAAGAGCGGAAAGTCACCAGAGAAGTTTATCGAGGTGATGGCGTGTGAGGGTGGATGTATCACAGGCCCTGACGGTAACGACACTATCGCAATGATGAAGCGACGTTTCGCCAAGGAACTAACCCTCCAAAAGAGGAGTTATGAGAGCGAAGGAGTGGATTAATCAACTCTCTCAACTGGGGAGTCTCCCCCGTGAAGGCTATCGTGCACTGCTACTTTTGGACGATAAAGAGGATGCCCCCTACCTCCACCAGAGGGCACGTGAGGTGGCTCAACTCAGCTTCGGGCGAGAGGTCTACCTCAGAGGCCTCGTCGAGATAACCAACCGCTGTCGCAATAACTGCTACTACTGCGGAATACGCTCGGCAAATATGCAGGTTAATCGATACTCGCTGAGCCACGACGAGGTGTTGGAGTGTTGCCGTGTGGGGAGCGAGCGAGGATTTCGAACCTTTGTGCTGCAAGGGGGTGATGATTCCTCGATGAGCGATGATTGGATTGTTGAGTTGGTCGCAAAGATACGCCAAACGTACCCCGACTCTGCGATAACCCTATCGCTTGGTGAGAGGGGTGAGGAGTTGTTTCGCAGAGCCTTCGAGGCGGGTGCTAATCGATACCTACTACGCCACGAGACCCACAACCCAGAGCACTACCGAGAGCTACACCCCAGAGCGATGTCACTCGATAATCGACTGCAATCGCTCGACACGCTAAAGAGGATTGGCTACCAATGTGGCACGGGGATAATGGTTGGTTCGCCACACCAAACCCTCGACCACATTATCGAGGACGTCAAATATATCGAGGGTTTCAAGCCCGAAATGGTTGGGATAGGTCCATTCATACCACACTCAGCCACACCGTTTGCTTCATTTCCGAGTGGGAGCATCGAGCTGACCTTAAGGCTTATCTCTATCTTCCGCTTGATGAACCCTAAGGCTCTGATTCCTGCAACAACAGCCCTTGCGACCATTGACCCAGATGGTGGTCGAGAGAGGGGAATCCTCGCCGGGGCAAATGTTATTATGCCCAATATATCACCCCTAGAGGTGAGAGGCGACTACTCACTCTACAACGACAAAGCATCCCTAGGGGCTGAATCGGGCGAAGGTTTGAGGCTGCTCGAAGAGACGTTGGCGAGGATAGGTTATAAAATTTCATTTAAAAGAGGCGACTATGAGTAGCTCAATATACGACCCGAAATCGGGCGAAGCATCCAAGTTTATCTCCCACCAGGAGATTCTATCGACTATCGACTATGTCGACTCAAATCGTGAGAATCGCACCCTGATTGATGAGGTGTTGGCTCAGGCGGCGCTCGGTAAGGGTTTGACTCACCGCCAAGCGGCACTGCTGTTAGAGTGTAACGATAGCGAGGTTGTCGAGCAGATATTTTCTCTCGCTGCGCAGATTAAGGAGCGGATATATGGTCGCAGAGTGGTGATATTCGCACCACTCTACCTCTCGAACTACTGCGTTAATGGCTGCCTCTACTGCCCATATCGCCACAGTAACAAGGGTAGCTTGCGCAAGAGGCTCTCTCAGGAGCAGATACGCCAAGAGGTCGTCGCACTCCAAGATATGGGGCATAAACGCCTAGTAATCGAGACCGGCGAAGACCCCATCAACTCCCCCATCGAGTATGTTCTAGAGTCGATTGAGACCATCTACGGGGTGAAACATCGCAATGGCGCAATACGTCGAGTCAATGTAAACATCGCCGCTACAACCGTCGAGAACTACCGTCGACTCCACCAGGCAGGCATCGGAACTTACACCCTATTTCAGGAGACATACCACCGTGAGAGCTACCGCAGACTCCACCCAACAGGGCCTAAAAGCGACTACGACTACCACACCCAAGCGATGGATCGTGCGATGGAGGGTGGCGTAGATGATGTTGGACTGGGTGTGCTCTTCGGACTCAACACATACCTCTACGACTTTATCGGCATGATGATGCATAACCACCACCTCGAAGAGAGGTACGGAGTTGGTGCACACACCATTAGCCTACCGAGAATCTGCCCTGCGAATGGGGTCGACAAGGGCGATTATAGCGATGCTATCTCCGACGAACTATTCTCTCGAATAGTCGCTGTGGCTCGTATCACACTACCCTATGCTGGCATTATTATCTCGACCCGTGAGTCGCAGAGCGTACGCGAGAGGGTGTTGCCACTGGGTGTGTCACAAATTAGCGGAGGCTCGAAAACTAGCGTCGGAGGCTACTCCGCACCCGACTCTGCCCAAGACGATAAATCCGCTCAATTCGATATCAGCGACAACCGCACCCTCGACGATATCGTCGACTGGCTCGTGAAGTTGGGCTATATCCCTAGCTTCTGCACCGCATGCTACCGCGAGGGGAGAACAGGCGACAGATTCGCCGCAATGGTTAAGTCGGGCAAGATAGCAGCCTGCTGCACTCCCAACGCACTGATAACCCTCAAGGAGTATATGGAGGATTACGCATCGAGCACTACGGCACTCCACGGAGCTAAACTCCTGCTCGACGAGGTGGGCAAAATCACCCACCCGACCCTGCGCCGCAAAACCCAGGAGAGCCTCACCAAAATCGAGGAGGGCTCACGTGATTTTAGGTTCTAACGAGCTATAGCATTTCCCATTCGGAAACTGTCCTGCGCGGACAGCGGCGGGGTGCTCCCCGCTGAGCTATAATCTATTTCAGGGTGTTAATACGCTGTTCCACAGCTTGGTTATTTTTACAATAAAGGGGTGCTCTAAAACAAGTTTTAGCACCCCTTTACCGTAAAAATTACCCCCAGAACTTCGTTCTGCATAACACCCTAAACCAAAACATTATTGCACCCTCACCCCATCACGTCATTGCATCACCCCATCACGTCATTGCGGTCTGAGAGTCAATCCTGTCCTAAATAAATTACAGAATAAAATTCACCATGTAATTATATCTATAATATACGTCATTGCGGCCTGCGAGCCGCAATCTCAACACATTGGTAATTAGGAGATTGCGGGTCAAGCCCGCAATGACGATATTGTTGCCCGCAATGACGGTCTGTCTGTGTGAATCCGTTTCCCCTTACTTGGAGTGAAATCGCATGCGAAATTACCCATAAATTCCCTCTCTCTCTCGTCAAAATTTACGATGAATTTGATAGTGTCGACCTGTTAAATAGGGAGATAATCCCACTTTAACCCAGTTTAATCACTCTTTTTGCGGTAGAGTCTAAATCCTTTTCTGGAATCGGGGGGGGGGGGG
>JBCQSY010000047.1:0-7157 GCA_047178865.1 Rikenellaceae bacterium
ATTTGAGCCTGGCTCCGATTTGTTTCGCCTTTTCTTATGTCCCTATAGTTTCTTGACCTCAATTCAGTTGCATTTGCAGGTTGAATTCAGCTTTTAATTCAAATACAAATATAGAAAAAAACTTGAATAAACGCTAAAATGCTTGATTATATCTCATAAGGAAACCTATCGTATCACTACCAAAACCTAAATCAAGACGCACGATTGTGCTATTGCTTGCGTTAAAACGTAGACCAAATCCATAACTTGGAAGGGTCTCAGAGATATCGAAGTATCGAGTCGAGGAGTACATATTTCCACAACCACCCCACACAGCGCCACTCAGTCGCCACCATATATCTTGACGCAGCTCAACCTGCATGCTCACTGCATTGTTATCGACAAAACGCCCAAGATAGTAACCTCGCATAAATCCATAATCACCCAACGAAGAGAGCATCGACCAAGGAGTACCACTCGTTGAGAACTCACCCTGTAATCCTGCGGCAATAACTCCACCTCGCCACACAGAGTGGTAGGAGGAGAGGTTGACATACCCTTTATATATACTCTTCGAGAGACTACTCATCGCCTGAGGATAGAGAGCACCCTTAATCGAGGCATAAAATCCCGAAGTGGCTGAATATCTATTATCACGTGAATCATACTCGACAAGGAGTCCACCACCCACAGCGTAAGATTTAGGAGTTTCATTATTGATATAGCTCCTATCGGTGATATTCATACCCTTATAATATTGGCAATTAACCAGCGAGCCTATTATAAAATCACCTGCAAAGTTGTATCGATACTCCACATTGGCTATAAATCTATTTAACCTATAATATATAGGAGCATTATATAGAGCTGCGTCATACCCCACTCCCCAGATATCGCGACAACCCGACGAGTACTCAAAGAAGTGATCTATTCGATGCCTTTCGGAGTTGAGAAACATCTTGCCGGTGCTCTCTATCGAGTAGTACTCATTAAGGGCAACATTTGCCATTACGGCAAACCACGATGGTAGTGATAGAGAGTCGGACTTGTCGAGTCGATATCCTCCTGTCAGATTAGCCGACACTCCAAAACCTCGCTCCTGGGAGTAGCCAACACCACCCAACACACCCCAATCCACACTCTTCTCAAAGGTCTCATCATGACTAGACCTATCGAAGAAATCCATCAATTTAACAATGATATTCCTATCCGAGCTGAGTGTGTCGGGTAGCTCGGAGCACTCCGCCAACCCAGGCAGAGAGAGTATTATCAACAGTAAAATATATCTAGTTCTAATCATTGCGCTGCAAATATAGCTATAATTTACCATAATTGCTAAAGTTACCTTTAAGACCGCCACTAGATATCGACAATATCGCTCTCCAATGGACTGTATTCCAATATTTTGACGGTTTAATCTCTGCTTTTTCCATAATTTACACCTCTCTTTTTTCACTATGAAACACAAAAAAAGTTCCAAAATTATTTGGTATTAACTTTTTTTTCTCTATCTTTGCACTCGCTTTCGAGCATCGGATTGAGCTATGGTGTAATGGTAACACAGCTGATTTTGGTTCAGTCGTTCTTGGTTCGAATCCAGGTAGCTCAACTCTCTCGACAAAGAGTGCAAAATCTAGAGAGGGTGTGAATATTCCGATGAAGAGAGCATTTTTAACAATATAAAACCCAGTTCTTTTCTTATGTTATCCCGCAGATTACTTCGAATCAAAGCTATTAAAACTCTCTACGCACACCTCAAATCAGATGGTGACAACCTTTTAGCTTGCGAAAAAAATATGCTCAACTCAATTGATAGAAGCTACGACCTCTATCTACTACTACTAAAACTACCCGTAGAACTCGCTGAGTGGGAGGATAAACAACATGAGATAGGAAAGAACAAACATCTCCCAACACCGCAAGAGCTAAATCCAAACAGACGATTCGTCGAGAACAAAGCTATTAAGCTAATCTCCGAGTCTGAGCAACTTGCCGAACTTATCGCAACTCGTCAAAACAACACCGAGCAGCATAAAGACCTTATCAAAGCACTATACAAGGAGTTGAGTAGCAGCCAATACTACGCTGACTACATGAGCAATAATGAGTACTCATACGATAATGACTTACAGATACTTATCAACTTCTACGTCGAGACTCTACAACACTCCGAAGTATTCGAGAACTACCTAGAGGAGGAGTCGATTCTATGGATTGGAGACCTGAACCATATCCTCCCATCAATCACTCGAACTCTGCAATCTATCAAAAAAGAGGATTCACCCCTTAAGGTTATGTATAAATATAAGAGCAAGGATGATAGAGAGTTTGCCAAGGTTCTAATCCAAAAGACTCTAGTTAACTACCTTAAGTACCAAGAGCGTATCGACAAATTCACCAGCAACTGGGATGTTGAGCGTATCGTCTTTATGGATAACCTAATCATCACATTTGCAATGACCGAATTTATGAGTATGGAGTCTGTGCCAATCAAGGTTACTCTCGACGAGTATATAGATATCGCCAAGGAGTACTCCACACCAGGAAGTAGCGTCTTTGTCAATGGCGTACTAGATAAGATATCAAACTCGCTCCTCGAAGATGGTGAGATTAATAAATCGGGACGAGGTTTAATGTAAAAAAAATGGTTGGAAATTTGTTCCAACCATTTTTTTATCTATATTTGTGGATATAACCTAAAAACTTAAAGCTATGAAATTTAGTAAATTTATCCTTATCCCAATTATGATTGCCGTTTTGGCAACTATTCTTCAGGTAATCGACCAACTAATTCCACAACTCGGCTTCAACGAGTGGGGAGGTTTCGGATGGGTCTCATTCCAAGCATGGGCTATGTACTTCCTAGCAGGGTGCAGTGTCGAGGGAGGTATCAAAACACTCCTTGGATATATCTCAGGCTCTGTTGCATCTATGGCAATTATCGCTTTTGCTGGATACTTGGCAGGAGTTGGTGCTGGATTCTGGGCAGTTCCTCTATCACTACTTATCCTAGTTGGGCCAGTAATCTGCCTTGAGAGAGTACCTTGGTTAAACTTCGTGCCTGCAATATTCGTAGGAGCTGGTGTATTCTTTGGTATGATGACATATATCGACGGAGCTACATTCGGCACTGTTATGGGCGTCGAGATGCTCTACTGCGTAATTGGTCTAATCTTTGGATATGTAACCGTTGTACTACGCACAGCCTATGAGGCATCGTGTAAAGATAAGGAGTAGTTATAGCTCTATCCCTTTATAGATATATGTACCCTCAAAGGTTAATAGAAAAAACTTTTGAGGGTATTTTATCTCTAAAAAATAGTTGATAAAAATTTTGTCTAATGGTAAATTATTACTATCTTTGCTCAGAATTAGGATGCAGAGAGTGCATCACTGAGGAAAAAAGACAGAATTAGAACATTTTAACATATTTAATATAATATCAAAACTATGAGAATTGAAAAAATCGTAGCTCGTGAGGTTCTAGACTCTCGCGGCAATCCAACAGTTGAGGTTGATGTAATGCTTGAGTCAGGCGTTATGGGTCGTGCATCTGTTCCATCTGGAGCATCTACAGGTGAGAACGAGGCTTTGGAGCTTCGTGATGGAGACAAAGGTCGTTACCTAGGTAAGGGTACTTTGAAGGCTGTTGAGAATGTAAACAAAGTTATTGGCCCAGCATTGGAGGGAGTATCTGCATTGGAGCAGCGCGCTATCGACCGTCTTATGATTGAGCTTGATGGTACAAAAACTAAGGCTAACTTGGGTGCTAACGCTATCCTTGGAGTATCTTTGGCCGTAGCTAAGGCTGCTGCTGAGTACTTGGGAATGCCTCTTTACAGATATATCGGTGGTACTAACACTATCTCATTGCCAGTTCCTATGATGAACATCATCAACGGTGGTTCTCACTCTGATGCTCCTATCGCATTCCAAGAGTTCATGATTCGTCCAGTTGGTGCTGCTTCATTCCGCGAGGGATTGCGTATGGGTGCTGAGGTATTCCACTCATTGAAGAAGGTACTTCACGACCGTGGTCTTTCAACTGCAGTAGGTGATGAGGGTGGTTTCGCTCCAACACTTGATGGAACTGAGGACGCTATCGAGTCTATCATGAAGGCTGTTGAGGCTGCTGGTTACAAGATGGGTGAGGATATCACTATCGGTATGGACTGTGCATCTTCTGAGTTCTACTCAGATGGCGTTTACGACTACTCTAAGTTCGAGGGTGAGACAGGTAAGAAACTATCTCGCGAGCAGCAAGTTGACTTCCTTGAGGAGCTTGTTAACAAATACCCAATTGACTCTATCGAGGATGGTATGGACGAGAGCGACTGGGATGGTTGGAAGATGCTTACTGAGCGTATCGGTGACAAGTGCCAGTTGGTTGGTGACGACTTGTTCGTAACTAACGTTGAGTACTTGAAGAAGGGTATCGAGCTAGGTTGTGCTAACTCAATCCTTATCAAGGTTAACCAAATCGGTTCTCTTTCTGAGACTTTGGACGCTATCGAGATGGCTCACCGTGCAGGTTACACTTCAGTTACTTCACACCGTTCAGGTGAGACCGAAGATGCTACTATCGCAGATATCGCAGTTGCTACTAACTCAGGTCAAATTAAGACTGGTTCATTGAGCCGTTCAGACCGTATGGCTAAGTACAACCAACTTCTTCGTATCGAGGAGGAGCTTGGCGACTCAGCAGTTTATGGCTACAAGAAGGTAAAATAATAATTCGCAAGAGTTATAATAAATGGAGTGGCTTTTCAGTCACTCCATTTTTTTAGAATCTGTTTAAGTTTTTCTGCTTGAAAATAGTATGAGCAATTTTGCTTTGATTTTTGATTTTGATATCGAAGCTAATAGTTATTCTATTAGCAAGATAATAAAATTAAAAAGCGAAGTGAAAGAGCCATAGTAGATTAAGCGAGAAGAATTTAAACAGATTCTTATTATATCTATTGGAAATATCAAAATTATTTGTTATATTGCGACAAGTTAATTAAAAACCATTTAAAATTAATTAGCCATGAAAAAAGTATTGATATCTCTAGCGTTTATGCTAGTCGCAGCTGTAAGCTATGCTCAGGATGGAATCCATGTTCGCCTTAGAGGAGACTCCATAATATACAGTAGCATGGCAGATTATAACTTTGACATCTTCACTGTTTTAGATGAGGGTAAAGAGTTTGACTTCCATGGATTCAAGGGCAAAGAGTTCGAAAGCGATGGATTAAGGTATAAGGTTGTACAGCCACATGTAACCAACAAAAATCGCTCGTGGGTTATACGTGCAAGATTTTGGAATCACCAATCACAACTGGACAGAGTGCTACTCAAGCTCGGTTACCACATAACCTATTGCGATGTTGAGAATCTATTTGGTTCTCCCGAAGCGGTTGAGCGTTGGAACTCATTCTACAAAATTATGCGCAAGACGGGACTTAACCGAAAAGTGGTACTCGAAGGTATGAGTCGTGGAGGGTTAATTGTCTATAATTGGGCGGCGGAGAATCCGAAAAAAGTATCGGCAATATATGCCGATGCGCCAGTTCTCGACCTTAAAAGCTGGCCTTTTAGCAGTAATAAATATAGCAAAGAGCAGGATTTAGCGCTCGAAGCATACGGATTTACCCTAGAGGAGATGATGAATTACGGTGGTAACCCTATGGATAACGCAGCAAAAATTGCCAAGAGTAAAATCCCTATCATTCATGTTGTTGGCGATGATGATGTGATAGTTCCTTACACAGATAACACCGAGCGTTTCGCTGAAATTTTACGTGATAACGGAGTCGAGATTGAAGTTATAGTAAAAGAGGGATTTGGACACCATCCCCACTCACTACGCAATCCTAAACCTTTGGCAGAATTTATCCTTCGTGCAGAGGGGATTATCGAGTAGCCAATTCACCCTAGAACGTCATTGCAGTCTCCGAGCCGCAATCTATTCATTAAACGTCATTACGGCCTGTGAGCCGCAATCTCTCCCCTAGAACGTCATTGCGGCCTCCGAGCCGCAATCTATTCATTGTCAGTATATTATCAAATTAAATTCAAAATTTTCAACACTGAACAAAAAAAATTAGCACCATGTAATCTAAGGTTTGAAAAATAATTTTGTTATAGCAAAAAGATTCATTACCTTTATGGCAAAATGGACGATATGCAAAATAACAGAATTATAACTGCTAGCTCTATAAATAGACGCAATTATTGGGTTAATAATATAAAACAGACTATTAATACTGATTTTGTTTCGGAATCATCTCGTATCGAAACAGAAGTAGTTAATGAGGTGAACCATATTGGAACTGAGGCTATTATAGATCACTTAAGACTTTGTGGCAATATTCCAGAGAGTTATACTCATGACTCAACAGAAGAGAAACTTTATTCTAAATATACGGATATCATTTTATCTGAGGCTTTTAAAATATTAGGTCTTAAAAGCGTGGTGCTTACAGAGAGAGGAGATGCGGCAGATGTTGAAGTTTATGGTCGTGAATTTAGTTTTGTTGCAGATGCAAAGGCATTTAGATTAAGTAGGACAGCTAAAAACCAGAAAGATTTCAAGGTGCAAGCGATGGATAGCTGGAAGAAAGGCAAACCATTTGCAATAGTTATTTGCCCTATATATCAACTGCCAAATAAATCAAGTCAAATATACGAACAAGCTATTAGGCGTAATGTTTGTATCTTAACATATTCGCATTTATCTTTGTTAGTTAATTTTGCAGCAATTGTTGGATGCCAACATGCCGAGAAATTACTATATTTAATCTTAAATATAGTACCGGCTCTTAACCCTTCGAAAAGTGCTGTCGATTATTGGCTCGCAATAAATAGAACAATACTTAATTATTCTAATGACATTTTGGAGTTGTGGCAAAATGAGAAGCAAGCTGCCTATGAAACAATTCTTGCTGCAAAAGATGAGGCTCTTTGTTTTCTAGCAGCAGAAAGAGAGCGAATAGCAAGAATGAGTCATGAAGAAGCTATACGTGAGCTAATAAAAATGAATAAAATAGATAGCAAAGTCAAGGCAATAAACTCAATAGTAGATAATGGTATTTTCAATTTGCTGAATTCAACCTGCAAATGCAACTGAATTGAGGTCAAGAAACTATAGGGACATAAGAAAAGGCGAAACAAATCGGAGCCAGGCTCAAATTTAT
>JBCQSY010000048.1:0-6857 GCA_047178865.1 Rikenellaceae bacterium
GCAATCTCTTGTTTTCCTGAGTCTTTTCTTTTCGTCATTGCGGGCTCGACCCGCAATCTCTTGTTTTCCTGAGTCTTTTCTTTTCGTCATTGCGGGCTCCGAGCCGCAATCTCCAAGCTAGCTTGGTTTTATGTTTTATTATCTACCCAACTGTCATCCTGAGCGCAGTCGAAGGATCTCAAGGAAGTAGTCGGTCTCCACTATTGGAGGAGATTCCTCGACTTCGCTCGGAATGACACTGTTGTTTTGTTCGAGATTGCGGGTCGGTGCCCGCAATGACGGTCTGGGCGTTAATACTTAACTCTTAACTCACCCTATTTATCTCTGTTTAAAGAGCTTTATAAGCTCCACAACATAATCTCCATCTGTTGCAACGGTTGCCAAATCGACACGGTTGCCTTTGAGTAGCTGTTCGACCTGCTCGCTATGCTCCTCCCACTGCTTGGCGTAGTATTCACGCACAGCTCTCGACGAGGTGTCGACCCACTCCCTGCGTCCACTCTCCGAATCCTCCAGCTCGACCACTCCAACATCGGGTAGAGTCGCATCACGAGGGTCAAAGACCTTAATGGCAATTAGGTCGTGTTTGCTGCTGGCTATCTTCAGTGCATCGCTCAGAGGCTCACTATCACGGCGTGAGTTGATAAAGTCGGAGATGATGAATGTGGTTGTGCGCTTCTTGTTGACACCCGTAAAGAACTTTATCGCTTCGCTCAGAGCGGTGCTCCGACCTTGGGGCGTAAAACTGATAAGTTCGCTTATGATGGTTAGGATGTGTGCACGTCCCTTCTTTGGTGGGATAAACTTCTCGACTCTGTCCGAGAAGAGAATACACCCCACCTTATCGTTGTTCTGAGAGGCTGAGAATGCCAACACCGCAGCAATCTCGGCAATAAGACCACGTTTGAACCTCTCGGTCGAGCCAAATTGACGTGAGGCACTCACATCGACGATAATCATCATCGTTAGCTCGCGCTCCTCCTCGTAGACCTTGATATGCGGAGAGCGTGTTCTCGCCGTAACATTCCAGTCGATATCACGCACATCATCCCCCTCGCGGTACTCCCTCACCTCGGAAAAGGACATACCTCGTCCACGAAAAGCAGTGTGGTACTTTCCTGCAAAAATTTCGTTGGAGAGACCTCGCGTCTTTATCTCTATCTTACGAACTCTCTTTAAGATATCCTCCTCTTGTTCTAACATAATTTTTTCAGTTATGAATTATGAATTATGAATTATGAATTATGAATTATGAATTATGAATTATGAATTTTAATCGTATAAACTCTTAACTTTTAATTCTTAATTACCAAGAGATTGCGGGTCAAGCCCGCAATGACGGTCTGAGCGTTAACTTTTAACTCTTAACTTTTAATTCTTAATTACCAAGAGATTGCGGGTCAAGCCCGCAATGACGGTCTGAGCGTTAACTTTTAATTTCTAACTCTTAATTCTTAATTTATAATTCTTAATTTATAATTCTTAATTCAATTAAGGTACTGCGATATTGTTAAGGATATCGGTAATAATCTCCTCGGTGGTGATATTCTCCGCCTCGGCTTGGTATGTTAGACCAATACGGTGGCGCAGTACATCGTGGCACACCGCTCTGACATCTTCGGGGATAACATAACCACGACGACGGATAAACGCATAGGCACGTGCCACCTTGGCTAGCGAGATGCTAGCACGTGGAGAGCCTCCATAAGCGATAAGCTGTGAGAGGTGTCCTAGGTTATACTCAGAGGGTTCGCGTGTTGCGAAGATGATATCGATTATATATCGCTCAATCTTCTCATCCATATAGACATCCTCGACCACCTTACGAGCCTTCACGATATCTTCGGGAGTGACAACCTTATTCACCTGGAAAGCCTCAGCTCCTGCCAAGTTCATGCGCACGATATCTCGCTCCTCGCTCTTTTTAGGGTATGAAATCTTCGCTTTAAGCATAAAACGGTCAACCTGCGCTTCAGGTAGAGGATATGTTCCCTCCTGCTCCAACGGGTTCTGAGTCGCCATTACAAGGAATGGTTGTGGGAGTTTATAGGTCTCGTCGCCAAGGGTCACTTGTCGCTCCTGCATCGCCTCCAAAAGTGCTGACTGAACCTTCGCAGGTGAGCGGTTAATCTCATCTGCTAGGACGAAGTTGGCGAAGATTGGTCCTTTTTTCACCGAGAACTCCTCGCTCTTCTGCGAGTAGATTAGCGTACCCAAAAGGTCTGCTGGGAGCAGGTCGGGGGTAAACTGAACACGTGAAAAATCGGCATCAATAGCCTTCGATAGGGTGGTGATAGCCAAGGTTTTAGCCAATCCTGGAACACCCTCCAAGAGGATATGCCCGTTAGCCAAAAGACCAATTAGAAGGGTGTCAACTAGGTGTGCTTGTCCCACAATAACCTTACTGATTTCACTGCGCAAGGTGTCAACAAAGAGGCTCTCGCGTTCGATTCGCTCGTTAAGCTCCTTGATGTTTATTACATCGCTCATAACTAATATATCTTTTAAATTTGTTTTCTACTTTAACGTATCGTATGCAAATATAATTATTTTTTCTTCAAAAAAAATATACTTATACCGATATTTAATTATAAAATTGCCTAATTAATCGACTATCTCCAACTCGTCGAGAATCCATCGAGCACCTGCATACTTATCGATAATAAGTAGCATATACCTTATATCCAACGATATAGAGCGTTGCAATTCACTCTCGAATGCTATATCTCCCGACATCGCCTCCCAGTTGCCATCAAAGACCAAACCTATCAGCTCACCTCGTGAGTTGAGCACTGGCGAGCCAGAGTTACCCCCCGTGATATCGTTATTCGATAAGAAGTTCACCGCCATAACTCCACTCTTATCAATATAAGTGCCATAATCCTCGCTGTGGTATATCTCCTTTAGTCGAGGCTCAACGGTAAACTCTGTTGGGTTATCCACATCCTCCTTATCAACAACACCCTTTAGCGTGGTGATATGGTTGTAGAGCACTCCATCCTGTGGCGAGTAGGGTAGCACCTGCCCATAAGTTAGGCGCATAGTGAAGTTAGCATCGGGGTAGAATCGTTTATCGGGGTTCTGCATCATCCGCCCTGCGATATATTTTCGACTCCCCTCGTCCACCATATCCTCAAATGGCTCAATCTTACCACTAAGCTCCGCCATCTGAGCATATATCGCACTGGTTAACTTCACCGCAGGGTCTGCCTCGAACTCACTGCGAGAGGAGAAGTTCATCACAAAATCGGTTGCTCGCTGCTGTGTGGCGAAGTGAGAGTTGTCGTAGATGTAGTCGACATATCGCTCAACATCTCCGCTGAACTCACCCTCGATAACCTCGGCGAAAAGAGCGGGTTTATGCTCCATATTCACCATCATCATCTGCAACATCTTCACGCTCACCTCACGCTCGGTCGCAGCGTCGTAATCCTTATACAATCGCTCGATACCTCTGGCTATCTCACCCCTCTCCTTGCGGGGTACTCCCGTAACGAGCTTGGGGTCTAAACCCCTGATGATAGAGGTGAAGTTCATCGCTATCACAGCAGCCTCGCTGAGGTATTGGAGCGATGCGTAGAGCGAAGCTGAACCCTCTTTGCCCTCCTTGATAAGCGACAAGGCGTCGATGTAGCCCTCCTGTGGTAGTGTGTTCGCCACAGCCCACGCCTGGAAAGCCTCCTGCTCTGCGAGCTTTTTATCCTTAACTTCGAGCCTGCGCAGCCCGCGTGACATACCGATAGCGTTCTTCCAGTAGTTCGACGAGGTGGCATACTTCGAGGCGTACTGAATACGTACCTTATCATCCTGCGCCATCCTCTCTTTGAGTATATCTTGACGTGCCTCACGAATGGCAATCCTCTGAGGGTTGGTTATCTCCAACAGCTCGTCAACCTCATAGGAGGTTATATATCGAGAAGTCGAACCTGGAAAGCCTAGAATCATCGTGAAGTCGCCAATATCATACCCTGCAGTTGAGATTTTAAGGTACTCCTCGCTCTGGTATGGGCGATTCTTCGCAGAGTACTTCGCAGGGCGATTATCCTCACCTGCATAGACCCTGAATATCGAGAAGTCACCCGTGTGTCGTGGCCACATCCAGTTGTCGGTCTCGCCTCCGAACTTGCCGATAGATTGAGGCGGTGCACCGACCAAACGCACATCGGAGTAGCTATCTGTGATAAACATAAAGTATTGATTACCACCGAAGAACGGCTTAATGGAGATTGAATTTCCAAGGCTCTTAAAGTCGTTATACAGAGGCGACAAATCGACCAGACGAGAGGCGATATCAGAGCTGGCAACAATTTGCGATATGGTGTTGTGGCTCTTGGCAGCATTGCGATTCGAGAGCGATGGACTCAGCGCGATATCAACTACGGTGAACTCACCATCGAGCGTAACCCTCACTCCATCAACACCCCTCACCTCTTCGAGCGACGAGAGCAGAGACTCCGCTCCATCCATCTCACCGCCACTAAAGAGCAGCGTGATACGTGGTATAAATAGCTTGTAATCATTGAAGTCGTTGATTATACTCTTGATATTTTCGCCAATAATCTTATCCCTCTCCTCGCCACTCGAAATAGATGGAACATTGCCCAGCACCTCAGGGGTGATGTCGACAATAGCTCGTATAAACTTCACGCTCAGCCCCGGCACCGGCAGCTCACCATTGCGGTCGAGTGCCCAGAAACCATCCTTTAGGTAGTCGTTGTCGATGCTCGACAACATCTGAATCGAGCTGAACCCACAGTGGTGGTTGGTGAATAACAACCCATCAGGCGAGACAATCTCACCGGTACATCCACCACCGAATATCACCACCGCATCCTTAATCGATGGACGAGTCGCAGAGTATATCTGCTCGGCGGTGAGTTTCAATCCCATCTGCTTCATGGCAGAGTAGTTAACTCGCTCCATTTGTGGTAGTAACCACATTCCTTCATCCGCTTTAAGAGTCGAGGCTACCGAAAACAGAGCCACAAAAAGCACAAATACTCTTCTCATTATAATTAAATTTCAAACTAATTAAACAATCTTATTACATCCAATAACAAATGTAGTACAAATTTACGCAAAATTTATTGAATCTAGTGCGTGTAACATAAAAATATTACACTCTATTTGCAAGATTATAATACAGCGACAAATTTTATTAACAGATTATTGTTTTTATATAATAGTCTAAGGGTTAATACTATAACATGGTGGAAAGATTTTATTTTCGCATTTTCGCAAAATAATACCCAGAAAAATTTGGAGATGGCGATTTTTTGCCTTATCTTTGCAGTCCCTTAAACAAGGAAACATACATGTTAACGATATATCGCGGGATAGAGCAGTTGGCAGCTCGTCGGGCTCATAACCCGGAGGTCGGAGGTTCGAGTCCTTCTCCCGCTACTCAAGGAGTCTAGTTTTTAACTAGGCTCTTTTTTTTGTGAGTTAAGAGTTATGAATTATGCGAATTAAGAATTAGAAATTAAGAGTTAAGAATTATTTTTTTGCTGAGACAGACTGAGAATCACTGAGACAGACTGAGACAGACTGAGAATCACTGAGACAGACTGAGACAGACTGAGAATCACTGAGACAGACTGAGAACTAACTCATAATTCTTAATTTATAATTCTTAACTCTTAATTCATAACTACTCTCTGCCAAAGCTCTGGGGCATCGAGGTTTACTATATCTGGGGTTTTGCTTAGTGCCTGGCGGTAGCTCTCCTCGGTGGGCTCTTTTATCGCCGCCATGATTAGGATATTGTTCTGGGCGCAGTAGCTCTTCATCTCCTCGGTGATATACTCCGCAGGGCACTCAATAACCGATGGCGTGCAGACCTCTTGCCACTTTTGTATCGCCTCGACGCTCCTTGCGTTCACCTTGACATTGATATCGGGGAGCACCTCAATGGCTTGGAGTAGAGCCATCGAATCTGCGAACCAGAAGAAGGAGTCGCTCTCGAATCCGCTCTTTGCAACAATATCGAGTAATCCCTCAATCTCCACACCACGCTTAACATCGAAAAAAGCCTTCGAACGCCCCTTGAGGCTATCGAGCATCCCCTGCACAGTGGGCACTCTAGTGCCTCTATACTGCTCATCGAACCATGCGCCAGCATCGAGTTGGGCAATCTGCGAGGAGTGGGTCTGGGAGAGTAGACCCTCCCCATCGGTTGTGCGCTGGAGGGTCTCGTCGTGGAAGTTGAACAACACACCATCGAGACTCTGCCTCACATCAATCTCAATCCAATCTGCTCCATGTAGCAGCGCCTGCTCAGCAGCAGCCCATGTATTCTCAGGAGCAAGAAAACATGCTCCACGATGCGCCAACACCTCAATCTCGCCACTCGATTGCACCTGCGACGAGCAGCCACAAAGAGTGTATATCACCATAGATAGCAGAGCTATCCTCCCTATTTTACTATGCATAATTATATATTTAAATACCATATTCCCACCAAAGATAGGGATTTTTTACCAATAAATGCAAAGAGAGGTGTTGTTAATGCTAATAATATTAATTGGGAATAAATATCGAATATCGCTAAATTACAGATAGGTAAGATAACTAATTACTACGCTTTTTTACTCTATCGTTGACAACTTTACGATATTTTTTGTATCTTTGTACAAGAGAGAAGATATTCTTAAAAATAAGTTAAATATAATGCCATTATTAATACTCAGTAGATAAATGCTGGATTGAATAGCTATAAGAACTTTTATTGGTAAAAACAGTTGGTGGGTTCTAAAAATTGCTTTTTCACTCCAAAATTTAGGATAAGAACCCGTAACATCCTAAATTGAAGCGTTTATCTGACCTCAAAGTTAAATCAAAAAGTTCTAAAATCCAAA
>JBCQSY010000049.1:0-6792 GCA_047178865.1 Rikenellaceae bacterium
AAAAATTACCCAACGTCATTGCGGGCTTGACCCGCAATCTCGAAACAAAAGGATAAGTTAAAAGTTAAGAATTAAAAATTAGAAATTAAGAATTGTTTTTTTTGTTAAGTATTATTAACTCATAACTCATAATTCATAATTCATAATTCATAATTGAATAATTCATAATTCATAATTGAATAATTTATAATTGAATGAATATGTTAGATATAAATCAATTTTTGGAGCGTGACGAGCAGAAGGATCTGCTCAGATTATTGACCGCAGGTTCGGTTGACGATGGTAAATCGACACTTATTGGTCGTCTGCTCTTCGATAGCAAGAAGCTATACGAGGATCAGCTCGATGCTCTACAACGTGATAGCAAACGTGTGGGTAACGCAGGCGAGAATATCGACTATGCGCTACTTTTGGATGGACTCAAAGCTGAGCGTGAGCAGGGTATAACCATCGATGTGGCTTATCGCTACTTCTCGACTAATGCCCGCAAATTCATCATCGCCGACACCCCAGGACATGAGCAGTACACCCGCAATATGATTACGGGAGGTTCGACCGCAAACCTTGCGATAATCTTGGTTGATGCACGCCAAGGCGTTATCACCCAGACCCGTCGACACACCTACCTTGTATCGCTGTTGGGTATCAAACATGTCGTGTTGGCTGTCAATAAGATGGACTTGGTGGAGTATAGCCAGGAGCGTTTCAACGAGATTGTTGAGGAGTATATGGAGTTTACTAAACCGTTGAATATTGGCGAGATAACACCAATTCCACTATCAGCTCTTTGCGGCGATAACGTTGTGGATAAGAGCGAGAATATGAGCTGGTATAGCGGCACTTCGCTACTTAACCACCTTGAGACGGTCGAGATAGGCAACGATAGAAACTTCGATATCTTCCGATTCCCTGTGCAGTATGTATTGCGTCCGAATCTGGACTTCAGAGGCTTCTGCGGAAGGGTCGCGTCGGGCGTTGTGAGGGTTGGCGACACGGTTGCCTCTATGCCTTCGAAACGCACATCAAAGGTTAAGGGTATCCACTTCTGGGATGAGGAGCGTAGTGAGGCATTTGCTGGCGAGTCGGTTACTATAACCTTGGAGGATGAGATTGATTTGTCGCGTGGCGAGATGTTGACTCACGTCGAGGCGCAACCAACAGTTAGCCGTAATATCGAGGCGATGGTTGTCTGGATGGACGAGGAGGCGATGGATAACTCGAAGTCCTACTATATCAAACAGACCACTCAGCTCACTCGTGCACACATCAACAAGATTGACTATCGAGTTGATGTCAACACTATGCGCAAGAAAAAGTGTGAGAGCCTATCGCTCAACGAGATAGCTCACATGCAGATAACCACCGCGAAACCACTTCTTTTCGATGCCTACGCAACAAATAAGAGCTGCGGTTCGTTTATATTAATAGACCCTATCACCAACAACACATCCGCTGTGGGTATGATAATTGGCGAGTCGAAATATAGCTCCGAGAGCGAGGTTAAAGAGGCTAATATCTACCACCTATCAGGACAGGGAGCTGAAGCGGCAGCTGAGGCTATCTCCGTAGCATTTAGAGGATTGGGTATGCCATGTGTGGTTATCGACAATGTCGCGGTGGGTTATCAAATCCGTGTAGCTGTGGCCGAAGATATTGCACGACAAGGCGTTACGGCAGTGGCGGTGACTAGTGAAGGTGGCGATGAAATCTCTTTGGATGGGGTTGATGCCTATGTTAATGAAGTTTTAAGTAAATTATAGCAGATGAAATTCGATTTTGATAAGATACCAATCTCTACCCTGGTTGGTGCGTCATGGTCTACTTTTAATAAAGTCGCTAAGGGGCAGGTTGTCGATAAAGAGTATCGCACTAAGTTCCATCTAACTAGGGCTTTGTGTTGGTTGCTTTCGGCGACTCACCCAATCGAGCGAGCGATATACCGCAAGAGGGTCGAGCCTAAGGAGTCGACGTGTGACCCACTCTTTGTTCTGGGGCACTGGAGGAGCGGAACAACCTTTGTTCACAATCTACTCTCGTGTGATAAACGATTCGGATATACCACCACCTACCAGACCGTATTCCCTAATGCGATGCTCTTCGGGCAATCTCTATTCAAGGGTACGATGCAAAAGGTGATGCCCGATAAGAGACCAGTCGATGGATTGGAGCTACGTCCCGATTTGCCTCAGGAGGAGGAGTTCGCTCTATCGGCGATGATGCCCTACTCCTATTACAACTTCTGGATGTTCCCTCAGTCGATGATGGAGTATGCGGATAAATATCTGTTGATGAATAACTTAACTACGGAGCAGAGGGAGCAGTTCGACGAAAACTTCAAGAAGCTGGTTAAGTTATCGCTGCATAATACGGGCGGCGAGCGTTACCTCTCGAAGAACCCACCACACACGGGTCGTGTGAAGGAGCTGTTGGAGATATTCCCTAATGCGAAGTTTATCTACTTGATGCGTAACCCTTACACCGTGTTTGAGTCGACTCGTAGTTTCTTTACAGGAACGATTAAACCACTTCAATTCCAGAAGATTTCCGACGAACAACTCACCGAGAATTTCGTTGATATCTACGCTAGGTTATACGATAAATACCAGAGTGACAAAGAGTTAATCCCCGAAGGAAATCTTATCGAGATGAAGTTCGAAGATTTCGAGGTCGATCCAGTGGCTCAGATGAAGAGGATATACGACACCCTCTCGTTGGAGGGTTTCGAGGAGGCACTTCCTGCCATCAAGGAGTATGTTGGCGAGAAACGCTCACACAAGAAGAATAAATATAAGTATGCCCCCGAAACTGTCGAGATAGTCGAGAAGCGATGGGGCAAAGCGTTGAGTGATTGGGGTTACGAATTAGCAAAATAGATATACCTATGTTTAAAAGATATTTGACCCTAGTGGTGGTGATGGTGAGTTTGGTCTCGTATGCTCAGGAGCAGGAGTTGTTACCTCTGGGCGATATGGAGCAGTGGCTCACACGTGAAGTGAAGGAGTCGGGAATTATCGGAGGAAACAGCAGAACCCTCTATGAGATAGCGCCACAACGCACTCTTGAGGAGAACGAGGCGTATGTTCCCGATGGTTCGATATGGGCGACATCGAGCGTCTATGCAAGGGTTAAACGGATAAATAAGGGTAGCATCACAGTATTCCCCGAAGAGCGAGAAGAGGGTGGCACAGCTGCCCGCTTGGAGTGTCGCACAGAGAATGTTAAGGTGCTGGGTATCATCAATATATCGGCGATGGCAACGGGCACTATCTTCACTGGTAGTATGGTCGAGCCAATCAAAGATACCAAAGACCCACAGGCCAAAATCAACTCAGGTGTTCCATTTACCAAGCGCCCCGAAGCACTATCGTTTGACTACAAACTCCAACTATTGGGGCAGAGAATCTACGACGAAGGGGTCGGCTCTTCGCGAATTGTTCCAGGTCGTAATGCTGCGGAGGTTGTGATAATCCTGCAACACCGTTGGGAGGATGGCGATGGAAATATCTTCGCCAAGAGGGTCGCTACCGGATGTGAGATGTTGACCCAATCCTTTGATAATTGGCAAGATAACCACACCGTTGAGATACTCTACGGAGATATGTCACACAACAAATCCACCCACTCGTATATGGATTTAATAACCTCCGAGCCAATCTACGCGATGAACTCACGTGGTGAGATGAAACCAATCCAGGAGGTCGGATGGGCAGATTCTGCCACCGAGCCAACACACCTATTCATTAGATTCTCAGCCTCGTATGGCGGAGCATATATCGGAGCTGAGGGCACAACCTTGTGGCTTGATAACGTCTCGTTAATCTATTAATAATTAAATAAACAATAAAAAATAAATTATGTTCAATTTTATGCAAGCAGCGCAGGAGTTACTTCTTGAAGCTGAACCTCAGACAAAGATGTCCCTCTGGGAGCTAGTGGCAAATGGAGGTTGGTTGATGTGGCCTCTTATTCTATTGGGTGGTTTGACCATCTATATCTTCGTTGAGCGATTTATCGCTATTCGCAAGGCGTCGGATATGGATTTAAACTTTATGAACCGTATTCGTGACTATATCGTCGATGGACGTGTTAGAGCCGCTGTGGAGATGTGTCGTAAGACCGACTCACCACTTTCTCGTATGATTGAGAAGGGTATTATGCGAATTGGTCGCCCGATGAGCGATGTGCAGAGTGCCATTGAGAATGTAGCCAACCTTGAGGTGTCGAAGTTGGAGAATAACCTACCTGTTCTGGCAACAATCGCTGGAGGTGCTCCGATGATTGGTTTCTTGGGTACTGTGTTGGGAATGGTTCGTACCTTTATGGATATGGCAGCCGCTGGTGGTACTGTCGATATGTCGTTGTTGGCGGGTGGTATGTATGTAGCGATGGTTACCACTATCGCCGGTTTGATGGTTGGTATCCCTGCATATTTTGGTTACAACTACCTAGTTGCACGTGTCGAGAAGCTAATCTTCCGTTTGGAGGCTAACTCAATCGCCTTTATGGATATCTTGAACCAACCTGTTTCGAGCAAGAGTTCAACAAATGTACCTAACTAATCAACTCTAAAGCTATGGCAATTAAACGAGGCTCGAAAATCGAAAAATCTTTCTCGTCGGCATCAATGACCGACCTGATGTTTTTGTTGCTGCTCTTTCTGCTTATCGCCACTACGCTAATCAACCCTAACGCCTTGAAACTGATGCTACCACGTAGCAATAACGTGCTCAAGGATAAGGCTGTAACCACCATCTCTATTCAGCATGATGGTTCGCGCTATAACTACTATGTCGAGCTGAATCAGGTCGATGGATTAGATGGAGTCGAGGTTGCTTTAAAGAGGGAGTTAGATGGAGTTGAGCGACCTTTGGTATCATTACACTGCGACAAGAGCGTAGCCATCGACGAGGTGGTTCAGGTGATGAGTTTGTGTCGACGTAATGAATATGAGCTAATATTGGCAACTGCGCCAAATTAACCGCAGTGTAATGGAGAGCAACTACTACTACGACTCAAATAACCGAAATTCACGCCGTGGTGGCTTGATAGCCACTGGTGTGTATGTTCTATTCTTGACCCTAATCTTCTGGTTAGTCAACTTCTCGATAGAGGTTGAGCAGGTCGAGCATGGTATAATGATAGATTTCGGCGACTCTGAATTTGGGCGAGGTAGTGAGGATATGGAGGCTACCGATACTCCAGCTCCATCGGCTGCAAAGAGTGGGGTCGCAACCCCCGAACAGATTCTCACCGACGATAATAGCCAGGTCGAGATGGCAACAACAGAGGTTGTCGAGAGCATCGAGAGCACTTCACAGCAGCAAACCCTCACCGAGCAGACTCAGGTCGAGGAGCAACCACGCGAGGTGAATAAACGAGCACTCTTCCCTGGGCGCACCCTTTCGAGCGAATCATCTTCGCAGGGCGAGAGCGATGTGGCGCAGGGTAACCAAGGCGATGTTAGTGGCGAGAGGGAGTCAACCCTAGGAGCTACTGGCGCAGGAGTCGAGGGCGTTTCGTGGAATCTGAGCGGACGTAGCGTTGTGGGTCGTCTACCTCTACCATCCTACTCGGAGAATGCAACGGGTCGTGTGGTTATCGAGATTATGGTCGACGACAAGGGCAACGTAACACGAGCAACCTACAACGCACAAGGCTCGACCACCAACAACTCACAACTTGTCGCTGCGGCACGAGCTGCGGCACTCAGTGCGAAGTTCTCACCTAGCGACGATTTTGCCCAGGTGGGTACAATCACCTACACCTTTAGACTCAATTAGCTATGTTGCGCATTGCGGCTATATTACTGATAATTATGGGGTTAATTAACCCCATTTTTGCTATTGCCCAGCTATCTTCTGCTGACTCTTCGAGCCATAATTTCGGCGAGATAGATTCTCGCAAGGAGGTGAGCCACACCTTCAAAGCAGTCAACTCAGGGGGGCAACCTATAGTTATTTTAGGGAGTAAAAGCTCGTGTAGCTGCGTTAGTGTCACCACCCCAACCCACCCCATAATGGCGGGTGATAGCGTAGAGGTCGTGGTGAAGTATCGAGCTGGGCGTAAGGATAGAGGCCGTTTCTCGAAGGTTATTGAGATATTAAGTAGCGGCGAGCCATCGAGATGGCTTTTGACAGTAACGGGCGAAGTTGTTGAGTGAATTAAGAATTAGAAATTAAGAATTAAGAGTTGCCAAAACGTCATTGCGGGCTTGACCCGCAATCTCGAATACAAAGGATAAATTAGAAATTAAGAATTAGAAATTAAGAGTTAAGAGTTGCCAAAACGTCATTGCGGGCTTGACCCGCAATCTCGAATACAAAGGATAAATTTAAGAATTAAAAATTAAGAATTATTTTTTTAGTTATGAAATATTATTAATTCATAATTCATAATTCATAATTCATAATTCATAATTCATAATTCATAATTCATAATTCATAATTAATTATTATGAGTAGTTTAGTTTTAAAAGATGGTTTTATAGTCACGATGGAGGGTGCGGATGTAGCGCCTTTCCAAGGTAGTGTGGCTATTACTCAGGGGCGTATTGCTCTTGTTAGCAGTTCTCAGGCTGAGGTCGATAAATTTATCGAGGAGCATGAGCCTTGTCGAGTGGTGGATTGTCGAGGTCGGGTTATAATGCCTGGTCTTATCAACTGCCACACACATGTTGCAATGACCCTGCAGAGGGGTCTGGCCATTCGAGGCGAAGCAGAGCGTCGATGATATCGAGGCGGGAGCACGACTAGGCATCGCTGAGATGTTGTTGGGTGGTGTTACAACCTTTGT
>JBCQSY010000050.1:0-5561 GCA_047178865.1 Rikenellaceae bacterium
TTTCCCTTCGATTGGCACGAAGTCACCGCACCACTTAGCATCATAGCACCAGAGGCTAGCGTTAGAGCCTTGGCTGAAGTCAGTAGTTGATTTTTCATTCTTTTAATAGTTAAGCTCCAATTATCATCTACAGGATGGTTGAAACCTGGTCTTAGTTTGGTTAGTCGAGAGCAGATTAGGTATAGATTATGTGAAATATTAGTAGATAGAGGTTACCTCTATTATATATAGGTGTAATCCCCCAATATATCTACACTCCCATAATTAACTTCTGGTATTAGCCCTGTAGGCTATTTTAACCAAATACCTTTCCCCGTGGTTAAATGAGTTACTGCACTCAGCTACAAAGGTAGAAAATAATTTTGGACTTTCTATCTTTGTAGCTTATTTTTTTCTATCTAAAATTGAGATGTTTACTATAGCTAAATATCAAATCCCATATCGATTGTCGATTTATCGATAGTGTTACCTAGGGATAGTTGACGTCGGAAAGATTCGCGATAAGATATCACCGACTCGCTACGTCTCAGACCCAACTCCTTGAGCTGGTATTGAATCACATTGTGTAGGTGGGTGTTGTTCTTGGCATATACCTTTATTAATAGGTCGTAAGGACCTGTGGTGAAGTGACACTCTACAATTTCGGGAATTGTCTTGATTTTCTCCACTACAGCATCGAGGTCTGCCTTTGGGTCGAAGTATAGATTGACATAAGCACATGTCTCATAACCAATCTTTTTGAAGTCGAGAGTAAACTCAGAACCTGTTATTACACCAGCCTTTTGGAGCTTTTGAATACGTTGATGTATCGATGCTCCCGACACATTACATAGCCTAGCAACCTCTAGGAATGATATACGTGCATTGTTTGTGATAAGCTGAAGGATGTTGTTGTCCAGTTCATCAATATAGATGTCGCTCATAGTATATGAATTTTAAAAATGTTTATCAACTCTAATTCTCTGCAAAGATACCACTTTTGACGATTTGATACAAATTTATCGAAAAAAAATAAATTTTATACGATAATAGGGTTTTCACTTTCAATTTTACATTATTAAAAAAAAATGATAAAATTATATATCGACATGTTGACCCTGGTAGTGATATTGTCTCTATATTTGCAGTGTGGAAGAGGTGATAACCCTGCTAGACACTACTAAAATAGAGATTTATACATATATATAATAGTAGTGGTGAATAGCTAAAGAGCCTCAGCTACAACAAAGTAATAAAGTTGCGTTCCTTGAAATTTTTAATAATCTAGGTTTATTTCATCTCTCAACTATAAAGTTGATAGTGAATTTATAGTTAATCAGTTTTTTTTTGTTAATTTTGCACTGTATATTATAGCGTAAAATATGATACTGATAAATTCACAATTTTTAAAAGTTGTTAGTGATGAGGTTGTAAGGAGTTTCGAGAGTAGGATTAATATCTACTCAAAACTTAATACATCTGCCAATTTGATTAGATTAGATAGTGGTGATGTTGTTCACCCTCTAGCTCCATGTATCGTTGAGGCGATGCAGCGAGGTGTTGTTGAGCTCTCGGAGAGTGAAACTTTTAGAGGTCGTGGCCCACATGCTGGTTACCCTTTTCTAATCGATGCAATCGCTAAAGGTGAATATCGCGGTCATAAGATAAAGATTTCGAACGATGAGGTTTTTATCAACAGCGGAACTAAAGATGGGTTGTGTGGAATTGGTGATATCCTCTGCCGTGATATACGAATTGCGGTGGTTGATCCGGTCTACCAGACATACATCGAGAGTAATGTGGTGGCTAATAGGGCTGGCGATTTGACAGAGAAGGGTAGGTGGAGTCACCTTATCTACCTTGATTCAAATCCTGAGAATAACTTCTCACCAGAACTTCCCCAGATGCGACCCGATGTGATATACATCTGTTATCCGAGCGACCCGACTGGTTGTTTGATGAGGCGAGCAGAGTTGGAGAAGTGGGTTAAATATGCTATAGCAAACGAATCGCTTATCCTATTCGATGCGACATACGCCCCATTTATAACCGACTCTTCAGCCGTTAGAAGTATCTACCAGATAAAGGGTGCTAAGAGAGTAGCTATCGAGTTTCGAAGTTTCTCGAAGAGCGGAGGTTTTACTGGTCTACACTGCGGTTTTATGGTTATACCAAAGGAGATATCGGGATACTCATTTAGTCAAGACCGCTCGGAGAACTTAAATACTCTCTGGCATCGTCGCGAAGAGATTAAAAGCTACCCACCAGCCTATATCATTCAACGTGGAGCCGAGGCACTGTATTCAGTCGAGGGTCAACAATATATGAGAGATAACATAGATTATTATATGAGAAATGCGTCGTTGCTACTTGAGGGATTAAGTAGTACTCGACTCGAATATTATGGCGGAGTTAATTCACCTTATATTTGGGTAAAGTCACCCGACGGCGACTCATGGTCACTCTTCGATAGACTACTTCGTGAATGTAATATAGTTTGTTCACCAGGCGAAAGGTTCGGAGTAGGCGGTAAAGGTTACGTTAGATTAAGCGCCTTTGCAGAGCATAGTCAAGTGATTCGAGCCGTAACACGCATCTCAGATATGGATATTTAGAGAGTCTCTACTCCATATCAATTTCATAACTTTTTTAAGGAGCGCTTTGTTATTGAAAGACAAAGTAATGGCAGTTAATTTTGCCGCAAGTTAAATATTTTATTTACCAAATTTTTAAAAAAGAAAAAAGTTATGAAAAAGAGAATTTTTACCCTGCTAGTGGCACTAGGTGCTATTTGTGGTTCGACAATGACAGCAAGCGCTCAAACGGTTGAGGTTACAGGAGGATTTGATATCGTTAACCAATCTGTATGGCGTGGTTGCTTCCTAGATGGTAACGTTCAGGTTCAACCAGCTTTGACAGCCTCTGTTGCTGGTCTATCGTTGACAGCTTGGGGTAGTACTCCACTTGATTACTCTGAGATTTCAAGCGGCAAAGAGTTGGACTTCACTCTAGCTTACGATTTCGAGTTGAGCAATGGCGGTGCTCTTGGTCTTGCAGTAACAGATTACTGGTGGGATGGTGAGGACTCAGCTTACTTTGATTCAACACTACACCAATGGGAGGCAACAATTTCATACACAATCAGCGAGGATGTACCTTTGTGCTTCAGCTGGAACACAATGTTCGCAGGTGAGCTAGACAAAGATGATGATGGTCAAATGTACTCTACTTACATCGAGGTGTCTTATCCCTTCTCAGCTGGCCCAGTTGATTGTAGCGCAGCAGTAGGTATGACTCCATGGACAAGTGCTTATAGCTATGGAACTTCAACAGGTTTCTCAGTAGCATCTGTCTCATTCGGAGTATCTTATGACCTATTGAGCTTCACAGATAAGTTCGCTCTACCAATCTTCGTAGACCTTATCGCAGTGCCAACAGCTAAGGACGCATTCCTTATCGCAGGTCTTTCATTCGCAATGTAATTTCAACAAATAACAATAGAGAGTTAGTTAATGGGTTATCTGATAACCCGTTAACTACCCTCAAACTAAACAAAAAAGAAGATGAAAAAAATTGAAGCAATCATCCGTAAAACCAAATTCGAGGAGGTTAAAGAGGCCCTCTACGAGGCAGGTATCGAGTGGTTTTCGTACATGAGTGTACGTGGAGTAGGACAGTCAAGACAAGAGCGTATCTATCGTGGTGTTGTTTACGACACAAGTTACATCGAGCGTATCATGATTTCAATCGTTGTTCGTGACGAGAATGTAAAGATTACAACCGACGCTATCGTTAGCTCAGCTAAAACTGGAGAGATAGGTGATGGACGTATCTTTATCACAAACGTAGAGGATTCTGTAAGTATTCGTACAGGAAAATCTGGAGATATTACACTATTTACAGAGGAGAAATAATTAAAGGAGGAAACATATAATGGAAGAGATGACAATAACAGTATCGGAACTTGCGGTAGGATTAGACACCGTATGGGTTCTTTTGGGAGCGATGCTCGTATTTATCATGCAGGCTGGTTTTGCATTGGTTGAGTCGGGTTTTGCTAGAAGTAAAAATACAGCCAACATCTTGATGAAGAACCTTTTGGACTTCTCAGTTGGTTCAATAATGTTCTGGGCAGTTGGTTTTGGTATCATGTTCGGAGTAGGTAACGCATTCTTTGGTCGCATCGACCTATTCGGTTTGGGAGGTTTCTCAGCTGAGCCACTACCAGATATGGCGTTCCTAGTGTTCCAGACAATGTTCTGTGCAACAGCTGCAACAATCGTTTCAGGAGCAGTTGCTGAGCGTACTAAGTTCTCTGCATACCTTATCTACTCAGTATGTATCTTCGCTATCATCTACCCAATTTCAGGTAAATGGTGCTGGGGAGGCGGTTGGTTAGCTGATATGGGCTTCAACGACTTCGCTGGTTCGGCAATCGTTCACTCACTTGGAGGATGGTTAGCATTGATGGGAGCGATGATAGTTGGTCCACGTATTGGTAAATACCGTGCTGATGGTAAAGCTCGTGCGATTCCAGGACACAACCTTACATTCGCTACTCTTGGAGTATTCCTACTATGGTTCGGATGGTTCGGTTTCAACCCATGTTCACAGCTTGCAGCAAGCTCACTTGATGATGCAGTAGCTATCTCTAGCGTATTCGTTACAACTAACCTTGCAGCAGCAGCTGGTGGTGTAGCCGCTCTTATCATAGCTTGGGTTAAGTATGGTAAACCAACTCTATCACTTTCACTCAATGGTGTATTGGCAGGTTTGGTAGGTATCACAGCAGGTTGTAACCTTGTAACTCCAGCAGGAGCGGTAGCAATCGGTGCTATTTGCGGTATCGTAATGGTATTCTCAGTAGAGTTCTTTGATACAGTTCTTAAGATTGATGATCCAGTAGGTGCTATCTCAGTACACGGTGTATGTGGTACTTTGGGTACACTTCTTACAGGAGTATTCGCACCAGAGATTGGTCTTATCGCAGGTGAGTTCTCATTCCTTGGAGTACAGGCAGCTGGAGCATTCGCTTACATGGCTTGGGGTCTAGTAACAGGATTTATCCTATTCAAGACTATCGACCTTACAATGGGTATGCGTGTTGAGGCTCGTATCGAGGAAGAGGGTCTTGATATCTACGAGCACGGAGAGACTGTTTACAACTAGTCAATTAAGTTTTACACAAAGAGAGAGGCGAATCCTTTTAGGGTTCGCCTCTACTTTTATGTTTGACTGAGAATCTGCTGAGAATCTGCTGAGAATCTGTTGAGAATTTCTGAGAATTACTGAGTCTTTCTGAGTTCTTCACAGTCTTTCACAGTTCTTCTCAGCACATCCCACACGTCATTGCGGGCTTTTGACCCGCAATCTATTGGTTAACATACTTAGACACAGGTAAAATAAGAGAGGGCAGCCAACGTGATGTTAGCTGCCCTCTTATCTTAGACCGGTAACCTATAGGTATACACCCAAAATAGGCATACCCCCATGAAACCGCGATTTCAGGCAGGTCGACCATAAAATTCAGGTGATTTTGTTGATATTTATTTGTGTGTTTTTGTTTTTGCAGCCTCTATGGT
>JBCQSY010000051.1:0-5028 GCA_047178865.1 Rikenellaceae bacterium
ACGTCATTGCGGGCTACGACCCGCAATCTCAAACCAAAAGAATGAGATTCTGAATCAAGTTCAGAATGACGAAAAGCAAAAACCGTCATTGCGGGCTTTATAGAACGTCATTGCGGGCTTGACCCGCAATCTCAAAAAAAGGCACAAAAAAAACGTCATTGCGAATAAGTCCGCAATGACGTTTGGTGCTGAGAATTACTGAGAATTACTGAGAAATAATAATTCTTAATTCATAACTCATAACTCATAATTCTTAACTCTTAACTCTTAAAATTAGAACTTCAAGCTATCGAGGTGGGCTGAGTATGCCTCCCAGTCGGCGATAACTTTTCGAGCTACGCCCGAATCAACCGCTGCCTTAGCAACAGCTCCTGCAACGTAGTTCAAAAGGCGTGAGTCGGTTGGTTTTGGGATGAAGTACTCCCTGCCAAACGACATATCCGCAACTCCATAAGCGCTCTTAACCTCCTCAGGGACTGGTGTTTTAACCAGGTCGTTGATGGCGTGGACTGCTGCCAACTTCATCTCCTCGTTGATAGCCGAGGCGTTGGTGTCGAGTGCACCTCTGAAGATATATGGGAATCCGAGCACGTTGTTGATTTGGTTAGGATAATCCGAGCGACCTGTCGCCATGATTACATCCTCGCGAGCTGCGATAGCATCCTCGTAAGATATCTCAGGAGTTGGGTTGGCTAGTGCGAAAACGATAGGGTTTTTAGCCATGCTCTTAATCATATCGCCATTGAGTAGGTTACCTCTCGATAGACCCAAGAATAGGTCAGCATCTTTAAGCGCCGCCTCGATAGAGTAGACATCATTGCGAGATGTTGCGAATTGAGCCTTCTGCTCGGTAAGGTCTGTGCGTGAGGTGGTTATAGCACCTTTGGTATCGAACACAACGATATTTGCAGGGTTCACTCCAAGTGCGATATATAGTTTAAGGCATGATGTAGCCGATGCGCCAGCACCGCTCACCACGATTTTGATATCTTCAATCTTCTTGCCAGCTATCTCGATAGCTCCCAATAGACCCGCTGCCGAGATGATAGCAGTACCATGTTGGTCGTCGTGCATGATTGGGATATCAAGCTCCGCCTTCAAACGCTCCTCAATCATAAAGCACTCAGGTGCTTTGATATCCTCTAGGTTGATACCTCCGAAGGTTGGAGCGAGAGCTTTGACTACCTGGATAAACTTCTCAGGGTCCTCCTCGTTAATCTCGATATCGAAAGAGTCGACGTTGGCATATATCTTGAATAGTAGGGCTTTACCCTCCATAACTGGTTTACTAGCCAATGCACCGATATTACCTAGACCCAACACCGCAGTTCCGTTAGAGATAACCCCGACGAGGTTTCCTTTGGTGGTATATTTGTAGACGCTATCTGGGTCGTCGCTGATTTCAAGACATGGTTCAGCCACACCAGGTGAGTACGCTAGGGATAAATCCTCCTGCGTGGCGTATGGTTTTGTTGGTACAACTTCGATTTTTCCTGGTTTACCTTCGCTGTGGTATTTTAGAGCCTCCTCCTTTGTGATTTTAGCCATGTTTTTAGGTTGTTTATTGGTAGATAAAATATCGAGAGCACAGTCGCGCTCTACTGTCGAAAGACAAAGTTACATTTTTATTTTTAAAATAGCAACAAAAAAAAGAGGAGAGTTCAAAAAAACTCTCCTCCGATAGTAAAAAAGATTCTAAATACCTCTCTTTATAATCATAATGTAGATTAAGCGAGGCTATCCAAACCCTTAATTTGCGTTATAATCTCTCACTTTACCAAAAGTTATAGCCATACCCATGCTGAAGTTGAATCCGAAGCTGGCATCAACTGGGATATATGAGCTGGTGAGCTTAGGCACTCCGTAGTCCGCACCAAGGAAGAAGTTGAAACCTCTAGGGCAGATATTCAACACTCCACCGAAGTTCGAGCCGTAGTTCGATGCACTATATATAACCGAACCCATAATCCAACGCGTTGGTTTCAAGTTGAGCGAGAATACTCCACAATGGCTTGCGTTGATATTCTCACGGATGTGGGTGGTGTAGAGCACACCAACGGTGATTCTATCATCAAGGAAGATAGCCTCAGCTCCCGCTGTGAAGTTCATAACCAACCTCTGGCGATATTTATCAGCATTCGAGATGGTCTCGATATCCATCAAACCCTCCAAATCCTCGGTGAGGTTGTCGAGCTGTGAATCGAGTGAGTTCTCCGAATCGTCGTCTGCGTTGATGTCGATATCCTCGAAACCGGTGTAGACAAACTCTCCGTTATTGGTTATTGTGGTGTTGCCTCCGCTCCATGTGATGAAACCAAGGTCGTTAACCGCAGCCGATAGCTCCAATCCATCGAGAACCCATATCTCGTCGAATAGGCGGTATGTTGCACCGAAATCGAATGCCATACCTTTACCTGCCAATCCGATATTCGAGGTGTTGTAGTCGAACTCGACATCTTCGCCATCGACATTGATGGTAGCACCCTTCATTGCGATATTACCGCTAGCTCCTGAGTTGATAATCCACTCGTTGTTCGAGAGCGAGATAGAGCTGTTATCGAGGTTTAAGTTACCCGATGCAAAGCCCATCAAGTACTTGAACTTAGCACCAACGGTAAGTCTGTCGGTAATCTTGCGAGAGTGTCCGAATGCCACCTCAGCATACGCTTTAGCCGAGAAGCTAGTTCCCGATAGGTCGTAGTTGGTAACATCAGAGGTCTGTCCTTGTTTTAAAAATGCGAACAAATCCTTAGCGATATATGCGCTACCGTTTACCTTAAGGTTTGTGTCGAAGGTGTTGTAACCACCCCAGGCAAAGAAACCGAACGATAGAAGGTTAATATCCATCTGGAAATCCATTCCGTTATACTTCGAGAGGTTACTCAACGCATCATCCGCACTCACGTCTGGGTGAAGGAAGGTGTTGAGGGTGTTGCTCTCGGTCGTTGATGGGTAGAGCAGGCTCTCCATACCGATATTAGAACCCAGTGTCATATTGATACCTCCGATAACTGGAAGTGAAATATAGTTCTGGTCGGGCATCAATGCTGCGTTGAGCTTATGTCGCAAGGGCATACGGTCAAGGTAGTATGAGCTGTAGAGAGTCGAGCTTTGAGCTACTCCGCTTATTGCTACTGCTAGTAGCGAAAAAAGTAATATAATTTTTTTCATGATATCTCTTCGTTAGTTTGATTTACAAGTCAGCATCCAAATCAAGGGTGATGCCTTCGGGTAGTTCAACACTGAGTTTAATCTGTAGGTATTGGTCTGAACTGCTATCACCGCTCTTCAGCTCACCATTATCACCACTCACCTGGAGGTTAAACTCTAGGATATCTAGCTGCTTGATGGTCTCCATACCGCCCTCTGCACCGAGGTTGATAGTAAATGAAGTGGTCTCGTTAGCCGTGATTGATACACCTCCGCTAGGGATAATATCGTCGAATCCAACGATTGACTCTCCATTGACATCGTAAGGGGTTATGCTTCCTATAATCAACGAGATAGGTAGCGCATTAGTCGCCTCGACATGGAATAGAAGTGAGGTGAAATCAACGCTCTCACCCAAATCCTCAAAGGTCGAGCTCAATCCATCTATGCTGCTATCCATTCCGATAGAGATAGAGTCGAAGGCTAGAGGTATCTCAACTGAGTACTCCATCAACAACTTATACTCGGTGTCGATATTGATTGAGTGGAGTCCATAATCATCAACCGATGCTAGGCCTGCATCCATCGTTAGCTCGATTGACTCTGGAGTTCCATACTTCAAGATATTACCCAGCTCAGCACACTTCACGCCGATGTAGTCACCAGACGAAGCTCCGCTTATCGAGATTCTGAATTTGTATGTTGTCGACAAAGATTCAGCCTCTTTAGCTGGGATAATGAAATCATCAACTACGATAGGGTCACCCAATGTCTCGCCACCGCTTATTAGGTTGAGGTTGAAGCCGCTCAACGATAGTGCGATATCTAGTGGGTTGGCAACTACTAGCTCGATTGTAGGGTTTGTCAAGACTGCCTCGATATCGAAGTCATCGGTTAGGCCCTCACCAAAATCGACTGTTGTTGGCTCGATATCGACATCCACGGTGAACTCGCCGACAACATCGGTGATGTTCATATCGCCAATGGTGATGGTTATCAAACCAGAGATATCACTACCAAGTGAACTGCTACCTCCTGCGATATTTATCTCACCGCTGTAGCTTATAGTCTCGTCTATCGATAGGGTCTTGTTGTCACCCTCGCCAGTGATAGCTTTGCTGTAGCTATCGTCGCTAAGGTCTAAGCCATCGACCTCAAGGGCGATAACTAGCGAACGAGCACCACTTGATACCTTCTCGATAGTGAAACTCTCACTCTCGGTTGGTTTGAGTGTCAAGACATTCTCCGAGTCGATAAACTCATTGTAGTTCTTATCGCTATCTGCTGAGAATTTCAAGAATTTAGGGAAGTTAACCACCAAGCTCTTAAAGCTAATCTCGTCGATGCTATCATCTACACCCAAATCAACCTGTAGGGTGATAAAGCTGCTGCTCTTAAGTAGTGCGCTATTGATTGAGACAACCTCTTCTGGGATAGATACGTCACTTACGCTGAGGCTAACCGCATCACCATCAATTGTTTGTGTGATAGCTGATAGTTCGAAACTGGTGTTGTCGTTATCTATTGCAAGCGAGGTTGGAGTCTCGACATCTATCGCAAGTGCATTGGCACTAACACCATCCAGAGCGTAGCTCAATGTGTTGAAACTATTCATCGAGGTCTCACCCGTCAAGACAAATTGAATCTCACCAGCCTCTGCTCTCTGAGCATTGCTGCTCACTACGCTAACATCTATTGGAATAGATATCTCTCTGCTAGGTTCGCTACCAACGGCTTTGAAGTCGTCCGCTAGAATCTTTATCAGTTTAAGGCTCTTTTCGTAGCCTACGGTGCTGATAAATTGGCCGGCTGGGATTGTCACCTTAGTTCCGCTCACGTCATTAGAGTCGTAAGTTAGCTCAACATCCGAGTCGCTAT
>JBCQSY010000052.1:0-4470 GCA_047178865.1 Rikenellaceae bacterium
ACAATCCTCGCTTGCCTGTGCTCTTAAAAATCATCTATATTATAAGTTTTAACAATACACAAAAGTAGTGATAATTATTTAAATATCAAAGTGTTAATTTTTAGAAGTCCCCTATAGAGTATTTTTTAGCCACCATTCGTACACCCCAGGGAAAATAAACCCCTCAAAATCAAGCGATTAAGAGGGGTTTTCGTACCCAGAGCCGGGATCGAACCGGCACGGATTGCTCCACTGGTGTTTGAGACCAGCGCGTCTACCGATTCCGCCATCTGGGCTTGATGCTTAGCACTTTGAGCCTCTCAATTTTGAGAGTGTCGTCCTCGCTTTTTGCAAGTTATTAATCTCGCTTCCTGAGAGTTACACCGCCACTTTTTCGTAAGTGATTGTGCTCTGTGTGCCAAATCGGTGTGCAAATATAGGGATAATTTTTTAAAATGCAAAATTTTAGAGTAAATTTACCTTTTGATTCTCAAATATTAATTCGAGCAGTTCATAAATTCACTCATAGTATCGATGTGCAGATTTTCGTAATATGCACTATTATAGATTGTTGCGTGTGAACCGACGGTGTTGAGGAATAGCTTGTAATAGAGTTCTATCATAATTATATCGGGGCTATCTTTTATCTGCGAAATCAGAGTCGTGGTGAAGCGGTTAGTCATCCACACCCCTATATTCGAGCTAAAGACATCGGCTTTGGATGTCTCCATTCCATTTGCGGCGGTGATAAACATCACTCCATCAAGCTGGGCAGATGCTTCAGCCACACTACCCGAATAGCACGCCTCGACGAACCACAACATCTTTCTAAATCGAGATTGGTTCTCCAGATTTGTAAGCATAGATTTCATGCTATCATAATCTAGCCTCTCGCTCTCGCCCCAATTTAGTGCATTAGGTTCGCCATGTCCGCTCCAGAATATCAAGACATCATCATCCGAGTCCGCCTCTATGGTCGAGGGCAATCTATCGCTACTCTCACCTGTGAGGATTAGCTCGATATCGGATGGCGATATATCCGACATTATGTAGTCTATCTCGATATCGGTATATAGGTTAGTGCCATCAATAGCACTCGAAATCACACCTTGGTATGGGTTCTTCACATTGTAGGCGATATCATCCTCCATAATCAGCACTATATGGTCGTCGTCATAGCCTCGACTTTTGAGCATTTGATAGAACTCAAGAGCATCTGCTTGGTGGCGATAGTTCGACCAGGAAGTAGAGGTCGCTACGACAAGAGCCCATTGATTGTCCAAATTGGGGTAGGAGAAGCTACCCGACTCATCAAACTCCTGCGATACGGAGTTGCTCCAGTTCCAGCTGGCGAGTGTTGCATCTGTACGATTGCTACCATCGCTGGTGTTGTAGTCGAGAATAACGAACTCATCATCGTAGACCAACCAATTTGCATAGACCGTAGTTAGCACATTGGTATATACCGTTTGGTCGAAATCGAGCGAGCCTGAAGCTCCGCTAATATCGGGTGCTCCGCCATCTGCTAGGGAGCTGAATACGTAGGACATATCTTCTGCGAGCCAAGAGCCATAGGTTTTATCTCGACCATCGACCAAGCAGCGTAGAGCCTCGTTTATCTCCGATAGTTCATCCCTCTGCTCTATTAGAAAAGCGCCATACGAAACCATCATCAAAGCGTCGTAGAACTGCGCCTCACCAAGTAGTGGTAGCTCACCATACTTCACATCATAAGCCACCGCAAAACCCGAAGATGGGTCGCTATACATCGCTACACCCTCGATACCCTGCGCCAATGAGCTCAGCTCGTTCAGCACAGTAGAGCTATACGCAACATCCGAAAATAGCAATTTGGACTGCAACCCTACCACCTCCTGCTTTGCTGTGAGCATCCCTTTGAGATTATCCTCCGAGGCGGGCACACATATAACGTAGTCCACACCACTTGTGGCGCAACTTTTATAATCTTCGCCAACCGAGTCGTCGCTGTATATCACAACATCCTGCACACTCAACCCCAACTCGATGGCTTGGAAGGCAAACCAATCGATAAAGGTCTGCCCATAGTTATTATCCTTAACCAGCAGCGAAACGCTCTCTGCACCATAGTTCTTAGCCTTGGATAGAAGTATTTCACACTGGGTTATATCGGTCTCAGCGAGTGTCCATAGAGGCTCGGTTCCGGCATAAGAGCGAGCCAACTCCGCTGAGGATGCTATCGGCGACATCACCGTTTTATCATACTTTGCGCATATCGCCGCTGTCGCTATAACGTTGTCGGAGTACATCGGGCCTACTATCGCGAGGATATCATCTCTGAGAGCTAGGCTACTTGCCGTAGCTTCAATATCAACGCTGCTCTCGTCGTACCACTCTATATTGAGGGCAACACCTCGCTCTTGAGCTGATTGCGCCTGCTCGATATTACTCAATGCCCACTCTGCGGTTCGTTGCCACCTCTGCTCCATATCATTGTTTAGAGGGAGGATTACAGCTATCGTAAACTCCTCGCGATTGCCACTCTGGCTACCAGCGGAGTCATCCCTCATGCAAGAGAGCATAAACAGCGCGCAGAGAGCTATAATGCTATATCTAGATATCGTCGCCCTCATACTCTTGCTCTTTTAGGATTGCTTGATTTATATATGTGTTGTACCTGTCACTACACAACTCCTGGTAGTTGGGTGAAAGAGAGAGCTCGATATATCCCGACTCCATTCCATACACCTTGTCTCTAGGTAGCGTGATGTCGTTCAGCCACATATCGATGTAATCTTCGAGTAGAAGGTCAAGATGTTTCATCACCGAGAATGCCACCTGTGTTGAGTATCCAGCTTGGTCGACATCCACCCCTGAGGTATATATCCCATCGGGGTAATCCCTTGTGTATCTGAATACTCCGAGGTTAGAACCACCCGCTAGAGGGAATATAAACGATGCCTGTTTAGATAGCTCCGCTGTTAGAATATAAGCCTCGGACGACATTGCGTAACCATCCCAACTATCCGAGAGTGACTCGCGAACATAACCGCCACCGCCACCATAGATAAAACCGTCGTAGAACCCTTGCGCTGCATCGTTTATGGTGCTATCAAAGTCGTTTGCTGTTATCACAGCGGCATTCTCGCCAAAAACTGGGGTAATCGCCCCTGCTAGATAGGATGTGCCATACATAGATATCATAAACTTCGAGACGTTAAGCTCCTGGTTTTTCGACTCGAAGAGCAGTACATCACGACTCTCCAACACATCATCGGGGATATACTCCTCGACGAGGGTCTCATAGTCGCTCGATGCGAGAATCAACAACGATTTTTTACCCTCGCTAGAGCCATAATCCACCCAGTCGGAGATAAACTCCCCTGCCTCCTCTTGCGAGGTGGGGTATAGTAGATGTAGCTCTATGTCGTTATCTCTTTGGGCTGTTAGGACTCCTGTTAACGCCAGGTCGTTGTACCCATTATCACCAACTCCGCTGAGTGAAAATAGGATTGTAACATGATTCTGCACCTCAGGAGTCTCGACTCCTAAGCTATCTTTGCTGCAACCTCCAATCCAAAGAGAGAGCAGCAGCAGGGCTATGTTTACGACTATTTTCACTAGAGTTTAATCGGGGCTAAAATAGGAAGTTATCGTTATTTAAGTACTCATTCATAACAGCAATCATCTTAAACTTCTCGTAACCACTCAGAGAGAATGTCACAATGTAGAACTCTCCCTCTACGCCGCTCTTTACGATGTTCACATAGCTGCTACCATCAGCGAGTGTAACCTTCTCGCCCGATGTGTCGAATGAGCCAGCGACAATACTCTCCAAAAATTCGATTACATCCTCCTCGCTCTCATCCTCTTCTAATATTATATAGAAACCAGTTGCATCATCAATCAACCAGTCGCTGTCGCTATCCCAAACTCCAATCTCTGCTAATATAGTAATCAAACCCTCAACTGTCTGAGTCGATAGGTTGTCATCATCTTTCGAGCAACCGGTTGTTATAAACGTCGCTACACATAGTAGAGCAATACCAATTAATTTTACGAAATTTGTTTTCATCTTTTTATCTGTTAAATTCACTTCTCTTTGTTATGGTTAGCCTAACGTAAGAATGAATATCCATTTATTATTGATGTATACCCAATTACCAGCGTTATCGCTATTTATATACTCCTCCATAACAACCAGTATTTCAAATACCTCGCAACCACTCAGGTTGAATGTCGCAGTGTAGTACACTCCATCCGCACTGCTCTTTACGATGTTAACATAGCTAACTCCATCAGCGAGTATGATTTTCTCACCTGATGTGTCGAATGAGCCAGCTACAATCCACTCCAAAAATTCGATTGCATCCTCTTCGCCCTTGCCATCATCTAATACCCAATGGATGTAGTCTAAATCATCAATCAATCCCGCTCTATCACTATCCCAAATTCCTTCGTCAGTAAATAGAGTAATCAAATCATCAACTGTCAGTGTCGATAGGTTGTCGT
>JBCQSY010000053.1:0-4204 GCA_047178865.1 Rikenellaceae bacterium
TATCCCGTACGTCATTGCGGGCTTGACCCGCAATCTCTTTATTATCAGCGTGTTGAGATTGCGGCTCGGAGGCCGCAATGACGTTTTGGGTCTTAACTCTTAATTCCTAATTCTTAATTGAATTAACTATCTATACGTCATTGCGGGCTTGACCCGCAATCTCTTTATTATCAGCGTGTTGAGATTGCGGCTCGGAGGCCGCAATGACGTTTTGGTCGGAGGCCGCAATGACGTTTTGGGTCTTAATTCTTAATTCTTAATTCTTAATTCTTAACTCTTAATTGAATTAACTATCTATACGTCATTCTGAACTTGATTCAGAATCTCATTCCTTTTGTTTCGAGATTGCGGCTCGGAGGCCGCAATGACGTTTTGGTCGGAGGCCGCAATGACGTTTTGGGTCTTAACTCTTAATTTCTAATTCTTAACTCTTAATTGAATTAACTATCCCGTACGTCATTGCGGGCTTGACCCGCAATCTCTTTATTATCAACGTGTTGAGATTGCGGCTCGGAGGCCGCAATGACGTTTTGGGTCTTAATTCTTAACTCTTAATTGAATTAACTATCCCGTACGTCATTGCGGGCTTGACCCGCAATCTCTTTATTATCAACGTGTTGAGATTGCGGCTCGGAGGCCGCAATGACGTTTTGGGTCTTAACTCTTAATTCCTAATTCTTAATTGAATTAACTATCCCTCACGTCATTGCGGGCTTGACCCGCAATCTCTTCATCATCAGTGTGTTGAGATTGCGGCTCGGAGGCCGCAATGACGTTTTGGTCGGAGGCCGCAATGACGTTTTGGGTCTTAACTCTTAATTCCTAATTCTTAACTCTTAATTTTTAACTCTTAATTGAATAATTCTTAATTCCTAATTCCTAACTCTTAATTGAATAATTCTTAATTCTTTTTTGTACCTTTGCGGGCATGGATTTCAAACTCATCTCAGACTATAAACCAACAGGCGATCAACCGGAGGCTATCAAGGCTCTACTTGATGCTATTCGTGGTGGTTCTAAGCACAATACGCTGATGGGAGTAACTGGTTCGGGAAAGACTTTTACTATGGCAAATATTGTGGCTGAGCTCAATCGTCCAACACTAGTTTTATGTCATAATAAGACCCTGGCAGCACAGTTATATGGTGAGTTTAAAAACTTTTTTCCTGAGAACGCAGTAGAGTATTTCGTATCATATTACGACTACTATCAACCCGAAGCCTACTTGCCATCATCTGACACATATATCGAGAAGGATTTATCAATTAACGATGAGATTGAGAAGATGAGACTAAGCACCACAGCCTCTCTGCTTTCAGGTCGTCGGGATGTAATCGTTATTTCGAGTGTTTCGTGTCTCTATGGAATGGGAAATCCAGAGGATTTCTACGCAACATCTATAAATATTAAGTGTGGTCGAGTAACAAGCTACAAACAGCTCCTCTATGATTTGGTTCAGGCTCTATATACTCGTACAACAAACGAGTTAACTCCTGCGACATTTAGAGTTAATGGCGAGAGTTTCGACGTTATGACACCCTTTGGAGATAGGTGTTATCGTATCGAACTATTCGACAACGAGGTGGAGAGTATAAAGGAGATTGACGCCAAAACAGGGCAAAAGATAGACTCTCTCAAAGAGCTAACAATCCACCCTGCGAATATATTTGTAACCACTAAAAAGCGTATAGATAGCGCCACAGGGCAGATATATGTTGATATGGGTCAACAGGTTGAGGCTTTCTCAGCTCAGGGTCGCGAGGTCGAGGCTACACGTCTGAAACAGAGAGTTGAGTATGATTTGGAGATGATTAAGGAGATTGGTTACTGTTCGGGAATTGAGAATTACTCTAGATATTTCGATGGCCGTAAGGCTGGAACTCGTCCATTCTGTCTGCTCGACTACTTCCCAGAGGATTATATGATGATTATCGACGAGAGCCACGTAACTATCCCTCAGGTGAGAGCTATGTATGGTGGAGATAGAGCTAGAAAAGATAATCTCGTGGAGTATGGTTTTAGGCTAGAGGCTGCCAGGGATAATAGACCTCTTAAGATTGACGAGTTTGAGGAGTTGGTTGAAACGGCGATATATGTTAGCGCTACACCTGCCGACTATGAGTTAGAGAAGTGCGAGGGGATTGTTGTCGAACAGCTTATTCGCCCCACTGGACTTGTCGACCCTCCGATGTTGGTGAGGAGAACCAATGGGCAGATAGATAACCTTATCGAGGAGATAGATATAGCTGCCAAAAAGGGGAGAAAGGTTTTGGTTACAACTATAACCAAACGTCTTGCCGAGGAGCTATCCAGATATTTCGACCAGGCGGGGATTCGTAACAGATATATACACTCGGATATAGATACCTTGGAGAGGGTTCAGATATTGGAGGATTTGAGAGGAGATCTATTCGATGTTCTGATTGGAGTAAATCTACTTCGTGAAGGGTTAGACCTTCCTGAGGTGAGCCTAGTGGCGATATTGGACTCTGACAAAGAGGGATTTCTGCGTAACGTTCGCTCACTCACTCAGATGGCAGGACGAGCTGCTCGACATGTTAATGGAATGGTTATTATGTATGGAGATAAGTGTACGAACTCTATGCGGAAAACTATTATGGAGAGTAATCGTAGACGAAGCCGACAGGTAGCCTATAATATGGAGCACGAACAGCTACCTAGAATGGCTCAAAGGAGCGGTAGTGGAACACCTCTACTTCTCGATAGTAAATCGACGAAAAGCGGTGAGAATATTGAGAATATAGCTATCTATCCACTAGGCAATACTCCACAACACTCTATCGCAGCAGAGCCTCGTGCCACATATAGTGCACAACCCCAGGGAGAGGAGCTTGAGAAATTGATTCAAGAATCGCGAGAGCAGATGCTATCAGCAGCCAAGAGGTGTAACTATATGGAGGCTGCTAAGTTCCGTGATAAGATGAACGAACTCATAAAGATAAAGGAGGGTAGCCGATGAAGTCTCACGCAGTAACTATGCCTCCGATATCCATATTTATGAATATAGTGTTGGTCGCAATTATCACCACAACTCTTCTACTAGGGGTCAATAGCCTCGATAATTCGTTCACTGTTGAACATCAGGGGGAGTTTATCTCACCGAGCGATATATTGGCTAGAATGCAGTTAAATATGCCTGTATTAGCCATTGCCCTAACCGCCTTTATATTGATGATTAACTCCTCGCTTATCACTCGAATATCGAGCAGTGATATGATATATGGAGTCCGTTCACTCACAGCATCACCTCTACAGGTGGTTGTCGTTGGTTCACTACTCACCCCAACCAACTCACTATACATATCACTCATATCGCTACTAGTCACCGCCTCAATCTACTATAGCTGTAAAGATATTGGTCTTGGAAATCGCTCGAAACAGATGCTCCATAGCGGAATATTCACCGGGTGTGTTATAGCTTTATACCCCGCCTCGATAGTTCTGGCTGTGATTATACCACTAATAATACTCCTACTGCGAAGAACCGGACGCGAAGAGATTATCATCACCTTTGCCATAATATTCCCGCTGTTTACCTACCTCTACAGCTATTGGCTTATGGGTTATCCATTCACAGCGCCACTCGTGGAGCTATATAACGAGAACCTAAGACTATTCACCAATGGAGTAATAGAGGTCGATATCAACACCGTTCGCTATCTTATACCCATCATACTAGCACTGGTACTAATCCCGATAGGGACACTATCGTTAACCAACTCGAAGTATCATCGGAGTATTCAATCTATACTACTTCTGATGCTGCTGCTAATCATAACATCCGCCACGGTAGTAGTTATCGGTGGCGAAGTTATACCCTTTGTTGCAATCTCAGCTACGGCTATTTCGCTACTCACGAATAGAGCACTTGTTGAGGTAAATAGGGGTCTGTCGAGTGTGATTTATTTCGTAATAATTACAATGTTTATATTAACGAGAGTGCTTTTTTAATTAAGAATTATTATTCAATTATGAATTATGAATTATGAATTAACTATCTATACGTCATTCTGAACTTGATTCAGAATCTCATTCCTTTTGTTTCGAGATTGCGGGTCAAGCCCGCAATGACGTTTGGCAACTCTTAATTTCTAATTCTTAACTCTTAATTCTTAATTAACTATCTATACGTCATTCTGAACTTGATTCAGAATCTCATTCCTTTTGTTTCGAGATTGCGGGT
>JBCQSY010000054.1:0-3679 GCA_047178865.1 Rikenellaceae bacterium
CATCGGAGGTGCTTGTCCGATACAAAGGTAAACAAAAATTACAAAAAATATGCTCGGTTTTTACGGGTCAATACAATATAAATATAAATAATAAGTATAATATGAATAATAGTAATAAAAAAGTAAGTGTAGTAGATAATGGAGAGTTAATACTACAATTTAGGAATAAGTCAGTAGTGAGTATAGGTTTTAAACGTAAATTTTCGAAGAACTCTTTTAAAAAACCATTAGGTAATGGTTCAACCATTAGGCTATCTTTGAAACAGCGTAGCAGGGAGAATTACAGTAGCTTTATCTCTAGAGTAAAGCAGGTAACTAAACTATATACTCTCTACGCAGTTGATATCTCACAAATCAAAACCTATGGTCTCAGCGATAAACTCGTAAGGGGTAGGGTTTATAATAAGATTGCCGAAGATTCGTTCTGCGGAGTGGTTAATCTTAAAAGTGATGTTGCCCTCAATCTAGCCTCTGATATCTGGACCAGAGAGTCGATGAGTCGAGAAGAGTTGCTCTCGATTATAGATGAAATGAGAGAACAGCAGTGTGAGAATATTGAGAATATGAGAATATTAAAAGATAGAGAGCCACAAGAGGGTGAAGTGAATGATTTGTTCGATATGTTAAACCCTGAGAGTAATGAGTAGTTTGGATAGATACGCCTTTACCGAAGATGATTTCGTGGCAGCCGAGAGGTATAACTCACTATTCCCTATCCAACATCTACCACATCGCCTGCAATATATCATTGGTGAGTGTTGCGATAAACTCGGTTTTCCTGCCGATTATATCTCGTCGTCTATTCTGCTGGCTGTAGCCTCAGCGATAGGCAACTCGGTGAGGGTTAAAGTCAAAGAGGGTTGGTGGGAGAAGCCAATTATCTATATGGCTCTGGTTGGCAACGCAGGGGCTAATAAATCGCATCCAATGTCGTGGGCGATGCAACCACTCGTCGAGGCTGATGTGGTCTCTATGGAGCAATTCAAGAGAGAGATGGAGGAGTTTCTACCTGGTGGCGGAGTAAAGCCCAGGCCAGTGCGTAAAGTTGTCTCAGATACTACGGTTGAGGGTTTGGTGGCTCTACACGCCAATAACCCTAGAGGTCTGACTCTCTTCGCCGACGAGTTGAAGGGTTGGATTGCTAACTTCACTCGCTACTCTTCGGGAAGTCAAGAGCAGTTCTGGCTCTCAAATTTTTCGGGTAAACCGGTTATCGTCGATAGAAAAAATAGTGAATCCTCTATCCTTATTTCCGAGCCTTTTATCAATGTTCTAGGCTCTACTCAGCCAAAAGTGTTAAACTCCTTCGCCAAGGGTGATAGGTCTTACAATGGCTTTACAGACCGTATTCTTTGGTCGATTATCGACTCTTCGCATAAATCGAAATGGTCTCGCGATTCAATCTCGCCAGATGTCGAGCTCGATTACAAGAGGCTTATAAATGCTATTTTAGAGCTGTCTGATGAGGTTAAAACAATCTCTCTCTCAGAGTCCGCCTACGATGCTTTGATGGATTGGCAGGGGTATAATGCCGATTTAATCAACAGTGAAGAGCAAGAGAATCTGGTAGGTATGCAATCTAAACTTGAAATCTATATGATAAGAGTGGCTTTGATTGTCCACATTCTGAGATTCTACTGCTCCGAGGTGGACGATATCTCGGTGATAGACTCTTCGTCGGTGGCTGTGGCTGCAAAGATTATCGAATATTATCGCCTACAGGGGGTGATAGCCTCGAAGTATCTATACCCTACACTGCTCAATTCAGTCCCCGAAGTTGATAGAAAACTATTCGAAAATCTCCCCTGCTCATTCTGCGGAGAGGATTTAGCCGAAGCAGCTAAATCCGTTGGAATTTCAAGGTCTACCGCTTATCGCTTAATCTCTAAATACGATGGAGTGCTTTGTAGTAAAGTCGGTCATAATAGATATATCCAACTTGAGATATAGAGCTAAAATTATTATTTGTCTCATATTCTCATATTCTCAACCTCTCAGAGTCTCAGTTTTGAAAAATTAACAATTTAGTAGTAATAAGTTGTAAAATATAAAAAATTATTTGTACTTTTGTGCCCTATTTTATCGCGAAACAATTAAGTCAACATATATGAATATCGTAAGAGAACAATTAGAGGGTGGCGTATCGCTACTCAAAGTAGAGGTAGCGCAGGCAGATTACGCTGCATCAGTAGAGAAGAGTCTTCGTGATTTTAAGAAGAAGGCTAATGTCCCAGGATTCCGTCCAGGAATGGTTCCTATGGGTGTAATCAAGAAGATGTATGGCAAGGGAGTGCTCGCTGAGCAGACCTACCAAACTGCTTCAACTGCTGTTTATGACTACCTTAAAAGTGAGAAAATCGAATACCTAGGGGATGTTATCCCATCGGATAAGCAGGGCGATTTCGACTTCGATAATGGTACAGATTTCGAGTTTATCTTCGAGATTGGTGAGGCTCCAGCGTTCAACTTGGAACTAAACAAAGAGCGTGTGGTTGAGTATAAATCTATCGCTGTAAACGATGATATGCGTAAGGAGTACCGTACTAATTTCCTTCGTCGTTTTGGTCGCCTTCAGGATGTTGAGGAGGTTACCTCGGATGAGGCTATCAGCGGAACTTTGGATAACTCGGAGATTAATGTTGAGGATGCCTACGTTGGTCTTATCTCAATGAGCGAGGAGGAGCGTGCTCCATTTATCGGTAAGAAGGTGGGCGACAAGATGTCGGTTAACGTTAACGACCTCTACAAAACAGCGTCACAGCGCGCGGCAATCCTTCAGTGCAAAGAGGAGGAGTTGGACTCTATCAACCCAGAGTTCGAGTTCGAGATTACCAAAATCCGCAAGTTCGCAGACCCTGAGATGAACGAGGAGTTCTTCGCAACAGCTTTCCCTGATGGAAATATCACCTCTGAAGAGCAGCTATCTCAATTCTTCGAGGAGCAAATCGCAATGGAGCTACGTCGTGAGAGCGACTTCCTATTCGTAGGTGATATGCGTAAATACTTAGTAGCAGAGGCAGGTTTGCAGATGCCAGTTGAGTTCTTGAAGCGTTGGTTGATGGTTATCAACGAGGGTAAATTCTCAATGGAGGATATCGAGAAGGATTTCGAGGCATTCCTTACAATGTACACTTGGAACTATATCCAACGTCGTCTAATCGAGGCTAACGATATCAAAATCGAGCAAGAGGAGGCAATCGAGGAGGCTAAGAATATGGCTCAGGCTCAGTTCGCTCAATATGGTATGCCAGCAGCACCAGCTGAGATGTTGGAGAACTACGCACAGCAGATTCTTTCAACTAAAGAGCAGGCTCAACGTATCTACGAGAAACTATACGAGAGTAAGGTCGTAGCAGCCGTTAAGGAGCAGATTACCGTTAACGAGAAGCCACTATCTGTCGAGGAGTTCGCAGCAGCAGCCCAGGCATTGTAGTACTCTTTAATAGAGGAATATATAATCAAGAGGAACGTTTTTACACGTTCCTCTTTTTTTTGTGAATTATTTGTACTATATTTGTAGCCAACTAAAAACGGAATTGCGAACCTATACCGTCATTCTAAACTTGATTCAGAATCTCGTTATTGTGTTTTGAGATTGCGGGTCAAGCCCGGAATTATGAGTTAAGAATTAAGAATTATTAATATGAATTCAGTTGCATTTGCAGGTTGAATTCAGCAA
>JBCQSY010000055.1:0-2965 GCA_047178865.1 Rikenellaceae bacterium
AAATGTGGGGAAGAAATGGTAAAAGAAAAACGCAACAGGCTGCATATTAGCTTGTTGCGTTTTTACAATGAGGTCCGAAGCGGATTCGAACCGCTGTAGACGGTTTTGCAGACCGGCGCCTAGCCACTCGGCCATCAGACCCTTTGCCACTAACTATTCCTAGAAAGCGGTGTGCAAAGATAGGCAAAAAATGATTAATTGCAAAGAATCTGGGTGTAAAAGTTGAAAAAAATACTATGCATCTATTTTTATAGCTCAAAAATTGTATCTTTACAATCTAATTTAATGCACGTTATGACGGAACTAGATATTGAGTTAACGATGATTCCCAGGTTGGGAAATATTGGTATTGCTCGCTTAATTGAGGAGTTTGGTGATGCGGAGAGTATATTCACTGCCCCACCCGAAGAGCTATCCTCTCGATTGAAGTTGGCGGATGATATCATCAAACATATCACTCGTCGCAGCTGTCGAGGTGCAGCTCTTGCTGAGATGGAGTATTGCAGAAAGCACTCTATCACACCTATCGCCATTGGTGACGAGCACTATCCCGCTCTACTATCTCAGGCCAACGATGCCCCACATGTGATATATGCAAAGGGGAGTGTCGAGGCTCTAGGCGGAACGATGTTGTCGATTGTTGGAACACGTCGTATGACTCCTTATGGTGAGAGGGTTACAACGCAGATTGTCGATGAGCTATCGGAGCGAGTTCCTAATTTAACGATTGTTAGTGGGTTGGCTTTTGGTATCGACTCTGCGGCACATCGAGCAGCTGTAAGGAGTGGTGTTGTAACGATTGCGGTGCTGCCTAATCCTCTACCTGAGGTTACCCCAGTGCAGCACACTAACCTTGCACGAGATATATTGAGCAATGGTGGGGTAGTTATCTCGGAGCTGAATAGTCGCACGAAGATGAATGGTCGTTACTACAAGCCGCGCAATAGGATAATTGCAGCGATGAGTAGTGTGACGCTTGTTGTGGAGTCGGGATATGATGGAGGTGCTATCTCCACTGCGGAGTATGCTTTTGGTTATTCGCGTGAGGTTATGGCTGTTCCGGGGCGTATAACAGATATCACATCGACAGGGTGTAATAGGTTGATTCGCGATGAGATAGCTAAGCCGGTGATAAGTAGTGAGGATATTATTCGAGCTGCAATGTGGGATGTGACTCAGGATGTTACACCTCGTTCGAGCGGTGTTGTCGATATGTCGAATTTCAATAAGGAGCAGGTTGGGTTGTTGAAATATCTTAACTACTGCCAAGAGCCACCCTCGATGAATCATCTCTTGGAGATTACGGCTCTCGATTCGGGAACTCTCTCGATGTTGCTTATGGAGTTGGAGTTTGCCGGAGCGATAAAACTCATCCCAGGGCAGCGATATATGTTGATTAAGAGGTTGGAATAGCTATAGGGGTGTTCTATTTTTGATGGAAAAGTATTACCTTTGCAGATGGTAATAAATTGATACGTATATGTTTATAGATACACATGCTCATCTCTATGTTGAGCAGTATGACGCTGATTGTCAGGAAGTTATTGATAGAAGTCGTGAGGCTGGTGTAGGCATGGTTATAATGCCCGATATCGATTCACACACGCGAGATGCGATGTTTTTACTCGCTGAGGCTCACCCTTCATATCTGCGTACTATGGTCGGAGTTCACCCTACATGCATCAACGATAACCCCCAATGGCGCAGCGAGATATCGATGGTGGCAGAGGTTTTAGAGCGAGGTGATGCTCCGTCGCTGTGTGCTCTTGGTGAGGTTGGTTTAGACCTATATTGGAGTCGTGATTTCTTGGCAGAGCAGAGCGAGGCATTGAGGATGCAGTTGGAGCTAGCGATAGAGTATAAGCTGCCTATTGATGTACACGTGCGTGATGCTTGGGCTGAGATTATCCCTATCCTCAGGGAGTATCGTGGTGCGATACATGGTGCGATACATGCATATTCGGGTGGTGCTGAGGAGTATGAGATAATCAGATCTATTGGCGACTTTAAGTTCGGTATCGGAGGTGTTGTAACCTTCAAACGCTCCTCTCTTGTTGCGGCGGTCGAGGCGATACCGCTCGAAGATATACTCCTCGAAACAGATGCTCCGTACCTTACCCCAACCCCACACAGAGGCAGTCGTAACGAACCTGCGTATATACCCCTTATAGCTGCGAAAATCGCAGAGATTAAAGGTGTGGATATCAACGAAGTAGCACGTGTAACTAGCGATAATGCCCGTCAGGTGTTTGGAATAGAGGGCTAAGAGTTATGAGTTAAGAATTAAAAATCGTCATTACGGCCTCCGAGCCGCAATCTATTGGTTTTCTGAGGATTAACTGAGTCTTGCTGAGTCTTACTGAGTCTTACGGAGAATTTTATAAGTAGGAAACTAGTGATTTTTAAGCCTAGTTATAATATCTAGCTCCTGTACCGAGCGTATGTTTTGGATTGTCATCTTATGCTCGGCTTGCTCATCGTAGAACAGCAGTGTAGGTACTGTACCATTAACAATGTCGAGAAGTGGCTTTGGTTCGATTATCATATAGTCAAACTCTACAGCATTAGATTGCTCGAAGAAGTGCTCTACACTCTGCTCAGTACCCCAAAAGATTAACTGAATCGCACTACTTGGGAGGTTATTGCGACGGATTATTTGTGAGATTTGCTGAGCTGACATTCTACAATATTTACAATTTGGTCCATAGAGAGCAATAATTTTTCGCTCTGAACCCCAACCTATTTCAGGATGCTCTTCGATAAATTGATTAAAGAGAGGCATATCAATCTGCTTTGCAATATTATCTTGTCGCTCACTGTTGACAATATTGTATAGAGCATGATGTGGGTAACGCACAAAAGGGGTGAGCTGAATTCAACCTGCAAATGCAACTGAATTGAGGTCAAGAAACTATAGGGACATAAGAAAAGGCGAAACAAATCGGAGCCAGGCTCAAATTTATTC
>JBCQSY010000056.1:0-2738 GCA_047178865.1 Rikenellaceae bacterium
CGGTTTTAGGCAAACCACCCTCTTTCCTCCTTTGGCTAAGAGGCTCTTTTCCATCGGGATAAAGCCCTCCACTCCGCAACTCTCTAAATAAGAGAGTGCTTTCAACTCCCTCTTGAATGTGGTTTTCATAGCGTACCACACCACTCCTAGATCCAAATACTCAACCATTAATTCCTTATGTATAGATACTAGAGGGAGAATACCACATTCGCGCTTCTGCTTGAATATCAGTTAGTTACAAGGTAACGAAGTAAAAGTATTAAATCTATAACCTTATTATTTTGCAAGTCTCTCCATGAACTCTATCCCACAGAAAAAGTGGCTTTTTCAAAAGGGTTAGTAATTCTGGCGTAAAATTATAAAAATAAACCCTCTACTCCAAATATATCTTCATTTTTTAGTTAAATTTTGTCAAAAAAGATTGGATAATATAAAAAACCGGAAAAATAGTTGCCTATAATAGTGTGATTTATAAACAATTACTTGCGAAAACGAGATTTTGAGATAGTAATTTTTCTCACATCTTCACTCTCTTATTTAGAGAGTTGCGGAGTGGAGGGCTTTATCCCGATGGAAAAGAGCCTCTTAGCCAAAGGAGGAAAGAGGGTGGTTTGCCTAAAACCGGCGATACACAACCTCATCTTCATCAAGGCGGATATCCACGAGCTACGCAGGCTAAAGAGTGCACTTCCCTACCTCCACAACCGCCTCGTCGAGAGTGAGGAGACCCTGCGCCCGATAGTCGTACCCACGCTAGAGATGGAGCAGTTTATCCACGCCACCCAGCTGCTGCAAGATAGCATCCACTACGTGGACCTCTCGGTTAGTCGCCTAGAGCGCGGCACCCCGGTCAGAATCACAGGCGGCGATTTCCAAGGCTACCAAGGCGAACTGGCGAAGATTAAGGGCAAACGCGACCGCCGCGTCACCATCAACATCAGCGGCATCCTGGCCTACCGCATCGACGTCTGCGCCACCCTCATCGAACGACTATAACCACAACCAGAACAACAATGTCAAGAACAGCCAAGAGCATACAGAATAGTAAAGTTGCGCTACTATTTGCCGTTGTATCTTTTGTAATAGGTTTCTTCTCCAGGAAGGTTTTTCTCGACCATCTAGGAGCTGAGTTATTAGGATTGAATACAACAGCTGTAAATCTTCTACAGTTTATAAATATCGCTGAGATGGGTATTGGTACAGCCATTGCCTGTACTCTATACAAACCTCTATTCGACAAAGACCAAGAGACTATCAATGAGATAGTTTCGCTACAAGGGTGGTTGTATCGAAATATTGCATTTATTGTGATGGGAGCAGCGTCGGTATTGATGTGTTTCTTCCCAATGATTTTTGTAAAGAGCACTCTCCCGATATGGTATGCCTATGCAACATTCTCGGTTCTTCTGTTTGGATCACTCCTTGACTATTTCGTAAACTATAAGCAGATAATTCTCTCCGCTAATCAGGAGCAGTATAAGATAGTTTATAGCTATAGCTTTGTAAGGGTTCTAGCTCGTGTATTTCAAATTATAGCATTCTCTTGTTTCGAGAATGAGTATCTATGGTGGCTAGCTATCGAGTTCGCTTTTATTGTAATATCTGCGATAACTCTAAATATCACTGTTAGGAAATCCGCCCCTCAACTTCGAGCCAATATAAAGGTCGACTCACAACTGAGGCTAAAGTACCCCGAAGTGATAACAAAGGTGAAACAGGTCTTTGTTCATAAGATTGGGGTATTTGTTCTAACTCAGACTCAACCGCTTATAGTATACGCATACTCTTCATTGACGGTGGTTGCCTACTATGGTAACTACATGTTTGTGATTTTGGGTGTTACACAGTTGATAACCTCGCTATTTAATGGGATGGCTGCAAGTGTAGGTAACTTGGTTGCCGAGGGTGATATGAAGAGAATCATAAGGGTCTTTGACGAGCTATATACCTCACGCCTGCTTTTGGTTGCAATATTGACTATTACCACTTATGTGATGTTGCCTCAATTTATAACCTTGTGGGTTGGTTCGGAGTATATTATGAGCAACACGACTGTTGTATTGATGTTGGTGACGTTTTTTATTCGAGGAATAAGGTTAACTGTCGATGAGTATATCAATGCTTATGGATTATTCCGTGATATGTGGGCACCTCTGACCGAGGCGGCTTTGAATATAAGTTGCTCTGTGTTGCTGGGATATTTTTATGGTATAGACGGAGTGTTATGTGGTGCAATAATCAGCTTACTGCTAATAGTAATGTGCTGGAAACCATACTTTTTATTTAGATGTGGACTCAAACAACCGCTGGGAATCTACCTTGTGATATTCTTCAAAGGCATGTTCGTGATGCTACTTATGATTACAGCACTCTACCTTGTCGACTTAGAGTGGCTCACTGCAATCGCCGATTCTCGACTGTTGAACTTCTTCATCAGCGGAGCAATTACCACCACCGCTGTATCAACTATAATGCTAGCTCTTCTCTACCCAATATCGCAAGGAATGCGCGATTTCGTTAGACGAGTGTTGAGATTGGTTCGAAAATAAAAAAAATCATATATTATATAATCATATGCTGAATTCAACCTGCAAATGCAACTGAATTCATATTAATAATTTGTTTAAATTTTTCATTTGGTGTGAGGTATCCGAGTCTTTTACGAGGACGATTATTTAGCTTGTTTTCAATCCAGTATACGCCCAAAAATGGCGTCTATGAAATTTAGTTAAAATATC
>JBCQSY010000057.1:0-2602 GCA_047178865.1 Rikenellaceae bacterium
CGGAATAAATTTGAGCCTGGCTCCGATTTGTTTCGCCTTTTCTTATGTCCCTATAGTTTCTTGACCTCAATTCAGTTGCATTTGCAGGTTGAATTCAGCCTTAGCTTAGATTAAGTGAGAAGAATTTAAACAGATTCTTATTCACGCGATACACGTATCACATCACGAAGTCGCTGTAGTGAGTGAATCAACATATCAACCATCTGGGTATTAGGTACTTCGACACTGATTGTTCCTGCCGCCGTGCCATCAGCACGTGATAGAATCGAGACCCCTCTCATATTGAGTTTAAGTTCGCGGCTAATCACCTCGGTCACCGAGTTGGTGACTCCCGAATTGTCTCGTATCACGATATTGATATTGACACGGAATGCACCAGTCGCCGATGCACGCCACGCCGCCTCCATCACCCTATATGGGTAGTTCTCGATTAGGCGTGCTGCGTTGGGGCAATCCTTGCGGTGAATCGTAACCCCCGAACTTATTGTCACAAAGCCAAATACATCATCGCCCTTTATCGGGTTACAGCACTTCGCCAGCTTATATTCGATGTTGTTGATGCTCTCGTCGATTATGAGTGCGTCGTTGGATGGACTCTCGTCGACCTTATTATTCTGCTTTCTCGCTTCGCGTTTCTGCTCAGCTAGAGCCGCAGCTTGACGCCTTTGTGAGTCAATCTCGCCACTAAGGTGGCGTTGAAGTAGCTCCTTGATTGCGAGCATCTCGACCCTCTGCTGTGCGATTAGTTCGTAGACTTCGGTGCCGCTCTTTAACTTATAATATTTCGAGAGGAACACCACAGCCTCGTCGATTGAGATGTTCAGTTTCCAATTCTTGATACGTCTCTCCAGCTCCTCCTTGCCATCCTTGGCGCTCTTGGCAGCCTCTTCGCGAAGGTAATATTTAATCCTGTTTCGAGCCTTCGAGGTGATGGCGATATTGAGCCAGTCACTCTTTGGAGTCTGGTTCTTCTGTGTGATTATCTCGACAATATCTCCACTGCTTAGCTCCTCACGCATAGGTACTGTGCGCTCGTTAATCTTCGCTCCAACACACATCGAACCAACACGAGTGTGGATATCAAAGGCGAAATCGAGCACCGTAGCACCCTTTGGTAACTTGCGGATATCTCCATTTGGAGTAAATACGAATATCTCGGAAGAGGTCGGTTTGGCATCGAACCTATCGGCTATAGATTCGGTGGTATCCTCGATAAGCTCACGAAGTCGTGATAGCCACTCGTCGCTGCCCTGGGTGCTATTACCTTTGTAACGCCAGTGTGCTGCGATACCACGCTCTGCGACCATATCCATGCGCTCGGTTCTAATCTGAACTTCGACCCACTTGCCACCATTTGCGGCAACCGTAGCGTGTAGCGATTCATATCCGTTGCTCTTTGGGATAGAGACCCAATCCCTCATCCTCTTTGGATTGGGAGTGTAGCAGTCACTCACCAGTGAGTAGGCGAGCCAGCACTGTTGTTTCTCCATTTCGGGAGCACACTCGATGATGATACGTATGGCGAAGATATCGTAGACACTCTCGAATGGGGTGTTCTGCTTATGCATCTTGCTCCATATCGAGTATATCGACTTGGTTCGACTCTTGATATGGTACTTGACTCCTGCCGAGTCTAACCGTTTGCTAACGGGTGCGATAAACTCCTTGATGTAGGCTTCGCGTTCGCTCTGGCTATCGGATAGTTTTTTGACTATATGGTTATAATCTTTTGCCTCTAGGAACTTTAGTGAGTAATCCTCCAATTCGGATTTGAGGTTGTAGAGTCCCAATTTATGAGCAATCTGAGCGTAGAGGTTCAGACTCTCCCAACTCTTTTTCTGCCACTTCTCTTTGGGGAATATCTCAAGCGAGCGCATCACCTCTAACCTGTCAGCGAGTTTTATCAGAATGACACGTGGGTCGGATGAGTAGGAGATAATTAGGTCGCGAAAAGCGGCGGCTTGTTGCACCTCGACATTGACCCTGATACCAGAGATAAGGCTCAACGAGGTGGCTATACCTAGCACCTGCTCGCCAAACTGTTCGCGGATTTTATCGCAAATCTCCTTTAGAGCCTCTTCGTCATTATGCTTATAGGCTAGTCGGATAACATCGTGAATAATCGAGGCGATAACCGAGTTACGCCCAAGCCCAACCTCACACAGCACTATATTTGCCACCCCGACTGCGTGGTCGAGTAGTGGTGAGCCATCGTATCTGTAGTTGCCACGGAGTCCATCCTCTGCAAACTCAAGAGCCTCATCAACGGCAGCAGCACTTTGTGGCGAGAAGTTGCTGGCTATCTCCTCTCTGAACTTTGCGTATCTTTGTAAAACCATACTATCAGAATCTGTTTAAATTCTTCTCACTTAATCTGCTATAGCTCTTTTAGAATCTGTTTAAATTTCTCTCACTTAATCTAGTATGGCTCTTTCACTTCGCTTTCTAATTTTACTATCTTGCTAATAGAATAACTATTAGCTTTGATATCAAAATCAAAAATCAAAGCAAAATGTCTCATACTATTTTTAAGCAGAAAAACTTAAACAGATTCTTACTTCGCTTTTTAATTTTACTATCTTGCTAATAGAATAACTATTAG
>JBCQSY010000058.1:0-2280 GCA_047178865.1 Rikenellaceae bacterium
GCGTCGTACATGTCGCTTGCGTACTCCACCGTATCGCCAATTCTGCGCTGGCACTCCTCCATCGCAACTGGGTCGTAGACCTTGACTTCGCAGCCCGCTTCGCGCAGCAACTCGATGGTTACAAGCGAAGTAGCCTCGCGCATATCGTCGGTTTCGGGTTTGAACGCAAGACCCCAGATTGCGATTTTCTTACCGCTCAAATCGCCACCGTAAGCCTTTTTGAGCTTGTTGAAAACCACCGTTTTCTGGTAGTCATTAACCGACTCGACAGCTTTCAAAACCTGCATATCGTAGCCGCTTTTCTCGGCACTTTTAATCAGCGCCTTGACATCCTTAGGGAAACACGAGCCGCCATATCCGCAGCCTGGGTACAAGAATTTATTGCCGATACGAGCATCCGAACCGATACCCAGACGCACCATATTGACATCCGCACCCACAATTTCGCACAAGTTGGCGATGTCGTTCATAAACGAGATACGCGTCGCGAGCATCGAGTTGGCGGCATATTTAATCATCTCAGCCGATGGGATATCGGTGAAGATAACGCGGAAATTGTTCAACAAAAATGGGCGATATAGCTTTGTCATCACCTCCTTGGCCTTCTCCGACTCGACACCTACGACCACACGGTCGGGCGACATAAAGTCCTTGATAGCAGCACCCTCCTTCAAAAATTCGGGGTTGCTCGCAACGTCGAACGGGATATCCACGCCACGCTTGTCAAGCTCCTCTTGAATCGCCGCCTTGACCTTTTGGGCTGTACCCACGGGCACGGTCGACTTAGTCACGAGGATTGTGTACTTCTTGATGTTCTGGCCGAATGTTCGAGCCACCGCCAGAACGTACTGCAAGTCAGCCGAACCATCCTCGTCGGGAGGTGTTCCCACCGCCGAGAATACCACCTCGACATCGTCCAACACGGATGTTAGCTCGGTGGTGAACTTGAGGCGTCCATCCTGGTAGTTGCGCTTGACGAGGTCGTCCAACCCCGGCTCGTAGATTGGAATCTGCCCCGCGATGAGGCTGTCAATCTTCTTCTGGTCGATATCCACGCAGGTGACATTGACACCCACCTCAGCGAAACATGTGCCCGACACCAAGCCCACGTAACCCGTTCCTACTATTGCTATGTTCATATTATTGTTTATTTATTTTTAAGAATGGCGTGGTGTCAAATTTTGCAATCTGACGACCTCGATATATCTTTATGAAAGGAGGTACTTTTATAATACACCTCAACCAAACTGTTAAATCTTTGTGTATAATGGATTGGTATATAGCAAACACGGTTGATTTTGCGTATGCCATAAATAGCGATTTCGCGAATGATTTATTAGGATTAGAGGCGATAACCAGAAATAGAATAGATAGCATATAAATACTCTTGCTCTTTGTCTCCTCGCGGAACTCCCTGTCGTGAACTCCAACCACAGATGGTACTACTGCCGTTTTGAAACCTCTATACTTCGCACGCATCAGATACTCATTATCCTCGCCATAGTGCTGAAATGTCGACGAAAACCCACCAACCTCTATCAAGCACTCTCTCGACACCAACCAGTGTGCTGCCATAACATCCTCTACTTCGTATATCTCCTTGACATTGTTGAATATAAAGTCGGAGGTAATCGAAGTCTTAGCAATGCTACCGTATACAAAGTTGCGATCCAACTTAGTCATCTCAGCATTAGTCTGAAGAGGACTAATTATTCCAAATTCGGGGTTCTTCTTATGCTGGTTGATAAGAGTCTCTATCGTCTCCGCCATCACCCACGCATCCTGGTTTAGGAGGTAGACATAGTCGTAGCCGTGCTCTATGGCATACTCCAATCCAATATTATTCGCCGCACCAAAGCCAGAGTTTGTTGGGCTCTGGTAGAATGTAAATTGCGGATAATTCGCCTGAATAAACTCCTGCGAACCATCCGTTGAACCATTGTCAACTATATAAGCATCAAGCGGAATCGACGAATTAACAACACTATTGAGACACCTTTCGAGCCACTTCATCCCGTTGTAAGTGACGATGATAACTAGTATTTTCATTGATTATTTTAATGTCTTACAAAATTATAACACTTGCTGAATTCAACCTGCAAATGCAACTGAATTGAGGTCAAGAAACTATAGGGACATAAGAAAAGGCGAAACAAATCGGAGCCAGGCTCAAAGTATACACCCAAAATAGGCATACCCCCATGAAACCGCGATTTCAGGCAGGTCGACCATAAAATTCAGGTGATTTTGTTGATATTTATTTGTGTGTTTTTGTTTTTG